>JAZKFT010000009.1:0-127069 GCA_040386335.1 Bacteroidota bacterium
GGCGCAGGTAAATGCCCACCGGCGTATGCACATCGGCCAGCATTTTTTTACAGGTTGTTTGAATCGCAATCTTTTTCATAATTATCCTTTTTTCTGAACCGTGATTTGAGTGAAGTGCCTGAACCAGGTTGTAAGTGACTTGTGGGATTATCTGGAAATAAAATCATGGGTTTGCTTCCCCAACATCCCTTTAATCCAAAAAATCCACTCAAATCCAGGTGCAGACATAAAAAAAAGCCCCGACATCTGTCGAGGCTTTCAGTTAGTTTATGTTGTTTCATAACATAGCAATAGCACTTCGACTTATAAAAGTTCGATCTGCCACCAGCTTTGAGTATGATTAATTTGCTCCATCGTGTCGCAAATATGATAGCGAATTTCGTCATCACCAAAAAAAATTTGCAGGCGACACTCTTCGCTGATCTATCGGCGATCGGGGGTTTGAGACCATTCCCGGCTAAAATTTAAGATTTCTCTTTTCATGATCACATGCCTTCAAGTCGTAGTTTTATTTTTTTGACCCCAGCTGTATTACTACTATGATGCGACATTGGCGACGCTCCATTCAACAACAACGCTTTACGGAACATGCTGCATCTCATACTGTCATTTACAAACTGGCGATGCATTTCGTGCTGGCTTGCGGCATCATTTTTTTCCTTGGCAGCTGTGCTTCTTCCAGTCAATCCTATAATCCCAATAAAAAATATGGCCCCAACGAACTGAAGCAGGATTTTGACGTGGCCTGGAAAACCTGGCAGCAAAATCATCCCAGCTTGTACTGGTACAATCCTAAAGACACGGTGGATAAAGGTTTTAACGAACTGGAAAACAGTCTCACCGATTCCCTCACCGAAATGGAATTTAGAAACAGGCTGGCCATGGCAGCAGAAAAAATTAAGTGCGGTCACACCAGCGTCAGGCTTTCCAAAGGCTTTGGAAAATATTCTGCCAGGCAACGATATGAACTACAATTTCCGATCGCCATGAAGACCTGGGGAGGCGATAGCTTAGTTGTAAGTGGCAATGCATTTCGCCGCGATTCGGATTTGGTTCGCGGAACGATTATCCGGTCGGTGAATGGCAGGCCGGCGGCAGAACTTATCAGCCAAATGGGGCGGTTGATCTCCGCCGACGGGTTTGGCAATAATTTTAAATACCAGGTACTCAGCAATAGCTTTCCCACCTATTACCGCTATACTTTTGGCCTCAGCGATTATTATACTTTCGAATACGTGGCGCCAGATGGCAGCACCAAATTCAAGCGGCTTTTTAATTACAATCCCCGGGCAGATACTTTAGACCGGCGCAGAATTGCAACACCACAGGCAAGGCCCCAAAAGCCTTCGAAAAAGGAACTGCGAAATTTTGAATTACTGAGCAACCGGAGCCTCAGGATTGATACTGCCAACCACCTGGCTTACATGCTCCTGAATACTTTTTCAAAAAACAAACTAAACCGTTTTTTCAGGGAAAGCTTCAGAACGCTGAAAGAGCAGAACATACCCAACCTGGTGATAGAATTGCGGGAAAATGGCGGGGGCAATATCAGTAAGAGCACCCGGCTTACGCGGTACATCAGCGACCATGCTTTCAAGGTGGCCGACAGCGCAGTAGCGGTAAACTTTAAATATGCCTATCCCGGCTCCGTCAAACACGGTTTTTGGTATAAGCTGGAGCATTGGCTGGTGAGCCCATTCAGAAAAAACGGGTTGTACCATTTTAAACAGCTCGAAAGAAGGCACTATAAACCCTTCAAAAAAAATCATTACGACGGGCAAGTATATATTATTACCGGCGGCTATACTTTCTCTGCTGCTACCCTGTTTATCCATCCATTGAAAGGGCAGAAAAACGTAACCGTTATAGGCGAAGAAACAGGCGGCGGTGCTTATGGCAATACGGCGGTAAATATTCCTGATGTAGTGTTGCCGAATACCGGCATCAGAGTACGGCTACCACTATACAGGCTGGTGGTAGACAAAAACCTGCCACACGATGGGCGGGGTATTTTGCCTGATATTTATGTACCACCCGGGAGTAGTTATTTAAGGAAAAATGAAGACCCGAAAATGGAGAAAATCAGGCAACTGATCAGGGAGAAGAAGGTCTTAATGTAGATTCCTACACAAAATCTCTTTCCGGCTCATTGGTAGTTTGTAATTCAAAAATGCCGGCTTGTTTTTTTGATGGATAGGTATCAAATAAAAACTGAAGCGTCCTGTTTATATCATTTGCCTGTTGGGTAATATGCTTTTGTTTCTGACCCAGCCAGGTTGTTATTTGCACTGCAAAATCATCTTTTACATCTTCCAATACCGTTACGCCCATCTGTTGTAACGCAGCTGCATTGCACTGCTGTTCGTATTGCCCTTTAATAGGAATTGACATCAGCCGTTTACCCAGGTACAATGCCTCAGCCGGGGTTTCAAAACCACCACCGGTAATAATGCCGTGGCAACTTAAAAGGCTTTGGTTAAACAGTTGATTACTTACAGGTATATAGGTAATGTTGGCTTCCCGGTAGATTGCTTTTACAGTCGGCAAAAAGAAATGAAAATGAACGTCAGACAATGCTTGCAAATATCCAAGCAAACAATCCTGCTGAAAGGCCGGCAGGTACACAGTTATATGACCTTCATTCGTTGGCCGGGAGTTGATAAAAATATCTTTGACTACAGGTGGAAAAATAAATTCGTCGTATGGCTGAAAATGCAGCCCGATATAATTGCTGGCTTTGGCATACTGCTTTAAAATGATTTCTCCTAGCCGGCTTTTCTGTTGCGGTCTTGGCGTGGCGGCGCTCATAAAGCTGGCCTGGTGACCAAATTGTACCGATGGGATTTTCTTCTTTTTACAAGCCAGTGCGGTGATGTGTTCAAAGTCGTTGATCACCACATCATACTGCTCTACGGGCAAATCCCTGGCCTCTTTATGGATGCGAAAAAGATTGGTATTTTTTGCGAGTGTCCAGTAATCCAAACCGCCACATTTGCCATAAAAAAGGCTCATGCCTTTACTCCTGTACTTTACAGGAAACGGTACATCCAACGTGGCATTCGCTCCACTGACGAATGTATCTACCTGGCCAAACCGTTGCAGGTAAGGCATTAGTTGGATGGCCCGGCTGATGTGGCCATTGCCGGTGGCCTGTATCGCGTAAAGTATTTTTGTCATGTATTATTGTTTTATATCAAAGCTGTTGCCGCTCTCAGTTAGGCCTCACCCTCTTTCCCTCTCCTCGCGGAGAGGGACGGTGCTTTTGTGCTGATCCAAACATTGATTCTTCCACATCATCATTTGAATATTTCCGAGCCCTTTGCCCTTTGCGTATTCCCTTTTGCCTTCTGCCTTTTGCCTTTTGCCTTTTGCCTTTCGCCTTTCGCCTATTGCCTATTGCTCATTGCCCATCGTTCATCCTGCCAGCGAACTGATATACAACATCACGTCATTGGTCATCACATTGAGTTCATGCGTTTCTTTCTGCACCTTGCTTTTTTCAAAAGCGGTAGCGTTGTAAGTATAAATATGCCAGTCGTTTTGATGATACTCGAGGGCGGTTAAATTCTCGATCCAGTCGCCGCTGTTGAGATAGGTTACTTTGCCTTTGGCTGTCTCTACCACCCTTTTTTGTGGCTGGTGTATATGGCCGCATATCACATAGTCGTAATTTTTTTCAATGGCCAGTTCGGCCGCTGTTTGCTCAAAATTCCCGATCCAGGCTACGGCTTTTTTTACGCTGTCTTTTACCTTTTTTGAAAGGCTCATTTTCTCCCGACCAAACAGGTGCAAACACCAGTTAATAAACCGGTTTATAAGTATGAGTAAGTCGTAACCTTTGCCGCCGAGTTTGGCTAATATCTTGGCGCTTCCCTTAGTGGTGGCATCAAATACATCCCCATGAAATATCCAGCACATTTTTCCATTGATCTCCATCACCATTTTATCCACCAGTTGAAAATTGCCCATCTGCATGTCGCTGTAGCGGCGAAGCAATTCGTCGTGGTTTCCGGTGATATAAATGACCCTTGTTCCATTGCTGATAAAATTCATGATCTCTTTGATCACCTGCATATGGCTGGCCGGGAAATAACGTTTGGTGAAATTCCAGATATCTATAATGTCGCCATTGAGGATGAGCAAGCCGGGCTGGATGCTCTTGAGATAATTAAGGATTTCCTTTGCATGGCAACCATAGGTGCCAAGATGCAAATCGCTGATGATGACTACTTCTACGGCACGACGTTCCATTAGAATTGCGGTTTAGCAAATCTCAAATGGTTGCATTACCACAGTGTTAGCAGCACATAAACTTAAGATGAACAAATGATGAACAAATTGTAAACGAGCCTGGCTTAGCGAGCCGCCACCCGCTTAAATAGCCGCCCCATCAGTCGTTGACTCCAGGGCGTTTGCTTCAATATAATGCGGGGAATTTTTTCCTGATATTTAATAATGGTTTCGGTGCCCGCCGGCACGATGCCCTTAAAGCCAAGCGCACGGATGCCTGCAATATCCTTTATTTTATACCGCTTTATCATATTCCAGACGAGGTGAAAAACGTAGCGGTTTTGTAGCGGCAGATCGGCGGGATATTTTTCCAGTAGCCGGAAATATTCCGGTAATTCCACCAGTGGATTTTTATAATATTTATTTGACTCCTGCGTGGAGCCTTTGCCAATATTTACCAGCGCCTCCGGCAAATATTCAAATGCACCGTGGGCTGCATGGTAACGTAAATAAAAGTCGATGTCCTGCACCCAGTTAAATTGTTCATCGTATAAAATGGTATCATCTTTTCTGTGCATCACTACGCTGGGGTGCCCAACAAGGTTCAGGTAAAACAGCGCATAATGTGATTCGGAAAACATTTCTAACCGCTTTCCTTCCAGTAGTTCAGGCTCTGACTTACCGGTGTCTAAATACACGTGGTTGCTGGCACAAAAAATAAAATCTTTGCCGCTGTTCCGTGCTGCATCTGCAAATAATTGCAAGGCATCGGGTGAAGCAAACCAGTCATCATCATGCATGAGTTTGATCCAGGGCGCTCTTGCAAGACCCATCACTTTATTACAGTTCTGAGCTGGTGAAACAGATGGTGCGTTTCTGATATATTGAAGTGGTAACTGTTCTTTAAATTTTTCCGCTACCAGTTGCACGGCATCATCATCGCTATTGTCCGTTACAATGATTTCAAAGTCTTTGAAGGATTGAACAACGATCGACTCCAACAGTTTTGCAAACAAGTCAGCCCGCTTGTAGGTTGGGATGCAGATGGAGATAAAGGGGGTAGACATTATTGGTTTTGTTTCCGTCTTTTATTTCTTGGGTTCTTCCGTTTCTCCCACTATGGTAAGATGGTCCTGCTCCAAGTCTGCTTCACCTTCCGGAAATTCCTTGCTGTATTGCTCGTCAGTAACTCTTCCGGCTAAAGGGATAACACTCTTCAGAAATGTCAATAAACTTTCCTGTTGATTTTCATCCAACTGGTCTATAAAGTCATTTAAAAGTTCTCGTGTAAGGGGCATAATTATTGTTTTGAAATGTTTATAATTCTTTCAGCCTTTCTACTGCTAACTCCAAAGTTTCCTTCTTTTTTGCAAAGCAAAAGCGCAATACTTTGTTATTCGTTCCATCGCTGTAAAATGCCGATGTGGGTATCGTAGCCACTCCATATTCTTTTACCAGCCGCATAGCATAATCAGCTTCCTTTTCATCTGATAAACCTTCGTAACTGTACAACTGAAAATAACTTCCAAAACTTGGTAATGGCTGCAACCTGGTGCTGCTCATTAATTGTTGAAAATAGTCTTTCTTTTCCTGCAAAAACGGGCCAACTGATAAGTAGTTTTCTTCCTGTTGCAGAAATTCTGCTAACGCTACCTGCGAAGGTGTATGGCAACTAAAACAATTAAACTGATGTACTTTTCTGAACTCTGTAGTAAAAGCCGGCGGCGCTATACAGTATCCTAGTTTCCAGCCGGTGCAGTGGTAGGTTTTGCCAAACGAAAAACATACAAAACTACGTTCCATCAAATCTGGATATTTAAGCATACTCAGGTGTAGCTTACCATCAAAAATGAGGTGCTCATACACTTCGTCGCTGAGTATCAAAATATTGGTATCATGTACAATTGAACGAAGTTGCTCTATGTCATTTTCTCCCAGCACACTTCCCGTAGGGTTGTGCGGGCTGTTGAGCATGATCATTCTTGTTTTGCCGGTTATTTTGCTTCTCACTTCATTCCAGTCGATGCTGTAATCCGGGTGTTTTAGTTTAACGATCACCGGCACACCGCCATTCACCTCAACATTGGGCCGGTAGCTATCATAAGCCGGCTCAAATAAAATAACCTCGTCGCCGGGCCTGATGACCGAGGTAATGGAAGAATAAATGGCATAAGTACCGCCAGGTGTAATGGTGACCTGTGTTCCCGCATCGATTGGCGTGCCATAAAGCCGCTCCACTTTGGCTACAATGGCTTCTCTCAACGGCATATAACCTGCCATGGGAACATATTGGTTGTATCCATCCTGCATGGCTTTGCTTACCAGGCCGGTCAGTTCTTCACTCATATTAAAATCCGGGAAGCCCTGGCCAAGGTTGATCGCTTTGTGTTCGGTAGCAAGCGCACTCATTACGGTAAAAATGGTGGTACCTACATTGGGCAGTTTGCTATTGATAATCGGTATTGACAAATGGCAGATTTAAAATGTACGGCCCGAAAATAAAACAATCGAACAGATAAGCTGTTGGTGTAGTGTAATAGTTGGCATAAACAACACTCAAAACAATTCCTTGTCAAAAAAACTCCAGTCCAAAACCCGTATCAGTCTTATCGTAATGATTGTGTTCTACTTTGCTGCTGGCATCAATCATTTCCGCAATCCGTCAGCCTACTATCTTATCATACCTCCATGGCTTACCGCCCCGGAGTTGGTGAATGCGGCTGCAGGCATTTTCGAAATTATTTTAGCCATTGGGCTCATTTTTCCAGCTACCAGGAGATGGGCAGCCTGGGGTATCATTGCCATGCTTATCGCCTTTATTCCGTCGCATATTTACATGATACAGCAAGGTGGATGTTTTCCAAAACCCGGGTTCTGCTTTCCCGTTTGGGTTATGTGGGTAAGGCTCATGGTGCTGCAGCCTTTACTCATTTGGTGGGCCTATGCTCACCGTAAATAAAAGCGAGGTAGTACCGTCATTTCTTTTTAACGGCAAATGACAATCCGCTGTCTACCATATCCTGTTTAAGTTGTTTAATAGCGTTAGGGCCAATGCCGTGTAGTGCAGAGAACGCTTCCTCGGTTAATTTGGATAGCTGCTTTAGATTGAGAATCCCGGCACCCGCCAATGCCCGTTGCGCTGGTTTTGACAATGATTCAAAGGGACTAACGGCCTCTTTTTTTGCTGCTGTTTTCGACGCGGGATGATTTTTAAACACTGCGTAAATAGCCATGGCATGCCCGTGCCCGAGATCAAAGTCTTTTTTTAACCAGTCTACAATTTCACCCGCTTTTGCCAACGGATCCAGCAGCCCTTTCTTTTGGGCAAGTGCTTTAAAATCATCAGGTGTTTTACCGGTTTTCGTTTTAATATTATCTATGTAAGCCTGGAACGACATAGCTGGAAGTTTTTTCTATTGGTTAAATGTTGTTGGATTCTTTCAGCTCTAAGATAATCAAGTTTGTTATTTTGTGTCACCCCAAACAGCATTGCCATCACCGTATAGTTTAAGAACAGCATTATGTTAGTATCAGCATTATCAAAAAATTGCTTCGCTTGTATTCTCCTGGTTTTTTCCGCCGTTTCAGTACCGGCACAAAAGAAACTACCGGTTACAAACAAAACATCACCCGGCCAGGTCTGGACCATTGAAAAAGCCATAGCCTGGTACCAGCAGCAGCCATGGATCACGGGTGCCGACTTTCTTCCCAGCACCGCCATTAACCAGTTGGAAATGTGGCAGGAAGCGTCTTTTGATACCGCCACCATCGATCGGGAATTAGACTGGGCTGAAAAAATAGGATTTAACACGATGCGGGTGTACCTCCATAGTGTTGCCTGGAAACAGGATGCTGCCGGCTTTAAAAAAAGGATGGATAAATTCCTGGCCATTGCTTCCCGTCACCGCATCAAAACATTGTTCGTTTTTTTTGATGATTGCTGGAATAAAGTACCGGTTGCGGGCACCCAGCCGGCACCAAAGCCGGGCATTCACAATTCAGGCTGGGTACAGGATCCGGGCGATCCTTTTTCTAATGATTCCACCCAATTCCCTGTATTGGAGCGGTATGTAAAAGATGTGATGGGCAGGTTTAAAAATGATACCCGTGTATTACTTTGGGACTTGTATAATGAACCCGGAAATTCCGGCAAAAAGCTGGCGTCATTTCCACTGCTAAAAAAAGTTTTTCAATGGGCCAGGGATGTGAACCCGGATCAACCTATCAGTGTCGGTCTATGGGCCTGGGATTTTGAAGAACTCAATGCATTCCAGGCAATGAATTCTGATATCATTACCTATCATGATTATGAAGAGCCGCAGTGGCACCAACGGGTGATTGAGATGTTGAAAACGCACGGACGGCCGCTTATTTGTACAGAGTACATGGCCCGTACACGAAACAGCCGGTTTTCCAACATCCTTCCCTTGTTAAAAAAACACCAGGTGGGAGCCATCAACTGGGGCTTTGTCGCAGGAAAATCCAACACCATTTATGCATGGGATACACCCCTTCCCAATGGCGAAGAGCCTAAGGAATGGTTTCACGATATTTTCAGGAAAGACGGGAGCGCCTACAAGCAGGAGGAGGTGGATTTGATTAAGAAAATGAATGGGGTGAAGTGATGGGCTGAATTGTTCGGCTCGCCATGCCTGGTGTTTTCTGACTAACGTGATAAGAATCTTTAACCAAATAATTTTCCCATGCACCCGTACCTGCCTCATCTGTTAGGTGATATTGCTGCTGCAGAACGATCTGAACAACCTGATAACCCCGTCCATCCAAAATCCTTTGAAGAGGAAATGGAGGAGGTAGAAAACTGGGTGGCCGGTGAAGAGGCGCCCCATACATTCGGCTACTGGTGTGGTCTCAAGGCGGAAGATTTCGTACCGGCAGAACAACTTACCGACAAAGAAATGCGCCAGCTATGTAAGGCCATGGAACATTTAATGTTTACCTGGAACCTGGATATTAGCCTGCCGGAAAAATTACCAACGCACCTACGGTATCGGTTTATAGTAAATACGTTGAATGAAAAAACCTTTATACCTGCATCCGGATTTATGGGTTTTGATTATTGCTCTGGGTACGCGCCGGATTGTGTATTTAAAGAATATTGTGCCTGCCTGGAATACTGGAATGACAATAGCGGTAAAACCGGGGAACAAGAAATTACCTGACTCCAGCCTATCCCAATTTCACTACCCTGAATTCTTCAGTCATCGATTCTCAAAAAATATTTGCAAGAGTTAAACCAGTTTATCCATCTGCTGCTGAATAGTAAGCTTGTCTGTATTGGTTTTGGCGAGGGAATAAGCCTTTGTAAAACTTACCCTCGCTTTCTTCTTGTTAACTGTTGAATAGAGATGCCCCAGGAGTGCATGGTAAAAAGGATTGCCTGTTAGCTGAAGAGCTTCAGCTGTTTCAATGGACGCTTCCCTTCCATGTAGTTTCGACATGGCATAAATCCTGTTCAGCGCCGCCACCGGGGAATACCGGAGTTCCAGCAGTTGATCATAGAGATGTAAAACATGTTTCCATTTTTCAGTGCCCCCTGATTTGATCGTGTACCAATACGCAATGCTTGCTTCCAGGTGATAAGTAGATAGCTCATCGCCCTGGGCTGCACGGTTTAGATAATAAGCACCCTTAGATATGAGTTCATTATCCCACAGCGATTCATCCTGGTCCTGGTACAGGACTATTTCATCGCGGCTATTTTTCCGGGCCGCTAACCTTGAGGCCTGGAAACACATCAATGCATAACAGGCATTTACAGCAGGAATATCAGTAAGGCTGTTTTCAACCAATAAAGCATTCAGTCGCATCGCTTCGTCGCACAATTCCTTTTTAATGATTGCATCGTCGTTTTCAGAATAATAGCCTTCATTAAATAGCAGGTAGAGTGTTGTCAAAACCGTTTCGAGCCGTTGTTTG
Source organism: Bacteroidota bacterium (assembly GCA_040386335.1). Classification (GTDB taxonomy): domain Bacteria; phylum Bacteroidota; class Bacteroidia; order Chitinophagales; family Chitinophagaceae; genus JAZKFT01. The sequence goes on from JAZKFT010000009.1 coordinate 10,168, forward strand.
ATCTCGTGTTTGCCGGGAAATATGATCGGTGCATTCGCTTTTCGTAACTGCTCCTTTGCCCTGTACAAACGTTTGTTGATGGTTTCCTTGCTGGTTAAAAAGGCGTTGGCTATTTCATCTATGCCAAAGCCGCAAAGGATTCGTAGCGCCAGGCCGATCTGAGCGGCCACCGGCAGCGAAGGCTGGCAAATGGCGAACAGCATTTGTAACTGGCTATCGGTAATATTCCGGTCTGACAGATCGATGTCCATATCGGTATCTTCAGTAATAGCACACGTGATGGCTGGTACAATTTTGGTCTGGAAAACCTGCGACCGGTTGAGGTAATTCCGGGCTTTATTTTTTGCAACGGTGTATAACCAGCCTGTCGGATTTTCGGGAATGCCCTGGTAAGACCAGCTTTCAAGGGCCAGTAAAAACGTTTCGCTGGCAATGTCTTCCGCTGTTTCAATATGCTCCATACCAAAACGTTGCAGGAGAACAGCGTTTATTTTACTAAACTCCATTCTGAACAGGTGCGGTATCAATTCTTTGTGGTTCATGAAATGATTTGTTGGCGAATGGCCTATTTCCGGGCAATCTTCCTGATCTCCATGCTATTTCCTTCTCCCTGCAAAACCGGGCAGCCTTTCGCAAATTCTACGGCTTCTTCTACTGAATCTGCTTTTACGATGATAAACCCGCCGATGGTTTCCTTGATATCGCCAAAAGGCCCGTTGGTAACCACTTTCTTAGCATTCCTGTTGGTCACAACCCGGGCATCGTCAAAAGGCAGACCGGTGCCGCTTACAAATTTGTTTTGGGCGGAGATGGTACCGATCCATGCCATTGTTTGTTCCATCCATGCCTGGATCTGCTCTGGTGATGCCACTATTTTTCCATCTTCATGTCTCATGATCAATGCGTACTCTTCCATTTTTTTAGAATTTTTAATGTGATGTCATTTGATTTACAACACCATAACAAATGAGCGGTTCGGGAATAGGACAGGGTTTTGATTTTTTTTGAACGATTCCATGGGTAATTGTGGGGACTCCACACTTTGTCAGGAACCCAGGGAATGATTCCAGGATATTTTCAGGAAAGATGGAAGTGCTTAGCGCCAGGAGGAGGTGGATTGTATTAAGAAAATAAATGTGGTGAAATAGGCATTAACGGCAGCTGCTATTTTGCCTTCAACTCCCAATCACCCAATCCGAGAGAGGTGATAACATAAGGCCATGTTTCAAAACCGCTCAGACCGGGCATGACCGGGTACACATCGGTTTCGACCCATTTCTTTTGTGGCAGTACAGACATCACAGCTTTATAAACTAAAGTGTAGGAAAATGGGTTCACCACTTTAAGCATCATTAATTCATGTACTTTTTTCTTTGCGGTTTGAGTGAAACTAAGAGTAACAGTTTTTGAAGGGTTCTTTATTTCAGGTACTGCTGTCACACTTAATATTTTACCGTTTACCTGCTCTATTTCTAAAAAAATAGTTTCGCCGGGATAGATCTGCACCGCTTTGTTTGGCATTACATAAGGCGTGGCATTGATATCCTCCTCATAGACATTTTTCTTGTCTACCTGCACTATCAACTTGTAGGGTGTTCTCTTGAGTTGCGTTGAGTCTTGTGCATAAGAACTGATAGCGATTAGCAGAAGGGCGAGGGAAATAACAAAATTCATTTTCATAAGGTGTTGGCTTTTTGTGAGAATAAGTGATGCGGCGAAGAAACAATTAAGAACGCATCTTATTTAATAGGTGATGAAAAGGTTTAGAATCAGGATTCACTATTTGTCATATTTGAAAAGAATATCTTTTACAATTGAGGTCATTTCGTCAATTCTTCCCTGGCTGTCCGAAATCATACCAATATGAATTTGCAAATCTTTGCTAATATCATCGTCAACAAAAAGTCCTTCTCTTACTACAAGGGCACGGCTTTTGTCGTTGTAGTTGAACCACTTTAGCTTATGAAACATAAACTCATGTTCCGTGTCTGCAGTTTTAAACTTCTCCAGTTTCAGTACATGCTCAAATAGCGATGGATGATACCCGAAATAGATGATAAGATCTCCGCGGGTGCTCAGGCCATAAGCCTCGACTTTCTTTATTTTATATACCTCAAAATCATGGCTTTCGTCCCGTGTTACCGTATAATCTTTGGGAAGCTTTAGTAAAAATATCGTTTTGGTTTCCATTGGGTTAAAACTCACAGTCCTGGCGGAAAGGTCAATGCGCCGGACACCTTTTGTAAATGAGGCAAATGCCATAGCGGCAATCTTTTCAAAATCCTTCTTTGATGCGTATGCTTTCGGGTTAAGGAAGACACTCAATTTACTTAGCGTATTATCCGCATTTTTGATGATTAGTGAGTTAATGAAGATCGCTTCTTCATTGATTTCGATCTTCAATGGTGTCATCAAAATCACCTGTACGCTATCCTTATCGAAAATTTTTCTGACAGTCAAAGGATAATCTTTGTCTGATTCCTTTTTTAAGGCAGTTTCAAGGTTAGGCACTCCTTTAATATTTAATTCCTGTGCGAAAAATACCATTCGTTTATCACCTTCATCATAAACTACCCTTGTTTCCTGCGTTGCATTAGGTCCTGCAGACATAATATTAGTACTGCGCGACATATTCTTTGCGCTATCGGGAAATCGCATATAAAACCGGTCATTTAAGATCGAAATGACATTTTTTTGAGAGAAAACAAAAGTCGCAGAACTGATCGTTACGGCCAGGAGTAAGATTTTAGTGTGGTTCATAATGAAATAGGATTAGAAATTTCCTTTACCACTAAGATTGCTGTAATACCTTAACCTGCCAAATTTTAAAGTTCGCAACGCACCGCGCCCCTTTCAAAAATCCCTTTCCGTTATATTTGCCGCCCTTAACAGTACTATTATGTCATTTAACAGCAGAACAAGAATTAAAGAATTGCTGGCCACGACGCCGGCGCAGCAGGAAGTTATCGTAATGGGATGGGTCCGCACCTTTCGCAGTAACCGGTTTATCGCTTTAAATGACGGCAGCACCATCAATAATATCCAGGTAGTCGTCGATTTTGAAAAGTACGATGAAACGCTGCTGAAACGCATTACTACAGGTGCCTGTATAAAAGTGACCGGCAACCTGGTGGCCAGCCTCGGCAGCGGCCAAACGGTGGATCTTACTGCGTCTTCGATCGAAATTTTGGGCGATAGCGACCCGAACGAATACCCACTACAGCCTAAGAAACATAGCCTGGATTTTCTAAGACAGAATGCCCACCTGCGGTTCCGCACCAGCACGTTCAGCTCGGTGTTCAGGGTAAGGCACTCGCTGGCTTTTGCCGTGCATCAATTTTTTAACGATAAAGGTTTCGTTTACTTGCATACACCCATCATCACCGCATCCGATGCGGAAGGTGCAGGTGAAATGTTCAGGGTCACAACATTACCCATTGATGGAACGGCGGCAAAAAATGAAGATGGAAGTATCGACTTTTCACAGGATTTCTTTGGCAAAAGCACCAACCTAACCGTAAGCGGACAGCTGGAAGGCGAGCTGGGCGCCATGGCATTTAGTGATGTTTACACCTTCGGCCCTACTTTTAGGGCAGAAAACAGCAATACCACACGCCACCTGGCCGAGTTTTGGATGATTGAGCCGGAAATGGCGTTTCACGATATTGAAGACAACCAAAACCTGGCAGAGGAATTTATCCAGTACATCATCCGCTATGCGCTTGAAAAAAATGCTGACGACCTGAAGTTTTTGGCCGACCGCCTGGTGGATGAAGAAAAAAGCCTGCCCCAGGATAAACGCCAGGAGTTTGGCTTGCTTGAAAAACTGGACATGGTAGTGAACAACAAATTTGAACGCATCACTTATACCGAAGCCATTGATATCCTGCTGGCCAGCCCGGCTTATAAAAAGAAGAAATTCCAGTACGAAGTAAAATGGGGTATCGACCTGCAAAGTGAGCACGAACGTTACCTCGTAGAAAAACATTTCAAAAAACCAGTGATCGTAACAGGTTATCCCAAAGACATCAAGGCCTTTTACATGCGCCAGAACGATGATGGCAAAACCGTGGCCGCCATGGATATCCTGGCGCCCGGCATCGGCGAAATTGTAGGCGGCAGCCAACGTGAGGAACGCTACGACAAACTGGTAGAACGCATGGAACAAATGCATATCCCCGTGGAAGAAATGAGCTGGTACCTCGATACCCGCCGCTATGGTGCCTGCCCCCACGCCGGCTTTGGCCTGGGCTTCGAACGCATCGTGCAGTTTGTTACAGGGATGACCAATATCCGCGACGTGATTGCTTTTGCAAGAACGCCGAAGAATTGCGAGTTTTAAAAAAGGATAAAATATACTTCAGGCCCGCCGCTAATACGGCGGGCTTTTTATTGCCGTAGTTCGTTCTGCCAACACGATTATCATTCAATCAATTTACCTTAGACCTCCAGCAAAAATTTACCAACCAACAACATGGACACCCATCTCCACCATACCCATACAGAACAACATTTGGATAGTCCTGCCATTTTAAGAGATGTGGTGATTGGGATGAGTGACGGACTCACCGTTCCTTTTGCCCTGGCAGCTGGTTTAAGCGGTGCCATACATGACGTAAGGCTGATTATTATCGCCGGCCTTGCCGAGATAGCTGCAGGTTCCATAGCCATGGGTCTTGGCGGCTACCTCGCCGGAAAAACCGAACAAGACCATTACAAAAGCGAATTAAAACGGGAGTATGACGAAGTAGAACGCGTACCCGAAATGGAAAAGCAGGAAGTAAAAGACTTTTTTAAAAACCTGGGCCTCAGTGATGACGTGCAACAGAAGGCGGTAGATGAAATGACCAAGGACAAGGACCGCTGGGTAAACTTTATGATGCGATACGAACTGGGCCTTGAGGAGCCTGATCCCAAACGGGCCACGAAAAGTGCATTCAATATCGGAATTTCTTATATCGTTGGGGGCCTCGTTCCGCTGGTGCCTTATTTCTTTGTAGACACCAGTATTGAAGGATTAAAATATTCTGCCATCATTACATTGATATGCCTGTTTGTATTTGGCTATTTTAAAAGTAAGATGACGGGTGTGCATCCTGTTAACGGTGGCCTTAAAGTGATGCTGATTGGTGCAATAGCTGCTGGCTGTGCATTCGGTGTAGCAAGATTGATTGAAGGGAACTAGCCAGTTAACGGCCTCAACATTGGCCGCTGCGGCCTCATCCTCTTATCCTTCTCCTCCCCGGAGAAGGACGGTGCTTTCATTCTTATCCAAACATCGGATCTTCCAATTCAACTTCTTCCTGATTCCGAGCCAAGCACCTTGAACCTTGTACCTTTATCCTTGAACCCTGAACCTTGTTCCTTGGCCCCTCATTTCACATATTCACCCCTTTCATTCTTTAAAGTGTAACAAAGTTGGGCATTAACAAGTCCATAGCGCCGCCCGTCTTTCATAACATAACTCATATAAAGCTTGCCATTTTCTCTCCAGCCTTTGCCGCTTAGTTCCAGGCCTTTGCTGTAGACTATTTGCCGGCCCAATTCGCCACCGGCATACCATTCTATAAAATTGCCGTTGTATTGACCGTTATTGAAATGGTATTCAAAGCGCCGCTTGCCATTAGGCCACCAGCCATAATGAATGCTGTCTTTTTCACCTGCTGTGTAAAATCGGGTGGATTCCTTTAGCCCATCCGGGAAAAAACTGTTTTCGGAGCCTTGCTGTTTCCCGTTAAAGTACTGGCAGGAGGATTTGATACGAAGGGAGTCATAATGCTCCACAACCGTTCCGCTGTAAGGTTTTGAGTTGTACATGGCTACTCCATTTTGAACAGTGAAAGCTGTGTCTGGTAAATGGATGGTAGTGGATGGGATAATTGGATGGCTTATCCGTTCCTTGCTTGAACGTTTATTATCGTTTGTACAACCCGCAATCGAAATGATACCGAAAAAAAGTAGCGTCATTGCGAGTCCCGATTTTTTCGGGATTGCCCGACGTGGCAATCCCCATGAATTTGTGAGAATGGGGCCTATTAAGACCTCCGCAGTCTGATTAATTGCTGGGGATTGCCACGGGCACGAACCCTCGCAATGACGGAGCTTTATAGAGGTGTTCCTTTCCAAATATGTAACATTTTTTATTCCTAACTTTTATGTGTCCATTTATCCGTCAGCCCTTTACTCCCTTTTAAGTCTTCTGATATCATCAACCAGGTTCTTCATTTCAGTTTCCGATGTGCCTTTATAAATGCCGCGTATCCGGCGCTGTTTGTCTATCAGCAACATGTTCTCCGTATGTAGAAAATCGCTGGCATCATTCTTTTGCCCAAGATCTTCATCTGCAAAATACGATTGACGGGCAAGTGTATAAATGCTGTCGCGGTCGCCGGTAAGCAGGTGCCATTTGCCAGTAATCACATGATGTTCTTTTGCATAGCGTTGTAACACCGCAATGCTGTCGCTTTCCGGTGTTACGGAATGAGACAGCAGCAGCACCTGGTTGTCATCCTTTACTGAATCCTGTACCATGGCCAGGTTCTTTGTAAGCTTTGGGCAAATACCCGGACAACGCGTAAAGAAAAAATCCGCTACATAGATTTTCCCTTCGGTTGTTTTTTCTGTTACTGTTTCACCATTTTGGTTAGTAAAAGTAAATCCAGGAATCGTATGCACCAGCTTTGAAATGCCAGGCGAATCCCCCTGCCACTGAGGTGTAAAATCGGCTGTATTGTAAAAAGGCAATTGCATTTCCGCCTGTTTGGTGGTTGGCTGTTTACAAGCCGGCATAAGTATTAAAATAATTGCTGCTATGACTAAGATCCTTGCCAATACTTAAATTTGTTGTTTGGTTTTTTTGCGTATTGCTTATTGTCCCTTGCTTGTTGCCAATTGCCCATTAACTATTCGGTGGCGGTGGCCCATCTTTGCCGGGTTTACCGTGCCTTCCGGGTCGTAGCTGCTTTTCCAGCTCCAGGTATTTTTTAAACTGGTCTTCGGTGAGTGCCTGTTTTATTTTGCTGTCTCTTTCCTTTATTAATTTGTCTGCTGCCTCTTTATTGGCGGGTGGTGGCGGAGGAGGCGGTGGTGGCGGTTTTTCACTGCTACGGAGCTTATCCATATCAGCAAAAAAAATCTTAAACGCTGCCGCCAGTTTGTCCTTCTGAGCTTTGGTGAGTTGCAGATCTTTTTCCATTTTCTCTGTAACATGCTTCAGCCTCTCTTCCGCGCTGGGTGGTTTTGGTGGGCCCGGCGGCTGTGCCTGCAACAAGCCCGACGACAGCGAAGCCGCAAGGGTCAGTGCTACTAATTGTTTCATTTTCATATTTTAAATATTTAATTGTTCAAAAACTAAAGATTGCGGGTATCAATACCCAGGTCTCATCACTTCTCATTACTCATACTCATCTCTCATTACTCATCACTCATCACTCATGATACTTACTGCGTCACCGTTCCCTTCGTGCCGTAAAAACCGTTGCCGTTGATATATGGCACGTCGGCAGTAATATGGTAGTGGTAAATGCCGGCAGGGTAATCCGCTGTAACACTGGTGTGACCATGGTAGGTATCCAGCATAGCATTTGTAATAGTGGCGCCATTTTCCTGGGGTCCATACACCGGAAATCCATCGAGCATAAAGCCGATTAGTGCACCTTTTCCTTTAGTAGCTGTAATGTAAAGTGGTTCCACATGATAGTGATATTGTCCACTCATTTGCGGGTGACCATTGTATTGATCAAAACTGTTTATCTCGCCGGTAAGTGGCGCCCCGCCGGCAGCATATTGATTAAAGATAGGCACACCATTTACAGAAATACCCATGGGCCCCATTGGCGTTACCTCATGAGTGGTTGCTACAGACGGGTTTGCCGGTATTCTAAAAGTCAGGTTTTGTGAAATAATAGAGTTGGGGTTTTGTGCATACGCGGCATTCGTGCCATTATACGCTTCATATTTTGCATTACCCACACCATAATAAGGGCTTTTATGATCGGGCAGTCCATTGCTTTTAAGCGTAATATAAGTACCATCGGAAGAGATCGTAACGGAGCTGCTGAATTTGCTGAAAACCGCCGGAACAGTTGCTGCAGGAGTTACAATCGGATCTGTTGTGGATTTTTTACAATTGCTTACCAGGATGGACGAAATAATAAAAGCTACCGAAGCGGCAAATATATTTTTCATATCATTAATTTTTTTGTTGGAAGACATTTGAAATCGATTCCTTCTGTTGGAGTTTTTTTTCTTGTGGCTATTCATGTGGTGGTGGCGGTCCATCTGGCCTGTCGCCCGGAGGGCCGTCAGGATGCGGAGGGCCATCTGGTCTTTCGCCAGGTCCGTGTGGCGGTGGTGGGCCATTGGGTCTTCCGCCTGGTGGCAATCCCATTTGGCGGATAACATCCTGTATGATGTCATCAAATTTCAACTGCTGTGCCGGTGTACAAATAGCCCTCAGCTTTTTAAAGTGCTGGAAACTGGCCATATCCATCTGTTGCTGGATCAGGGCCGGCTTTGCGGCTGCAGCCTCTACTACCGTCTGGCTGACAGTATCATTATCAAGTAGTTCAAACAAATCGTCCTTGGCATTTCTGATCTGTTCCCTTAATGGCCTCACGATACGCTGGTGCTCATCCCGTAGTTTGGTATAAGTTGCTTGCTGGGCTTCGGTCATTTGTAGTTCTTTTACCAGCAAATCAAAGCCGTTGCGGTTGGGCAACCCGGGTTGCTTTTTTGCCGGCAGCCACAGGTAAACCAGGGTGGCCAGGTTGGCTACCACCAGTATCAGCAGTAGTGGCAGCATCCATTTTTGTCGGGAAATATTGTTCATAGCTTCTTTTTCAATAGGTAGAAATACTGAGGTCGTAATCCTGTGCTACCTGTTCGGTAACGGTGGTATTGGTAGTAACAACACGGCTTTTCGGAGCGCTTTTCTTATTGATGATCGTCACAACGTTTAAGGCCACGAAAAGGGCCAGCACCGAAAATGCCAGGGAAGGTCGTAGCCACGCAATGCCCGCAATGCCTTTAGCGCCAAGCTCCTTTTCCATCCTCGCTTTGAGTCGGGTATAGAAAAATGGTGTGGCTTCCGCCCTTTGCAGGCCGTCAAGGCTGTTGAGCGTGTCCTCTATTTCTTGTTCAGATACATGTTTTTTCATCATCGTAGTTTTTAATCCGTTTTATGATAGTCGTGCAGGGATTTTCGAAGATTCTGTTTGGCCCTTTGAAGCAGCGACTCAATTGCGCCTTCTGACTGATTCATGATCGCGGCTATGTCCATTTGTCCGAGCCCTTCCATTTTTTGAAGCACAAATGCAATGCGTTGATTTTCAGGTAACAGGTTGATGGCTTTAAACAATACAGCTGCCCTCTCCTTATTGGCCAACTGTACCCCCGGGTGATGAAAATCGGGCAGTTGCAGGGTCGTTTCTTCGCTGCTGCCAAAAATGCTCTGTATAAAGCCGAACCTTTTTTTCCGCTGGCGGTGTTTGATCCAATCCAGCGACTTGGTGATGCAGATCCGGTAGATCCAGGTACTGAGTTTCGATTCTCCTTTAAACGAGCTGATGGATTGGTACACCTGTATAAACACTTCCTGGGCTATATCTTCCGCATCCTGGTCGTGCTGAACCAACCCAAGAACGGTATTATACACCATGGGTTGATAGTCGGCCACCAGCCTTGCAAATGCTGGCTCCTCCTTCTGTTGTACCGCTAAAATGAGTTGTTGTTCGTTCAAGGTTGCCTGGGTTCGAAAAATGATTACCGGTTCAACATACAAAAAGAAACCTGTCCGCGTTGCATTGGACGGGGGATTGATTTTATTCCTTCGCCGGAGCCCGGTTTATTTTAAAATTTCCGGCATATTGCCGGCAGGCAATAATTAGTGTTGGAAAATAGCCCCGACACCTTTATTTTTGCCGCCCTTTGGCGAGGTAGCTCAGTTGGTTAGAGCGCAGGATTCATAACCCTGAGGTGATGGGTTCAATTCCCATCCTCGCTACAGCCCCTCCCCCAAAGCCTTCACCAGTAAGGTTTTGGGGATTTTTTATAATTTCATGGACAAAACCATGGACAAAAATGCAATGGTAGGCGGACTATACAAACTAGCCAAAATATTCGATGCCGGCGGCGATATGTCCAGGCCATGGTTCGTTTATTTCTATCACCGTAAGTCCGTCCAGGACAAGTTTGAACGGATCCGGCTGTATGCCAATATCAACAGTTTTAAAGAAAAAGATGTGCGGCGGGAGACTGCCAGGCTTCTAAGGGATACGATTAATGAGGCTTTAAAAAAAGGTGATCTGACCAATTTGCCGGTGGATCAGGCACCAGAGCCGGAATTTGATGGTGAATATTATAACGTGGTCTCTGCCCTTCGCAAGGTGATGGATGCCAGGGTGGCCACCATGAAAAAGCGTTCGGCGGGTACCTATCTGTCGGCATTTAACCTCTTTTTGAAATGGCTTAAGAAAACCGGTTACGATGCTTTGCCGACAACTCAGCTCCGGGGCCGGGTCCTGCAGCAATACCAAACCTATATGGCCAGCCTGGGACTTTCTGCCACCACGATCAACAGCAGGATGGAAAATGTCGGCTACCTGTTTAAAAGATTGGTTAAGCTGGAAGTCATCGACAAAAACCCCTACGATGCCATCGACCCTATCAAGGAAACCGAAACAAGTGTCTTTGAGGCTTACACCAATGACGAAATCAACACGATAGCGGAACACCTGAAAGAAGTGTCGCCGGAGTTGTTTTTGTTCTGGCTGCACATATACTACTGTTTTTTGCGGCCGGAAACTATTGTGCAGCTGAAGCGCTCGGATTATGATTTTGCAGAAAAGAAAATCTACATCTCTGGGGAAATTCACAAGAACCGCAAAAAAGCAGTCAAGCAAATGTTGGAGCCATTGTTTGACTACCTGGTAGCTGCAGGCGTGGACAAGCTGCCATTTGATCATTTGGTTTTTTCAAAAGATCTTAAACCAGGTACTCAAAAGATCGCCCCAACCCGTGCAGCTGAACGCTGGAAGAAATTAATTATAGACGGGCTTAAAATCAACAAAAAATTGTACGCTGCGAAGCATACCGGTGGCATTGACTACATCACCTCAAATGCCGGGGCAGAAGATGTGAACTGGCTGCAGCAACAAATGAGCCATCACTCTATTTCAGAAACACAGACCTACATCAAAAACCGCCAGGTGAAAATGCTGGATGAAACCAAAGCCAACATTAAGAAGATCTAGCGGTTTGCTTGTGCAGACAGGAGTGGGAGTTCGGCCGCTGCATAGGCACAGTTTTGTGGGCTGGCCAAAAATCCAAAAGGAAACGGAATAAATTGTGCGGTGGGTTTTTGAAGTTCAGGGGTGTGGCCCGGGCGCGGCTGAAAGTCTGTGACTGGAGGGAGGCGTAATGAAGAGAAGCGGAACGATTGTAGCGGAGTGTAGCCGGTTCTTGCCGGCGCAACATAGCGCAATGAGTGTAGCGGAACGGAATGAAGCCGACTGGAAGGAACAGTCTTTCAGCCGCTGTATTTTGCGGGCTGGCCAGCCACTCCCCTGAACTTCAAAATGTGCGTTGGCTTTATGCCGTAGTCTTTTGGATTTTTGAGTGTGGGCAATAACTTTGCCGGCGCAGGGGCTGAACGGTTGATTTGTAAGTCACTCTGCCGTTCGGATAAAGATGGTCCATTACAGGCCGAGTGCTCCCCTTGCAACGTTTCTAATTGTTTGCTATCCTCGAGTCTCGTAGCATTCATGTCTCTGCAACTTTCAATAATTGCTCAACAAAATAGCAGAAACGGAAGGGTAACAGGTGATGTAGGCTTGAAACGGGCAATATTTTATTGATCAAATTCTAAATCTATTTTATCATAAAAATCAGCCCATGGCTCTTTTATAATAATTTGTGGAATTATTTCTCTCAAGATTCCAAAGTCAGTGAGTTTGACCTTTAAACCAAAGTTTTTTAGGCTATTTAATTGGGTTAAATTTATTGCATCACGGCTAAACCTGTCGGCGGTTGTAACAACAATGCCATTTAGAATATTATGCTCAACCATTGTGCCCAAAAGCTTTCTTACAGTATCAACGCTTTCAACAGCTCCTGAATTGCCTCTTCTTTTACACTGAATTAGCCATCTTTCGGAATCTGATATAATTAAAATGACATCAATACCCTTGTCATGAGGCTTTCCGACATGGACAACTTCGCAAGGCTTCCACTCATGCCTCAAAAACTCAGCAACAACTTTTTCAAATCTATACGGATCAATGACTTTGAGTAGGGAAGAGTCCTTTTTTAAATATAGCATCAAGTCATTCAAAGGAAAATGTTTATCTCTAATATCATAATTTTTCAGAACAGAGATTGCGGAAAAATGCCGAATTGTCTGGATATCAGAAACTCCTGAATGAGCTACCCAGAAATTACAAACAGGACATACCCATACCGAATGACCGTCATCGTCCCCACCCGCGTTTCTATATAAATCATCTGTTGAAAACTGTTGCAATGTAGACTTGCAATATGGGCAGTACACATAGTCATAAACTTTTGGATTGGAAAAACCCATTTTAATATTTAGCCACTCTTCTTTCGGGACTAGATACTGTTCCTCGGCTCTTGTGAAGTTATCCTTAAATATACGACTGTACATCAGATTACCATTATAGCGGTCAATTTGGCCAATAAATGGGTTTTGAAATGTGCTAATATAATCGTACTCGCTATAACATATTTTTTCCATTGCACACTATTTTGATTTAGCCGGATGCAAGGCAAATCTTTCTATTTTGTAAAACGCCATCACTAAAACAGCATTTGACTGTAGGTTCGCTATCCTTTTTATAGACCGCTTTGTTCCTTGAGATCCCTGTATAGCTTACTTTGACCAATTGCTCCTGGGATATAATTAGTTACATTAAAATCAGAGTCAACTAATGTTATATTTTGAAAACAACTCTGAAAGTCCTCTTTAGATGGAACTTGGCCAATACTATCAAAACTTAGGTAGGCATCTTTAAAAAAATTCATAAGCGCAACAAAACCAGTCGATTTGTTTAAAATATTGTTATTTACCACTTCATTCCATGCCGTAGGCCATTTTGATTGTACAGCAAAAAAATAATTCCAGATGATTTGGGCAATCTTAATGTCATCGAAATCGTCAATGAAAATATTTCTAAGAAATAGCCTTTTTAGTTCGTTGCCTTCTGCATAAGGCAATTTTGCTTTTTTGTCATTTTTATGTCGTTTATAAAAATCACGATCTGCTTGCTTGTCTTTGGTAATGTATTTTAATAGCGATTTTACGAACGTATCCTGCGTGATTGTCTCGTTTACATCTTCTGCAACGCCCAAAATTTTAATCTTATTATAAAATGGGCTTCCAATTTTTTTGGAAAGTGCTCTTGCAATATTATGGCCTGTTTTTTGCGGACTCCTGGTTTCTGCAAAGGCAAACAAGTCAGCTACAAGTGAATTGGAAACACTTTTCTGTTCCTTATTTATTGTTGAAAAAACAATAGCTTGATCCTCTAGCTCCATATCTATGTAGATCGTAACAACCAGTTCGAAAGTTTTTCCAGGCCCATTATAAAATTGAAACCCAGCTATCCTATGTTGGCCATCCAATACCTTAGCAATATCATCATTAAAAGGGATTTGCATAGAGCCGGTAGTTCTGTTATACTTCGCGTGCTCAGATGACATTGCCAAAATTATGCTGTTGGGAAATGTGGCATCTATAAGGTTAACGTATCGCCCAATTTCACGCTCTCGACGTGTATCCAATTTCCTCTGAATACCAATATAATCTTCCACTTCTCTATTATCCGAGCCTTCACGCAACCTTCTTACATCAGCGTACGTGATTTTTTCCAATACGGAACTGTCCATTACACCTATATAAAGAGTGCCAATTGGCTGAACAGCCTCTATACATTTAAAATCAATATATTGTTGATCGACAATTTCCATGTGGTTTAATTTAAGGCATTCTCAATAACTTCTTGTTCCCCCTGTCTCTGCGCTCCGATATCGGGGGTATTTCTGCTATTGATAATCTGTGAATAATAGAATGCTATAATAGACATTATGAAAATTATAATTGATAAAAGTTTTACTCTGTTTAAGTTGGGCAAGTTAGTTGAAGACAGCATGTTGTAACAAAACGTTGTAATAACCATCATCAAAAGTGTACAAATGCTTAGACGTGAATTCCAATCGCTTTTTTTTATCTTAAAATGGTTAAACACCAAATAAGAAGAACTTAGCAGACCTATGGAGAATAAAAAAAATTCGCCTGACTTAAACAAAGAGTCGAACGATGCATCACCGTCACTAAAAAATATTTGTATTAACCTACCTAATAATGGCAAGGTCGAAAGTACCACCACAAATAGAGTGTCAAAAAAAGCCGCCACGCGATGTTCTCTCATATTCAATAGTTTTTGTAAATTAGTTCATTATATTTTGTACGACTCGCGCCTATACCTCCGATTGTGCTTGCGCGTGATAGAATTGTCTTATTGGCTTTGTCGTTATAAATGCCCTCTATGCTCTTATGACAGGCGTTTGTTAAAATAAAATTTGCACCTAGCAACTTAATTTGGGGCAAAAGTTTCGACAGCTCAATTTGATTTTGCCATGAAAATAAAGATTGATTGTAGTGTATAAAACCATTGTTTTCATGAGCCACCGTGTACGGCGGATCAAAAAAAACAAAATCCCCCGCACCAACTTTGGAGGTAACCCTCTTAAAATCCATCACCGAAAAAAAACAATTTTTAAAGCACGCCGACGCTTTTGACAATTCATCAAAATCATACAACTCTTTATACTTTTTATAACCGTAGGGCACATTGTAGCTACCGCTCCTATTTACACGATAAATACCGTTAAAAGATGTTCGATTGAGAAATAAAAATCTTGCTGCACGCTCGACGTCATCGATATAAATCGTGGATCTAATCCTATAGTATTCGTCGACAGTATTCTGATGTTCTTTTAATAATTTGAAAAGCTCTGCGGGCTTACTTTTCAAGATTCTATAAGTATTGATGAGTTCTTCATTAGAATCAGATAGGAAGGCCTTACCTTTTATTATTCCTTTTTCTTTTAGATAAAAAAATATCGACCCGCCACCTAAAAATGGTTCGTGATAGTTGGCTATACTAGCAGGCAAGAGTTTATCAATATAACTTAACATCCAAGTTTTACCCCCCGCCCATCTTAAAAAGGGTTTGCTCATAGGTTATAATGGGATTAAGTTGTTTTGCCAATGACAAGGGCACCAAGATTGCCGTATTATTTGAAATTTCCTAATTTTTTATTCTTATTAGGCGTGGAGGGGGGTAAAAGTTCATCAATACGCAAACCTTGCACTCTTGCCAAAAGCCAGAAAATGAATCACCGCAGGCTTTTGCTTCACAGTTGCATCAATAGCCGCTTTCATAGTACGGCCGCGGTAGATGACATCGTCGATAATGAGGATCCTTTTATTTTTCACGTCCGAGCTGCAGGTCGTATTGTGCCCGGACAATAGTTCCTGGTAAGGGATCTTGTTTTTGGTGGCCACTCCTTTAGCCAAAGCTTTAGCCAGGTCGAAAGGGGAATCGCGGCCGTTAACTGAGGTAACAAAATCGTAAGCATTGGCCTTGACCTGGTCGGCCAATAAAACAATCATCCGGAACAAAGAAACCTTGTCGTCGTAGAACTTCGCGCTGATCACCAGCCGGCCGGTGATATTTGGTTCGCCGGCACCGCCGCTAAATTTGCCGCTATTGACGCCCCGGTACACATCGCAGGGCAAAAGATAGACATGCTCTTTAATGATCTCCTGGATGCCGGCAAGGCGTACCTGCTGCAGGTAATCCTCCTCGATATCGTACTGGGCGAAGATCATCTGTTTGAGTTTGCACAGATTAATGACATCCTCGCGATTGTATTGCAGTACCAAGCTGCGGACGTGGGGCTTGCGCCAATCCTGGAAGATGGAAAAAATATTGGCCTTGTACTCCATTCGGGAGCGGTTGACGTGGTACAATTTTTCGATACTGGCCAGCTTGTAGTTTTTGAGCCCGGGGAGGGAATCTTTGAAAACTTTCAGCAGGTTGACGCAATGGTAATTGCTGCGGATATCAATACCGAAATATTTTTCGATGATGCCAATGTCGGGACCATAGAAATAGATAATCCCTGTTGTGCCTTGCAACAGGGATTCAAAGTTTTCTTCGGTGAGGGAATCTTCGTACATCTGGCCGAACACTTTAGAGGTCCGGCACCAGCCCAGGAGAAAGATATCGCCACCTATGAACCACTCAGCATCTAAATACAGATCGGCCATGACGGGGATGTATTAAGGGCAAATGAAGTCTTTAGCAACTATGGTAAAATAAAAATTACCGTTGATCTTACGCCAGGCTATGAGATCGATTTTATTAGCACCGGTTGACAATGCCAGCACGGCGGTATTCTCTGGCGTGTAGCAACCGGTAGTGAGTGTTCTGCTACCAGTTGCATCCTGGCTTACCAGCAGTTCGCCATAATCGCCATCAATAGCATTTGTGATGGTTAGGGACCGGTTGCCGCCGAGGGTTACACTGGCCATCATTCCATTGAGTGTGTTCCAGGTAATGGTGGCGCCATCGGTAAGGGCAGTATAGCCCGCTACTTGCACCTGCCGCCATGCCGTTCCGTTATAGTAAAAGCCGCGCTTTAAATCGGTGTCGTAAACCTGCAGACCGGTTGCCGGCGATGAAATGGCTGTTCTCTGCGCGGTGGTCTGCCTGGGCATTAAAAAGCCTTTGGCAGTACTGCTCATCTCAAACAGCGCTGAGGCAGTGGCAGAACCATTGCCACCAAGATACCAGGCATTGTTGCCAAGGGTTGAATTGACAACAGAACTGAAGCCCACCTGTGCGCCTGTAGACGATACATTTAAAAAACCCTGATTGGATGCCGTTGAGCTGATCCACACACCTGTGCCGGTGGTGTTACCATAAATATGCAGAGCCGTCCAGCTTGAATAATTCACTATCGAACCATTCGTTAATGATATTGAGCCTGCACCGGCAACAACACTCCCTGTTAACGTCCCGGCGACACCGGCAGAGGCCGTTATAGAAGAACTAAATGTTTTTGTACCTGCTATAGTTTCATTACCTGTTAAACCGACTTTACCTGCTATAGCGACCCTCAGCGCATTTTTGACCGTGTCTAACCTAAACAATGGCGCCAGACCTGAACCACTCGTGCTGTCCATAGCCCAACCACCACCCCCACCTGCAGGTGTTCTCCAGGTACCATCGCCGGCCCAAAATGTCGAGCTTGTTGCACCCGTGCCGCCATCCAAATGAGATACACCAAGATTGCCTGTTACGCCTGTTGACAGCGGCAATCCTGTTGCATTTGACAGTGCGACCGCTGACGGTGTACCAAGATCTGGCGTAATTAACGTAGGCGATGTTCCAAACACCAAAAGACCTGTGCCGGTCTCGTTGGTTATGATGCCAGCCATTTGCGCCGATGTAGTGGCAGCAAACTGTGACAATGGGTTGGCAACTAAAGCATCGCCAACGGCGCCTCCAATAATCGTCCATTTGGTGTTGACACTGTTACGGAAAGCCAGCTTATTGTCTGCAGCTCCACCGCCGGTTAACTCGATAAAATTGGCTCCTCGTTTACCGCCACTTGCCGTGAGGTTTGCATTGGTCGTATCGGGGTACTTGGGCAGCAACAATCGTTTTGTGGGGCTTACCTGTTCCACTTGTGCAGCTGCTGCAGTACACAAGGCAGCAAGTGATATCGAAAGAAAAAACTTTTGCATGGTATTCAGAATTATTATTATGATTGATTATAGTAAGGCACTTCAAACCATTTGTCGAGCAACTTGCCGTACACTAGTTTGATGGGTATGTCGACCGGTCTTTCGTCTTCGTTTAGAGGGAAAAGCCTGGCAGTAGCATTTGTGACGAAACCAGCTTCAGTTGGTATGAGCACAATGGTAGCGCCATCGGCATAACGCGCCTGGGCATACAAGCGATAGTCGAATGAAATATTGTGGATCCTGTTGCTGATGTTGATATCGTCGATGTAGGTGGCTCCAATGCGATAAATGCCGTACCTGGCATCAACAAACAAAATTCTGCCGATAACTGAAGGGTAACTGGTGGAAATTGCTGCGCCATCGAGAACGGCGACCGGGTAGCCTGGTTGCGGGTAAGAAATTACGAATGCCCCATTGTAAGACACCGGCGTTGGCCAGAGCTCGGTGCCGATGGTATAGTCGTAAGGTATGAGGCCGGAGTTGCCGATCGTATTGAGATCGTTGGGGATAACCCCGGAGCGGATGAACCTGAAATTATTTTTAAACAACAGCTTGCCTGCAGTTGTGAGCCCGGCATGATAGCCGGCATAGTTGCTGATCTGGCAATCTTCGCAGATGACACTTGTCCCAGCCAGTTTTGTTAGCTGATCAGCGATCCAGGAAACGCCTTCATAGTCCAGCTGGATATCCACTGCACTTTTTGACAGTTTTATTTTGCCGCAGTTGACATACAAAAGCCCATCAAATTTTGTGGCCTCGATATCGGCGCCGGCATAGAGGAAAGAAAAAATAGAAGCAATATTTGAAAGCTTTGTGAGCGGCGATTTATTGGCGTAATAATTCGGGTAGAGCTTCACCTGTTCGAATGTGCAGTTTTCGACGATGCTTGGTGCATAGAGTGAGACGCTCCTGAGGTGAGTATTTTTGAAAGTACCGAACACACCATAATCGTTTTTGAAGAAACCACCATTTTCCATATGCACCTCGCCTTCAAATTGCGAGTACACCTGGTGCGCTGCAGTATTTGCAGAGATGGCATAAAGCCCTTTGGTAATGGGCATCGGGCTATCGATGGAAACAAACTTGCCCCTCATTAAACTGCCTTCTGTAGAGATCCTTAATAGGTTCGGGCAGTCAAGCAATTTGAACCTGATGAGCGTGGTAAAAATATTGTGGTGATTGTAGAAGGGGTGGCCACTGTTGCCGCGACCCCGGGTGTCGAATGTTGCATTGACACAGATATCGAGATTTGACAAACCTATGCAGTTGGTGGTTAATGCATGGGTTTCACCATAGCCAGCAGCCCGGGTATCCCAAAGCCCTACCCGGACAGACCTGTTGTCGCCAAAGCTGGTGATCTGTACATAGTCGATAAGCGAGTAGAGCCGGATGGTTTTGCCTTTATAGACATCCATCTCGGCCAAAGTCCTTCCGGTGGCCGCAATGGGAACTGTTACCACTGGTGAGCCATTTACCAGGCTTACACCGCCAACGGCTTCGTCGCCGTTAACGATGTCGATGTACATTTCGTTTTTGTAGTCGCCAGGTTCAGCCCATAGCTTGCCATGGGCGTTTGTGGCGCCGGCATAGTTGGCGGTTAAGGTGATGAGGTAATTAAGCCCGGAGATAGCAATGCTTTGCACTATGCCGGTTTCCCTTTTCTTGATCTCCAGAGGCGTCAGGAAGATGTTCCGGGGATTTTGGTAGTCGTAGTGTAAATTGGGAAGATAGGGGCTGTAATGCGCCTCATTAAAGGTTACCGTGTCGTCGCCAGCTGTGGCGGTGTAGCTGCCAGTATAGTGACGGTAAACACGATACACCCCTGTTCTGACCGTTGTGTCAACCAGGTTAAATTGTTTACCACAATATTTTGTAGGATCGCCCACAATGGCATGTTTGATATCGAAGCCTGCAGTTTCGAAATCGCAGTCGGTAAAAGAGATGGAAGCATAGTCGAGCAGGTTGTTATTCCATGGCACAAAGCCGGCACCGGTCCACACATTTGCCAGGCCATTGATGAGTGCGATATCGTTAACAGCATAAGTGGTGGCGCCATTAAATACGCCGGTATAGTTGTAGCCGGCGACAGCATCGAAAGTATTGTCGAAAATGTCGCCATAGTTTGATTCAACGGCCTTCACATTACGCTGCGGACATTTTACACCCACCCGGTTGACAGTAATTTTTTGCGCATGCCTTTGCGGAGTTGGGTAGCTGTTGCCGCCATAATCCCTGATTAAAAGATATGGTTGATTGGTGCTCGGGTCGTCGGGGAACTCGACGGTAAAATCTTCGATTAATATTTTTGTAGATGTGTTTGCCGTAGGTTCGCAGAAGAACAAGTAGCAGAAAAATTCCCAACAATCCCGGCCGGTAGAAAATGCTGCGATGCTGGTATCGCCCACCCGGTTAGGAACCGCATAGTGGACCGATAGGAATGTTTTGCCGATTCCAGCACTTTTGATGGTGCAATTCCCCTTGATCATGAACGGTGACTTTGTAACCGTGTAATCTGTGGCCACAAATTCCGGGTTGTTTGCCCAGGCCTGCGAGAACACCGGCATGATGCCAATGCGGCCACCTGGAAATTGCAGGTTCTGTGAATTATCCTGGCAGTATTTGATGGCATTGGCAATGCCGTCTGTAGCGTTGGTAAAGATTACCGCGTTTGATAATGCCGCACCGTTTGAAAAGGTGCCGGTTGTATTTGCAGGATCGCCCCTGCTGGTGTCGAGGTTGACAATGGTTGCAACGCCTCCGCCATCGACAGAAACAATTTTACAATTCAAACCGACAGGCATTGTGTTGAAAGCAGTGAACAGCCTGGCAGCTGCTATAACCATAGTTTGACCGACATGCTTTGCAGTAAATGCAGATGTGGTTAGCCTTTTTACTCTTGTGTCGTAAAATACACCATCGTTGCCCAGGCCGAGTTCGTTTTTGATTCTTACACCATATTGCGGATCGCCGCCGATGTTGGTGTAGACGGCATACACAATACCGAGCCTTACCCACACACCACCACGGAACTGTTCGATGACGTCACCGATGTTTATTACCGGTGAAAGTGGTGCATAAATGATCATTACGTTGGTGCCATCCAAAGCAGTCGGTTCTGAATCAACAATGTTATTGCCTATATAGCGGTATTTGCCGGAGCCAGTACCTGGTGTGGGATGCTCGCCGCCTAAAACGGGTATGCCGGTTATTATTTTTTTTGTTACTGTAAGACCGGTGACGTCGACAGTAATATTTTCTTTGTTGGCTATGCCGCCAAACCATTCCGGGCTTACATCGCCATTAAAATTCCGGATGAATGCACCGGCGCCAGCGCCTACACTTGTGGGTTTGAAAACGGTACCGCCATTATCGGCGGCCGTACTCAGGGGATTGTAAATAAAATTGCTGCCGCCACCGCCGTCGTTCTCGTAGAAATAGCCTTTGAGTTCGTAAGGTGCATTGGCCACTAAATCGGCATGGGCCCGCATGGCCGCCACGTTGTCGAAGATGACTGACGGGGTGCCGGGTTTGTTGTATGAAGAAAAGGTAGACATGAAAGCGGTTTATGATGTGTGATGTATGATTTAGCTGCATGGGTTACAATCCAACACAATTGAGAAAGTGCCAGCGGCAGTGATGGCAAAATTTGGGAACTCGTACGTATCTGCCCCGGCATAGTCGCGGCACTCGACAACGCCATTGCTGTCGGTAACCCTCAGCGAACCTGCATCTTCATCGCACTGCACGGAAAGCACGCCCACACCGACCGGCGCACTGCTGGTATTTACCCGGCCGCTAAACAAAGCGAACTGGTGACCAGAGAGAACCGTAACCGGCTGGTACCTGAAAGACACGCTAAGGATCCTGCCGGTGGCTACGCAATGCATGACCTGTATGTTGCCGGTCTGTTCGGTGATGGCACTGAAAGAAAAATTACCAGAACCAACGGTGCCGATGCCGCCCGGGCCACAGATTGGCTCTATCCGGTAAGTGTGCATATAGCCATCAGCAGCATCCGCAATGAGGTAGCTGAGGTTAGTGGTTTGAATCTTGAAAACATTGTCGACATAAATTTTGAAGCTAACGGCACCGGTGGCGGTCCATGCCAGCAAAACATCGTTCCCTTGTCGTGTGGCTGTGTGCGTGGTAACAAATGCAGTACAGACAGGTGGATCTGGCTGAAACTCCCACTCGCCATCTTTGCCGGTACCGGGACCATTTAAGCATTTTGGAAGAATTGTATAGGTATGGTGCAGGCCATCGACGCCACCCACAACCAGGTAACTAAATGCGGCCGTGTTTAGAATAAAAGCACCGTCTTTAAAAACGTCGAAGCTGACAGCACCGGTGGCTGTCCATGAAAGCAACACATCGTCGCCCTGCCTGGTGGCAGTGCTCTGCGTAACGACTGCAGCACATGGTACGCAATACTGAAAAGTGCCGCTAAAAGTGCCACCGCTTACACCGTTGGAGCATTTGGCCACGACCATGAATGAATGCAGATTGCAATCGGCCAGGTTGAGCACCCTTACCACTGCAGCTGCGTTTGCATAGAACACACCATCAACAAACACATTTGCGGTAATGCCTGCAAGGGCGCTGAGCGTGAAATTAATTAAGACGTCCACGCCATCCCTGGAAGTGGTGGCAGTAAGTACAACGCCGGCACATGTGCTGGTATCGGCATACACCCATGCGCCACTGCGAGGGGTACCAGTTGCGCCATTAGCACAAAGTGGAATGATGTTGTAGGTGTGGCTGCCGATCGCCGGTGTATTGACGGTGAAAAATGTGTTGGTAGTATTTGCCTGGAACACGCCATCTATCCACACATTGAAACTGACCGCACCGGTGGCCACCCAGGAAATGATGACGCTGGTGCCTGCCTGCACATATGATGAGCCGGTAACCACGGCAGCGCATGTCGGTGCACCGGTACAACAGATGCCATTAAAAAAAATTTGCTGTGCAGAATCCATGAGTTTGTTGTAAGAGGGCGACCCGAAGGCCGCCCATATGGTTACGGTTTGGTGATGGCGATTTTGATAATTCCGTTCAATGCCTGGAAGTGGAAGCTTTTGTTGAGTAATGTCGTGGCCTGCCACCCATCGCTTTCGCCCGGTATGATTGGGACGGGCGTGGCGCCATCAATGCTGAGCGTCCCACCAATTGGCCCGGCTGTTACTTTATAGCTTAAACTATGCACGGTATTGGCCGCGATCGTAATGGCATTATCGGCGTCCAACAGAATAAACTGCGGAGTGTTGTACAAATTCGGGCTGCCGCCGGAAATAACTAACCCGATAGCAGTGGCCAGTTCGTCGACATTGCAGAGCTGCATGATCTGCTTGTTGAGGGTAACAACCTGCAGGGCTTTTTGTGGAGCACCGACGTTAGCCCCGGAGCAATCTTTTGGCTGAAAGACAGTACCTACCCCGCAGATGTCGACCTTTAAAACATTTGGATCGAGGTCACCACATTGCGCATACAATTTTTCTTTGATGTCTTCCAACAGATCGCGGCTGTTTTGCATGGCAAAGTCGCTGGCATCGTAGGGTTTTACTTTTCCGGTCTTGAACATTTTTGAAAGAATTTAGTATTAAGATTTTAGTACAAAGACCAAAGACTTAACTGATTTTGTTGAGGGAGTACTGCACCTGCACCGCTGTGTCGTACTGGTTTTGTGCCAGTTGGTGGCCATCCAGGAATTTTGTTATGAGTGCGGCCAGTTTTATGAGCAATGCATCTGCCACATCGGGGTATTTGCCCTGCAGATAAATTTTTAAACATGCCAATTTTTCTTCCACAGTGCTTTCGTGGCTGCAGGTGTCGAAGCCTTCCAGGAGCGGAATAGCGTAGTTCAAAGCTTCAACAAGCCTGGCTTTGATTAAGTCGTCGACGTTCCCGGGAATGATGGCCGTGAGGATGTCGCCAAGCGGAGACGACAGAAACTTTTTGATGGCATTGGTAACCGACAAAGCAAGGGCTGCATTTTCTAAGACAACCTCGCCGATCTGGCGGACGAGCTGTTTGATTTTGGAGCGGAATTTTGAGCAAAACATAAAAATGATTTTTGAGTGTGATGTATGATTTGTGATTTAGAAACGTAAGAACCCCTTCATGCTGCTGACGGGCCGTTTGTGCTGATACACCCCATCGCCCTCAGTACTGCCAGCCGGTGAGCTGTTGCCCTCGATGGTATGCACAAAGGATCCCTCCACCCGGGTAACAAAACCTGTGTGGCCACGGCCACCGCTGAAGAACATAATGAACACATCGCCTGGCCGGGGTATGGTTACTTTGCAAGACGCCGGTGATCTGTTATACATATCTTGAACACCGGCGGTACGAGGCACCATTGTGGCCGGAAGACCCTGTTTAAAACACCAGTAAACAAAAGCTGCACACCAGGGAAAGCCGGTACTAAGATTCACGCTGGCCAGGTACTGTTTTACCATGGTACCGGCATTAGGACCTTCTTCCCTAACCCCTATTTGTGTGAGTGCTTTTTCCATCGCTCTTACACCCAGGGATCTGACTGCGGGTGCGGAGCCTTTAGCAAACAGGACAGCAGCTATGCCGGCGAGGGGTAAAGCGATATGGTACCATTGCACTTTCTTCATTTTCTTTTAGATGAACGGAACATTTTTATTAAAAAAAAAAGCCAATGGTGGCGGCGATCGTTCCAATGCCAAAACCAGCAACAGGAGCGACAGAAACGGCGATGGTACTTGCAAACCTGCGTAGACGATTCAGCACACCCTCTTTTGCTTTGACGTATTTGATGCCATATTCTTTATTGAGGAAATTATTGTTGTAGTGCAGTTCCCGAAGCCGGTAAAGATTTTTATAGGTTGCTGCAGGCATGGCATTGACAACACCGACAACCTCTGGCGTAAGACTTAGCTTGGCGACCTTTACAGTCGGTGCAACCGTCCTGGCCAGCTGGTTGACAGCTGCTACTGCAATGGCCGGTTTATGGAAATAGAAATCGAAAAAGAAAGTTGCCAGCGGTTGGTTGGTGATTGCTGCAGCGTTGGATGGCAGCCAGTATTTTGTTTTGATGAAATCAGCCACCAGGGCTTCGAGCCTGGGATCGGGAATGATGGCTTCATTTGGAATGGCTTTAGGTGCCAGCTTTCTTTTGTAGCTGTCTATGAGCGCCCAACCTTGCCAGCGGGGATTCTCTTTACGGTCGATGCCCTTGTAGGTTTCGCCACTACCTTTTGCGCCACCGTAAGCGGCATTGTAGCCGCCCTCGTTAACTTTAACCGTTTCGTGTGCTGTATTAAAATCTGCCATGATGTGTGATTGAAGTGGTTTGTTAGTACATGAATGCCGGGTTTGGTTTGAGGTAGCTTTTGCATATCTCTAACCGGTTGTCGCGGGGCGGTGGGTTATTGGGATCGAAAGGATCGTTGACCGGGTTGGGGTCGCGGCCAGGGATGAGAGCCGCGGCATAGATGCCAGTGTTTTTATCGAACTCTACCCGAATGCTGGTGATGTTGACCGTTAACGGATCGTCGGTATCGCTGCACCACCATTCGCCAGGTGTAAGCACTTTGACACCAAAAACCGTGACATTGGTATTGCCGATATTTTTTAGCATGTAGCTGTGGCAATTACCGGCATTCCAGGTTGTGTCTTTAGCCAATACTTCCACAAAATCTTCTTTGAAATACTTGGGGATAAAGCTGCGTTCGTCTTTGATGATTGCTTCTGGCATGTTACAAAATTTTGTATAGGATGAAACCACCGGCAGTGATGGCTGCGATGGTGGTTAGTTTGTCGAGGGTTGATTTGCTGTCGGCGTTGGTAAGCGTAGTAAGGTTGGTATTGTTTGTTTTGAGATTTTGCAAAGCAGCGCCCTGGGCTTTATCCATCGTTGCCTTGTCGATCTTGCCTGCCTTGTAGAGCATGCCAGCCTGCAGGATCTGCTCGACGTTCTTAGCCTGGGCGTCTAGTATGGCCTGGTGTTTTTTTACTTTTTCGATGGCGGTGGCAATGAGGTAGACAGAACCCAGGATGCCGACGATCCAGACCACTGCCCAAACAATTACCGGTACCACCCCAATGCCTGAAACCGTAACCGTTTCGAATTTTTTGAGTTCTGCTTTTATGCCAGGTGTTTGCTGTATATCGAAAATGGTGGCATTGTAGATGGCCACCGCATTTACGTACTTAACCCGCATGTCTGGATCCATCTGCATTTTGCCAATGGTCTGTAGTTTATCGAAAACAAGACGTGCCTTATTGGTCACTTTATCGCACTCAGCCTGCAGGTCTTTCTGCTTTGCGATCGCAGCAGCTTCGCTTTCTTTTATGCCACGGAACTGAATGAGCATTTTGCCAGGCAGGTATTTAAAATAGCGGCTTTTGCCGTTTACTTCGCCCACCATATTCATTCCAACTTTAGCGGCGATAGCCCTGGCAGAGGTTACATTTTGAAGGTCTTCAAGTATTTTTAAGAAGGCCTGTGCAGGTACAATACCAATAATGGTTGGATAGTTTTTAGGATCGTAATATTTCGGCTTATTGTCGTAGTCCAGGCCGGCCACGATCTCGGCAATACTGTTGAAATACCTGATAGGCGTGGTGTATTGACTAATTGAAAAGTCCACCAGTTTGATCTTGTCAACCGGTGGCTTCGTGATTTGAGATGTTACTACTTCGCCTATCATGAGTGATGTTCAATTATGAGGGTATTTTAAGAGCCGCACAGCCTAGCTTCCACTTCATAGGATTGTTCTCTTTGAGATCGGCCAGCTTCTCGAGCTGAACGACCACATATGGATTGTCTTTACAAAGCAGGTCGATGGCTTGCCAGATGCGTTGCTGGGCGGGTTGGTCGAGGTTGTTGAAATGTGTAATGGGGTCCACTGATTGAATAGTTAAATAGTTAATCGGTCATGCCTTTAATGAAGTCCAAACCCTGGGCATACATGTCGGGGTTGGTCTCTTTTAGTTTGGCCAGCATTTCAAGTTCTTTAGCAAAATCCGGGTTATTGTCGGCCAGTTTTTCCAATGCCTTTTCTGCCCGTGCCTGTTCATCTACGCCGCTTATTTCTGCATTTGTGTCTACAGTAGTTTCGCCGCCGGCATTGTCGATCATCTTTACCAGGCCACCGATGCTGCCCATTAACTCACTAACAACCGGGGATTTTTTTAAGACCGGCCATGCTATGGTACCGATGGCCATTACGCCATTGCGGAAGCTGCTGTCGTTGGCAGTTTTCTCTGCCTTCATAGCTTTGAGTTCTTCCTGCAGGTTTTTGAGTTCCTGCACCCTTGCAGCTTCTTCCTGCACCTTCTTTATTTTCTTCTCGATGGCTTCCTCGAAATTGTCGGGCGTGATCTGCCCAATACCCTCCATAAAAAAGCCAGCGCCGGCACCGCCTATGCCGGCAATGGCGTCGTTGGGCTTGCCGGATGGTACACCTAGTTCGATGCTGGTGTCAATGCCGCCCCGTTTGTCTTGGGCGTTGCTCTTCATAGCAGTGAAAAGATACCTGCCGGGACCAAGCATATCCATAGCACGGCTCAGCGATTGAGTGGAAAGCTCAATGCTTTGAGCATCCTGGTCGGACACTTTGAATGCCACATTACCAGCAGCTTTTTTGTTTTCGCTATCGAAGATTTTCCAGTATGGTAAATCGTGATATCGGACCGCCCACAAAACATTCTCTTTTCCTACAATTGAAGCCATTTCAAACTGTGATTTACGATTTGTGATTTACGATTTACTCGTAAAAGAAGGTTACCACAAAAGCCATTCCCGCCGTTGCACCGGTGCTATCCTGCAGGTCAATGAATGATTTGCGCAGATCCACCTCCAGGTTGTCGAGTTCTACGAAAATGGTACCGTTGGTATTGAAGAAAATTTCCAATGGCAGGCGCTTGATCATCTGGTTATTGTCGCGGTCTGCCAAAGTCACATAGGCCTTTTTTGCTATAGCATCGGTAACGAGATCGTCGCCATCAAAACTTTTGACTAGAGCCTGGGTGTGAATGATCATGCCTTTGAACTTTCGGCCGATGAGGGTGGTTTCGTTGTCGCTAAACTTGTATTGGCGGGTATTAACGTTGTTAATAAGCACCTTGATCGTTTCGCTTCTTTTTACCGGGTATGAATTTTTACCAAACATGTCTTTTGTTTTATAAGTCCCGGCCAGCTTGCGCCAGCCGGGACGGTGTGAGATATGCGGTTGGTGGAAACACCTGGCCGCGGCTTTTTAGTGTGTATTACATGTTCATGCTGCCACCGGTGACCAACAGGCCACGGAGGTAGAGCACTACACGGTGTTCGGTACCTGATGTAGCACTATGCCCGGCCCAGCCTACGAATGCAGGGAACTGTATTTCCAGTTCGTTGGTGCCGCTACCATCCAAACGAATTTGGGGAGTCAGGTTTACGAAGCCGGCTTTATAGTCTTTCTGATCGTAGTTGGTGCTCGCAGATTTTTGAGTTTGCGGAATGGTAAGGAACCTCAGCAAATCAAGGGCAACCAGTTTTTTGGAACGGCCGATGCTGATGCGCAGATCGCCCATATAGATGCTGAAAAGATCTGCTGCAGCTGTAGCACCGAAAATGGTCTGGTTTGGATAGGTAGACAATTCCCCGTTTGTTTTGAGGTTGGCCACATCTTGCTTTACCAGCATGACAGCAATTTTGTCGATGATGAATGCATCGTTACGATCCAGGCGTTTTTCTGTCGGGTACACCGTGGTACCATCGCCTTCAAAGGCTTTGAATGTGAGGATGTTTTTGCCCTGCACGATCGTGGATTCCAGGCGGAGGTATGACTGCGTCATTTCTCTGCCGGCATACATTGGATCTGTTTTGTTATGCTCGTAGGTAGCCCGGTCCCTTTCGGAACTGATGACGGAGATTTTGCCTTCACCGGCCGCGCCCACGTAGGAACCTAAAATGCCGGTTGGCAGTGGAATGTAATTTTGAGAGATGGACCATGTAGCAGCTCCACCTATGAATGCTGCTGCAGCCGGATCGGCTGTGATGAGATAAGCCATCGCAAATACCGCAAGAAAGCTTACTAACAATTTTACTGTTTTCATTTTGTGTGTGTTGACCTTCCTTCCCCTGGTGGGAAAGGCAAGGGATGATTGAATTATTTTAACTCAGCCAGGTCACTTGTTCCTGGATTAATCGTTGCCACTAACGGCGCCGTAATTGGTAGTACCGTTCATGAGATCTTCCTGGACAGCGTAGCTTACAGCATCGAAACTTTCAGTGCCGCCCATACCACTCAGGCCGGGTATTACTTTGAAGCTGGCCACCAGTGTGGTAGCTGCATCGGCCATAAGACCATTGGCCACATCGTTGATGATGCCGGACTTTTTGCCTTTGCCGCCGACTATTAGTGGAAGAAACGCACCGATACCAATGCGGATGCCGGCACTTAGTTTGTCGTTCACCTTGCCGGTTTTGGCTAAAGTGGTACCGATAAACCTTGAAGCCGCAACACCTGCCACCATGCCGGCGGCCTGTGTAGCCCTTTCGCTCATTGCTTTGAAATTAAATTTACTTGCCATTTGATTTTTTGTTGTTGTGCCATTTCTGCCGGCTGAAGCCAACGGTAATGGAACTGTGTGATTGAATGTTATGCAGGCCCCGTCCCAGCTGTGAGCCGGAACGGGACGGCCGCCATTTTAGGACCGGCGACGCTTGCTGCGTACTCCGGCTCCTCTCTTAGCGGTTGCAAGCTTCTTCTTTAGTGATTCGAGGGTGCGGCGTTGTTTTACCAAACGGGCGGCTTCCCTTTTTTTGCGATTCACTTCGGAGATCTGTTTGCGTGTGGCAGAAATGGACCGGGCTACTGCACCGATGCTGCCTACTTTTCTCTTTGCCATGATTGATACTTGGTTTTGTGTGTGATGAGAATTAATGAATGAATGAAAGAATGTGAGAATGAATTTTTAGCATTGACAGAAACCGGCTGTGCCGCCGCCATTTCGCTCCGGGTTTAGGTTTGCTGATTTTTTGATATCTAAAGCCAATTGATTTGCGGCATCGGTGTCGATGGGTTCGTAGCCCTCCTCCACCTCGCTGGCTATTTCTTTTCTTTGAGCGTCGTTGAGATAGTCGAGGGAATTTAATTTCTGGTAAGCCTGTGCACCAGTGGCGTCCTCGTCGATGAGCTGTGCAGCAAAATCCCTGACCTGTGTTTTTTGATTGCCATCGAGGCCGCTGTAATTACCTGCCAGGTCTTTAAACTGGAAGGCGTTGGCGGCATCGCTTACAACGTCGGGTACATCGTCGGTGCTAAACTCCACACCTTTCTTTTTGCCGCCGAGTTTGCTGATGAGCCAACCCACGGCCTGGATGATGCCACCCCAAAGCCCGCCCACTTTCTGGCCAACTTTTTCGATGCCGGTACCTACTTTGCTAAAACCGCTGGGCATGCCGGCTTTTTGCCTTTCTTCTTCGAAAGCAGCTTCACGCTGATCTTGTGGCATGAGCTGGATATTGGGTGTAGCGTCGCCCGGAAGGATTTGAGTTAATTGGGAAGGCTGTGCAAACTGGCTAACTAAAGTGCTTACGGGTTGCGGCCGGACAATCCGGCGTTTATTGACAATTTTCTTTTTAAGGATTTTGCCAACGCCACTGAGACCGCTGATGCCTGCCTTTTTTAGCTGATCGGCCAAATGGGCTTCCGGACTTTGTTTGAAACGCTTGGTGAGGTTGTTGCGGATGATGCCCATGAAGTGGGGTTCTTTCATGCCGAGTGTTTTGCATATGAAGTCTTTGAGCTTCACCGCCTTGTCGCGTTTGCGTTTCATTTTGTCCGGAAGCTTGCTAACGATTGCATCTGCCGTAAAAATGTATAGGAAAGCAGGGGCGGCTTTTGGTAACCAAATTTCCATCGCAGCCTTGCCCAATAAGCGCATGGGCAGGGTCGCCACTTTGGTAACTGCCTTGGTGACTTTCTTGATGCCCTCACCCACTTTTTTGAAGAATTTGCCAATCTTTAGTTTGCCAATTTCGTCGGGGCCCGCACTACCCAAAAAATGATCGCCGAGGCCATTAATGACATCGGGATTGTCGATATGGTTGAGGGCATGGTTTACCACATCGAGCATGCGCTGATAGCCCTGATCTTTATGTGTGCTACCGAGATGACGGGCATTATCCTGGTCGATCTCGATTTTCTGCCTGGCCAGCAACAAGCTTAATTCACCATCGGTTATTTGGTCGTAGTGTTTGCCAATGACCAGCCTGCCCCTGTTGGGATTAGGTGGGCTGGGCTGGATGGCACCAATAGCGCTGTTGCCGATGCCTGTGCTGCCGAGATAAGCGATTTTTGCCATGAGATGATCTTGTTTGTGATCGAACTTTTTTTGTGTATTGAACGGGCCGTTCCAAACGGCATCGATGATTATTTCTGCACCCTCAACCGGAACGTAGATGTACACATGCGTGGGTGTTGGATCGTCGGTCTTATAGCTGGCAAAACGATAGCCGTATTCAATACCCAGGTTCTTTAAAATGGATGCTGTAAATACGCTGAATGATTTGCAGTCGCCAGACTTTTCCTGCCAAAGCCTGCCCGGACTTTTGATGTACTGATGACCACCGGGATCGAGCTTGTAGGGAATCTCCTGTTTTACAAATTCCCAAATGTTCCGACATGTGTCTAAGAGCTGTTTGCCCCGAAAGGCCTTTGCAAATTTTTTGGTGTAAAATGCGCACCTGGTATCGCCGAACAACACGGTTTTAATAATGTCGTCTGTATTGCCATTCTCGTAGGTCACTTTATCGTCTTCTGGCCGTGGAGCTTCTATGAGGTGCGTTGGGTAGTTTGTCATTGGTCAATTGGTCCTTTACCTTCTTCTGCCACAATTGGCTTTTCTAAAACCGGGAACTCAGCATTCAAAACGGTGCCGGTAGCCTGTTCGGGATCCACCTTGTTTCCAGCAGCAGCTGCAGGTTTGGCCTGTTTTGCCTTTGCAGGTTTAGCTGTTTTTGGACTGGCAGATTTTGGTGCTTCCTCTGCGGCAGCCCGGTCCCCTTCGCGATAGAAAGCATTGTTCTGACTGTCGTGCAATTGGTAGCTGTAGATTTCCTGTAGGGCTTCGTCGGCCTTGTCGCTGAAAACCCGGGAAGTAAACCCAGTGCCTGGCTTATAGACGTAAAAGCCGTCTTCGGCTTTGCAGATGAACACCGGGCGGTTTTTGGGGTCGTAGCCCGTTACAACTTCATTGAACAGCTTTTTTAGCTTTGCCATTATGAAAGATTTAATGTATGTGTGAATGGTTGTTCGAAAAGGCCAGTTTGCAGCATTCCATCAACCAACACTTCCTTTTTTGCATTTTTGTTTTGAATGATGTTCAAAATGGACGCTACAAAGCCCAGGCTATTTAGTTTGGCCGTGATGGTAACCGTGGAGGTTTTTTTGCCGCCGATATCGACTGGTGAATCGTTTTGAAAAGTGGCGATGGTGAGGCCATTGTAGGCCACTTTACCAAAGATGCCTTTGACTGGTACCGGCGTCGCATTGGGGTTGCTGACGCTGGCTTTAACGATGAGCACCGGGGCCAATATTTTACTGAAATCAGCTTTGACAGAAGACGGCATAAAATCGAGGTACTCCAAAGATTTTATGTTGCCTGCCGCCTTTTTGGTGATTAGCACCATTGCCGCCACAGCAGCGATTCCTAACACTATTTTCCCCGTATTTTTTTTATTAGCCATGTTGCACCCTGTTTTGCAAATTCACCAAAGAATGCACCAGCTAAACCAAAGAAAACTACTTCAACGATTTGACCGGGGCTAGTGATGAAACCTAAAATGGCTCCAAGCAATGCGCCGGTTTTGCTGCTGCTGTTCATTGTTTTTTTGAATTACAATGCTAAAGGGGCTTGCTAACTAGCATGGTGCATTTTGTGCAGTTTTGTGCATTTTGGGAATAATTGTGCATTTTGGTGCATAAAAAAGCCCCGCTGACTAGCGAGGCATGGGGGAAAAATATATTGACGGCATCAGTTTCGACGTGTGCGGCGAATCCTGGTACGCTCCTGATCTTCCAGTTTTTTGAGCACGGTTTCGGCTTCCTCCATAGAAAGGTTCATTGCTTCTGCAGTAAGCTTTACGGCTTCCGGACTATAGCCATATTCACGGGCCTTTGCTTTTGTTTTTATTTTAAGTCCAACCATGGAGATAACACGTTTTAATGACTGCTAAGTTACCTTTTATTACAAACACCACGCAGGTTTTTCTGCCATCGCCTGCTGTGCACCATGCGATGACGCTGCCCCGTTTGACAATAGAGTTTTTTGATTTTTGCAGCATTCGCTGAATAGCCACATGCAGGTAGGGGTGAGTATTGTTTCGGTGTACGAAGTTGTCGGCGATATGTTCTGCATTTTCGCCTCCCCAAAATATGGGTAGCTTTCTGTTTCGATAAGTGACGGTTCCGTTCATGAGCGTAATTTTTTGATTTCGAGCCGGCCAAATGTTTTGC
Organism: Bacteroidota bacterium; assembly: GCA_040386335.1. GTDB lineage: Bacteria > Bacteroidota > Bacteroidia > Chitinophagales > Chitinophagaceae > JAZKFT01. The sequence continues at coordinate 43,483 of JAZKFT010000009.1, forward strand.
GGTATTTAAAAAGCTTCAACTTGGCCCGGTCACTATAGAGCCGAAAACGCAGGTAGTGAAACATGGCAGTCCACCAGCTGAGCGCTGTAGCATACACTCCCTGGGTCACCAGGCGGTAAACACCACCATCTATTTTGATGGGAAATTCGATATCGGTTTTGCCGATGGGCTTGTAGAGTGCCAGGTAATACCGTTTGCGGCTTTTTTTGGGTTTCGTTCTCATTTAAACATTTTTCTGATGTAATAGCCATCGTATGGAGGATAGGGCAAGGAATTGATGACCATGATGAGGCCGCTGATAAGCGTAAACTCATTGAGGCCGTACAGGTACAGTCCCACCAACATGCTGATGTGGTTGGCAACAATGCCTGCAATAGCAATAACAAACTGCTTTGGTTCCGGGAGTGAATCGAAGTTGCGAACCCGCACATAGCCGCCGATCGGGAGCCAACCCAGGTGAAATGTGGTCTGGCCAATCTTAAAGCGCAACAGGTCAAACCAGGGATTAAAAAAAATAGCGAAGTCATCGACCGTCTGCCGGTAACACCGGGCTACGATGTAATGGCCTGTTTCGTGGATGAAGATGGCCAGGATATATAGCAGGAAATTATTGAGCATGTAAGGTGGATTTAGTATTTATGAAATGCGTTGCAGGATATCGGCCAGATCGTAGGCATAGTACTCAACGTATTCCTGAACCGTGATTTTTTGATGCTCTTTTTTGCCCAGGCTTTCCCAAACGATCTTAATGCGGCGGCTGGCCGTATTGCGGCTGCAGTTCTCTATCTGAATCACATGCTTGATGCTGATGATGAGCGGTGTTGGAACGTTTTTCACAATCGGTGCTTTTAGGAATTTTGGGTAGGAGACACAGTTTGGAGGCATCGGGCTTTGATAAGCCACGCTGGCATTGAATTCTATCATGTTTTGAGGATTTACAGACGGTGTAGGTAACAGTGCGGGCACAGTGCAGAAACGGTAACTGTATTGGCCGGTGTGTTTTAAGGATACAGAGGGGGCACTATTAGAGGTTTGTGGGGGTACAAACCACAGCATACAAGACACTATTGCATAAAAAAACAGCCGAGACATAAATATATTTTATGCATTGGCTGTTTGGTAACGTGGTGAAAATACAAAAGTTTTTACTTATTTAAATCATGATGCTATTCGCAGGAACATTTTGGCAGCAGGAAAAATTTGAATACCGCGAAAGACTCAGACGTTAAATTGTTTTACCACCCCTTGTGCAAAACTAAATTGCTAATCATTTTAGGTAGGTACTTAAATTTGTAGCAAATAACTTAACTATGTCAAAGACAAATTTGAAACCAGGACAGCCAGCGCCAAAGTCTGGTCAGTATGAAACAATTGGACCAAGAGGAGGTCATGGGAATGAAATCACCTCAACTAAAGGCAATCCGCTACCACCAACCCAAAAAGCAGGTTCAACTTATGTTTTGGCAGATCCCACCAAAAATGGGAGCGGAAAATAATTAAACGAAAAAATTATTGAAGTAGTTTTTGAAGCTACTTTAATAATTTTTTAGTTACACCCACACAAGAATTTTACTATTGTTATCCTTAAATTTTTAAGATGAAAAAAAAATTAATTTATTTCATGGTGCTTGCTTTTGCCACCTTGCAAGGCCGGACTCAAACTGCGGAAGAGAGGGAGAAGGTTTTTACCACGATGCAGCCTTATATAATTAGCATTGGCACCACAATTATAGATACCATTGTAGAAAAGGGGAGAAAAAAGTCAGTCATAAGATATATCTCTGTTGGTTCTGGGCTAATCACCTATGTTCCTCACAACGGTTTAAAAACTATAGCAATTATTACTGCGGCCCATGTGACTGATTTTTTTAAGAAAAAGGGACTAACCTCGTTAATGATACGACCGCAAACTGCGGACACGCTTAAAACAACAGATTATTTTGGCGAAGAAATACCACTTAACAACATTATAAGATATCCTGACTCTCTTGTGGATTTGAGTTGCATTCTTGCGGCCGATACATTTTTGCTTGGTAAGAATTTTGATTTGGATAACATCAAACTCTTCCCAATTAACAGTTTGAGTGTTCCCTATCTTGGTGATCAAGTTTGGATTGGTGGATATCCCAGTCATGTAGAAAATAACTTCCAGAAAGATTTTTATTACAATATAGCAACATTGAAGCCAGGTTATATTGCATGGAAGCCATCCGCAACCCAAAAAAACCCTCAGCTAAATCATATTACTTTGGTTGAATCAAACGCGACATTCGGCAATAGTGGTGGGCCAGTTTTCTGGTCAAATTGGGCGCCAATAAACGATAGCATCGTAGAATCAAACATTTATCTTGCCGGGATTATGGTTGCGATTTATGAAGAAACAGAAACGGTCTTTGCTGGTGATAGGCCGGCCGTTGATAAAGGTAGCAATCAAACACTTGTAGCAAAAGGCAGATCAGGTGTTTCAATCATTGAGAAAGCTGAGTATGTCAGGAAACTCATTGAATTTGTTATTAAGAAAATTAAAAAGTAAAAAAGTTATTACAGCAATTGCGGGTAAAGCTTCGTAATAAAATCCTGTCTTACAATTTGCTCAAACTCTTTGTCGGCTTCGATGGGCAAAATCATAAGCGTTTTAAATAAACAAATTGCATGTGCCTTACTCAATTTTAGTTTTACTACCGGGTTCGATGTGTTGACTAGTTTTTTTTGCAGGTATTCTTCCACATCGTTCAGCAGGCTATTAAGTACCATGGCATTCAGATAGCCATCGCTGATTTCCCGCTGTGCCTGGTAGGCATACTCCTGAAGCTTGCTTTCTTTGTGTAGATTAATGTATTTGAAAAACACATTGTACAGTATGCTGAGGTAACTGCGGGGCGAATGGAAGATGATCATTTGAATTGAGATTTAAGCGTGGTATATTTGATTCAAACCCAACCCTATGGATAAGCTGTCAGATTTTTTCAAGGAATTAAAAGAAAGGGCTTCAAACCCACTGTTCTTTTCATTTTTGATATCATGGCCAATTTTTAATTGGAAGGTCGTGATTGCATTACTCTTTGAAAAGCTACCGTTAGATGGTCATAATTCTTACACTAGTTTTATAGCAAAACAGGTGACGACCTGGAGTGGCTTGGTGGGGCCGGTCTTGGTTGCTTTGGCATACACCTTTGCATTTCCTTTTTTACGTAACATAATTTTTGCTTTCTCAACGTGGATAAAATCATGGGGGAATGCCTGGAATATTAGGATGTCAAAGGAAAGTAGCGTATCAATGCATAAATATGTTGAATTAAGAAATACCTATGAACAAAGGACAAAGCTTCTAGAAGTTGTAATTAAACAAGAGAGTCAGCATTTGCAAGAAAACGAGGGACTAAGAAACCAGGTACTCGAAGCAAAAAACGGCTATAATGAAGTTTTGGGCACATTACAAAAATGGCTTTTATTCAATGATATAAAATTTCTAGATGGGACTTGGGAGCTTACTTATAGCGGCAATAATGAAGAAAATATTCGAGTTACTAAATTAACTATTAAAACAGGAAATATTCTTAGGTCAAATGCTATAGACACTTTGTCAGAAAGAAGGTTAATTGAGGGTTTTTGCTACAATCTCTCAACTAATCAAATGTCTTTCATAATTACTATTTCTATGGAAAAAAAATTCGACCCGAATTCCAGTTTTCACTATTTGCTAGGAATGATGGATAACGGAAATTTATTAACTGGACTTGAGAATAACCATGTACCAGTAGAATTTAGAAGGATCTAATTTTCAATTCTCGATACCCTGCCCACTCTCCTTTCGAAGAGGGGGCAGAGCCAGGTCTACACAGGTTCGGTTTGCAAATCCTTCTTTTTAGCTTTTGATTTGCCAGGTGGAAGATATTCCGGGGCGTCAACGATTGTTTCCTCAACCGGTTCCGGCGCCGCGGTCAGGGCTTCCATTTTGGTATGGATGGCGTCTATTTGCCTTTGAATGTTGCCGTTTCGTTTGCTGGTTTTTTCTGCCTGTGCTGTACAAGCGTTGTCTACCTCTGCTGCAATGGATGACTGAGCAATAGCCCACATAGCGGCGGCTTTGCCTGACTTCTTAAAATCAGCGTAGGTTTTGTTTACCATACTGCCAAACAAGGCAATGCGAATCATGCGGCCAATAATTTGCAAGGATCTTTGCCAGTCAAATTTTCGCAGGTAGGTAAACAGATCCATATGACCATATTCGTCGCCGGTGTAACCTAGGGCTTCTTTCGCGTAAGACCTGGCCGCGTATGAATGCTCAGCCATAAAAACGGCAACGGCTACCCATTCATCTTGTGTTACAAATTCGCTCGCGCGGGTTATAAAAGGCTCCTGTAGCAATTCCATGCATTGGTTGTAAACCTTTTCCCGGTCCAGTTCTTCGTTGCGCTTTTCTTTATCGCGTAGGGTTTGCAATTCCAGCTGCAAGGCTTGCATGTCGTTTGTTACTGCACCGGTGGCACCAGCTTTGGAAGAAAGAATGATATCGGTCATTTTGCCCTGGCCATTACCGCACACTACAAATGCCTTTACAATTAGCCCGTTTGCCCTGGCTGCTTCCTGATCTTTTACATTCTGGTGGTATTGATCGACCTCGCCTTGCCACTCCTGCTTTTCTTCGTTCATGGCTGTTTGTGTTTCGGCTTCGCTCATGTCGTCGTCGAGTACCCACTCTTTGTGTTCCTCCCAGTATTCTTCCCAGGTGCCGGGGTGCTCAAATTCCTCAACTTTGCTGAATGCTTTTTGATTCAGAACAGTGATGCCCATTTCTTCGGCTACTTTTATTTTATGCTTGTCCTGGTCGCCGATATATGAGGTATCTGCAATAAATAACACGTCAGGCTTCTGCTGTAATTCTTCCAGCTTCTTTTGATACGCCCGGTCGGTTTTTATGCCAAAGCAAACCGGGCTGTGGCAAATTTTTTCTTTATTGAACTCTTCAAACAATACCGGGTTGCAGGCACTGTTGTGAGGGCACACCGTGCAGCTGCCGGCCTCCTTGTAGAGCAGGGTATCGTTTAGCTTAAAGGTGGCTTTGTTGAGATTGTTTTGAGCATTGGTAATGTACCAGCTGATGTTGCCCAGGCTCCAGTTGGCGCCCTGCTTCTTCCAGTTCTTTGCACGTTCGTCGAGCAACTGCTTTTGTGCCGATGCTTCGAAGCGGCTAAGCTTGTATGCGTCGGTGAGTTGCATCTTGTGCAGGAATAGCATTTCCTGAAAGTCGGGCAACAGATCGCAAAGCTTTATACGGCCGGCAACATAGCTGGGGCTTTTGCCGACACGGAGTGCAATTTCTTCTACGGCAAAATGGTTGTGATGGAAGAGGCTTTTGAATGCAACCGCTTCCTCCATCGGCTGCACATCTTTGCGCATGAGATTCTCGACGATCTGAATTTCCAAAGCCTGTTCGTCGGTCAGCTCCCTGATCGTGGCCGGGATCTCTTTTAGGCCGGCAGCAACTGAAGCTTTGTAGCGGCGCTCACCTACTACGATCATGTAGGTCGCTTTGCGGTGGTTCTGAACTTTGGGGCTACATGGTCGCACCAGTATGGCCTGAAATATTCCCAGGCTTTTTGCGGTGGTGGTCAGTTCGTCCAGGGCTACCTGGTCGAAGAATTTGCGGGGCTGATTGGGGTCGGGAATGATCTCCGACAGTTTTAGCATTTGTGCATTTAGCATGTTGATTCAATTAAGTGTTAAGAAATAAGATTATCTGTTGGAAACAATTCTTGTTGTTCAAAGCCGATGAAACCGGTCTTTAGTTTTACCGGGCAGATGTAAGTGGAGTAGCCGTTCACAAAGGGGTATTTTTTTTCGGCCTCGGCTTTTTCTCTGCACCCTTCTGCATGACTGTGTACCAGGGTTTGAGCAATGAGTTTGCCGGTTGGGCCCCATGTATTGACATAGTAGTCTACCATAACAGGGATTTTTTAATTTGTGATTATGATTTGTCGGGTGGGGATGTGAGCGCCTGGCTAACCAGCTGCTTAAATTGTGTGGGGGTGGGAATGTGTTTTAATGACCAGGTGTCGTCGCTTGCAAATTCAACCTGGTACCAAGGTTTTGCGGAGTGCTCGTTAAAGTGGATGTCTTCGCACTCTACCAGGTTGCCATTAATATATTTTCGGATCTCTCTTTCGTGCCACTTGCCATTTTCGCGGTGATGGTACCGGTCGTAGATGATGGCGGTAACGTATTTGCCGGCGTTGGTTTTTTCTACAATGCGAATGCATTCATCTAAACCCTTTTTGCGATCGAGGCACAACTCCGATACTTTTTTAAACATGATCTGTAAAATGGTGCAGCTGGCTTCGCGGCCGTAGTAGGTGGCATTATGGCCGTCCTTTTTACTGATCCAAACTTTAAACCTGCTGAACCTCATTCTAAACGCATAATCCTGCTGCTCCTTCGTACTGAATTGTTTGCCTGGCTTCTTTATCATTTTTTCGGATTTTGGCCACAGTACTGACAGTAATGCCATTCACTTCCATTTACTGCCACCTACTGCCATTTACTGACAGGTTTTAACTATAGAGTAGCCATATTTGTAGTTACCAATTTTTGCCAAAGGGCGGGGGGCGGCCCCGGCCGCCTACGCTGCCTTCCGGTTTTCGTCCTTTCCTCCCCCGTTGGATTTGCGATTTTGAGCGATGTTTCCGGCCGCTGCACCCGGGGTGGCAGAATTGATGGCCACCGGTGTTATGTCGTCGCAAAAGACCATGAGCGTGCTTTTGTTGTGCTTGTTCCACTTGCTCTGCTTCTCGTTGGTTTTACGATCGCAGGTAAGAAAGCTTACCCGGTTTCGTTCCCTGCTTTCGACCACATTGTGCTTAACGGTTACCAGGTTATATTTTACCAATACTTTCTTCATGTAGCTGACACTGCTGAGGCCCTTGTATGCATGATCGTTCTGTATGCCCTTAACGCCACGGTTGATATCGGCCCGGCGGTGGTGTATTATCTCATAAATGGCTGACCCTTCTTTAAAGCTGATGGACTGCAGTTCGTAAAGACGTTTCTGGAAGAAAACCCCATTTTCGAGTTTCTGCCGGTCGTCGTTAAAAAAGCGTTCCATCTCTTGCATTAAAGACTCTTTGAGTAACGGATTTTTTGTTATGTGATAATTCAACGCCTTAAGCTGCTTCAACTTTGCGTTTTGTATTTCGTCTACCCGGATGAGGTATTGAAACACCTGGCAACCGCGTTGGGTGGCCGTATCGTAAAGAATGGTAGTTGTGCCTTCATATTTTATGTCGAGGATTTCAGCTGCTTTTTCGTAGCTGGTGAGCGTTAGGTTTTTGGTTGCTGTACACAACTGGCACAGGCCTATATGTACCATCTCGGCGAGCCTGGCACGCAGGGTTCTTTCGTTGCACTGTAATACGCCTTCGAGGAAGCTTGATTGTTGATCCCATTGTTTGATGATTGATGATGTAGTAAGACTTTTTAAAAGGAAGTAAGCAGCCCAGGTTTTGATGTCTCGGTTGGTGTAGTATTTGTTGCGGAGTTCCCGGCGGCAAACCAGCATCTCGGGTGCACCCGTAATGATGGGAACTTTGTAGAGTGTGAGTGGTATGTTGAGTGCTACTGTCATATTTAAAAAAAATGGAAGGCTTTGCACCGGACTACATTTTTATCATCCGGTTGAGGACACACATCCCTTTGCAGGGGTAGCCGCCTTCCTTACTCCATGTATGCGTTTTGCCGGTTTCGATTTTAGTCGTAGGACCCGTGACCGGCGACAACTTTTACCCGTGCTGCAACGAAAGGAATCGAACCTTTACGCGTCGCTTTTATGCGATTGTGCACCAATTACACCACGCTGCAATAATTGCCCGGTGTGGAAACACCAGGCTTAAACCCTGCTGTCCCCTTTTATCTTGGAAATGTTGTTGTGAGCTCTTCGAAAGGTCTGCCCTCGCTTTCCTGTGCGGGCAAATCGGTGAGGCACTGCTGAACCCTGTGCATTGTAGCGTTGATGGCGTTGGTTCGTTTATCGTAGTAGTCTTTTAGATACTCCCTGGCATCTTGCGGCATCTCGTTCATTATATCTACTTTTTCTTTTTGTTCCAGGGATTCGGTGATGCCGGAATTGCAGCACTGTACCAACAGGTGCAATTCTTTTTTAGTTAATGGTAATGGGAACGTTGCTTCCATTGTTGAGGTCGTTTAAGAGGTTTGTAAAATCGGTGTTCATCGCGGCCAGCATATCGTTTTCGCGGCCGTAGATTTCGCGGCTATAGAGAACAATGCGGCTGTCTAAATACTTCTGGTGTTCATCTGTCTTAGCCACTTGCTCCAGGTAAAAGCTGCGTATGCTATAGAGCATTGACAAAGTGAAATTTTGAAGGGGTTGCGGAATCATGGCGGATTTATTTAAAGTGATTGATAGTTATGGCTGTATCAATTTTATTGTTGGCTTCGCATGTGGCCAAGTACCGGGCAAGTTTCAAGGTTGGGTTATGTTGCAACCGCGAAAACATGGGCAGCTTTGCGACAAACTGGATGGCGGCAATTCGCATATCTCGCTCCGCGGCACTTACCTGGTGCGCTCCCTTCATTTTACCGCTGGCCGTAACTACCACCCGGGGCTTGTATAGTTTTAACTCGGATCGCAGCTGCTCTAGTTCGCTGGCCTGCTGGGCCACGAGCTGTTGCAAAACCTGTATGGTATCCTGGTCGGTCAAGGGGGCTTGTGGTTAGCGGTACTTTTTGATGCGTTGCAGAAATTCTTCTACGACGTCGCGGCCAGGTCTTACACCCGGGAATTGTAACTTGATGGCGGTCTCGCTGGCCATGGATTCACTGATGAAACTGTTGCCAGAAACCGGCTGGCCGTCTTTGTGTATTTCGAACAGGTTGCCGGTGCCACAAAGCGTTTTTTCGATGGTGATGTTTTGAATGGCATTCATTTTTTTGTAATGTTTGGTTTAGGGCTTTGAACGATGTCGACCACCAGGCCTTCGTTCCATTGCAGGCGGCGGGCCAGGGTTAGCAGCATTTTAGTTTCCAAGTTGGTGAGCCGGGTGCCGGTGGCCAGCTGCTTGCCCAGGGCGGTAGAAAGCTTCAGGTCTTTGGGCATTACTCATCTTTATTCCGATAGAACAAAAAATCTAAAATGCGGGCAGTGATGTTGGCGGCGCAAATGATGGCGACGATCTGAACGAGTTCCTTCATGGGGTTTGGGTTTTACTAACTGGAATTCTGTATTTGCTCTTTACCCCATACCGTGGGGCTGGATTTTGCGTCTTGCCTTAAATTATTATCTTACTGCGTTTTAGGGACTGGAATGGCCCGAAAACAAAACAGGCTCCACCGGAGAACCGGAGAGCCTGCTTGCGAAATACTTAACCGAACCAATACGTGGAGATGTTTTACCAAACAACCAATGCCTTTGCATTGATGCCTCCCCGTAATTATTTGAAGCAAACCCCGCCTGTAGCGGTGCGTATGCTGATTGTAATGTTGATGTTGTCATCGGAGTAAGTATTTCGGATGTAAAAGTGTACAATATTTAGTACACGTCCAAATTTATTGAACAATATTTTGTACAAAACAACATGAACACAAAGTCAAGGCTAAAAGAATTCCTTAAAAATCAAGGGATTAGTGGCAGAACATTTTCTGAAAAAATCGGTGCTTCCGAAAATTATTTCAACAATTCCAAGACCCTTGGAAGTGAGTATTTGGAGAAAATACATGAAGTCTACCCAGTTTTAAACATGGATTGGGTGATTACTGGCCGAGGGGAAATGTTGGTAGCAGCTGACGGTCAGTTAAATTGGGACAATGTATTTGATGCAGAAAAAACAGGTGTTTGGCAATCCAAGGTGACTCTCCTGGAAAATGAACTAGCCTTAAAAAATGAATTGTTGGAATTGTACCGGGCGCAAACCGGCGGGGGAAAACAAAAAAGTAAAACTGCTTAAAATTAGTTTGGACAAGCAACGGGTTGCCCAAGGAGTAGCAATCTGAGTGGGTGAGGGTTGTGTGAGGTGGGTATGGGATAGAAAGATAAAAATGGGTTCAACAAAATGCAATACCCAGCAAATAAAAAAAGATGACAAAAGTCAACTTTCAAAATATTAGTGGACACTAAAAACACTGCCCCAATCATGGACAAAGCACAAAAAAAAGCCATTGCCGATAAAACAACGAAAACCGCCACCAGCATAGATTCTGGCACGGTCGGGAAAACGGAGAATAGTAGCGAGATTTTTTCCCATCCTCGCTACAAACACTCGAAGCTGTTGACATTCAATAGCGCAGAACAAATGTAGAGATCAAAAAAGCTGACCAATTGGTCGGCTTTTTTGTTGGATACAATAGTGGTACAACTGGCCTGCGATGCTTCGATAGTTAACGGCCCTTATGAGTCGTTCCGGAAAAACCCATCTGTTACTGTAAGACGCTGAAAATACGAAGAGGGGAATTTGTTTTAGTGTCCAATCCTTTGTCCAATTCCCTGCCGCTGACCTCCATACAGCCCGGTTTCAGCCATTACTAATGCTCATATTTTGAAAATTGATGTATTTAGAAAATTCAGGGAACAATAAAGAACATCCGCTACTTCACACCTATAACAATAAGATTTGGAAATTTTTTATACTTTCATAGGCAAGAGAAACCCTAAAACCTATGAGACAACCCTTAACCCAGGGTGGAGATTCCACCTTAAAGAAAACCTGCTACTGGTGCCAAAAGCCCATGAGCAGAAGGTCGGTTCGTTGCTCGGTCTGCAGCAAGCTCAGAAAAGACATTGACGACGACAAAAAGAAATGCTACCTCTCGCTTACCATAGGCGTTGCTGCTGTCGTCATTGGATTGGCTTTATTTGTATCCGGCAAAAATGGTGTCCTATCCTCTGATTCCATCAAGTTGATACTGATCATTGCGGGTGTAGGAGGCCTGATCACCGGGTTCTTTTTTTACTTAAAAGCCAGTGAGAAAATGGATAGTTATTTCTGGCATTGACAGGTGACCAGGCATCAACCCTGACAGAATTCATTGAGTCAGCAGTGGTAGTGCCGGCTGAATTGGCGGTATTGCTAAAATATAAAGCGGCGGCACTTTTCAGTACCGCCGCTATCAATTATATCTGTTTTGGGAAACCTGTTTACAAACCGCTGAGGCATAAACCAATGCTCCATGGCTTTATCTGCGGGCCAAAACCGTCTTTTATCAATGAATTTACCTGGTAAGCACCATACAGTGAGAAATGACCATACCCTATCCTGAATGTGGTAGCGATCCTGGTACCGTTGAAAAACTTTTTACTTTTTTCCTTCTCTACCACTTTGGCCTGGCCGGCAATAGTATTGTCGTTTTTGTCTTGTGGCTCCTTTCCTTTGGTATGTGCGTCCAACATGGTACCGACTTTTACACCAAGAGCCAGTTTCCAGCTTTTATTACCATTTTCAGGGTTGCTGCTGTACCTTAATTCTATTGGTACTTCAGCATAGGCCGTAACCAGTTTGTATTTTTTAAAATGGTTAAGGCTATCTGCGTTCTGAAAAACAAGTCGGTTGCTATTGGTTTTCCCGGCAATATCGATCACCGTCTTTTCAAAAAAAATATTGCTGCTGCCTATCCCCAAACCTCCTGCAATACTAAACCGCGGGTCGGTCTTAAAGGGTTTGTCCAACATCAAATACATATTAAAATGGCGGCTAAAACCTTTGGTCCGGATGCTGTCTGGCTTGCCGGCCCAATTGTCGGACCCAAACTGTATTAAAAAATGATCGTCTGCGCGGCTGCTCAGGTCAATCTTGCTCCAATCACGTTTTGCTTTTTTGGTAGAAACACGAACACTGTCTTGTGCAATTACAGAACTAAAAGAAATGGCTGTTAAGGCCGTCATCAAAAATAATTTCGTCATATCAGTTGTTAAAAATAATGGGGCTAAAGGTAAAGGCATGCCGCAAAAGAAATCGTTAAAAGAGAAAAATAGCTGCGGACCTTCAATTTTCAGCCAGAATAGGCGCGAATAGACACCAATAAACCCAATTTACAAAATAGCATCTACGGCACTAATGGCTTTGGCAAGGCGCTGATCGTACCCGCCACTAATTTCTACCCAGGGTGTAGGTTGGTTCATCAGCAGGTCTTTATACATATGGAAGAGCTTTTCACGGTTAACGAGGTCCGGATACTCCCTCAATTCATCTTTAACCCAGGGAAGATCGGGTTTGCAAAGCAGGTAGAGATCATATTTTCGTTCCACCACCTGGTCCAGGATAAAAGAATGGCATTGGCCAAATACAAATTCGCACCATACTTTCATTACGTACATGTCGGTATCGATGAAGAGCAGTCGACCGTCAACCGCCGACCGTCGACCGAAGGTGGCTGATTGCTCATGGTCGCTTACTGACAACTGGCTTTCCTTTCCAGAAAACGGTTGATCAACTGTTGACGGCTGAAGGTCGACGGTTGACGGTCGACGGTCGACGGTCGACGATACATACGCTTCCTCCAAAGCCAACTGCCCTTTTGCAATCGTCAGCAGGTCGTCGAAGGAATAGTCGGTGCCATGCTGCAACAGATACTCCCTGGCGTACTCCGGACACCAATTGGTATTATAATGGCTGGCCAGTTGGGAGCACAAAGTGCTTTTGCCGGTACTTTCCGGGCCCAGTATCACTATTTTTTTAAGACTTAGCTGCATTCAGTTTCTTTTTCCAGGTGATATAGCCCATTATAGCCAGTACAAAAAACACCACATACTGAAAGCTGGTAAATACTGCGCCTTTATAAAAATACAGCGGGATGGAAGCAAGGTTTGTAAGAATCCACCAAAGCCAGTTCTCCAGTTTCTTCCGCGCCATCAACAGCATTCCGGTATAGGCGGCCGCCGAAGCAAAAGCATCTGCAAATGGTACGGTACTGGGAGTGTAGCGGCTCAATATCCAATACAATATGCCATAGCATGCCGCAAAAAACCCAACAGAAAAAGCCCATTCTTTGCTACTGCTGGCCGTAATGGCAAGTCGTTTTTCGTTGCCGGATTTTTTTTGACTCCATAGCACCCAGCCATAAATGCTCATGATGGTGTAGTAGAAGTTTAAGCTCCCCTCTGCATACAAACCCCACCAGCTAAAGCAAAACCAGGTGTACAATACCGTGTTCACAATGCCTGTCGGATAAACCAGTATATTTTCTTTGCGGCTATACATTACGCTGGCAATACCAAAGGCTACAGCTGTAAATTCCAGCCAGGTAGTTGCTTTCAGGCCTTCAAGAAAGTGCTGGTATATTTCTGGTAATGTCAATTGATAAAAAGTTTGAGTTTAACGGTTCAAAAAATTCTGCTCTACAATTTTCCACCTCGAACCACTTGCATTGCCAATTCTCTACTGCTGATCGCATGTTGATTATATGCTAGCCTCCCCCCAGCCGCCTATACCCTTTCATGATCAACCGCATATCATCCGTCCATTCATAATCCCTGGCGTACCAGTGATCGATTGTATGCAGACTTTCTGCAGTAAAGCCCTGGGCCATATGTACCGGTTTGGCCGTAGGTGAAATAATACCCGGCTTAATAGGTGGCAGACTTTTCAAAGTGATATTATAGCCCACCCAGGTATTGTCGCCGGACAATACTTTAAACAGGTTTCCCAAAAAGCGGCCCGGCCTTTTTACCAATAATAAATGAACCGGTAGCGATATCAAAAAAAACAGGCACCAAACGATGTCTGCCACCCGTTTGTACCTTTTATACTGGGGCTGACCTATTTTATATGCCAGTTCCGGCAGCATGGTTTCGCCACTGGTTTCCTTGCTGTCGCTGCCTACGAGGCTCTGCGTTTGGTAATAATGAAACTTATATCGCACACTTCTTTTCTGCTGCAGTATTTCAATGGTTTTCTTCATAGACAGGGTATTGTCTATGCAAAAAATCAGCTCCCTGGCAGGGATATTTTCGAGCAAGGTGTCCAGTTGTTGTAACTGCCCAATGGACCTGGCCGGACTTTGATCGGGAGCTATTCTTCCCAATATCCTTTCGTTGCGACCCGCAGCCAGCATCATTTCTGCCGTTTCTTCAAAGGCAGGAATAGTGGCCACAATCAGGGTTTGGCGGTATTCCTTGTTTTCATCCTCATTGCTGATCACGTTTGTACGTACCAGCAGCCACCGCACCAAAATAATACCTAATGCCGCCGCGATACCGCCAAACAAAATAATACCCCGGCTGAAGCGATACTGCTCGTTGAGCAAAGAATATGCGGCCAGGTTAATGACAATGGCCACCAGCATAGCCCAGAGAGTCCGTAGTGGCCGGTACCATTTATCGTACAAACCCGCGATACTGCCTGCCAGTATAAACAAAACCGTAAAAGCTGGCAGACTTATATTAATGATTGCCGGCACGGGCTCTACCCCGGGTTTTATGTAGGTGCTCCAAAAGTATTTTAAAGCTATTAAACAGGATAGGGTTATGGCGGCATCAATCAGCGGCAGGCCAATCCAGCGGATGAACTGGGCCAGGGCAGTAAGCATGGCACGCAATAAAATGGCCACTTGTATCAGCACACTGAAAAACGCAGCCTTGCTGCCCCCGTAATGCTTTTTTACAAATAGGCTCATGGCCTGGTAGAACAAGCGCACATAATTAAGGCTGCCCTTTTTAGTGCTTTCCCCCTTAAAGTGAATGATGCTGCTGCCTGCGAAATAATAATTTTTCAAGCCGGCCTTTTGCACCCTGAAACTGAGGTCTACATCCTCCCCATACATAAAAAACATTTCATCGAAGCCCCCTGTTGCATCCACCGCTTTTTTTTGCAAGAGCATAAATGCCCCTGCCAATACGTCCACTTCATGGGTTTCATCTTTACTTAAATGGCCCAGGTGATACCGCGCAAATAATTTGCTTTTAGGGAAAATAGCCGAAAAGCCCGTAAGCTTAAAAAAGGAAGTCAGCGGAGAAGGGAAAGCCCTTTTCGACTCCGGTAGAAACGTACCGCTGCCATCGACCATTTTAATGCCGAGGGCACCTGCATCGGGATGCTGCTTCATGAAATCCAGGCATTGACGAAAGCAGTCTTCAGGTACCAGCGTATCAGGATTTAAAAACAGGATGTAGTTGCCTTTCGCAATGGCCACGCCCTGGTTATTGGCTTTGCCAAACCCTGTATTTTCTTTATTAGCAACGAATTGCACCCATGGAAACTTTGGTTGCAGATAAGCGATGCTATCGTCGCTGCTGTTATTGTCAACCACAATCACTTCGGCCTGCAAGCCGGTCATGGCTTTTTGTACGGAGCAAAGGCATTGCTCCAAAAAAAGCTTTACGTTATAATTTACAATAATGACCGATAGTTCCAAAGAGAGAATATTAGCAGCCACGAATTACGATTTTTTGAGGGAGAGCACAAAATGTAGCAACGCCATTGGGTCATCAGCCACGCATTTGTTTGCCCGAATGAGGAGGATTAGTAACTGAACCGATAAAAAGACAGCCAATAGTTTTGTTGACGGCAAATAAAGGGGCCCCAATCCGCTTTTGGCTCCTGCAATATGCGCTTCCCTGCTTTATGCCCATCAGCTGCGTTATATTTGCCGCCTATGATGCTAAAACAAACATTAATTCAGGCAGCCGAAGCAGGTGCTGCTGTTATCCGCCAGTATTTCAACGGCACATTCGCCGTAAGCCATAAAGAAGGGATCAACAACCTGGTAACCGAAGCCGATCATGCATCGGAAAAGGCGATCATTGATGTGATCAGGAGCCATTACCCCGATCATTTTATTATGAGCGAAGAAGTAGGTGAACTGGTAATGGACAGCGAATACAAATGGATCATCGATCCGATAGACGGCACCATCAATTTTGCCCATGGCATTCCGTTATGTTGCGTAAGCATAGCTGTGGAAAAGGCCGGCAAAATGCTATTCGGTGCTGTGTACAATCCGATGATGAATGAATTTTATTTTGCCCAAAAGGGTTTTGGCGCTTCGCTCAACGATAAAAAAATAGCCGTAAGTCAAAAAACGGAGCTTATTAAAAGCTGCATGGTTACTGGTTTCCCCTATACCTACCTGGATGAACCCAATGGCCCTTTGCAATGCTTTGAACGTTTCATCCGGAAAGGTGTGCCGGTGCGCAGGTTGGGCAGTGCCGCCATCGATTTGTGCTGGGTAGCTGCAGGCCGTTTTGATGCCTTTTACGAACACAAACTCAATGCCTGGGATAGTGCCGCTGGTTTTTTACTGGTAGAAGAAGCCGGCGGAAAAGTGACGGATTTTAAAGGAAATTATTACGATCCTTATCAACCCCATATAGTGGCAAGCAATGGATTTATACATGAGGAATTGCTTAGCGCTCTAAACAATGAACATGAAGGATTTAAGCTGTAATTGCACTTATTAATCCGAAATCATAAATCCGAAATCATAAATTAATGGAGCGTACAGAAATTGCAGACCTGGGAGAATTTGGTCTTATCGATCATCTTACTCAAAATAATGAAACCATACAGGCCAGCACTATATTAAGTGTGGGCGACGATGCCGCCGTCATCGATCATTTTGGCAAGCAAACGGTTATCAGCACCGACCTGCTGATAGAAGGCATTCACTTTGACCTGATGTACACCCCGCTAAAACACCTGGGCTATAAAAGCGTGGTGGTGAACCTGAGTGATATCTACGCCATGAATGCCACGCCCACCCAAATAACGATGAGCATTGCTTTTAGTAATCGATTTAGCCTCGAGGCATTGGATGAATTTTACGAGGGCATCTACGCTGCCTGCGAAAAATACAATGTAGACCTTATCGGCGGTGATACTTCTTCCAGTAACAAAGGGCTGATCATCAGTGTAACCGCTCTCGGCGAAGTAACGCCCAACAAGTTTGTTACCCGTAGCGGTGCCCAGGTAAATGACCTGCTATGTGTAACCGGTTTTCTTGGTGGTGCCTTCCTGGGCCTCACGTTAATGGAGCGGGAAAAGAAAATTTACCTGGAGAACCCAGAAATACAGCCCGACCTGGAAGGCCAGGATTATATCGTTGGCCGCCTGCTAAAACCTGAAGCCCGGAAAGACATTATTGAATTCCTTGAAAAGAACGATATACAGCCTACCAGCATGATGGATATCAGTGATGGTCTGAGCAGTGAGATACTGCACATTTGCAAACAAAGCAACTGTGGCGCCATTGTGCACGAAGCCAAATTGCCGGTGCACGATGATGCACGCCAATATGCCTATAAACTGGAACTGGACCCTACGATGTGTGCGTTAAATGGCGGCGAAGATTATGAGCTGCTCTTTACCATGAAACAGG
Source organism: Bacteroidota bacterium (assembly GCA_040386335.1). GTDB lineage: Bacteria > Bacteroidota > Bacteroidia > Chitinophagales > Chitinophagaceae > JAZKFT01. Next base: position 60,799 of record JAZKFT010000009.1, read on the forward strand.
AAGACTATGATAAGATCACACTGAACGAACAGATAAGTGTGATTGGCTATATCACAGAAGCATCAGAAAAAGCGACGCTGATAACAAAAGGTGGTAACAAACACGCATTGGTGGCACAGGGTTGGAAGCATATGTAGCTATGCTGGTTTGAACCAAAGCTGCGAAAAAATGTTACCAATTTATCGCAAACGTGTAAAAATAGAATCATGAAAAAACTATTTAGTACAGGTTATAGTCAAACAGGGCTTAATGCCGGGCTTTTTATCATACGGGTGTTGATAGGCGTGTTAATGGCCATTTACGGTTACCAGAAGCTGGTCGATTTCGGGACACAGTCTGTTTCAAACTTTTGGGTGAAGGAAATCAATTTTCTTGGGCTGGGCGGCAAGGTTTCTTTAGGCCTTACCATTTTTGCCGAATTGTTTTGCAGCATTTTATTGATACTTGGCCTCGCCACACGCCTGGCGCTGCTGCCGCTTATTATTTGCATGGGTTTCATTTTTGTAACCATGAACAAGTTTGAAATTATCCAGACTGGCGAAAACGGCCCACACATGAATGATGTATTTTTATACCTGATGACCTATGTGGCATTACTGTTCACGGGACCGGGAAAATGGAGTATTGATTATTTGATCGCGAAAAAATGATGCAGTCTTCGGTTAATTTTTTGATTACCACCACTTCATAAATGCAATAACAATTGATGCCGGTTTACATGTCGTAAATCCGAAATCATAAATCGTAAATAAAAAAATGAGGCTACCCGGAAGATTGGGAATCATACTGATGATCGTGATGCTGGTGGTGTTGGGTATGCGTATGCTAAACAGCAAAAGGGAGGCATCTATCTACGACGTACCAAAGAAATTACAGGAAAACAAGATGAACCTGGTGGTATGGTTTCATAGCAAACCGGGTGGCGCAGAGGTATTCAGTACCAGTAAAAGCGGCAGCGAAGACGACCGCCTGTATCTGCAGCCAAAAAGTGAATACCTCTCTATACCACCCGAATATTTTACCCGCCTTAAAGACAGCGGATATGTTTTAAAACTCTACGGCTCTTTTTTTAAAGGCAAGGGTATTCCTGCACGATACCTGAACATTCAGCCCAAGCCGGAGCGATACCCGGTATTTATGTACGAGAGTATGGATGTGGTGAAGGAGTAAAGGTACAAGGATCAAGGCTGAAGACTCCAAGGATCAAGACTCCAAGGACTTCTTAAAATTTATAGACAAACCCTCCCAATTTACAAGTATTTAAAAAGGACTGAACCTTGTTCCTTGATCCTTGAACCTTATTACTTAATCCGGCAGCACCACGGCCTTTTCCGCTACCGCATCAATGGTTCTTTGGTTTGTTTTCTTTAACGGGTTGGCGCGGTTGTCTTCATAAAATCTACGTTTGGCGATAATATCGATACAACCAAAAATTGCGGCTAAAAAAGAGGTGGGATCGGCGATGCCTTTGCCTGCTATATCAAAGGCCGTTCCGTGATCCGGCGATGTGCGGATACCTGCGAGACCAGCCGTATAATTAACGCCTTCGCCCAGTGCAAGCGACTTAAAGGGGATCAGCCCCTGGTCGTGGTACATAGCCAAAACACCATCAAATTTTTCGTATTGGCCACGGGCAAAAAATGCGTCGGCGCTAAAGGGACCGTACACCAGCATCCGCATTTCTTTGGCATCTTTAACGGCGGGTTTTATTACTGTTTCTTCTTCGTTTCCTACCAGCCCTTCGTCGCCTGCATGTGGGTTGAGTCCCAGCACTGCTATTTTTGGCTTGTCCACGCCAAAATCCCTGGCAATGGTATCATTCATAATTCTAAGCTTACTCAGAATGGCTTCTTTGGTCACATATTTTGAAACCTCAGCTACCGGCACATGCTCGGTTAGCAGACCTACTCTCATGTTATCGGCAACCATTAGCATCACTACATCTTTGGCCTCAAAGGCTGCCTTTAAAAAGGGGGTATGCCCAGTGTATGCGAAGCTTTCGGAATAGATATTTTTCTTGTGAACCGGTGCCGTAACAAGTCCATCTATATGACCTGCCTTTAATGCATCTACAGCGGCTACGAGGCTGCGGCGGCCATAGTCGCCACCGGTTTCGTTGAGAATTCCAGGGGTTATCAGCACTTCTTCTTCCCAGCAATTGAGCACATTCACCATCTTATTATTCACCCTGGTAAAGTCTTTCAGGCTCTGGTACACAAAATTAATATCGGGCATAGACTTACGGTAAAAGTTAATGCTTTTGTTACTGGCAAAAACCACCGGGGTACAATGATCAAGAATGCGGCTGTCGCTCAACGATTTAATCAATAGTTCGATGCCGATGCCGTTAAGATCACCGCTGGTAAAACCAATAATGGGTTTTGCTGAATCGCTCATAGTTGTATGCATGATAAGCCGTAAAAGTAAATGTTTTCCATTATGTGCTGGTGGTGGGTTTCATGAGCCTGCGTATTCCCGATTTCGCATCCCTGTCGGGGCTGGCTTTCGCCGCGACAGGGATTTACGATGCCTGATATTTATTTTAAACCCCAGTATGTTTCATAGTAGCTATCAGATGAATGGAGCGTCGCCAATGTCGCTCAATCAGGGCTCAAAAGCTGGTACCAAAAAAAGGGGTATCCTTAATTTACCTGCCGGTTATAAGCATTAATAAAAATGGCCCCAAGGTTTTTGTAAGGTGGTATGTAATCGTTAAAATCGTACTGCGTTTTCGGGATTTTCTTTTGTAGCAGTTTCCAATAGGTTATCCAGTTAATGTCTTTTCCCTTTTTAAGTTCTTCCACCATCTCAGAAAATATCAGCACATTGGCTTTGCCAAAACCAGTTTGCTTGCTGCCTATCAGGTAAGCATCCGGGCATATTTCAAGTATTTCCCTAAGGCTGTGGTAAGCACCACAACTGCCGAGTATAATGATCTTGCTTGATGGCGCCAATTGCCGCACGGTTTCGCTGAGGTAGTAACTATGCCCACGATGTACCGTAATGGCCGGTGCATAATTATTTTTTTGCATCCATGCATTCAGGTGCTCCTGGGCCAGTATGTCTTCGTTCTTTTCTTCATAGCCGGGGCGGTTGGCAAATATCACAAAGGGTACGGCGGTTTTTAAACTCGTAAACTGCACCCATTCGGCAGAGTCTGTTCTTTTCCAGTTTTTGTTACTATACATATTCTTTAACAGGTTATAACTGGCCCTGCTAATGCCATCGCCATAGAAATACATCTGCAATACAATTCGCCCTAGGCTATCTTTCATAAAACTATTTTGCACATCGTATACCGGCAGTATTCCAAGACTATCTGTAAGGTTTATATGCTTTGAGGTATCACTGCTTTCAAGAATTAATTGCTCCAGCCGATAGATGGTTTTTCCCCGTTGATTGTCTTCAGCTACCGCCTTATTATAATTAGCGCTTATTTGGTCCAGCATCAGTTTTTTCAAAGTATCGTTCTTAATGCTTGCATAGCTGTTAGCCACGTCGACAGCATCTTCCAGGTCGTTGCCCGGTCCTTTGTCAAGGTTGTTTACAAAGTTGGTCATCAGGGCCGTCGCATTAGCCTTGCTCATCCGGCCTAGAAAATTATCCAGGGTATTATAGTTGGCTGCCATGGCAATAAACTTCTTGTAATGATGACCGTTTACAGAAGCCAGTAAGGAATCGGCACTGGGCGTTACCATGCGCTGCCAGATGCGGTTATAGGCACCTAAATAACTGCTGGTATAAATCTCCGCTTCGGAAGAAACAATAAGATAGTAGAGTTCCTGGTACGTAAGCTTTTCTATCTTCTTAAAACGGATGTTTGCCGGCATATCGTGCAATCCGTTAATGCTGTTTATAAAGGGAAAGACGGATTTGGTATGCACCATATCTTGTAGTGTTTTTGCTACCAGCGGAGTATCGCCCCTTACCATGCGACCAGCATAGTCGATCTGCGTCCTCACTAACAATTTGTAGTAAGCAAGTGTATCTGCCATTTCCTTCTTTATGTCGGCGATGGTTATTTTACCGCTGCTCAATATATCCAGGAAAGGAAAATAGAGGCGTCCGCTGTTGTCGTTTGCGAGCGTGTAAACTTGCTTCACCAGCGGATCCTGATTCTGTTGTATACGCTGGCCAAATTTGGTCTCGCCGGCCTGCGAGTAGGTATATAATTTTTCGGGCTCTCTTTTGGCAAGTATCGGTAGCAGGCTATCGGCAAAAGTCACACCTGGGTTTGCATTCAGCGTTTGCCATATTTTCCCTGGATTTTCCTCAATGTATTTTAAGACTGTTCTGTTTCTCGCGGCAACAATGCCTGGGTTGGAACTGAACGAAATGCCTTGCAACAAAATATTGCAGATAGCATGAGGATATTCATTAAAAACTGCTTCGAAAGACTGGTTCCTTTTATCGAGCACAAAGGCTGACTGCCATGCAGCAAACGTGTTGGTAAATGCAGGCAGTTTTAATTTTTTGGTTCGGTATGCTTCGCTGAAATAGTTGATCATTTCGCCCAGGCCACGCAGGTAAGTGAGCTTTTCAGTGTTGTTCAATGTGCTGTCCAGCTCTATTTGCTTTTGCAGCGAATCCATCTTTACTGTAGCTGTTTGGGTAAGTGAATGATTGATGGCTTCACTAAATTTTCCGGCCAGAACATCATCGGCTTTCCCGTCAATGGCAAGCAATCGTTGCTGTATCTTATCCAGGGAGTAATGGGCATATTCCCGCCCCTGGGCGACGGCATAATCAAGCGGGGCAGCTATTGATTTGTTAGAGCTGGTGAGGGTTACAAAAAAAACGGCGAAGGGTAAAAAACGGTTCATGGGTAATAAGGTGCAGCAAATTTCGTTCCGCTTTCGACCTGTTTGAATACGTGGAGGAGGGTATATAAAATATTGAAATCTACTTGCATCTTTCCGTTCAAATTTAATACGACATGAAAAAGCTGGTTTTGATTTTTCTATTGCCACTTTCATTGCTGGCACAGCCACGCAAAGATGGAAGGCAATTGGTAGCCCTGCCGGTTAATTACGAGCCCGATCGCATGGAGGCATCCAACAAATACTACCTGATAGTGGATAAGCCACAATGTGTGCAGATAAAACCCAACCAAACATTTGTGCTGCAGAGCGCCTGGCACAAAGATGGCGACAGCATCGTAAACATTGGTGCGGGCACCATGAAGCTGATCAACAAGAATGATGCTGAGTTGGTAGCAACAATCAACAAAGGGAAACTGGTACAAAAAGGCGATGTTGCGATGTTCCTGGTGCCGCTGAAACAGCCCGGGAAAGACAGCGTTTTTTTTAAATTGGCCCGCTTTGCCATTGGCCTTACCACCCTGGAAGACAGCCTTTTTTACGACCGAAATAAGATGCTGCTGAGCCCTGCATCCTATCCCGTAAAAACACTGGCCGGGGCTATGGCAGCCGATATTCGTTACACGGCCGATGCCATGCTCAAAGAAGAAAACAGCCAGGACCAGGAAATAAAGTCGGGTAAATACAAGGGACAACAACTCTTTTCGATGATGCAAAAATGTACCGCTGCCGATGTACTGCTGTTTCTCCGCTATGTGTACAACAGGCCACAAAAATATATGGCTCATAACTGGAAGGTGAGCGAAACCTTTGCTACCTGGGTGATCAATGGAACGCCATAGAACGCTTTACGCCAGACGCTCTACGCAGGACGCATGAGGCAGGTGCAAAAAAACAAAACGCTTCAGGGGCTTAGCCTAAAGCGTTTTGCTTCTGATAAAAGTATTCTCTATGCGTTAAGCGTTAAGCGTCAAGCGTCTGGCGTCAAGCTTAATGATGGTGATGTTGCTTATGATGCTCCTGCTGTTTGGTAAAGTCTTCCACACTCATTAATTCGTCTTTGTACTGCACCATTGTCTCGGCCATGGCAAACAGTTTGTCGGTGGCGATTTGGTTATAAGTATTCTCTACAAATTTCTGGTCCTTGGTCATCTTGTCGATATAGGTATCCAGCCATGGCATGTCTTCCGGGTTGCCCTGTCCGCCCATATAGCCCATCATCTGGTGTTTGGCGAACATCCTGATTTCTTCGGGGTCTACATTTATTTTGGCCTCTTTGATAATGGTATCGCTGATCAGCGTCCACTTTAAAGAATTGCTGAATGATGGCCAGCCTTTCTCAATTTCCTCTTCAGTCTTAGGCTCTTTTTCGGCCTGTTTCTGCCAGCGTTTCAGGAAATCTTCCGGAAGGTCTATCTGCGTATTGTCCAGCAGGTAGTGATAGATCTGGTCGTCTACCTGGCCACGGTCAGAATTAGCATAATAAGCTTCAATATCTTCCTTAATGGCCTGGCGGAATTCAGCTTCGGTAGCAAGTGCTTTGCCGGAATATACCTGGTTAAAGAATTCTTCGTTCAGCTCCCGGTTTTCTACGAGGCCTACCTTGGTGATGGTTAACTGGAACGATTTGTCAGCATCCGTTGGCAGCAATGTAAGGTCACTCAAAATAAATTCGAGCTCTTTTGCTTCGAAAGCTTCGCTAAGTTTAATGGTAAGGGTATCGTCTTTTTTAAGGCCCATCAGTTGCGGGCGAACCGCTTCGCTGAAATAACTTACCAGCAGGCTATTGTCTTTGGTAACACCGTCTTCCACCACATTGCCTTCCGCATCTACTTCTGTAAAAGTTACATTGAGTACATTCTTGTCGTTGTCAACAGCTTCCGGCTCGGTCATATTGCCAAAACGGGTCTGCAGGCGGGCGATCTCTTCGTCAATCATAGCGTCTGTAACAATCACTTTGTGGCGGTTGATACTTGCCTTAGAAAGATCGGCGATGGAAAAAGCAGGCTTCAGGCCTATTTCAAAACTAAAGTTCAGGTCTTTGGGTTCGTTCATATCGAGGCCTTTCATGGCATCGAAATTCTCATCCGTTGGCAGTGGTTGGGCAAATATTTCAGGATTCTCGTGTGTCAGGTAGGCGTTGATCTCTTTTTCCACCATTTTCAGAATCTCGTCGCTGAAAATGCTGGCGCCATACATTTTTTTAATAAGGCCCAATGGCACCTGCCCGGGGCGGAAACCCTGCATTTTCACCTGTTTGGAATATGTCTTCAGTGATTTTTCGAACGATGGATAATAGTCATCCTTGGTTAATTGCACCGTTATTTTGTCTGTAAGCGGGGCTACGTTGTTCCTTGTAATGGTAGGCATAAATGATTTTTGATTTGTGATTTCGGATGTAGGATTTATGATTTGTCTCAAAAATCCTACGTCCCTGATACTTGATATTTTAAAAGCAAATCGCTGTTTAGGCTTGAACCTTGAATCCTGAACCTTGATTCCTTTCTAAATGGGCGGCAAAAGTAAGTGCAATCGTGGCTTTGGGCAAATAAAAAGCCTCCCTGTTTTATCAGGAAGCTTTTCAGGGTGTCGTCCGGTCGGGAGGGGTCGAACGCCAATGCCTGGGTGTTAAGGGTGAACGGCCTAAAATATTGGCATGTATTTGAGATGTATTCGCGTACCAGGCTAAGCTTCAAGCCAGGATATCGGTATACCTGCATTGTTTGCCAACATACCATATTTTTGTTTTGATGACCAAAGGAGAAAGGCTACACAAGATTGTTAAATGCTGCGAGATACGATTTAACCGCGGCGACGCAGCCACATGGAAACATGGCGATTACGTTGACCTGAACCGGGAGATACAGCGCGATGCCAATACAAACATCAGCCCGAGTACCCTGAAAAGAATTTTTGGCAAAGTGGCTGTTGAGGACGATTATATTCCACAACAAGCAACCGTAGACGCGTTAAAAACCTACGGGAAATATGTTGAGCCGGAAATTCCACAACTGGTACCGCCGCCATTAGCGCAGCCCGGTCCACCCGACAGAACCAATAAATTCAACAGATCCCGTATGCTACCCATTATGCTTGCTGTAATCGCATTGGGCGCAGCGGTTCTGACCTGGCGGTTTTTGAAGCCTAAAAGCATTTCAGGTAAGATTAGTATTACGCGTATTGAAGGGCATCTGCCTGCTACTGCCTTTTTTGAGCTGCAATTACCTGAAACCAGCGATAGCTTGTTTGTCAATTTTGGCGATAAATCCCCGTGGATTTATGTTGTTCCCGGTGAAAAAAAGGCAGCGCACATTTATTATATTCCTGGTGTCTTTACCGTCTCCATCCAAACCCGGCTCCAGGCATTTGCAACAACAACTGCCTATATTAGATCTGACAATTGGATCGCTTTTGGATGCCATCGCCAGGACGACATACCTGTTCATTTTTATGCCTTTCCTGCTGACAGAACTGGTAGTGACAGTTTGTTCAAGTTTACAAACAACCAATTGTCTAAACTGGGATTGGATACCACAGGACCTATTTTGACACGGCTTAATAACTACACACCTGTCGCCCATAATTCAGATGATTTCGTTTTCGAAGCAACTTTTAAAAATGCTTTGCCTGAAAAGGCATTTATTGCCGGAGTACACAATTTCAAATTTCAGGCAGCAATAGTATGATCAGGTTTAGATTGGTTAGTCCGGGTTGCAGCCTGCGGATCTTAAATATACTCAGCGAACAAACATTCAAGGGGGCATCAGATAGCCTTTCGCAGTTTGTGCTGGACCTCAGCCAGTGGAATACCGTAAAACTGGTCAATCATCACAAGCAGGTCTCTTTGTCCGTTAACGGCAAAGAAATTTTTACCGGGGCATATCAGCGCTCTTTGGGAGACATCAAAGGAATTTTCCTTGAGTTCGAAGGCACTGGTTCTGTGAAAACCTGCGACCTCAAATCCTATGACGGAAAGGTGCTTTACCATTTTTAGAAACCAAAATCCGGCATTGTTTGCTTTCTGCACATCTCCATTTTGCCCGTTTTTCGCTCTGGCCATTAGTTTGATAAACTGATATCCCCGCCCGGCGCTTGTTCATCCTAACTATTCATCATTGATTTACAGCTAGTTGCATTGTTCATTGCTTTGATAATATTTTGATAAGGCAAACTTGTCGTTACGCTTTCAATAGTTTCTACTTTCGGATCATGATGCCGATGATGAAAACCTGCGCAATTCTATTGCTGCCAAAAAAGCTTCGGAACTATTGGTGCATTATTATGCAAAGCTGCATGGCAGCTTTTGTGTGTTTGCCTGGTCTTGCACAATCCAATCAACCTTTGTTGACAAAAATACGGCAGGATTTTGTTCACGGACCAGACGCCGCCCGTACCAAGCTTTGGTGGTTTCATGGCGAAACGGAAACGACCCGGGAAGGCATTACTGCCGACCTTGAGGCATTCAAACGCGAAGGAGTCGGCGGAGTGGTGTACTACGACCAGCAACATGGCAAAGGGGAAAATGCCTTAGTTGCTTTTTCACAAGAATGGTGGAATATGTTCCGCTTTGCCGCTGCTGAAGCAAAACGCCTGGGATTGACTTTTGAAACACATCTCTCCAACGGGTATGTTTCCGGCGGCCCATGGATCACGGAAGAGTTGAGTATGCAAGTGCTGGTAGCATCCGATACATTGGTGAATGGAGGCCGGCATTTTAGTGGCAAGCTTCCTGTTCCTGCCCGGAAAAGCAAATCGGGCATCGTACGTGATGTGGCGGTTATGGCCTTTCCCGTACCCGCCGGAAACTTGGAAACGAGCCTTACTCATGTTGCTAAAATATCGTCCAACATCCCGGAATTAAATGCCGCAGCCATACTTTCTTTCAAAGAAACCAAACTGACCGCTATCCCTGCCCAAAAAACCGGCGCTTCAGTATTTATCGACCTGGAATTCAACAATGCTTTTACGGCCCGGAGTATTACGTATCGTGTTCGTCCGAGAGGTAAATCAGCAACAGGTGCGATGAATATGCCTGGCCCTCCATCTGAAACTTTCTATGGTTACGGTTATGTAAAACAACCAGATTTCGGTCAATTGGAAGTTTCCCAGGATGGAATCACCTTCTCTAAAGTTTGCGATCTAAAACCGATGTACCAGTCGCCTACCTGGAGCCAAAAAACAATTTCCTTCCCTGCTGTAAAAGGAAAGTATTTCAGGATCAACCTGCACGATTGGAATAACCTTGCTGATGCTGATCAGGCATTACAGTTGGGAAATGTGGTGGTTTCGTCGCAGGCAAAAACGGATCAATGGGAAGAAAAGGCGGCGCTGAACTCCGAATATATTGGAATTGATCAAACCCCTGGTTATTCCGGTTCCGAAGTAATAGATCCAGAAAAAATAGTGAATCTAACGTCCAAAATGGGCAACGACGGTCAGCTGGACTGGGATCCACCAGCGGGACAATGGGTCATCATGCGGTTTGTGCGTGTGCCTGTTGGCGTAAACACCAAGCATGGTCGTCCTAATTTAATGGGTTTGGAAAGCGATAAGCTTTCATCAATAGCCACAGCAACCCAATGGAACAACTATTTCAAAGTCATGTCCGATTCTTTGAAAAAAGTTGGTATTCCTCTAACCGGCCTTCACATGGACAGTCATGAAGCCGGCTCACAAAACTGGACAGGCGGATTTGAAAATAAATTCAAACAGCGCCGGGGTTACGAAATCCATAAGTACCTGCCCGCTTTATTGGGCTTTATCGTTGGTTCAAAAGAAGCAACCAGCGGCTTCCTGTACGATATGCGGCTTACGCTTTCCGACCTGGTTGCTGATGAATATTTTGGTACCTTAGATAGTTTGTGCCGGCGGGCAGGTGTGGTTTTCACGGGCCAGGCGGTAGGCAATGGACTCACGATGGTAGCCGACAACTTTAAGGCAAAAGGAAAAGTGGAAAAGCCGCAAGGTGAATTCTGGGCCTACCAAACGCATGGAAGTTATGATGTAAAGGAAACGTCTTCTGCCGCCCATATTTACGGAAAGCCCATTGCATCGGCAGAAGCCTTTACAGATTTGAAATTTAGCCAATCGTTGGCTGAAGCGAAAAATGTGGCCGATTACGCCTTTGCTTTTGGCGCCCAGGAATTCGTTGTCTGTGCCTCGGCGTATCAACCGTGGCTGGACAAAATCCCCGGTAGCACGGGTGGTGGCAGGCAATATGTGCTGAACAGGAACAATACTTATTGGAATTACAGCCGTCCGTTCTGGGATTACCAGGCAAGATGTGCCGGCCTGATGAGGAACGGAATTTCTGTGGCTGATCTATGCATCTACCTTGGAGAAAATGCTCCGGTAAAACTGTTAGCGCACCGCCTGCCGGAAATCCCTGAAGGATACGACTTTGATGTTTGCACAAAAGATGCATTGGTCAACAGGATGTCGGCTAAAAATGGGCGTATCGAGCTTCCCGATGGAGTGAGCTACCAAATATTGGTGCTTGAAGCCAAAGCTGACATCTCCCTGGAGGCGTTGCGGCAGATTGCCAAATTGGTAAAAGAGGGTGTTACTGTCTATGGCGACCGTCCAACCGGTTCCCGCTTTTTGCATGATGCGGCTTTCGCAAAAGAATATCAAATATTGGTGGATCAATTATGGGACAAGACACCATCCGGAACAAAACTATTTGGCAAGGGCAAAATGTATTGGGGAATGACACTGGCCGAAGCGCTATCAAAACAAGGAATCAAGCCCGACGCCGGCTTTAAAAGCGGAAACACAGTTACTGACAAATTATATTTTGCGCATCGGCGTTTAGTTGATACCGATATATACTTTTTGAACAATCATAGCAAGAGCGTTTTCAAAGATTCCATTCGTTTACGCACCAATGCATCTAACGCCGAATATTGGGATCCGGTAAGTGGAAAACAATTTGCGCTACCTGTTTCAGCATCCGGAAAAAATGGGCTTTTACTGCATATTGTTTTGCAGACAAATGAGTCTGGTTTCATTGTCACTTCCAGCCAGGCTCCGGCAAATCTGCCAAAGAAATTGAAAGGTATTGGCGAACATGTATCACCGGTTGAAGGAGAATGGAAAGTTCATTTTGATCCAAAATGGGGCGGCCCTCGTGAAGTGACTTTTACCACTCTTACGGACTGGACCGAAAATGCTGACAAGCGCATCAGGTACTATTCCGGAACAGCCGTATATCGCAAAGCCATTCAAATAAATCAACCCATCGCGGACGAGCAGGTATTGCTTCGTTTCCCGAAGTTGGGTTCCATTGCCCGTGTTTTTTTGAACGGTAAAGAGGTTTCAACTGTTTGGTGCAGTCCTTGGGAAGCAGATATAACACCATATATTAAGAAGGGCGAAAACATACTTGAAATCCATGTGGTGAATGCTTTAACGAACAGGATGATAGGTGATGCATCACTGCCCCAGGCGGAGCGTTTCACTTATGCCTATCCTGAAATTGCATCGCCAAAAGACCCGTTGGTTCCCTCCGGCATCATGGATAAAGTATTACTTATAAAACGATCAAAATAGACACGTTGCTTATGTAGCGGATACATTGTAAAGTTTCGCAATAATTATTACAAACATGCAATCCGGTTAGTGTTGAGCGTCGTCCAAAATTGTGATTTCAGAGGCGACAGGGGAATGCTATATCTAATACTATAAAGGTTTGAAAAATAAAAAACATATAACAATGAATAGGAAAATCTTGCCAATTATTATTGCCGTTTTTTACACTACCGCTCTTTTTGCCCAGGGCCGGAGTGAGGATGTGAGAATCAACCAACTGTTCAATTTTGGTTGGAAATTCAAAGCTGGTGACATACCGGATGCCCAAAACCCTTCCTTCGATGATGGTGACTGGCGGAAGCTGGATGTGCCACACGATTTCCAGATCGAGCAACCATGGGATAAAACAGCCAACCGTGGCCGTGGATTCAAAGCATTGGGAGCAGCTTGGTATCGGAAAACTTTCAGGGTAGATCCCAGCTGGAAAGGAAAACAGGTGTTGCTCGATTTTGAGGGCATCATGCTATCAGGAGAAGTTTGGGTGAACGGAAAGAAGATCGGCCGGACAGATTATGGCTACCTGGGTTTTGAAGCGGACATAGCAGATATCATAAAATACGACGCGGATAACCTGGTAGCAGTTCGTGCTTCTACAGCTGACGGTAATTCCCGCTGGTACACTGGTGGCGGCCTTTTTCGCGACGTGCACCTGGTGGTAAAAGACACCATTACTATCGCACGTCATGGCATTTTTATAACCACTCCAAATATCTCCAATACAAACGCCGAGGTGAACGTACAGGTAGAGGTCGCTGGTGTGAAAACCAAACAATATCAACTGGAGATCAATACCAGGATATTTTCCGGGGAAGGAAAACAAGTAGGGGAAAGCAAAACGGTGGCTCCGCAAAAGCCAAACCTGGCATCAATTGAAGTTCCGTTGCCGAAGATCAATATTGCAAATCCGCAGCTTTGGTCCTGCGAAACGCCCAACCTCTATTCAGCGGAAGTTGTATTGGTATTGAACGGCAAAGTGGTTGATAGGCTTACTAAAAAGTTCGGTATTCGCACCATTGAATTCTCCAAAGAATTCGGAATGAAATTAAATGGCAAAAAGGTCTTTTTGAAAGGTGTCGCTAATCATGATGACCTGGGTGCCGTAGGTGTGGCTGCTTATGCAACGTCGATAGCAAGGATGATGGATCAACTGAAAGCATTTGGCTTTAATCATATACGTACTTCACACAATCCTTATTCAGAATCATTTTTTGACCTCGCCGACGAAAAGGGAATTCTCGTTGTGGATGAATTGTACGACAAATGGGGCAGCACCGTTGCCTGGGCCGGAACGGCGTCATGGAACGAGCTATGGTTCAACAATATGAAGGAATGGATCAAACGCGACCGCAACCATCCTTCGGTTATCATGTGGAGTTTCGGCAATGAGTTGCAGTTCCAGGAAGAACGCTGGAATTTTCCAACAGGCGATTGGGGTAAAACGACCTACCGCATCATGGATGTGGTGGCGAAACGTTACGACCCCACCCGGAAAACGACAGTTGCAATGTATCCTGCGCGTGCCGGCGGTATTGTAAGAGCCAACCCGGATTTCCGTATTAAAGAAAACATCGTTCCACCCGAATTATCAACAGTGACAGAGGTGGCCAGCTTTAACTATACCTGGGAGGATTACCAGGAATATCTAAAGCATGCTCCACATATGATCATTTATCAAAGCGAAGCAGTAACCAACGAGTTGGCCGCCCCTTATTTCGGCATGGACCGGGACAAAATGGTTGGCCTGGCTTATTGGGGAGCGGTGGAATATTGGGGAGAATCCGACGGCTGGCCAAAGAAGGGCTGGAACTATTCCTTTTTCAACCATGCCATGGAGCCTTTTCCGCAAGCCTGGCTGACTAAAAGCATTTTCAGGGACGAACCATTGGTGCATATCGGTGTGGTGGATAATGAAGGAGAATCGAAACTGTGGAACGACCAGGTAGTGGGACAAAAAGTGGTTTCGGCACATTGGAACCGTCAGGACGGTAAAAAGTATAATCTCTATACATACACCAATGCCGATGAGGTAGAACTACTGATCAATGGAAAATCTGTCGGGGTGCAACAAAATTCCACCGATGTTAGAAAACGCAACACGATCTATTGGAAAGAAATTCCCTATAGCCCCGGCAAAATCACAGCGATTGGCCGCACCGGGGGCAAAGTGGTGGCGCAACACGAAATGGAAACTACCGGGAAAGCGGTTGCCTTAACGATTGAAACAGAAAATGCTGCCTGGAAAGCGGATGGCATGGATCTTCAATATGTAAGGGTGTATGCCGTAGACAGCGAGGGGCGTAAAGTGCCAACCGTTGGCGGCGAACTGACTTTTGATGTCACCGGCGCCGCCCAATTAATTGCGGTAGATAATGGCAATCATTTAAGCGATGATTTGTTTGCCGGAAATAAAAAAATACTTCACAACGGCTTTGCAATGGCTATCCTGCGTTCGTCGCAAAAGGGAGGAACAGTGACATTAAAAGTAACAGGTGCGGGATTGAAAGGGGTGGAGAAAACTTTCACATTAAAATAGTTTAATGTTTTAGGCATGGCGCAGGCGTCCCGCCTGTGCCCAAAATATTGCAGCGTCCGCTGCGGAATAACGCCTCCTTAAAAATGTATAAAAAAAATTATATGGACCCCGGCAGCGGACGCTGCCAAAATGCAGGCACAGGCGCACGCCTGCGCCAAAAATACTCATCAATTATTCGATTTTTCCTAATATGAAATTAACGCCTTTGATGCATTCGGTGGAGGTAATACTCTCCCTATCTCTGCTGTCATCTACCCCCGCATCAGCCCAGTCCGATGATCAGTCATTAGTGAATGCCGCATCGACTGAACTAGTTGTCGTGAATGCAGAAGCCGCGTACGGCAACCTTACGCTGCCAACAAATGTCAACGGCGCTACTGTGACATGGTCCTCAGGCAATCAGAAACTTTTGTCGGCCAGCGGAATCGTCAGTCGGCCAAAAGGTAGCGACGTTAAGGTGGTGTTGCATGCTACGATCACGAAAGGAACTGCGACAGCTTCTAAGGATATCACGGTCCGCGTCGTCAAGGCATTTAAAAAAGCTAAAGATGAGGCCTACCTTTTTGTTCACTTCACCTTCTCAGATGAGAAAATCTATTTCAGTCTATCGAAGGGTAATACTCCGCTGGATTGGCGTGCACTCAACAACGGTAAGCCCGTGTTCAGTTCGACGATCGGAACAACAGGCCTGCGGGATCCCTATATCGTGCGTTCTCCGGAGGGAGATAAGTTCTACCTGATGGCAACCGATCTCAAGTGGTTCAAAGGCGACAAAGGCCCCGATCGTAAACGATACATCCTGGTCTGGGAATCGAACGACCTGGTGCATTGGTCAGCGCAACGGGATGTACTTGTTTCGCCCCCGAATGTGCAGAATACCTATGCTCCTGAAGCTGTTTGGGACGATTCGATTGGAGCCTACACTGTCTTCTGGACCTCGAAGCTGGACAGCAACAAATACTACACCCCGATGTATGCCACCACAAGAGATTTCGTGACGTTCACTGAAGCACAAATCTGGCAGCCTGGGGAGTGGCGCATTGACTGTACCGTGAAAAAGGTCGGCGACTGGTACTATCGTTTCACCAAATCCATAGATAAAGCGCATAACAATTGCCATGACATTGTCGAGGAGCGTTCAAAAGAACTGCGTGCGCCGCTCAATCAGTGGGAGACCGTCGATTATTGTATTGGTGCGAAGGTAGGCATCAACGAATCCGAGGCACCGCTGGTATTCAAGTCGAACCCCGGGGATATCAACGGCGACTATTTCTATATGTGGATGGAGACCTGGATTCCAAAGAAAACGTACGTGGCTTTACGCACCAAAAGTTTGGAAAAGCCGAAATGGGAAGTTGTCCCGGTTAGTTTCCCTGACCCACTGCCCAAACACGGCGTCATCCTGCCGATTACGGCAGCTGAGGCGAAAGCCCTGTCTGCCGCGTACCAAACCGTCAAAATAACTGAGCCCTTGTATTGAAGCCGCAATATCACTTGTGCAAACCTGGAGCTTATTGTAGCAACGCAAAAGCCGCACAATGTGCGGCTTTTGCAATTAACTGACTTTTATTTTGTCCGGGCGGAGGGACTCGAACCCCCATGCCTCACGGCGCCAGATCCTAAGTCTGGTACGTCTACCAATTTCGCCACGCCCGGCGGGGCGGCAAAAATAGGGGAATGAGAGAAAAAAGGGCATGATTTTTTAGATGGAGATTTGGAAACCATGTAGAACACCTGTTATCTTAATCCACCTCTAAACCATCTACCCCATGACTTTATTAGATTCTTTTAACTGGCACACGCTATTGTTAGGTGAAGAAGACTGGAGCTTTTTACCCGAAGTGCTCCTCCGCAGTGTTATCATGTTCCTTATAACAATAGTGGCGCTCCGCGTTATTGGTAAGCGCGGCATTATGCAAGGCGTTTTTGAAATTGTAACGATCATCACCTTAGGATCGGCGGCAGGTGATCCCATGTTTTACAAAAAGGTAGGCCTGCTGCCAGCCATCATGGTCTTTATTGCCATCGTATTGATGTATCGGCTGGTGAATTATTTTGTATCCAGGTATAAACTGGTGGAGCGCCTGGTAGAGGGTGAACATGCAAGACTGATAAAGGATGGTCGCTTTGCGGTTGAAAATTTTAAGCCGGAAGAATTGGGAAAAGATGAAATTTTCGCTGACCTGCGTCTGAAGGGAGTTAGCCACCTGGGCCAGGTAGAGGCAGCTTATATTGAAGCTTCAGGAAGCATCAGTATTTTCTTTTTCCCCGACGAAAAAGTAGGTTGCGGCCTGCCAATACGGCCCGAAATATTTGAGAAGCAAGCAGAGGCAATTACCGACCCGGGTATATATGCCTGTGCCTATTGTGGCAATACCGCACAGATAGCAGTTACACCAAAGCACGATTGCCCGGTTTGCCGGGAAACGAAATGGGTAAAGGCCACAGATGAGCGGCGGGTGAAATAGTAACCTGAATGCCTGCCGGCGCCAGATCCTAAGTCTGGTACGTCTACCAATTTCGCTACGCATGGCGGGGCGGAAAAAAATAGGGGAATGATAGAAAAATGCCCGCGAATTTTTTATCTGAAAGTTTGCAGAGGAATAGTAATCGTTGTGACAATGATGATAGGTATGTCAAAAAATGGCAGCTAGATTTTTCAATATAGTTAAGTGATACGCCTTAGGCGCCCTGGCCCACCTGTTCAATTTAAGGAAGGATTACTTGCACAAGTATGTCATCAGGCACCTTAACTTAGATATATGGAGCAAAAAGATGTAGCCCATATTTACCCATTGATTGTACCAGCAGGTTACTACGATGAAAAAGCATGGGACTTACCGCATTATCCATTTGCCAACAATGCATTTATTCTTACCTGGGTCCATTTTATTGGAGATAGCGCTATGGGTTATTTAACCCGAAAGGATTTTGATTATTTTAATGCAAGCAACCAAAACTGGCAACAACAATCTTTTGAAAACCTGCGCCTATCGGGTTATGAACATGAACACTTTTTCACGAGTTATAAAATGGATCGCAGTAATGGGCAACTACAATGGCTTTCATTTATGAACACTGATGCTGTTGGGTCGGGAAGGATCTTATTTTCCGATGAATTGAGCAGGGCTTTTCCAAACGGATATTATGTTGCCTTGCCCGACAGGAGTTGCGGTATGGTCATCGCAAAAGATATAAGTGAAGATGATCTGAAGAAGATCACTATTATGATCAAAGAGATGCACCAAAAAGCCACCACGCCTATGTCAGGAAAAGTTCATTTGCCCCAGGAATTTGAATTGCCTGAGCAATGGACAAGGCCGATTGACATTGACTGTTCAGAATCTCTGGTTGCAGAGATGATTGAAGTTAGAAATACAACAGCTAATCCTTCGTTGTTCTCTAAAATCAAAAATTGGATCCAAAAGAAATTGTAGAAAAAACATGTAATGATTTTCTGTCGGTTGTTGACTGCTGGAAAGTATCCCCGGAATTAATAAAAGAAGCAATGACCGACCTTCAAACATGAGATCGGGTAGTCTTTGTTCAGAAAATATAAACGCTCATTTTCCGTTTTAAATATATGCCTGCTGCAAAAACCTTGCTTTTAAGCTGCCTGTTATTTGTTTCCATCAAGACTTTCTCCCAACGCAACCTCCTCCTCAACGGCGATTTCGAAGACATTAACAAATGTTCGGAATACAACAGCGAATGTGGCGTGGAGGCCTGGTTTTATATGAATGCCAGCAGAGTTCAGTTGAGCCATGCCGATAATAACGATTCGCTATTAGGCAATAACAGCCTTACTGTATTTTACTATTGGAGTGGTACAAATGCTTTTTTCCCGGTGATAGGAACCCTGCTCCCCTGCCGCCTGCAGAAAGATCATCACTATACCTTTTCCGGCCTGTTTACTGCAAAGTTCAACAACCGCCTCAAACTAAGACCCGGCCTGGCTCTGGGAAGCCATTTCTATATACCACGCCGGCCTTTCAGCCAAAATATCGTTCCTGACAGTATTATGGAAATAGAACAGGTTGGCACTGCTGACCTCTATTCTTTTCAATATCGTTTTATCGCCACTGGAAATGAAAAATACTTAACGTTCGGGAGCTTTATAGACGAAGACCTGTTGAATGGGAAACGCTTTGACCGCGGCCAGCGGGAATGGATTTCACTAACCGTAGACCATTTTCAGCTGCTAGCGGATGAGCCAACCGAATTGGCTTGCAGTGATTATGAAATGAACAAGCAACATACTTACAACTATAATTTTCGCCATAAGGATATGGACTACACGCTCTACGACAAAGGCGAATTACCCATCAAAAAAGAAAATACGGATACGGGTTCGGTAACAAGAATTGAAATACCGGCAGTTCCACCACCTGCAATCGAAATCACCACCAGTGATACGGTATTGCTCGGCGATGTACTTTTCGATTTTAATGAAGCAAAACTGAAACCCGGCGCTATTGAAATATTGCAAAAAATATTTACTCAAAAAACACCCGGCAAAACCAACCCTGCTATCGACAGTATTTATGTAGAAGGTCACACTGATGCCATTGGAAACGAAACCCAGAACCTGCTACTCAGCCGCCGCCGTAGTCAGGCTGTAAAAGACTGGTTGCTAAAAGCATTTATTCTGCCGCCTGATAAAATAACGATTCATCCATTTGGAAAAAGCCGGCCAGTTAGCACCAATAGCACGGCACAAGGCAGGGCACAAAACAGGAGGGTGGAGCTCATTATTTTTCATTCGAAGCAGTAAAATCCTTTTTCTGATTCCGGCTAATCATCAAAGGTTGGCCCCGCCTACTGTGGCGGACTCTTGAAAACCTGGCCTATGGTACCGATGACCGTGGGAAAATGGTTGTCGGCGATGCCATCGAATTCTGGATCCCTTGCTACCTTATGAATTTCTTTCGAAGGATTTATTTCGGGAATGAAATTAAAAACCTTGTCCCCATCGGTTGCAACAAAGCCATTATCCGATGTGGTTAAAATATTGACCGTGTCGCCTGTTTTTTGAGATACCACCACAACGTGCAGGTAGTAGTTCCGGTCAGCTGCCATATCCGGAGCACGACTGGAGTATAGCAACTTGATTTCTTCCAGGGGAGCCAGGGCCCCGGCATCGATTTTAAATTTATCAATGTCCCACAATCTATATTTAGATCCACAAGCTACTACTGCCAATAATGCCAGCATGAGCGCTGGTTTTGTCATTTGATTTTGCATTTAAGTATTTGAGCAACAACTTTTTGAAATGTTATTGATGGGCTGAAGATAGGAATAGACAAAACGATGCCCGTGCTCTTTTTAAATGATTGCAAACCCCAAAAAAAATATCTTCCTTTCTTTTCCAACCATTTACACCTTTGTTACTCTTATAACCGTACCCAGCTATTTGCAACAGGAACCCAACATACAAACATCTATTGTGAGAAGGGCTGGTCAGGGCGATGGAGATGCACAGGCTTTACTATACCAGCAATACAGTAAGGCGATGTACAATATCTGCATACGAATGACCGGCACACGCAACGATGCCGAAGACCTGCTGCACGATGCATTTTTAAAGGCCTTTAAAAAACTGGATCAGCTAAAACAACCGGAAGCATTTGGCGGTTGGTTGCGGCAAATAGTGGTGAATGAATGCATCCGGCACAGCCGCTTTCATGTAAACTGGAACAATTGGGAGGATCACCACGAAGAAACCCTGGCAGATGAAGCGACAGAATGGTGGACCACCGTAAGCCTTGATCTGGTGCACCGGGAAATAAAAGAATTACCAGAAGGCTGTCGCCAGGTGTTTGTACTCTTTGTGCTGGAAGATTACAGCCACCGGCAAATAGCAGAGAACCTCGGGATCAGCGAAGGCACCAGCAAAAGCCAATACCACCGGGCCCGCACTATGTTAAAGGATCGCATCAACAAAAAAATGGCAGTAAATGGATGACTTCAAAAAATACCTGAACGAAAACCGGGATTCGCTGGATGCCGACACCCCACGGGACGCCGTGTGGCAACGCATACAGCAAACCACCCGGCCGGTAGTAAAGCAATTGCCAACCAATAACTGGCTATACACGGCTATGAAATTTGTTGCTGCCGCCAGTGTGGTGATAGCGATTGTGGCGGGGATAAAATACTTGTCAAATACTGATAGTTTAATTGGGCAGCAGGGTGAAGTCGTAAGCATCAAAGATCATGTAGCAAAAACCGATGACACCGTTTTATTGACGAGGGAAAAGGTAAACAACCTGCCACAGAAAATGGTTCCGCAGCAAAAGCAGCCTGTTAAGAAGATCGTAGATGTTAAACAGTCAGACTATGCTTCAAAAAGAAAAACAGCGCCTGTAATGCCACAAGTACCGGTACGAATCCGTAAAAAGGGACCTGCTGCAACTTCGCCGGATGATATGGCCATCATCACACCACTTCAGCAAAGCTATGCCCAACTGATAAGCCTGCAGCTCAACCGGCTCCGCACCACACCCGTATTCGCCGAAAGTCCCAAATACTTTGATGATTTTAAAGTGCAGTTGAAACAAATGGACGCGGATGAAGCCGCCATAAAGAAAGAAATTAAAACAAACGGGTTGAACGATGCCCTGCTGGACCAACTCATCAACGTGAGCCAGCAAAGGCTCAACCTGCTTAAAAATTTACAAACAGAAATCAATAAAATGAACAACCGGGTGCGGCAAAATCAATTGCCCCAGGATAGCACCCATTCTTATTTCCTGAATATTTAAAAAACATTACACCATGAAACATATCATTTATAAAATCACTGCCTGCCTTATTTTTTTAACCGGCAGCCAGTTGCTGAAAGCGCAAAAGGATAAAAACGCCCCTATCACGGTAGAAGGCAAAAAAATAGAGGAAGACGAAAAGGTCACTTCAAAAGAAGTGTCGATGGAAACACCCTGCGCAGCAAATGCTACGGTTTTTGTAGAAAATATTTATCGTAAGATCATCATCAAAGCTTCCAATGATAACAAGGTAAAAATTGTAACCAACGTGTCTTACAGGGGCGACGATCCCAAATTCAGCGATGGCGAATGGTTTTCTAAATTGAATGTGGAATTAAAAGGCAATGCCAATAACGTGGTGATCACAAGTGGCACCCTGGTGAACGGCGTCAGTACAATTCGTACCACCAAAGGAACAGGTCTTACTACAACAAGTTCAGGACAGTCTTACACTACGGTTTCCGGTTATACCCCTTACGATTTTGACTACGCAGCATCGAATAAGCTAGGTTCAAAAGCTACTGGTATAGCGGTGTTTGACGGGGATGGCAACTGGGTAAACAAAAAATCGAATATCAAAAGAGACGCTGTTATTTATATGCCAGCTGGTGCCAGCCTGGATGTGGAAAGTAAGTATGCCGATGTGGAAATTACTACCAACATTAAAGATCTGAAAATCAAAATCAACAATGCAAACCTGGTGATGAACGACGCTGAAAAAGCAATTCTGATCACATCCTACTGTAATATCAACGCCGGGAGCATTCGCGATGCGGAAATAGAATTAACCAACGGCCGGCTTGCTGCTAAAGATTTTGTCAAGCTGAACATTGATTCAAAAAACTCCAGCATAGACATCAATACGGTTACCGATTTGAGTATACGCAGCTTGAACGACCAATTTGAAATTGATGAGGTAACAGACCTGCATGGACGTAAAGACTACGGCAACCTGCGTATCACCAGTGTTAAAAAATCTTTCGATCTGACAGGCAGTAACGCAGATATCAAGATCCGCGATATAGACGCCTCCGTAGAGCTGATAAAAATTGATGATAAATATGCAGATATAAGGCTCCCGGTCCGGGGCTTAAAGAATTATTCTGTTGATTTTGATGGCGAGTTTAGCAGCGTTTATGCGCCTTTCGAAAAGCAGGTGATTGAAAAGCCAGCGAAGGATGTAGCAAAAGAAACCGAAAAACCCGATCCTCCTAGAAAAGCAAATCTATTTCTTTCGAATAAAAAACCGCAACCAACTGCCACGACCATCTACTACGGCAGTGGCGGCAACTGGGGCGAGGGCCAGGATGCCCGGTTTACTGCCTCAGTAGGCGATATCAAAGGAAAAC
Source organism: Bacteroidota bacterium (assembly GCA_040386335.1). Taxonomy (GTDB): domain Bacteria; phylum Bacteroidota; class Bacteroidia; order Chitinophagales; family Chitinophagaceae; genus JAZKFT01. The sequence continues at coordinate 83,855 of JAZKFT010000009.1, forward strand.
ATACCCAAATTCAGCTTAAGTGCATCAACTGCACGGTTGATTTTAAATAACTGCTCCCGGAGGAATGTTATTACTGGCATTCCTCCAATCATTTCCCTCCAAATTCTATCATGCAATTTTATGAACGGTAAGCCGTTTGCTCAAACAGTACGAATAATTTCGTAGAATTGCAATATCCTAACCTTCATCCACAAAACTATTATGTTCATGAAGCAGCTGATCAAAACTTTACTCCTCCTGTTTTTTACGATACAAGCTTTCTCACAAAGCGGCAGCATTAGCGGAAAAATCACCGATACCAGTTATAAAAAGCCACAGGGTTATGCTACCATAACGGTATTTAAAGCACTCGACACCTCCATTGTTACCTACCGGCTAAGCACCCCGGAAGGCGAATTTAAAATACCTGGTCTGCCGCTGAATATACCGCTGCGGTTCCTGGTATCTTACTCGGGTTTCAATACCTATCGCAAGGATTTTATGCTTACCCCCGAAACAAGCCAGCTACGTTTTGATAGTGTTGCCTTGGTGGGTGCCAACAGTGACTTAATGGAAGTAGTAGTAACTGCAGAAAGGCCCCCGGTGATGATCAAAAAAGACACGATTGAATTTAACGCCACTGCCTTTAAAACCCTACCCAATGCGCTGGTGGAAGACCTGCTGAAGAAACTGCCGGGTGTACAAGTAGACCGGGATGGCAATATTATGGTCAATGGAAAACCGGTAAACCGTATACTGGTGGATGGTAAATCATTTTTTGGCGATGACCCTAAAATGGCTACCCGCAATTTACCAGCCAACGTTATCGAAAAAGTTCAGGTGATGGACGATAAAGAAGAGCTGTTGCGCAATGGCGACGACAACCTGAACAATGTGGGCAAAGTGGTAAACATTACCTTAAAAAAAGGTGTAAAAAAAGGCTGGTTTGGAAAAATGTATGCTGGTGCCGGAACTACAGGGCGCTATGAAGCAGGCGGCATCGCCAATATTTACCGGGATACATTCCAGGTAAGCGTTTTGGGTTATATGAATAATCTCAACAAGCCAGGCTTTGGTTATACCGAAATGATGCAGGCAGGAGGTTTTGACCGTACCCGAGGCAGCAGCAATAGTAACAGTACCAGCGTTTGGGTAAACGGCAACGGAAGCGGCTTGTCAATTAACGGAATTAATTTTGGGGGTTCCCAAAGCTATGGTGGCATCAGCACCAGTAAGGGCGCCGGCTTTAACCTCAATCACTCTCCCAATGCGAAGCGATCCTTTTACGGACAGTATTTTTACGGCACCGTTAATATTGATCGTATTTCAGAGTCGGACGTGAAACAGTTTTATGGAGATACAGTAATCAATAACAGTACGCTGCTCAACGGGGGTATTGTAAATCATGGTCATAATTTTGGAGTTGGTGCCAAGTTTAAGCCCGATTCGCTGACCAATATTTTCATAAATGCCAGTTATACGCTTGGCCTGGGTAACGAAGACCGGTTTAGCAATGTGAGCAGTCTCAACAATAAACTTGGGCAGTTAAGTGTCGGTAATATTATACAAAACAACCAGTCAACATTGGGTATTTACCGCCAGGGGTTTAGTCTTTCCCATATGTCCGGCACCAAAAAGGGGCGCCGCTATTCTATATCGCATAACCTGGACCATAACAACCGCACAACGGATTTCATTACCGAATCAGTTACCAATGTTATGTACCCGGCCGCCGGTAATAAAACCATCAGCCAGCTCCGGAAAGATCATATACCACGGACCGATGCCAGCCTGGGTTTTAATTATACAGAGCCCATTTCAAAAAAGCTGAACCTGCGTGTGAATAGCCGCTATGAATATGGCAGGAATAAAAGCGATATCACCACGTTCAACAAAAACAGTTTTGAAGAATATACCATCCTTAACAGTGCCCTGAGCAGTCAACTCAACCGTATTTCAAACCGTATTAATTCAAGCGCCGGCCTGGAGTTTAAATGGAAGGACTTCGCTGTAACGCCCGGTATAAGAGCCCTCTGGCAAAACAATAATACCTCAGCATTGTTTTTGAAGGAACCACTGAAGCAGGACCTGTTTAACCTGTTACCCGCACTGAATATAGTGTACAAAAAGCTTAATGTTAATTACGACAGGGGCATTGTATTACCCGGGTACAATTACCTCATCGCAGTAACCGACAATACGAATCCCTACTTTATTACGAAAGGAAATCCCGATCTGCTGCCTTCAACCCGGGATAACATTTCGGTGAACTGGTACTTTAACGACACCAAGAAAAGTATGAATTTCGGTCTGAACGGTGCTGTAACCTTTTCAAAAAATGATGTTATCCAAAGTATCATTCTCGACAATAATGGGGTGCAAACTACCACCCCGGTGAATGCAGATGGCAGCACCAACTTCTGGCTCAACTACAACCTCAACAGGCAATATAAAAACAACCAGAAATTCATCTTTTCCTGGAACACTGGTGCCTATTACCAGTTGAACCGCAGCCCATTACTTTTTAATGCAGAAAGCAGCTGGCAAAACACCTGGAATCTGCAGCAATGGAACGGTGTCCGACTCAACTGGGACGATAAGTTCGAATGGAATATGGATTATTCTATCGGTTTTAATTTTACCCGGTACTCCAGCGCCCGTTTTAAAAACCTGGACGTGACAACACACGATTTTTCCAACGAATTTGTGCTCCGCTATCCAAAGCACGTGATCTGGGAAACCAAAATCAACTACTCCTATAATGGCAATATCGGCGGAGGCTTACCCAAAGACCAGTTACGTTGGAATGCCGGCATCAACTTTACCATGCTTAAGGACGAAGTGGGTGTATTGAGCCTGAGTGTATTCGACATTCTCAAACGTAACAGGAATATCAGTGCAAATGTTAACCGCAACATGATCACCACCACGAAAGGAAATGTACTGGCGCAGTATTTTATGGCCACCTTTACTTACAACATTCGGGCTGCGGGCATGAAGAAAAAAGTAGGTGGCAGCAGGTTGCTGATGTTTTAAACCAAGCGTCAAGGATCAAGATTCAAGAAAATACAACCACATGAACCTTGATTCTTGTTCCTTGGGCATTGATCCTTGATCCTTTGAAATAAAAACCGGCTGCCTTGGTTAGGGACAGCCGGAGGTTTAGGGAAGCCACAACGGGAAAGAATAGGTTCTAATAAATCAGGGTCTCGTTGTTCACGTTTAATACCGTGAATATTTATAAAAGTTGTTTCGTTTTTATTCAAATGATCTTGAAGAATCTTTCTTCCTTAATCCACCAGGCTTTTATAGCGTTTGTATCCGCCACTTATAATAAAGCCACACCCCCCAGGCAAGTAATCCGAAAATGAGTATAAGTGCCAATACCTGTAACAGCCATTTGCGTTTTCCTGGATCTCCGGGCAAGGATAACATTGCCATGGGAATAATGTTTATACAAAATTACCTACAGCAGTGACCTGTTTCCAAATTTCAGGCATAGACAAATAAGAAAATGGCGTAGACATCTGGGTATTGCATGCAAAAACGTAGACAATTACAGGAATCGTAGACAAAAAAGCCGCGGTTACAGGCTGCTATCATTCATTCCAGTTCGGTGGCATCAATCCTCTCCTCCCTCACCCGGTTCCGGCTTGCCGGGCAGTTCCGGATATTTTTTGCGGAGCCGGTACTTCGCAGTGCGTAAAGAAGCTAACGAAATACCCAGCATAGCAGCCATGTCTTTGCTATTGATCTCCAGTTTTTGGAGCACCAGCAGCCGGATCTCCGACTGGCTAAGACCCGGGTAAGTGCCAGGCAGGTTTTCTATAAAGCCGGGATGGGCTTTGTCGAAAAGAGCTTTGAAATTATCCCAATCTGCAGCAGTAAGCAGTGAACTGTTCAGCAGTGTGTCGAGCCCCTTATTCTCGTCCGGGGCAGTCTTGGCTATTTCCTGCACCTGGCTCCGGATTTCTTCGATCACCCTGTTTTTCTCCTGCAACTGGGCCACAAATTGTTCCAGTTGCTGGTTAGCCCCGGCCAATAAGGCTTCGGCCTGCAACTGTTTCTGAATACGCTCCAGTTTTTCCTTTTGAGCACGCATCCAAAAGGCATACAAGAGTGCGCCGAATAAAACAATGAGCGCTCCGAGGATGAGGTTGCGGGTGTAAAGCGCATTTGCACTGGCAGCCTCTTTAAGCCGTAGCTGGCCAAGGTGCTTTTCTTCATTTTCCCTAATCGTTGTAGCCATTAATACCTTGGTGTCAAAAAAAGTTTTCAGCGAATCGTTGAGCTGCAGCAACGAATCCTGGAATGCGATGGACAAAGCATACTGGCCGGTTTTCTTATACAGCAGTGCCAGGTCCTCATAATAGGTAGGGTGATAGCTACTTTGATAATAAGAGCCGGCTGCCAACGGTTTGGACTTTTCGATATAAAAGGCTGCTTTGTCCACGCTATCCAGATACAACAGGCAATTGGCAATGTAGAGGCAGGTGGTGGCTGAGTTAGCGGGCACTTTGTGTTCGTTTAGTGATATGTCAGTGTAGAAGTATGGCAGCGCTTCGCGGTATTTTTTGTGGAGCCGCAGTATATTGCCGTAGTTACCTGAACCTATGCCGTAATAATCCGTGTCATTTGTCATCAACGCCTGCTTCATTACCTGCTGAAAAATAGCAGCTGCACTATCATAATTTCGCATTTTGAGAAAGTAGTACCCAATATTGTTGTAGTTGAATACGGCTTTGTAACCAGTGCTAACAAATTCATTGGGGTGCTGGAGAGATATCCTGCTATATTTAATAGCCGAAGGATAATCTTCAAAATAGGAATACAGGTGGGCAATACTGGCCGTGATATTGCCGGCCATTGGTACGTTGGCATACCCGATTTTTTCCATCTCGTCAGTTGCCAGGATAAAATAGTGAAACGCCTTATCAAAAACCTTAACGCCAAAAAAGCGTCTCCCCAGGCAATAGTGATAAATCGCGACAATTTCGGGGTAATGGCAACTTTCAAACCAGAATTTCTTTTGCAACAATGCCACCGGGGGCATTTTATGGGCTTCCCGGAAACCATCCAGGGCATCGGCGGAAAACAGGTCGGCAAACCATTCCAGTTTCTTGTCTCCTTTGTTGCCTGCAATGGTTTTAATGCTATCTGTTTTTGTTACAACAGCGTTGCTGTCTTTGCACCGGATTACCAAAAGATGCTGCATTCTGGCAATGCATTCGTTTTCAGGATAATCAAATAATTGTGGCACCTGGGCCTGGACGGCACCGGGAAAAAGCAAAAGCATGAAAAGTACTGCCCATGTTGCTTTAGCGGGAGCAATAAACACATTCTTTTGAGGAAACAACATGATCTTATGACAAATAGATTGACTGGCTAAAATAGCCATTCGCCGCCTATTTGAAACTTTATGAAAATTGATGCGGAAATTTAAGGCCATGCAATGCTGCCAGCGACAACGACACAATGACCGGATGATCCAACAGGCAGCATGTATCCAGCCATTACACCCTTTTAATATCAGCGCCCAAAGCCCTTAACCGGTCATCTATATTTTGGTAGCCCCTGTCTATTTGTTCAATGTTTTGAATAATGCTTTTACCATCGGCACTTAGGGCAGCAATCAACAATGCCACCCCGGCCCTGATGTCGGGGCTGCTCATCGTGATACCGCGAAGTTTTTGCTCCCTGCCAAGACCCACTACAGCAGCGCGGTGTGGATCGCAGAGAATGATCTGGGCACCCATATCGATTAGTTTATCTGTGAAGAACAATCGGCTTTCGAACATCTTTTGATGAACGAGCACGGTGCCTCTTGCCTGTGTAGCCACTACTAACACGATACTGAGCAGATCCGGCGTAAAGCCAGGCCAGGGATGATCGTAAATGGTCAGTACACCACCATCCATAAAGGTTTGAATCTCATACACATCCTGTTCCGGAACAATAATATCATCCCCTTTCACATCGAATTGTATGCCCAGTTGACGAAACTTATCGGGTATCATACCGAGGTCGGTAATGCCGCAACCCTGGATGGTGACTGCACTTTGAGTCATTGCGGCGAGCCCGATAAACGAGCCCACTTCAATCATATCAGGGAGAATGCGATGTTCTGTTCCGCCTAGTTTTTCCACACCGTTGATGGTAAGCATGTTACTTCCGATTCCACTGATATCGCCACCCATTCGGTTAATCATCTTACACAATTGCTGCAGGTATGGTTCACAGGCGGCGTTATAAATAGTGGTGGTGCCTTCGGCAAGACAGGCTGCCATTACAATATTGGCGGTACCGGTTACCGATGGCTCATCCAGCAACATAAATGTTCCTTTCAATTGGCTTCCTTCCAGGTCGTAACAACCATTGTCGGTGTTATAGGTAAATGTGGCGCCCAGTTTCTCAAAGCCAATGATATGCGTATCCAGCCTGCGCCGTCCAATTTTATCGCCACCCGGTTTTGGTACAAATGCCTTCTTAAATCTTGCCAGCATGGGCCCGGCCATCATTACGGAGCCGCGCAGTTTACCGCTTTTTTTATGAAATGCCTTGGTGCTGAGGTAATCCAGGTTTACCTCGTCGGCCTGGAAAATGCAGGTATCTCTTAGTGGTCGTTCCACCTTTACCCCCATATCCTGCAGCAATTCTATAAGCAGGTTAACATCGATGATGTCGGGAATATTGGTGATGGTTATTTTTTCTGGCGATAGCAGAACGGCACAAAGTATTTGCAGGGCTTCATTCTTGGCGCCCTGCGGCACAATCGTGCCTGATAATTTTTTACCCCCTCTTACTTCAAAACTGGCCATAGTGATTTATGATTTCGGATGTATGATGTATGATTTTCTGATTGCGAAGTACGATTTCCTGCAATAAAAAATCCCGAAAATAATCCCGGGAAATTTTTATTTATTCATTTTCAATTAAGCCATTATCCATTAAAACCGCTTCTTTTTATTGAATTTATTGTTGGGATTGCTATTGGTACGTGCAGCAGCCTGCTGGGTATTTCCGCCCTGGTTACCACCATTCCGGTTCTCCCTGAATTGACCACCTGCATTAGCCGCAGCGCCGCCACGGCCTTCGGTACGGTTATTATTATTGCGATTGTTATTGTTACGGAAGTTGCGGTTATTATTGGCACGTTTGGCATATCCGTAACCTTCTGTCTCATTAAAACTGGGGGCACGGTGACGTACAAAAGGAGTAGCGCTAAATTCCAGTTCCCCGTTTGTAATACTGTTTAACTCCTGGCGGATACCATCGTCGTGTACCAATTCCTTATGCCAGTTGCTGTAAGCCAGCTTCATATAATGCGCTATCACATGCGCAAAGCCGCTTTTCTTGTCCGCGTTTTCTTCGGCCATAGCCTTGTTGATCACCAATTCCAGGTTCTTGCCAAGGTGATTGTACCTGGGCTTACGTTTGGGGTAACGCAGGGGGTCAGGCTTGGTTTTATAAGTGGCCCTTTCCGGTTTGCCATAAGGACTCTCTACATCCAGTTTAAAATCGGAAATCACAAACAAATGATCCCATAGTTTGTGCTTATAATCTTCGATGGTTTTAAGTTGCGGGTTAAGAAAAGCCATTAGTTCCACTACGCCTTCCGCCTGTTTCTGCTGGCTGGCTTTGTCTTCTACGGTTAAAATATGATCCACCATTTTTTGTACATGGCGCCCATATTCCCTCATAACCAAATGTTCCCTTGCTGCGTTGTATTCCATAAATTAAATAGTAATTGGCAGTAGCCAAAAGGCAATAAACTAGATGCCCGAGTAAAAGATTCTAATGAGTAAGATTAAATAAATGTAAGCCAAATATTCCCAATTGGGTGGTTTTATGGCCAACAAGTTGGAAAAAGAAGCGAAACAGAAAGCTTTTACGGCTCTCCGCTTAAAAAAAGTGGACCCTGTAGGGAACGATCCTACGACCCCCTGATTATGAGTCAGGTGCTCTAACCAACTGAGCTAAGGGTCCAATATTTTGTTTGGTCAATTGTCATTTGGTCAATAAGTCATTGATCAAAAGGATAACTGAACTATTATTATAGAACTTAGAAATAAAATGACCATTGACTTATTGACCCAATGACCAACCCCATTCCGGGCTGCGAAAATATAGAAATTCACAAATCAGATTTCAATATTTTACTTTGCCCATTATTTAATTTTTAAAAACCGTGCCGGTAAAAAGAAATCCTTATGGCTGAACCAACAATAAAAAACATCATTTTCGATCTCGGCGGAGTGTTTTTAGATGTAGATTACCAAAAAACAAAACAGGCTTTTGTAGATCTCGGGATCATAAACTTCGACGACTTTTACCAACAGTCTTTTTCCAATCCACTATTCGCAAAATTAGAAAAAGGGCTTATTTCACCCGAAATTTTCTACGACTATTTTAGAGAGGCAACGGGAATTCCATTATCGAACCAGCAAATTGAAACAGCATGGAATGCCATGCTAGGAAGTTTCAGAAAAAGTAGTGTGGCCGTTCTACCCATTCTCAAACAACGATACAATACCTTCCTTCTTAGTAATACCAATGCGATCCATCATAAAGCATTTGGTGAAATTCATCAACGGGAGTTTGGCAACACTGATTTCGACGATCATTTTCACAAAGCCTATTACTCTCATTTATACCACGAACGGAAGCCTGAAACCATCGCCTACGAGGTAATTTTAGCGGAGAATAACCTGGAAAAAGAAGAGACCCTTTTCATAGACGATACCCTGAAAAATATCAATGGTGCCCTTTCTGCAGGAATACAGGTATTATTTCTTGAAAATGGAGCTTTGCTGGAAGATGTTTTGAAAAATGCCATCCCATTTTAAAAGCAGGATTTTCCGTTAGAGGTCCTCGTACTCAATATAATCTTCTTTAGCACCTGGTTTTCCCGAGGTGGTTCTGCCCAAATGAGTACCATGATTTGCTGTGGCCTGCTGGCGTGGGGCTTGTTGATTATAAGCTTCTTCCATCTTTTCTTTCATAGCGCTGAACTGCTTCTTCACCTGGCTGGTAGTGTTGATTACGGGTATCAAAAAACCGAAGATGAAACGGTATAAAAGATAAATGCCTAAAGCAATAAGAATTACTTGCATGCTGTAAAGATAAATTTCCATCGGATTCAATAGCTGTTAAGATTTATAAAAAGGCTGGGATGTAACTGGACCACATTCTACCTTGCAGCTTCAGTAAAAAACAAACAGATGAAGTATCGGATCGCAAAAACATTTCTTACGGGCATAGTAGCCATGCTACTAACCGCCGGCCCGGCAATGGCTCAAAAAAAAGGGATTTTCAAAACCATTCTTGATAAAGCTACAGGCGCCAGTTCCGGAAAAGACTCGTTGAGCAACGGTGACATCGTAAGTGGTTTAAAAGAGGCATTAAACGTGGGTACACAAAACAGCACGGGAAAATTATCTATCGCAGATGGGTTTTTAAAAGATGCCGCTGTAAAAATATTGCTGCCGGCCGAAGTTCAAAAAGTAGAAAAAACCTTGCGCACCTTTGGTATGGGCAAACTGGCCGACAACGCAATTCTAAGTCTGAACCGGGCAGCTGAAGATGCGTCAAAAAAAGCAGCTCCCATTTTTTTATCTGCCATTAAAAACATGAATATCAGTGATGCACTGGGCATTTTAAAGGGTGGCGACACTTCCGCAACCTCTTATCTCAAGAAAACTACCGGCACATTGTTAACTGCAGCGTTTAAGCCCGTTATCGATTCATCATTGATTAAAACAGATGCCACCAAATACTGGAAAGATATGTTTACCACCTACAATAAATTTTCGTCCAAAAAGGTGGAAACCGACCTCAGTGCTTATGTTACTCAAAAAGCAATGGATGGTATTTTTTACTATGTAGCTCTTGAGGAAAAAAATATCCGCAAAAACCCGGTTGGTTATGCTAGCGATATTCTAAAGAAGGTGTTTGGCAAATAATGAAGTCAATTACAAAAGAAGAGGGGCCAAAATGGCCCCTCTTCTTTTGCGCTAATTCTTATTATAAATAAAAATAAATGGTTTGTGACTTTTTTCCCGGATCGCGTGGGCGACAAGGTGAGGCCGTTTTATCACCCGGTACTTATTGAGATCAATAACTTCATTTACAACCGCATAGGTGCTCATTGATTCAATACCGTACAATATTTCGTTTATTAGAAAAAGCTCCTTTTCCATTTCCACATTACTTAATGCGGCAAATCTTGATACAAATAATAAATCGCGGCTACCGTTTCGCATAGAACATCCCGGGTTCAAAAATAAAATTGTAAAAAATTAATACCCAACCATACCGCTTCTATTTGGACACCCACAACCTTTTGCAGATTTTGACGAACCACAAGATGCAAATAGCAACGCCAGCACAGAAAATACGATCAAAGTCTTCTTTATGTTCATGGTAGTAAAAATGATTTGTGTAAAATAACTATTTTCCGCTTGTAATTATTGTTCATGCCTGTTTTCAACGAAAAAATTAACACTACCATTCTCATCGCCCCGCTTGACTGGGGGCTCGGTCACGCTACCCGTTGTATACCTATTATCCGGTATTTATTGCAAAAACAGTGCCGTGTAATTTTAGCGACAAGTGGCTATCACCAGGTTTTACTGCAACAGGAGTTTCCTGGTATACAATGTATTCAGCTGGATGGCTACGGCATTATATATGGAAAAAAAAATGTACTACTAAGACTGGCGTTACAACTACCGCATTTTTTGAGGAACGTAAAGAAGGAAAATAAATGGCTGGAAAAAATTATTGACAATTATCAAATTGACGCTGTAATCAGCGACAATCGCTATGGATTGTATACCAGCAAAATCCCTTGTGTATTCATTACGCACCAGTTACAGGTAAAGGCTCCACAATTTTTTAAGTGGGTCGAAGGTTTTAGCAGGAAACGCCTATACTTGTATATCAACCGCTTTACAGAATGCTGGGTTCCGGATGCTGAAAATGTGTCCGAAAGCCTGGCAGGCACGCTCAGTCACCCTAAGGTTCTTCCAGGTCTGCCGGTTAAATATATTGGCTGGTTAACCCGTTTTAAAGTAACGGGTGTACCCCGGAAAAAATATATGGCCACAATTAGCCTGAGTGGCCCGGAACCACAACGCAGCCTCCTGGAAGCCATTATTCTACCCCAGCTAAAAAATGCAGAAGGCCATTTTTTACTGATCAGGGGCATGCCTGGTGAAACCACGCTTCCATTATTGCCAGCGAACATTTCAGTCGTGAACCACCTCGGTGCAAATGATATGCAGCTGGCATTCTCAGAAAGCAACTATATCATTAGCCGCAGCGGCTATAGTACACTGATGGATATGAAAGTGTTGCAGTGCAAATGCATCTTCATCCCTACGCCGGGACAAACAGAACAGGAGTATTTAGGCGAATGCCTTGCGACAAAAAAAATGGCGATCGTGAAGCGGCAGGAAGGATTTGATCTTTTGAAGGCCTTGACAGAAGCAGCCCACTTTGATTTTAAATTGGTTTCTATTTACCAAAATCAATTGCTTGAACCAGTGATTAACAACTGGTTAACCGGGCTAAAATATTCGTCATAGCGTAGCATTTATACGACTTAGAAACTTATTTGGCTTTGACCTTTAACAACTCATTCTTGATGCTTTGTGAATGAGTCTTCCTTAAATACTGGCTCATACTGGTAATATAAGCTGCTAAATATAAAAAAGCCTGCCAACGCCATGACAGCGCCTATCACCCAAAACTCAGTAAGTGGTAGTACGAAAAAGGAGCAGACGCAAACCACCCCGACTGACATGATATACTCCGAACTGTTCAGGTTTTTTTCGTAGGCGATACTACCGAAGAATATCAATTGACCAATAAAATAAATGATGAGCGACAGCGGTTGGGTTCCAAAGCCGGTAGCGGGCAAATAGTAAAAAAGTATAGCAGTTTCCGGCAAAAGCAAGGCCGTATAGGCAACCGGGAACAACAAAAATATTTTAACCCGAGGAATGGGCAAATTGCGCAAACCAGGAAAGCCGCTTTCCAGGAATCGGACATAGTCGTAAGCCACCAATGCATGTGCAGCAATCGCCACCTGGTAAAACAATATAAAATCGCTGAGATTATTATTCCCGGCATTCCAGACCAACGGGATGAAGAGAACGGTGAAAGAAGCCAGTTTTACACCCACCAGTTTCATTTTGCCTTTGTAAAAACTATGCCAGAGCAACAGTGTATAAAATGGCTTCGGGATCTGGAATGGAAGTTCTGGCCATTGCCAGCCGGCACCAGTTCGCATTAAAGAACGATAGCAAAGCAAACCTGTAGCTGCGATCAATAACCCTATAAAGAAGATGATACCAATGGCTGGTAAAATATAGCCGGTGTAAAAACCTACGCCTGCCGTTACTGCGGCGTAGGCCCAAACAGGAGCCAGCAAAATGGTTTGCACGCCGGCAAATAAGAGAAGCAGTTTATCTGGCATTAATGCTTGCAATTGCTTAATAAATACATGGTCTTCGTCCTGCAATTTTTTCACAACAAAAGACAAGGTTTTAAAGCCGTATAATAGCCAGGCAATTGCAACCACAGAAAGCGTAACCGGCGAAAGCAACATGCTCTGCATCAACTGGTAGTGATACAACCTCGGATTTTGTGCCACCCCAAACACCGCCACAAATAAAAACAGGAACAGGCCCGAATTGCGCTGAAAAAATGGAAGCACCATTATTTTCCAGAGGATATGCATTGCAAACTTCATGGCTGTACGCTTATGGTTTTATTGGTCGCAACCAGTGTAGTCAGTTCTATGTTGTGATGTGGAAAATCCATATCCTGGTGAGAGGTCAGCAACATGCCGGTATGGTTTGCCGTATACTGTTCGATGCGTTGCAACACGACCTGTATAGCTTCCGCGTCGAGTGTTATCAATGGCTCATCCAACAATATCCATTGGGCTGTGCCGGTGAAGGCCAGTACCAACGATAACTTCTTAAGCATACCGCTGGAATAGGCACCTGTCTGTTTATTGAGCGCCTCATTTGATAGATGTAGTTCCTCACAAAAACGCAGGCAACCGGCTTTGTTGCCCTTACGTGTTTCCACGTAAAAATCAATGAGCTCCATGCCGGTTAAAAAGGTAGGGAATACGGGTGCGGCTTCACCAAAACCCACCATTTGCCGGTGCCGCATTTTCTGTTTTTGTAAATCGATCCCGTTAATGGTGATGCTACCTTCATAAGGAATAAAACCGGCTAACGATTTCAGTAAAGTAGATTTTCCGCTACCGTTGATGCCCTTAAGCCAATAGGTGGCCCGGGGCATTTCGAATGATGGAATATCGAGTATGAGCGTACCTGAGTATTGCTTTTTAAAGGCTTTGAATTGAATCATGGAGTGAAAAGTAAGAGAATTTTGGAAAGGTATGGAACTGCGGCAACTACCAAAGCAAACCTCTGCCAGTTTCAATAATGCCCAATTACAATTGACAAACCGTGTTGCCACCCAGGTGAAAAACGGCAGACCCGTTCCGCTGTATCGCCCAAACCCACACTTTGGCTCTTCACACTGTTATTATCTATTGCCATTTTGTGAAAACGGCTACAGTACGGCGTTTGCAGAAAGCGGTTTTTTAGAAATTTATTGGCGGGATAATAGCTTTCTGCTTATATAAGCTGCGGAATGTGATAAAAAATGACATATTCCGCAGGTTATCATTTTGTATAATCCGCGGAATGTAACAAAAAATGATAGATTCCGCAGGTTATCAAAATTGGCTACCTATATTTGTGCGGTAAAAATGAAGGAATGGAGCAAGCAAAACAACTGTTTGGGCGACAATTGGAAAGCAGCCAACTGCTGGAACATTACCATTCCAATGCATCGGCCATGGTGGCCATAGTAGGCAGGCGGCGCATTGGCAAAACCTTTTTAGTACGCCGTGTCCTGGAAGGCCTGATTGATTTTGAAATGACCGGCACCCAACACAGCAATAAAAAAGAACAACTGAATAGCTTCATTTATTCGCTATCAAACTTTAGCAAATCGGCCATGCTTACACAACCTCCTAAAAGCTGGCAGGAGGCATTCCATTTATTAAAACTATACCTCACAGAAAAAAAAGGGAAAAAGAAAAAGATAGTTTTTATAGATGAACTGCCATGGATAGCTACGCCTAAAAGTGGCTTTACAGAAGCATTGGCCCACTTTTGGAACGACTGGGCCAGTGAGAACAATGTGCTGCTGATAGTATGCGGCTCAGCTGCAGCCTGGATGGTAAACAATGTGGTGAACAGTAAAGGCGGCCTGCACAACCGCATTAGTCAAACCATTTACCTGGAGCCATTTACACTGAACGAAACCTGGCAACTGGTAAAGGGCATGAAAATAAAAGGCACCCACCACCAGGTAATTGAACTATACATGGCATTGGGAGGTGTTCCATATTATTTAAGCCTGCTGAAAAAGGAACTCAGCATTCCACAAAATATAGACAGGCTATTATTTGAAAAAAATGGAAAGCTGGCCAGTGAGTACGAAAACCTCTTTAGTTCCCTGTTCGATAACTCCACCAACCACTACAATATCATAGATATCCTGGCTACCAAATGGAAAGGATTAACGAGATTGGAAATAGCCGGATTATATCCTGGCAAAGACGGTGGTGCTTTAACGCAAATACTGGATGAGTTGCGGCTGTCGGGGTTTATTGCCAAATACAACTCGTACCAGAAAGCCACAAAAGATGCCCTGTATCGGCTAAGTGATCCATACTTGTTGTTTTACAAAAAATTCCTGGCTAAGCCGCCGGTAAAAAAATCCTTTTTAAATGCCATGAAGACGGCTAACTATAAAATTTGGTGTGGTTATGCTTTTGAAAACCTGTGCTTGTACCATATACCACAGATCAAACAAAAACTGGGCATTGCCAAAATTGAATCCAGCGAATCGAGCTTTTTTTACAGGGGCAATAGAGAGGCCAATGGCTTTCAGATAGATTTGATGATAGACAGGGCTGACGGCATTATTAACCTCTGCGAAATAAAGTTTTACAACGCAGCTTTTACTATAGACAAAGCCTATTACCACGAAATGAAAAACCGGATGGACAACTTTTCCAACATTAGTAAAATACGCAAGGCAGTACACCTAACGCTAATTACATCGTTGGGTATAAATGAAAATGATTACAGTGCCGAATTGGTTGATAGTGAAGTAATTGGGGAAGATTTGTTTGTGGTGTAAAGTTGGATAAGCTGCGGAATATGGTGAAAAAAGGAAGATTCCGCAGGTTTTGACGAACTTAGAAATACATAGCAATTCAAGTCATGCTTCAATAATCTAATATCCGCGCCTGTGCCGGAACAACCTGTCAAAAACACGCAACAGGTAGGGCTTTTTACATTGCATGCCTTCAAGAGTTCCATCGACAATAGCAGGTTTCTGGTCGCATTCATTTCCTAAGCCTAATTCATAATGTCGCTTCAAAATAGCATCGTCGCTTCCTCCATAACTAAATCCCGCAATACAGGAAACAAGCATGGCATTTATGGCTCTGTCGATTTCTTCCGCAGTCTGGGGTTGCTTTTAAAAAAAACAATGTCCGTATTCCAGTTTGGAATGTTCAATTAAATCAGGTGCTTCTGACTCTGGTGCTCCGCAACTAATACAAACCTGGTTTGCTACATAAAAGTCCCCTTTTACATTTTCAGGATATCTTTGAGGCAATATCCCATCATTGTATTTTGAAAATCTCTCACCATCTCAGATTATTTATTTACGGGACTGTAGCTTTAAAGTAACAACCATCACCGCTTCTCCACCCTATCATAAAATCCCCCAAAATTCCCTAGCCTCACTCCATCCTCCTTATAAAATTCCCCGGGGAAGCCAAGGTCAATTTCGGAGATCCTATCCAGTCTTTTTATTTGTTCATCCGTAATTACGAGGTCTACCGTTTTTAAATTCTCCTCCAGTTGCGAAAGTTTGGTAGCGCCTACAATCGGGATGGAGGAAAAGTCTTTTTGCATCACCCATTTTAAAGCCACATGGCTTGGCTCTGCACCCTGTTCCTCTGCGATAGCCATCACTTCCCTGGTAATGGCTTCACTGCGTTCGTTCAGACGCTTGCTGCCTTCTTTTATGCGGCCCTTATCGCCTTTCAGGTATTTTCCGGTTAATGCACCGCCGGCCAGTGGCGCCCAGGGAGTAACCGTCATGCCAAAGTGTTTGGCCATTGGAATAAGGTCCCGTTCGGGGGTCCGTTGTATAAGGCTGTACTCTACCTGGAGGGCTACAAGCCGGCTCCATCCCATCAGTTCGGCCATGGTGTTGGCTGTGGAAACCATCCAGGCCGGCGTATCGCTGATGGCGATATAATTTACTTTACCGCTTCTTACCAGATCATCCAGCCCTCGCATTACTTCGTCAATTGGTGTAAGATGATCCCAGATATGCAGGTATAACAGGTCAATAAATTCTAAATTCATCCGCTTCAAACTGGCATCTACACTGCGCATCATGTTCTTGCGGTTATTGCCGCTGGCATTGGGGTTGGTTTGGTTGTCGTACAAAGAATACTTGGTGGCAATCACAAAAAAATCGCGGTCACGCGGGCTTACAAATTCGCCGATTATTTTTTCGCTGGTTCCGTTCTGGTAGCGGTTTGCAGTGTCTAAAAAATTACCCCCGGCGTTGGCAAAAGCTTCCATAATGCCAAAGCTGGCTTCCTTTTCAGCACCCCAACCATTATCGGTTCCAAAGCCCATGGTGCCGAGGCATAGTTCGCTAACTTTAAGCCCGCTTCTTCCAAGAAGTTTGTATTTCATAAAATGATAATTTTTGCGTGTGAAGAGGGCACTGGCCATGAAAACGATGAAGATGGCGGTGTACTCTTATTTCACCAATTTAAAAGCATGGCTCCAGCTATTTTGTAAAAAGCCAGGGATGCACCACAAAATACAAAGGGATTCAATCACACCAGCCGATTCAGCTTTGCCCAGGTCGGTTGTTTCCCACCCAAAAGCAGTGAGAATGCCGGTGACTGTTTCTTTAGCACCCTCATCATTACCACAAATAAACATCGTGGGTGGAGGGCTGTGATGAGGCTTGTACATAATGGCATTCCCTACACTGTTGAAGGCTTTTACCAGTTTGGCCTCAGGCAGGTAATCCTGTATCTGCTGTAGTAATGAACTGTTTTGCGGAGTAAAAAATTTCAGCACGCCATTTACAGGCGGCTTTGTTTCATCAATAGGGTTGGTGGCATCAATTACTATTTTACCAGTAAAGTTTTCCGGACCGGCCTGCTTCAATGCTTCCAATACTGCGTGACCTTTTGTTGCCAGCACTATGATATCGCCAAATTTAGAAGTAATGCTCAATTCGCCCACATCTCCAGTTGGGTTTTCATCTTTCCATTTAAGTACCTCGGGTTTGGAAATGCTCCTGGTACCCAGCATTACGTCGTAACCTTCTTTAATAAATGCTGTGGCGAGTACACGGCCCACGATGCCGCTGCCGATGATCCCGATTTTCATGTATTGTCTTTTATAATATCAAGGGTAAAACGTACTTGAGAGTAGTCCACCTTCATCCGGCAATTCCTGCTCCGAAATAGCGGAGGACCTGCCACCTCCGCCAGCGGAGGACATTAGAAACCTACCGAAAGTGAAACCGGTTCCCATTCGGCAACCAGTTTGGAATGCGCTTCCAGTTTGGTTTTAATGCGGGGTAATGCATCGGCTCCCAAAACGAGTCGCAAAGGAGCTTCAGGACTGTTGGCAATGTCAACTATCGCTTTTGCCACTTTTACGGGATCGCTTATTTGGTTGCCATTTACCTTTTCTAAATTCCTGCCGGTGGTGCCCCTGGTTTCTTCATAGTCTGCAATTAAATTACCAGGTTGCTGTAGCGATTCGCCTGCAAAATCTGTACGTACCCCGCCAGGTTCTATCACTGTTACCTGCACACCCAATGGCTTTACTTCAAGCGCCAGCGCTTCACTTAAACCCTCGAGTGCAAACTTAGAGGCATTGTACATTCCAATACCAGCGGTGCCCACCAGGCCGGCTATAGATGACAGGTTGATAATATGACTGTTCTTATTATTTTTCATGGCAGGTAAAGCTGCCCTGATGGCATACAACGGACCGTAAACATTTGCTTCAATTTGCCTGTGTATGTTTTCATCGCTCAGTTCCTCTATAGCACCAAACTGTCCATAGCCTGCATTATTTACAAGCACATGGATGGTGCCAAATTTTTCAATCACATCATTTACAGCCAGCTTTACCTGCGCCGAGTTTGTAAGGTCCAAAGCCAGTGCCAGCACACTTTCTGCAGGATGGTCTGCCAGCCACGATAGGTTTTCTGCTTTCCGGGACGTAGCTGCCACCACATCTCCCATGGCCAAAGCGGCAAGCACTATTTCTTTACCGATGCCCCTGGCACCGCCGGTTACCAACCAAACTCTCTTACTCATATTTGTCGTTTTTAATTTTTACGCTCCGTAAGCTCCACCAAATTCCTTTACAAAATCCGCCAGTTTATGTTTACTCAAAACCGGGTGATTTTTCCAATAATCAGCTGCCATTTTCCCGGTCCGCATGGCATTGCCCATTTCGGTGTAATTGCTGCTTACTTCCTGTGAAAGGCCTGCCTGCAACAAACCATCAAGACTTTGGGCATCGGTAAACTCCACCCATGGAAGTTCGGGTTTATTAATGGCGCCGCCAATAGCCGTTGCTATTTCGGTTCCGGTTATTTCATCGCCTGCAATATAACGGATACTCTGGCCAGCAAAGTTTAAGCCAAGCAATTCTTCCGCCGCCGCATCGGCTATATCGGCGGGATGCACCATCACTAGTTTATCATCGTTGCCGCCAAAATTGCTGCCAATAATGCCAGCACCTTTTATCATGCCAATATTGGCCATCAGGTTGTGGAAAAAATAAGCCGGCCGCAGGTGTTTAATATTTACGCCTGCTAAGGTGTTCAGGGCCTGTTCTACGCGATAAAGACCAGATACCGGACCACAGCCATCGGGTAAATGAGCGCCAATGCTGCTAAGATTCACCACATATTTCACACCAGCCGCTTCAATAGCCGCTGCATAGTTTTCTCCAATGCCACCGATATAGGCTTTCCAATCGGCTGCATCCCATTTTGGTGGCACCATAGTGTAGACTGCATCCGACCCCTTAAATGCTTCGGTTAAAAAAGTAATGTCTTCTACCGACCCGATAGCGGTTTTAGCTCCCAGATCTGCCAGGGATTTTAGGTTGGCCTCGCTGCGACCGATAACAGTGACGCTGTGACCTGCTGCTAATAATTTTTCGGCCAATGGTTTGGAGATGTTACCTGCACCCCCGGTAATTGTGTAGTTCATGATTGATTTTTTTTAAAATTGAAAATTAATTCTTGTTGATATATTTGTATATACAAATGATTTGTTAAAAAAATTATCCCGTCAGTTTGTCTGCCATTGCGTGCATATCGTTTATCATTCGGTCGCTTTCCTTTATGCCTAAAGAACTGCTGTAGATCTTTGCAAAACGATCTATGCATTGTATCATTTCCGGAACAAGGTTTTTACCGGCCGGAGTGGGGTATACATTTGTTGTTTTACCTTCGGTGATACGTACCACCAGCTTTTTTTCTTCCAGCTTTTCAATAAGCCGGGTGACCGTGCTGGGCGTTAGTTGCAGGTTATCGGCTATAGCGCCTGGTTGTATACCTGGCTCCTGGTTTACCAGCATCAGCAGGTAGCCATGGCTGGGTGAAAGACCAACCGGTTTCCAGCTTTCAATAGCCAGCTTTTCTACCTTTCGTGCCAGGGCATTGGAGGTAAAATAAAGACAGTTTTTGAATTTGCTTTCGGATGATTTCATGGTTGACTCAGTCCAGGGTAGATTGGGTTATTTTTATTCAGAAAACAAAAATAAGAGGTTTCATTTGTATGTACAAATATTTTTTGAAGAGTAAAAAAACTTACTGGGTCGTAAATTGTTGGAATCGTTTATTATTTCGTTCACTCAAAACCCTGTCGTGGCGAAAGCCAGCCCCGACAGGGTAAACAACTCCGGCTAACTGCTTTCACTTTGCAAACCGTATAAGCCAATTGGCTATTTTTACCGCATGGCTAACCCCAATTTTAATACCGACGAAACTAAACTCACGCCTGCTGACAAGGAATTTGAAAATAATATCCGGCCGCAGCAGATGGACGATTTTAGCGGGCAGCCCCAGATCATTGAGAATCTTTCCATTTTTATAAAGGCGGCCAAAATACGTGGCGAGGCGTTGGATCATGTTTTGTTTCATGGACCGCCGGGTTTGGGTAAAACCACACTGAGCCGTATTGTGGCCAACGAACTCGGCGTAAACATTAAAGAAACCAGTGGCCCGGTTATAGAAAAGCCCGGTGACCTGGCAGGTCTGCTTACCAGCCTGGAAGCAAATGATGTACTTTTTATTGATGAAATCCATCGCCTGAGTACGGTAGTGGAAGAGTACCTGTATAGCGCTATGGAAGATTACCGCATCGATATTATGATAGACACAGGGCCCAATGCCCGCAGCATTCAGATAAACCTGAACCAATTTACCCTGATAGGCGCCACCACCCGCAGCGGATTACTTACGGCGCCGCTGCTAAGCCGTTTTGCCATAAAGAACCGGCTGGAATATTATAATGCTGCCACCCTTAAAAAAATTATTTTAAGGGCTTCGGAGATATTGCATATGCCTATTACAGACGAAGCCGCCAAAGAAATAGCCGGCCGTAGCCGCGGCACGCCCCGTATTGCCAACGGGTTGCTCCGCAGGGTGAGGGATTTTGCACAGGTACTCAACGATAGCCATATAGACATAGGTATTACCCAACATGCACTGAAAGCACTGAACGTGGATGAGTACGGTCTCGATGATATGGACAACCGGATTTTGTTGGCCATCATCGAAAAATTTAAAGGCGGCCCGGTAGGCATTACCACTATTGCTACCGCCGTTGGGGAAGAGGCCGGCACCATTGAGGAAGTATATGAACCATTCCTGATCCAGGAAGGCTTTTTACAACGTACGCCCCGTGGACGTGAAGTGACTGCAAAAGCCTATTCTCATTTGGGCAAAAAGAAACCCGGTTTGGCCAGCGGCGGCCTTTTATTTGAATAAGCGCGCCTTTTCCATTTTGATTAATTTTTGCTATTTCTCCTGGAATTCGGTCACAGTTTCATCATTTTAATGCTTTTGGCAGCTCCATATTGAAAATGGCAAACTTCTTGATTTGTTAAATCGTAGTTAACAAATCAGCCCGCTATTGCTATCGGGCTGAAGCCGTTTTCCATTTTCAACCTAACCGAAACTTAAACCCTTTCAGCATGAAGCAGCTACGTTTACGCCATGTAATTTTTACATGCGCTTTACTGTGTTCATTATTGAGCATCCGGGCACAGGAATTTTACAACAACCTTAGTGGAGAAAATGCAGTGCGCCAATATTTTACGGCGCATAAAACCCGGTTCAACGCATCTGACCGTGAACTGACCGAATTAAAATTAACCAATGAAAACTTTGACCGCACAATTGGTCTCCGGCACATTTACGTGCAGCAAAAATTCAACCAGCTGGATGTGGTAAATGCAGTAGCGTCACTTCATTTAAAAAATGACGGTACGCCGGCTCATGCCGTTTACCAGTTTCTGAAACTGCCTGCCAGCCTTGGTTCTTTTACATCAATTACACCGCAGGAAGCCGTCTTAAAAGCCATGGAAGAAGCTAAAATGGTATTTACCGGGAACCTGGAACTCAGGCAACCCACCGATGGATCAGTAGAGCAAAAAACAGTTTTTAAAGCAGCCGGAACCAGCTGGGATATACCTGTAAGAAAGGCTTATGTGCTGGATAACAGTACAAATTCCGTTGTACTTTGCTGGGAAGTACAGTTATATCTCAGGGATCAGCAACATTACTGGATCATGTACGTAAATGGTACTACCGGAAAAATAGCCTACAAACAGGATATGGTAACCAGCTGCGACTTTGGCAAAAACGGCTATGAAACAGATGAGCTTATTAAAGACGAACCGTTATTCCAGCCCTCGCCCAAATTGAATGAAGGAATTGCCAATAACATTGCTGCAGAGGACTTTAGCGTAAATGGTCTAACCGGAATTACCAATCAATACCGGGTGTATAATGCTCCGTACGAAGCGCCTAACCAGGCCGGTGCCACTCATTCTTTGGTGTCTACCGGTGGCGATGTGCTGGGTTCACCTGATGGCTGGCATAAAACAGGTAATGCTATCACCAATGTCTATACCCGCGGCAATAATGTTTGGGCGTTCCAGGACCCAAGTCCCGGCCCATTAGGTGGCGTACCCAGTGCCGACCCCACCCGGACCGCTTACAATAACGGAGGACTTGGCGGAACTGCGGCGCTGGCAGAGCCTTTCCTGTTCGACTACCCGATAAACCTGAACAACGAGCCAGCAACCTATCAAAATGGCGCCATCGTAAATCTTTTTTACTGGAATAACCTGATGCATGATGTTTTTTATCATTTTGGCTTTAACGAGGCATCGCAGAATTTTGAAGAGTCGCACAATTTTAGTACGGGAACAAATCGGGGCAATAAACCGCTGGGTGCCAATGATGCCGTTTGGGCCCAGGCACAGGATGGCGGCGGCACCAACAACGCCAACTTCCTGACACTGGCAGATGGTATCAATGGCCAGATGCAAATGTACCTGTGGACCGGATCTGTGCCCGATAGCATAGTGCTGATCAATAGCAATTCCATTGCCATGCCGCCTGCGGGTAAAAAGTATCTTTCTGTCCAGGGATCTTTTGGCAATTCAGTTGCAGCAAATAATGACCTTTTTGCCAACCCAATTCTAAATAAGGCATTTTTAATTGTTCAAAAAAATGTGCTGGGTGTTGGAACGTCCAGCGAGGGCTGTGGTACCGGGCAAATGGGTGTAGCGCTGCCGCCTGCCAATGATGTTAATGGTAAAATTGTCATTATCGACAGGGGTACCTGTTCCTTTGTGGAAAAGGTTTTAGGAGCTCAATTGGGCGGCGCTGCAGGTGTTATCGTTATCAATAATGTACCCGGCGCCCCGCCACTGGCCATGGGCGGCTCAGATGCACCCACCAATGCTATTGTGATACCAGCCGTGATGGTGAGTTTTGAAGCAGGTAAAGAATTAAAAGCCGCCCTGGTAGCGGGAGCGGTGATCAATGGTTCTCTAAAAAAGAACATCAACAATCCTAAAAGAGATGGCGACCTGGACAATGGTGTCATTGCACATGAATATGGTCATGGAATTTCTACACGCCTTACCGCAGGCGGTCCCAACCCAACAAGCCGCTTATCGGGCGACGAGCAAGGTGGCGAAGGATGGAGCGATAACTTTGCGCTCTACACAACCACAAGAAGCACTGATCTTTTGCCACCTGTTGCAGGGCATCCTTTTGGAGTTTTGCCCGACCGGGGAATTGGCAGTTACGTAACCTACCAGCAGCACCAGGATGGCGCTGGTATACGACCAACGCGTTACAGCATCAGCAAAACTGTAAACCCATCTACCTATAAAGACATTGCAAAAGGTGGTGAAATTACGCTGCCGCATGGCGTCGGGTATATTTGGTGCAGCATGCTCTACGAAATGCAGCAGGAATTGATTGACCAATATGGTTTTAATAATGACATCTATAACCCGGCCGACCCCACCCCTTCGCAAAACGTACCAGCAGGTGCAGGGGGCAATAATGTAGCTATGAGGCTTGTAATGGAAGGTCTGAAACTACAGCCTGCCGGACCCACTTTTGTACAACAAAGAGACGCTATCTTAAAGGCCGACACGCTGCTGTACAATGCCCAACATTCGTGTAAAATATGGGCAGCTTTTGCAAAAAGAGGACTTGGTTTCAGTGCTGTTTCCGGCACTAATGGCCTGGGAGATGAAGTCGAGCAGTTTAACGTATCACCGCTTTGTAACCCTCAAACCGTGCTGAGTATTAAGAAAACAGCACCGTCTATCATGACAAACAACGAGGAGATCACTTATACCATCGAAGTAAAAAACATCAGCCCCATTACCCTTACAGCCAGCAATCTGACGGTGACTGATACCTTACCTGCATTTACTACCTATATAAGCTCCGACACCGGTACAAACGTGGGAAATGTCGTAAGCTGGCCATTATATAATCTTGCTGCCGGCCAAACCATTACACATACTGTAACCGTTCGCGCAAATCATCCCACGCCGGCTACGCTGATGTTAAATGAAGACAATGAAGGAGCAGGCAATATTTTTAAATCTACCAATACAGGCTTTCAAAACTTTAATCTCATCAGCACCGGTGCATTTAGTGGAACAAAGGTTTGGTTTGTGGAAGATTATGATATCCCCGGTTCCAACGCAACGCTTGAAAGCAAAGCCAAAATCAACGTGCCGGCGGGTGGGGCTTTCCTGATATTTAATCATAAGTACGCTGCCGAAGCTGAATATGACGGCGGTGTCGTAGAAACATCGGTTGACAGTATTAATTGGGTCCACCTTAATACGTTTACCAAGAATGGCTACAACGGTGTTATTTCAATGTTGAATAACCCATTGATCGGCACAGCAGATCGCCCCTCTTTTACAGGAACATCGCCGGGATATATTCAATCTATCGCCAGTCTGAATTCCTTTGCCGGACAGTCTGTTTTTGTACGTTTCAGGTTTACCTCTGACCCTGCCGGCGGCAGCATTACTGGCGGCGGATGGTGGGTAGACGATGTATACCTGGCCAGCGGCGCCTCATTTATTACCAACAAGGCTGCTTCCAGCGCACCTAATGCAGCGAATAAAGTAACTGCTGATGCCGCAACACTGATCATCAATTCCCCTTGTCTTTCCACGCTGAATCAGCTGATACCTACAGTGGCCAACGCCTATTTAGGGGATGGTGTTTGTGTAGATAATTTTGCTAACTGGATGCATTATTTCAAAGGCTCCAATCTTTTATTATCCGTAAAGAAAACAGCCCAAACAAGTGGTATCACACCAGCTAATATTAAGGTCGGTGTGGATACCGGGTCAGCTGCAATAAGTATTACTGCGCCTTATACCAGCACTTTTGGCAATGCCGATTGGTTTGTTACAAGAAGGTATTGGAATGTAACCAGCGCCACAGCACTAACATCGCCAACGCCTGTGCGATTTTATTATACCAATGCAGAACTGGATGAATTAAAAGCAAAGGCTACCAACGTGACCAATAATACGAATGCTGTGGTATATAAAATAACTACTCAGGCAGACCCAGACCCGGCCACCGGCCATAATGGTGTACAGCCTGCAGATGTGGTTTTCCCTGCCTATACCTACCTGGGCACCAACAGTAATTACAACCTTATAGAATTTAATGTAAACCAATTCTCTGGTGGCGGCATTGGTGGCACCAAAACAGTATGCCGGTACACATTTACAGGAACCGGCAACTGGAACCTGGCGGCTAACTGGAGTGGCAATGCTATGCCTCCGGGCGTACTGCCTGCGGGATGTGAAATCAACGTGGACCCATCCTCAGGCGAGGCCATTTTAAATGTGCCGCAGACTATTTCTGTTGGCGCAAAAATTACAGTAAAGGCAGGAAAAGTATTGGTGGTGCAGGGCAACCTGACAATCAACCAGTAGATGATAATTCAGAGATAATTTACTTCAGCCCATTAAAAAGCCGGTGATTTTGGTCACCGGCTTTATTATTATTAGCTGTATCAGATCCTTATCAGGAAGCAGGGGGTTCGTTCACTACCAGCCTGAAGCCATTGCCATGGATGTTTACGATTTCCAGGCTATCGTCTTCTCTCAGGTATTTACGCAGTTTGGCGATGTACACATCCATGCTGCGACCATTGAAATAGGTATCGCTACCCCATATCTTCTTTAATGCTTTTTCGCGTGGCAGCAGATCATTCTTGTGCTCGGCCAGCATTTTCAATAGTTCATTTTCTTTAGGGCTCAGCGTTTGGGTTTTACCATCAGCCACCAGTTCCCGTAGCTTGGGGTTAAAATGAAACTTACCCAGGTCGAACTGCATATTATCGGCTTCGCGGTTCAGTTCTTCGTTGCGTTTTAAGATTGCCTTTATTTTCAACAACAGCACTTCGCTGTCGAATGGTTTAGTAATATAATCATCAGCGCCCAGTTTATAACCCTGGATAATATCATCTTTCATGGTTTTTGCACTCAGGAAAAACAGTGGAATATCAGGATCTACATCGCGGATCTCTTCGGCCAGGGTAAAGCCATCCATATTCGGCATCATAACATCCAGCAGGCAGATATCGTATTTTTCTCTTTGAAAAGCAGCCAATCCAAGGCGGCCATCCCTTTCGAGGGTTACATCGTAGTCGCTTAGTTCCAGGTAATTTTTTAATACCATACCAAGGTTGGTATCGTCTTCGCAAAGAAGGATCTTGTTATTTTTTGTTTCCATGTCTGGTTTGTTTTATGCTTAAAGATAGTAGCAGGCAGCAACATACAACTCATCAGGTTAATAAAATTGTAAAGGTTTGCAGGGCCTCTTGCTTCCACAATACCACTCAGTAGTACAAATTTGAGGCTGCGATGTCATCCCATTTTCAAAATCATTATGAACCTGCCTGATACCACTATACAATGCTGAAAGCCAAATGGTTCATCATGCTTCGATTCAAAGTCTGCATTTTCCGGTTATTTAAAAAAATGGGATGCATCTTGCCCAATTGGGGCATGGCGACCCAACTCCGGCGCGATATTTTAAACACCAGCCTTTTCATTAAAAACACCACCGAAGTAATAATTGGAAAGCAATTTTACCAAATGAAACTTTAAGTTTGCCCCTATGTTAAACACTTCGCTTTTAGAAGATTTTTTAGTGCCTGTAAATACATTCGCCATAAGCGACGACGAAGGCTACCTGCCGGGCCAGCTAGGCCAGGTATTGAACGAGACATCAGTGGAAGCTGCTCATATCATATTAGTGGGTTCCAACGAATATAGGGGTGGAGCGATCTCCACAGTGATTCAAACTGCAGATGCCATCCGAAAGCAACTCTATCAATTATATTATTGGCATGCCGATGTACAGGTGGCTGACATTGGCAATATAAAAACAGGCGCCACCCTGGCAGACAGCATCGCTGCTCTAAAAACGGTTTGTGGCGAACTGATGGACGCGGGTAAAAAAGTAATTATAATAGGGGGCAGCCACGATAATACCCTGGCCCAGTACAATGCCTTTGCCGATCGTAAACAAATTATTGAAGCAGCCGTAGTTGATTCGCTTATTGACCTGCGGCAGGATACACCGGACCGCAGTCAGAATTTTTTATTAGAGATGTTGCTGGGCCAGCCCAATTTTATCCGCCACTACAACCATATAGCCTTCCAAAGCTATTTTGTACATCCCCGTTTACTGGAAACGGTAGACAAGCTGCGGTTTGATTGCTACCGCGTTGGTAAGGTAACGGAACATATAGAAGATATGGAGCCTGTTATCCGAAGCAGTCATTTAGTAAGCTTTGACATGAATGCCATAGCGCATGCATACGCCCCGGCCGGCAATCTCAGCCCCAATGGCCTCAATGGTGTTGAGGCGTGCAAACTCATGCAGTACGCTGGCATGAGTGCATCGGTGCAAACGGTTGGTATTTATGGTTTTGACGCCACCAAAGACAAGGACGGGCTTACTGCTATGCAGGTAGCTCATATGCTCTGGTATTACCTGGACGGTTTTCAAAAACAACAGCATGAAGCGGCCATCGAAGACCGCAATTCGTTTAATGAATTCAATACTGTTTGTGCCGAAGTGGACACTTTATTCCTTCAAAGTAAACGTACCGGCAGGTGGTGGATGCAATTGCCCGATAAAAGTTTTACAGCCTGCAGTTATGCCGATTATCTTACGGCTTCCCATAATGATTTGCCTGAAAGATGGCTTAGAGCTCAGGAAAGAATTTAGTAAAGAGTAATGAGCAAATAGTAACTCAATGTCGTTTAAGAAATGCTCAATTTTCAACGCACAATTTTCCATTTTCAAATACGTAGACTCTGGTTTTTTTGATATGGGTAAGTTGTTCCGTTTGATACGGGATTGAAAATTGAGCGTTGATTTACTTGTCCTGCTTTTGGGGGGATTGAACATTTTTTTAGTGAAGAACAAAAAATGACAACGACTTGCCCGTTGCTTATTGCCTCTTGCCCTCTGCCCTTTGCTCCCGATACCTTATTTTTATCGGAATCGCATGAACCATTTACCAGCCTTAATAACCGACCTCGCATTGATATTGGGTGCCGCCGGCATCATCACCCTGCTGTTCCGCCGGCTGAAGCAACCGGTGGTGCTGGGTTATATTATTGCCGGCCTGCTCGTTGGGCCCAATTTTAAATTGCTCCCCACCATTACGGAAACAGAAGGCATACAGATATGGGCCGATATCGGTGTTATCGTGCTGCTTTTTGCCCTCGGTCTTGAATTCAGTTTTAAGAAACTGGCTACCGTAGGCCCATCAGCCGCCATTACCGGACTTTTTGAGTTGGTGTGTATGATGCTGATTGGCTTTTTTACCGGCAAAATGATGGGCTGGCCACAAATGGATTGCCTGTTCCTCGGGGGTATCATCGCCATTTCTTCCACTACCATTATATTCCGGGCATTTGACGAACTGGGACTTAAGACCAAACAATTTACCAACCTTGTCATGGGCATTTTGGTAATCGAAGACCTGGTGGCCGTTTTATTGCTGGTATTGCTTTCCACCCTGGCCGTTAGCCAGGCAAGCGCCGGCACCGAAATGATGATAGCCCTCGTGAAACTGGGATTCTTCCTGGTACTCTGGTTTATCATGGGGATTTATATTTTGCCCTCATTTTTAAAACTGGTCTCGAAATGGCTCAGCAGCGAGACCCTGTTGATTGTGTCTCTGGCGCTTTGCCTCGGCATGGTAGTACTGGCCACCAAGGTTGGTTTTTCATCAGCATTGGGTGCATTTATTATGGGTTCGGTTTTATCCGAAACATTATACGGCGAAAAAATAGAACACCTTATTTCATCGGTAAAGGATTTGTTTGGCGCCATCTTTTTTGTGTCGGTTGGTATGCTTATAGAACCTCAAATACTGGCCAATTATTGGTTACCTGTATCGTTGCTTACGGTTATCGTTATTGTGGGCAAGACCGTTTTTGTAAGTGTTGGAGCCATCATCGCAGGCAGGCCATTACAAAAAGCGGTACAAGCTGGTACGAGTATGTCGCAGATCGGCGAGTTCTCTTTTATCATCGCCAGCCTTGGCCTGTCGTTGAAAGTAACCAGCAACTACCTGTACCCGGTGGCGGTGGGTGTATCCGTCATCACTACCTTTTCAACACCTTATATGATGCGGCTGGCAGACCCGTTATATGGTTTTCTTCAAAAAAAATTACCGGAAAAATGGCTGGCAGCAATTGATCGTTATAGTGCAGGATCTCAAACCATGAAGGCCGAAAGTGACTGGCAAAAAGTATTTAAATCGTACCTCCAGATTATTGGGATCAATGCAGTGATCATCATGGCTATCATTGGCATCAGCACTTATTACCTTAAACCTTTTATTTCCGGATATTTTGAAAATGCATGGGTTGCAAAACTGGTTGCATTAGTGCTTACTTTGGGAGCAGCCACACCGTTTATCTGGGCCCTGATGGCTAAAAAAATTCCGGGCATCGCCTACAAATCGCTGTGGCTGGATCGCAAGTATAATCATGGCCCGCTGGTAACGTTGGAAACATGCCGCAACCTGCTTGGCGTGCTTTTGGTGGGTTTTGTGATTTTACAATTTTTTCCTTTCTGGCCTTCCCTCGCAGGCACTTTGCTTGTAATGGTGGTGGTGCTGGTTATGTTCCGTCAAAGGCTGCAAAAATTTTACAGCCGCATAGAAAAGCGTTTTATCAGTAACCTGAACGAGAAGGAAAATGCGCTAAAACCGGCGGCACCCAAATTGCTCACTCCCTGGGATGCACATCTTTCGGGCTTTAAGATCAGCCCCTCCTGCGATTTTATTGGCCAAACACTCGAGGAGCTGGCCCTTAGGGAACAGTACGGTATCAATATCGGTTATATTGAAAGGGGTAATAAAATGATCTATGCGCCGGCCCGCGACGAAAAATTGTACCCCCACGATGAAATAGGTGTAATAGGCACAGATGCCCAATTGCAGCAATTTCGGAAACTGGTGGAGCTGGCCAATGAAGATTTTGTAAATGAAACCGACCGTGAAGACATACAACTTGAACGAATTGTGGTGGACGAGCACAATGCATTAAAGGGAAAAGGTATACGCGATTCCGGCATCCGCGAAAAAACCCATGGGCTTGTAGTCGGAATTGAACGCAATGGCGAAAGAATATTGAACCCATCCAGCTATGAAGTGTTTGAATGGGATGATGTGGTGTGGCTGGTAGGCGATCATAAAAAAATACAGTCGCTCTTAAGAAAGGCCGGCGATTAATGTTTGTAATGCTGAAAGCAAATTACATTTAGGAAAAGGCGTTTTTGCCTCAATGTGTTTACCCCATTTGATATAGAAATCCTGCCAGGCAGAAACCTTATATTCCTGATACGGTTAGAAACCAAATCTATCAAAGCATATGTTTCACTTAATACGTTTTAGGTCAATTATATAAGGAATATAAGTCCATATAAGTATAAAGTGTTGCCTATCGATTTTTTTTTTGCGACAATTGACAACCCACAAAAGATTCTAAACACAATTCATATGGACCAGCAACACCATCGGTATTTTATGATCAACAAACCGTATAAAATGGTGTCGCAGTTTGTGAGCAATCAGAAGGAATGGCTGCTTGGAGATTTGGAATTTCGTTTTCCCGAGGGCACTCATGCGGTGGGCAGGCTTGACAAAACTTCGGAAGGGTTGCTACTGCTAACTACAAACAAGAGTGTGACCAAACTACTTTTCGAAAGTGATATACCTCATAAACGCACCTATCTTATCCAGGTAGAAAAACTAGTAACCCATGAAAGCCTGGAACAGCTGAGAAACGGTGTGTCGATCGGTTTAAAAGATGGAGGCAGCTTTATTACTTCGCCTTGCAACGTGAAAATTGTGACAAGGCCTGCCGCATTACCCGTTTCGATGCACGAATTTGGAAGTCATTTGGCTCAGACATGGCTGGAACTCAGTTTAACCGAAGGTAAATTTCACCAGGTGCGAAAAATGGTGGCGGCAGTGGGGCATCATTGTAAACGATTAATAAGGTTGGGCATTGAAGATATATGGCTACAGGATTTGGACATCGGCCACGTAAAAGAACTGGAGGAAACGGCTTTTTTCCAGCAGTTAAAAATTGACAATTGGAGAGAAAACTATTACCCCCGGATGGAATATATGGACTAAACCAAAGTGTATTAAGGTGTCCCTATATCATAAATCCGAAATCATCCGCAATCTTTACAGATTCCGCTCACTACCATTTCTCTCCGAACGGGTTTAAACCCCTTAGGCAGCTTCACTTCAGGGATCGTCACATCGTCGAGACAAGTGGTATTGCCGCAGGTGTCACAAACAAAATGCACATGGTTATCGTGATGATGGCCTGCCTCACATTGGTCTTTGCATAATGCGTAGCTGATGGAATTGTCATTCGTGGGTATGGTATGTATCATGCCCTTATCTACAAATACCTGGAGGGTCCGGTAGATGGTTACCCGGTCCATATCGTCGCCGATCGATTTTTCGATGGCACCATGGTTCAGGGCTCCATTGTGGTGTACAAAAAGCTCCAATATCTTTTTACGGCTATCGGTTACACTCAGGTCGTTTCTTTTTAGAATATCGTTGATGGCTTCCATTGAGATTTATTTTTTTAGCTGCGCTCCCCCACGAATTTAATAACGGCTGGTTTTAAAAATTTGTTCATTCTTACAATAAACGGGGCAAGCCGTGTATACTGCCTGGCTCTACTGAGGGTTATTACTAAACATCCCGTTTACGAATACGGTGCTGGCCTTTTCTTTCAGCAGGTCGGCAATATCTTCTTTCAATTTGTTGATCTCTGATTGTTTCAGACCATCGTAGATGCCCCTCACCTTTCCGCTTCTGTCTGTCAAAGCTAGAAATTGGGAATGTAAAAACTGGTCTTCAATTTTCCCTACGTTGTTTTTCGGGTCGTCAATATGGTAGCTTTCCCGGGCGGTTTTGTACAGTTCCAGTTTATCTCCTGTAACAAACTGCCATTGTTTGCCATCGGCCCCGATACTATCCTTGTATTTATGCAGCTCCGGCACACTGTCATTTTCCGGCTGGCAGGTGTGGCTCACGAAAAGCACATCGGGATTGCCCTTAAAGGCTTGATAAACCTGTTTTACATGGCCGTTCATGTTGGGGCAAATGCCCTGGCAGGTTACAAAAAAATAATTAGCCACAGACACTTTGCCTGCAACCGCCTTTTCCGTGATGGTATCTCCGTCCTGGTTCACAAAGCTGAAAGGTTGTACATAGCTGATGGTGGGGAGTTTGCTTTTCCAGTTGTCGGTGCCGCTAAAAAGGAACCACCAAAAAGCGGCGAGCAGCAGCGCGAAAAATCCCAGGTAAAATAAAAGTTTTGTTCTTTTTTTCATGATTTGGTGGCAAAGGTATTTGGTTAAGGGCTATAAAAGTTGATGAAAGCCGCTTACCCGTTGCCAGTTGCCGGCACGCCAGTACCAGCTTGCAGGTAAACGAAGGTCGAACAACCCGTTTTTTTTACTTTCGACTTTAGAACCAATGAGTCTGTTGGATCTGGTAACTGGCGTCCAGCGTCCAGCCTATTGCGTCCAGCGTACTTTCAACAAATATTTTGCAACAAAGTTGCATTCCCATAGTTTTGCCCTATGCTTCGTAAGATAAATTGGGATGCGTTGGGCGTAACTGCTTCTGTTGCCTGTGCCATACATTGTGCGGTACTGCCCCTGGTTTTTACGAGCCTGCCTTTTTGGGGTATCGATATTATTACCAGTAAGATGTTTGAATACGGCATGATAGCCCTCGCCTTTGTGATAGGCGTAATAGCGCTATCGCACGGCTACCGTAAGCATCATCACCGCCTCTATCCCATCTTATTTTTTGCAGCCGGCTTCCTGTTCCTGGTGGGCAAAGAGTGGAAACCTGTTTTCGAGATCCCGCTGTTAATCGTAGCTGTAGTGCTGATACTTACGGCACATTACCTCAACTACCGTCTTTGCCGCGGGCATAATCATGCGCATAAAGAAGATTGCGATCACTAAATCTGCCAATTCTACATTCAAAAAAATACCTGCAGGCACCAGGAATTCAGGCTCATGTTATCAAATTAATTTACAGCGTTAATGACTCCAATTCACGCTATCAGGTGGCAGAAATGCTATGCCAAGGGTCGTGCTGTCCGCCATTTCCCCTAAATTTGCCCACTTTGCAATAAAATTCACACAGGAACGTTAAAAATGAATATGAAACTGACTCGCTTCGCTATAAGCTTAATTTGCTTATTGTGTTTTAATATTTGCATACATGCACAGGCTCTTAATTCTGAAAACCTCACTAATGTAAAAGTTGATAACTTAAATGATGAAGAAATAAGGGGTTACTATTTAAAAGTTACGAGTTCCGGGCTTACAGAGGACCAGGCTTATCAAATTCTTTCTAGCAAGGGTCTTCCTGCCCAGGAAATAGATAAACTGAGAATGCGTCTCAGTTCCATAAACCTGGATAGCACTACTCCCAGCGGTCCCCTGCGGGAAAAAATCGTAAAAACACCAGCCAGGAGGGTAAACATGGATGCTGCAGGTGTGCCCATGGAATCATTTGTAAAAGACAGCCTTATTTTTGGCTCAGAATTATTTTCTGCAAATAGCCTGGTGTTTGAACCCAACTTACGGATAGCCACCCCATCCAACTATATTCTGGGACCCGACGATGAATTGATTATTCACGTATTTGGGTTTAGCGAGCAAACCTATAACCTCACAGTAAACCCTGAAGGGAATATCTACATTCCCAATGTAGGTCCATTATACGTTAACGGGCTAAGTATTGATGAAGCCCTGGGTAAAATAAAAGCCAAACTGGGTGGGACTATTTACAAGGCGATTGGCTCTGGTCAAACAAAAGTTTCACTTGATTTAGGTAAAATCCGCACGATAAGGGTGTCTGTGATTGGTGAAGCAAGAAAGCCCGGAACCTACCTTGTATCTTCCCTGACTACATTATTTAATCTATTGTATCTCTGCGGCGGACCTACCGAAATGGGTACCTATCGTAATATTCAGTTAATAAGGGATGGGCATGTAAAAAGAACATTGGATATCTACGATTTTCTTACTAAAGGGGATATGAAAGATAATGTTCGCCTTGAAGAGCTGGATGTGATTCGCATTCCATATTATGTAACCCGGGTAACATTGTCCGGCGAAGTAAAACGCCAAGGCAAATTTGAATTAAAACCCGGTGAAACACTCAATCAGCTATTGGCTTTTGCCGGAGGTTTTACAGATCAGGCTTACAAGGCTTCCGTAAATATCACCCAACTCACAGAAAAGGAAAAAAAGATTGCAGATATTCCCGCCGCTTCATTTACCAGCTATCAGCCCCAAAGCAGCGATATCATTACGATTGGTAAAATATTGGATCGCTTTGCCAACAGGGTAAATATTAATGGTGCCATATTCCGGCCCGGCGATTATGAAATGACTGAGGGCATGACTTTGCGGGAATTGATAGTAAAGGCCGGGGGACTAAGAGAAGACGCCTACTTGCAAAGGGGCATCATATCAAGAGTTAATGAAGATATGAGCCCGGCAAGTTTATCCTTTAATGTAAGTGAAGTCATAAAGGGTATAGATATCTTACCGTTAAAGAAAGAGGATTTTATTACGATTGGTTCTATCGCCGACATGAAGGATAAATATACAGTAAGTATAGAGGGGCAGGTTCATAACCCGGGAGAGTTTGCCTGGAAGGAAAACTTTACCGTAAAAGACCTGATTTTCTTAGCGGGTGGCTTTTCTGAATCGGCCAACCTGGCGAATGTTGAGATTTCGAGAAGAATAAAGGATGCCACCGTTGGTAGCGTTCAATTTAAACAGGCGGATGTAACCATCATAGACCTGAAAAACGGACTGTCGGGTAAGGATAAAGATATGACACTGCAGCCCTACGATATTGTGTCGGTCAGGTCGTTACCAGGTTATGTTCAACAACGTAGTGTTTATGTAGCCGGCGAGGTAATGAATATGGGGAAATATGTGCTGGAGAACAATAATGAGAAGCTTACCGATCTTCTCAGGCGTTTTGGTGGTTTTAAAAGTGGGGCGGATAGCGGTAATATTACTTTAAAGCGGGTCATCAGGAGCGGTCTTTCGTCAGAAGAGAGAAGAGATTTGTTTCAGCGGCTTATGAGTATTTCAGAGGACAGCCTGAATAACAATACGGCACTCAGGGATGCCATCTATAAAAATTACGATATCATTAGTATTAACCTGCAGGATGCCGTCAAAAATCCAGCGAGCACTTCCAATCTATTATTGGAAGATGGTGATTATATTTCGGTAAGCAGGTCCAGTTCGCTGGTACGGGTTGCAGGCGCGGTATATTATCCTACGCTGATACCGCATCACAATGGCTCTTCTATGAAATATTACCTGGAGCAGGCTGGTGGCCTGACAGAAAATGCCCGAAAGAACAGTGCTATGGTAATTCACCCCGATGGCCAGGTAGCAACCGTAAGCAAATTTCTCTTTTTTAAATCTTACCCGACCGTAATGCCTCGTTCCGAAATTTTTGTACCGACCAAAAACAGGAATAATCGTAACAGGTTGTCCACGGGCGAATGGGTGGCTATATCTTCGGTTTTTGCAACACTGGGAACATTGCTGATTACAGCATTTAAAAAATAGTATTTAATGGATCAGTCTATAGAGAGAGAGCAGCAGGACGACGTTTCGGGAATGACATTATCACAGGTAATCCACTCGCTTGGGCGATGGTTTCGCTACCTGCTTCCCAAATGGTGGATTTTCCTTTTGGCTGGCGCTGGCGCTGGTGCCGCCGGTTTTTTTTATGCCGGTTCAAAAAAGCCTCAATATGAGGCCAGGATAACTTTTGCACTGGAAGATAATGGTGGCGGAATGGGCGGCGCATTTAGCCTGGCTTCAGAACTGGGATTTAATCTTGGTGGTGGTAAAGATGTATTTGCCGGTGACAATATTATTGCCATACTTACAAGCCGTAAAATGGTAGAACGTGTCTTATTGGCTAACGATACTGTCAACGGTAAACCTGTCACTTTTGCCGAAGAGATCATCAATTTTTCAGATCTCAGGAAGACAGCATTAAAAGATGCCAGATTTGCTACGGTTACGTTCCCGCCGGCCTATCCGCGGGAAAAGTTTAGCTACCTGCAGGATAGCGTCTTGTTTATTCTTTATAGGGGTATTGTTGAAGGCAGTCTTGCTGCCGGCAGACCTGATAAAAAGCTGAATATTTACGAAGTAACACTTGTCAGTTCCAATGAACGACTTTCCAAAGTTTTTATTGAAAAGCTTTTAAAGGAAACAACCGCCTTTTACACAGAACTGAGAAGCAAGCGGTCAAGGGAGACACTGGAAATACTTGAACAAAGGGTAGGAGCACTCAGGGGTTCGCTAAACTCTGCTATTTCCAGTAAAGCCAGCACACAGGACGCAAACCTGAACCCGGCATTTTCGGCGGCACAGGCGCCCCTGCAGAAAAAACAGGTGGATATCACCGTGTATGGAAGTGCCTATGGAGAATTGTATAAAAATTTGGAAATGGCCCGCTACCAGTACTTAAAAGACATGCCATTATTACAGGTGATAGACGAACCCAATTACCCAATGAAGCGTATAAAAATGAGCCGCCTGTATACGGCCATTATATTCGCATTTTTTACCGGTATCCTGGTACTTGTTTTCCTGGTGTTGCGGCGATACCTCAAGATGAACGACAAAACTGAGAAGCAAAAAACTTATGAGTAATCAAATCTCTTTCGCACTGGTTGGCTGTGGCCGAATTGGTAAAAGACATGCGGAACACATTGCAAATAATGGCAAACTAGTTGCCGTGTGTGATACGGACCCCAAAGCCGCAGACGAACTTGCGAAAACCTACGGAGCAACCCCATATTACGATCTGCAGCAATTATTACTTCATGAAAAAGAAGTAATGGTCATTTCTATATGTACGCCAAACGGGCTGCACGCCACCCATAGCATCCAGTCGCTCAATGCCGGCAAACACGTGCTTTGTGAAAAGCCAATGGCGATCAGTGTAAACGATTGCGGGGAGATGATCAAAGCCGCCGAAAAAAACAACCGGCGTCTCTTTGTCATCAAACAAAACAGGTTCAACCCGCCCGTGGCCGCTGTGAAGGAATTAATTGATAATAACCAGCTTGGGAAACTTTACTCGGTTCAGTTAAACTGTTTTTGGAACCGGAATGAAGATTATTATAAAAACTCTTGGAAAGGCACAAAAGACCTGGATGGTGGCACGCTGTACACCCAGTTCAGTCACTTTGTTGACCTGCTCTACTGGCTGATTGGCGATGTGCGGCAGGTATATGCGCTTACCGCCAATATGGGCCACCAGGGTATTATAGAATTTGAAGACACCGGTGTGGTAGCCCTAAAGTTTTATAACGGGGTATTAGGCACTATTAACTATACAGTCAACTCTTTTGCTAAAAATATGGAGGGTTCTATTACCATTTTCGGAGAAAAGGGTACGGTGAAAATCGGCGGGCAATACCTGAACGAATTGGAGTATCAATCTATTGAAGGCATTGAGATCAAAAACCTGGCAGAAGGTAATAAACCCAACAACTACGGTACCTATGTGGGTAGCATGAGCAATCACGACAAGATTTATGAAAACCTGGTAGACGTGATCAACAACGGAGCCAGCATTGTCACCAATCTTTTTGAGGGTCTTAAAACGGTGGAGATCATCGATAAGATTTACCAATCTGCGCAACTTCTTAATTAATGGAACCTACCCGATACCAGGCCCAGGTACGCGATGTACAATTTGGCGAAAATGTAAAAATTGTTGAACCTTCGAATATTTACGGATGTTCCATTGGCAGCAACTGTTTTATCGGCCCGTTTACCGAAATTCAAAAGGATGTGGTTATCGGTGACTCCTGCAAAATCCAAAGCCACACTTTTATCTGCGAATTGGTAACCATTGGCGACCATTGTTTTATAGGTCATGGTGTGATGTTTATCAACGACCTTTTTGCAAAAGGCGGGCCGGCGCAGGGCAACAAAGAACTTTGGTGTGCTACACAAATAGGTAATCATGTTTCTATTGGAAGTAATGCAACAATACTGCCGGTTACTATTTGTGATCATGTAGTGATTGGCGCAGGTTCTGTGGTTACAAAAGACATTACAGAACCTGGCATCTATGCTGGCAACCCCGCAAGAAAATTAAAAGGCAAAGGGAATCCAATTACATGATCGAAAAGATACAACCATTTATAGACCACTTCAGGAACCTGCGGGGCTCAAAGCTTTTTAAGGTTTTCTTTTGGGATGTACTTTCTAAAGGGTCCGATTTTTTACTCCTTCCGGTGTATCTTAAAATTTTTTCCCAGGCGGAATATGGATTTTATACCTATGCACTTTATATTATCGTAACTGCATCAGGAATCATAAAGCTTGGTTTTGATACCGCGGTATCAAAAATGTATTTTGAAACGAATATTTATGATAGGGGTAGAATGCTATTCTCAATCAATAGCATTTGGGTGGTGTTTTTCATGCTATTGTTTTTAACCGGGATGTTTACCGATATCGACACCGGTATTATGACCAAAGTAATGGGTATCCCGGAGGCAGACTATCATTCAATTAAGCTCTTTCTTTACCTGTTTATACTTTTTAACCTCGTCCAGACCACTTTGAATGTCTTTTTTGTTATAGATGACAATGCAATAACCTATCAAAAGTCAAACCTCATCAGGATTATATGTGGTCACCTCGTAGTTATATTGTTATTGATCTTCGTAGCAAAAGGCGACAAGGCCTATTTTAGATTGTATATAGAGCCTGTACTCTTTTTGGTGTCATTTATACCCCTTTCAATAATTTTTATAAAGCGGATGACATTTAAATTTGACTGGGCTGCGGCTAAGCACGGCTTTGCTGTTGGAATGCCGATGGTAGGAACGCTTATTGTTGCGGTCATTTATAATGTCAGTGACAAATATTTCCTGCAAAAAACGAATGGCTATAACACGCTGGCTGTGTATAACCTGGCGATTTTTTTAACCCTGCCTATTTCGTTAATATTCATGTCTTTCAACACCGTGTGGCTTCCACAGTTTTTTAAGGAACCGTCTTCTGCCGTTAATTTAAAAAAGAGCAACAGGTATGTGCTGTACCTCAGCGGCGTTTATGTATCATTAATGGTGGTGCTTGAACTATGTTTGTTTGTTGCCCTGAAATTGAAATTGCTGAGCGCTGACTATGCAATTGTACTGTCATTCTTTCCGTTTATTTTCATCGCCAAAATTGCCGAAAACCTTTGCCAGCTGTACATTAACTTTATTGTTAAATGGGGCAGAACGATGTTCAACCTTATTACGACCGTGGTTTTTTCAGCAATCACTTTATTATTGAATTTTAAGATAATACCTATATATGGTCTTTCAGGTGCTGTGTCTGTTTTGTTTGTAGTTGCTGCAGCCAGGCTCTTTGTTTTTTATTTTTATGTAAAACACCGAACTAAACATGTCTCTGTTACAATCGCTTAGAAAAACAATCAGGAATACATCCTTTGTTAGAAAGTTCATTGCTTACTATGTAGTGCCGTCAGGCTTTTTTGACAAAAAGGTTCTCAACATGGCCATTGGCGAAAGCTTCCGATATAGAATAAGTGAAGTTGTTGCCTGCCCGGATAATAAATTTATACACCGGGTGGAGGGTGCAGGCCTTGTTAAAAAGGGCAAACAGTTAATGCATAACGGGTTATTGATAAACCTGGGTAGCTACTATGGCCCGGAGGTAGCCCAACAGTTGTTTGCCAACAAGGGTGTACATGAGCCACAGGAAGAATATGTTTTCCAGGAAGTATTGAAAACGATGGCTCCCGGAGCCACAATGATAGAACTGGGAGCATTTTGGTCATTTTATTCTATGTGGTTTCAAAAAGAGGTTCCCGGTGCCAGGAACTACATGGTAGAGCCGGATGAATTCAATTTAGGATGTGGTGTAAGAAATTTTGCTTTAAACAAAATGAAAGGATCGTTTACAAAGGCATTTGTAGGGTCCGCTAATACCACAGATGATAAAGGGACAGTGACTATAGGCGTAGATGATTTTTGTGCGGATAAATCGATACATTTTATCGATATGCTCCATTGCGATATCCAGGGGTTTGAATATGAGATGCTAACCGGGGCAAAAAAAATGATGCAGCAGGATAAAATTGGTTACTTTTTTATCTCCACGCATTCTAATGAGGTTCACTACAAGTGTTTAAACCTGCTTACGAGCAATCAATACGCGATAGTAGCATCCTCCGACCTGGATCAAACTTATGCAGAAGATGGACTGATAGTTGCAAAATCTAAGAATTATAAAGGACCTGAAGCGGTGCATATATCTTTGAAAGTAAAGTAGTTGTATGCAACATTTGCTGAATCAGCATTTTTAGAGACTACGATTTTTCGCAACAGGTTCAAAAAAATAAAAGCAATAAAATGTATATCCCATTTGTAGATTTAAAAGCACAATATAATAGCATCAAAACGGAAATAGATGCTGCAATTGGAAATGTTATCAATGAAACAGCATTTATCGGCGGTAAATATGTTGATTCATTTGAAAACCAGTTTGCAGCCCTTTATGGGGTAAAAAATTGCATCAGTTGCGCTAACGGAACCGACAGCCTGTACATCATCATGAAAATGTTGGGGATTGGTGCGGGTGACGAAGTGATCACCGCCGCAAATAGTTGGATATCATCGTCAGAAACCATCACCCAGGCAGGTGCCAAACCTGTTTTTGCGGATGCGGATAGCTATTTTACCATGCAACCCACACACATTGAGCAACTGATTACCAGCAAAACAAAAGCCATTATAGCCGTGCATCTATATGGGCAGATGTGCGATATGGATGCGCTGGTGGAAATTTGCAACAAGCACCAGGTTCATTTAATTGAAGACTGCGCACAATCTCATTTTAGCGAGTATAATGGCCGGAGGGCAGGCACATTTGGTATTGCTGCGTCGTTTAGTTTTTACCCGGGTAAAAACCTGGGTGCATACGGTGATGCCGGTTGCATGATTACCAATGATGACGAGCTGGCCAAAAAATTAAAAATGTACGCCCGGCATGGTGCCCTTAAAAAGCATCAGCACGAAATAGAAGGGATCAATTCCCGGTTAGATGGCCTGCAGGCCGCTATTTTAAGTGCCAAGCTGCCTCATATATTGAATTGGACTGCGGCCAGGAGAAACGTGGCCGCTGCCTACGATATTCTATTGGGCCAGGTACCACAAATAAAGATCCCGGTAGTTCGGGAGCAGACCCTCCACTCCTTTCATCTGTATGTAATACTGGCAGAGAAAAGAGATGGATTGATGGCTTTCTTAAAGGCGGCGGGTATTGAAACTGCTATTCATTATCCTGCACCTTTGCCGTTTTTGCCAGCCTACCGATATTTAGAAGCAAATCCGGCAAACTTCCCGGTTGTTGCAGCGAATACAGGCAAAATACTTTCATTGCCCATTTATCCTGAAATAACCGATAAACAAATCAAATTTATAGCAGACACGATAAAACAATTTTACGCTTGATACCGCCGCAAAATTTAAAACTGCCTTATAAGATTATAAAAAAACAGCGTTTTTTTTATTCGGCCCTTTTTATTTTGTTGACTTTTGCCTACTCTATTTCGAGTTATGTCACCGATTTTTTTGGAATCGCCTCCAACAACATTTCAATTGCATCCAGGGCATTGACGGTGTTATTTGTATTGTATTATCTTGTTTTTCTCATCCGTTACCGGTTATTTACCACACCCAGGATTTTTTGGTTGTTTTTATTATTTTGGGCGGGGTACCTGATCCGTATTTTTTACGACACAATTAACCACCCCAGTGAATTGGGGCGGTCACCGTCCGACTATTATTTATTTGCCGTTGTGTTATGCTTCCTGGTATCAACGGTTTTATTTTCAGTATATACTGATAGCATGCATAAACTGGAAATTAGCTTTTTCCTGGTTTTATTGTTGCTGAACCTTTTTTGTTTACAAAATAACCTCAAGGCAGAAACCTTGTTTATGGATAGGGCATGGGGCAACGAAAAATTGAATCCTATCACCACCGGCATGCAAGCTTCGTGGTTATTGTTATTCTCTATTTTTTTCCTGTTTGTTAAGAAGGGGGTATCTCTTTATCTCAAAGTATTATCCATACCTGCAATTGGAATTGCCGTTTTTAATATCCTCATAAGTTCGAGTAAAAGTTCGTTTTTATTTATCGGGATTTGTGTATTGATAATGATTGGCTTACGAAAATCGAGTAAAGGGACTTTGAAAGCGATAGCCTTCTTCGTAGTAGTGACGACCATCATATTATCAACGTTTTCCAATTCCGGAGAGTACCTGGCATTGGCATCTTCGCGCCTGGAATATTTTGGCAATGATCTAAGTGCGGTTGAACGGGTGGACAGTTATGGCGGTGCTTACAAGCAATTTATAGAGTCGCCCCTGATTGGTGATTTTTTGGAGGAGAAACAAACAAAACAGTATCCACACAACCTGATATTGGAAGCTTTTATGGCGTTAGGTATATTCGGAGGTGTTTTATTCATCATTATACTTGTTGTTTTCACATATAACTCAATAAAGTTTATCAGTGCGTTCCCCCGTTCGCCTATACCATATGTTGTTTTAAGTGCGATAACCATAGCCATGACCAGCGGGGGACTGTCTATTAGTTATGATTTTTGGCAACAACTGGCTATGTGTAC
The DNA here is from genome assembly GCA_040386335.1 of Bacteroidota bacterium. Lineage (GTDB taxonomy): Bacteria > Bacteroidota > Bacteroidia > Chitinophagales > Chitinophagaceae > JAZKFT01. Next base: position 126,887 of record JAZKFT010000009.1, read on the forward strand.
CGGCCTTATGTGGAACCAGAAAAATTACCTTAAATCCACCCGGGCAATAAAAAGTCCACCGGGGGATGCATCGCCTGGCGCCGAACCTACAAATAAGTTGATTGTTCCACAAACCTGAGATTAAATCCTCCTGTTTTCCTCGGTTTTTTCTAAAAGTTGAAAAAATTCTCTGAAACCCTTTGT
>JAZKFT010000010.1:0-29472 GCA_040386335.1 Bacteroidota bacterium
GGACCGCCGAATCTAATCGGACACCTAAACTCCCATTCTGCGACCAGCCAAACTTATAAGCCTTCCCAGGCGATTTTTCTCAAGCCCTCCGCGTAAAACCGGCGAGTCCTTCCTTCCGCCACGAGTCTCCGCGTCTACGGCTTCTCAGGCGAGTCTCTGCCCTGGCCTTGAGTGCGGGCTGCAGGACCTCGCCGCATTTTAGCCGGACATCCAAACCCAACTTGTGTGGGAAACGGATTGCAACAATTGGAAACACCCAATTAAATGATATATCACAATTTCTCCTTCCGCCCGGCTTCACAGGTCTGTGCCCTGGCCTTGTGTGTGTGGGCCTGCAGGACCGCCGAATCTAATCTGACACCCAATCTCCCATTCTGCGACCAGCCAAACTTATAAGCCTTCCAAGGCGATTTTTCTCAAGCCCTCCGCGTAAAACCGGCGAGGTCCTGCGGGCCCACACACAAGGCTTGGGCAGAGACCTCGCCTAACAAACCTGACAACGCATCAGGGAAGTGTTCAACCCCAGGCTCATCCATGTGGCACTATCGGCTGTAGCTAAAAAGCTAAACCCGGCGGGTGGAAATGCTACGTTTTTCGCGTTGCACCATTTATCGTGGCAGCGTATGTTTTCCTGGGTGAAACCGTGGCGACACGAACCATGGATTCAGATTGCAGGCATCCGTTCATCGCAAAGGCTTCTATTGAGCTTTTACCGGGTCTCCCGCATTGTATCCTCCGCAGGCGGGGGTGGCACTAACTTAGTTTTTTAACTATCGATACTTTCGATATTTGCCGACTTTATCTTTTCTTTTATAGGACCTGCAAGGTCCTGGTTTAATTGTCTGCCGTTCGATCTGTCGTAACAGTTTTACATGCGGGGCTGGCAACAACCGGACTGTGGCTGGTCAATTACCGAACGCCGGGCCCATGTATAGAGGAACGCGAACCATGGCAGCAAGTATAATGAGGTATACTCCCTTTAGCGGGCGCAATGCTTTGAAGGAAATATAACAGAATCAAGTAAATTTATCAACCGGGAATATCTCTCGTTTACGCATAATTGTTGCTATTTTTTATTGCCGCGCTAATACTTTTTTTATTTAATTGCAAATAATACATTTACAAATACCTTGCTCTGCTATGCCACGTACATTACTGATGCTAAGCCTTTGCCTTGTAACAGGGCTTTGTAATGTAAAGGCACAACCCGGCAGTTACGAAATGGTGGCCCATTATACTACTGAGAACGGCCTGCCTCAAAATAACATATCGGCAATAGCTGAAGATAAAAATGGATTTATCTGGTTTGGAACACAAAATGGCCTGGTACGGTTCGATGGAGAAAATCTCAAAGTATTTAACACGATCGATATTGACCCCAATTGTAGTAACAGGATCATGGGCCTGGCTTACCTGGATGATCGTTTGATGGTAAAAGATGATGGCCTGGAGAAATACCTGCTGGAGATCAGGGGGCATAATGTGGTCGTAAAAGTTCCGGATCAAAACAAGTTTCTAAATACAAATACCAACTCATTTCATAGCGTTTCTTCGAAGCCGGATTTTGGAAAAGATCTCGCTGGCACTCCCCTTGAATCTTTTGTTTTTATAGGAAATGACGGACAGGAGGGATTTACATTCTTTCCGGGACGAACAACAACGTTGGAACGGGGGTTATATTATTTCAATTCCAATACGAAGAAATCGAGGCAGTTTGTAATGGAATATCAAGGAGGGACCGGGCGATACTTTGTGGCAGGCTCCAGGCTATATGCTTTTGATAGCAGGAGCGTTTTGCATGGAACTGACAGAACCACCCCAATTAAGGTGATTACAGGGAGTTTAGCCACATTGCTTGCCGCCACTACAGAAAGTAAAAGAGATTTGTACCGGTTCAGCCAATCTGGTGAAAATGTATTCTTTTACGACCAACACCACGTGTACCTGATTAAAGAACAGGCACCAGGTAATATCGATGCCGTTTTGTTAACCGGCAATACCACTATAGAAAATGAAGCAACATTTTTATACTTGCCAGATAAGCAATTGTTATTTATCGGAACTACAACCGCAGGTGTTTATGTCTTCAGAAAAAGAACATTTACAGCTTTAACTTTTACCAGTGCCGATATGGCTCTCATAGGCGATGGTGACAGCGCCAACGCCACGATTTTCAAAAAAGAAGGAAATGCATTTTATGATATAAAGCCCTTAAGTGACTCCACCATACTGACTAAATGGGGCGTCATTTCGTCCTCTGGAAGAAAAAAGATTGATAGCACTATCACTACGGATTTCGCTGAATGCCTGTATCCGGCCCCCAACAATTTTTTTTTATTTCACTTTTCCCACGGGTGGGATGTTGTATTCCTGGATCAACAATTTTATTTTCCTCCCGGCGGCCGTTTTAAAATGCCTGATCCAACTACCCTATTTTATAAATCCGGTTCTTTTATCATTAAGGATACAATATACCTGCTGTATCAACGACAAGATACCTTAAGATTGAAGGGCTTTGTTTCGCCGGGAGATAAACCTGCACAGGAGTTGGCTGAAATGGTTTGTGGTTCGGGTATTATGGCAAATTCGGGGATTGAAAGTGTGCAAACTGATGGTAATAATATAGTGTATATAGGTACAAAGAACGGGCTGTACAGGTTAAACAGGAAAGCAAATACCATAGTGAGCATGGCCGGTTTTGAAAATATTGCAGTCAGGACACTCTGCTACGATGCCGCCGGTACCCTTTGGGTAGGTACTTACGGCAAGGGTTGGTATCGCTACCGGGCAGGTCAGCCATTATTGACTTTACCACTCGACAGGAATAAAAATCTTACAGTGGTACATGCATTTATCGAAGACAAGTCAGGTTATTTTTGGGTTTCAACCATCAACGGGCTTTTCAGGTTTTTAAAGAAAGACCTGGACAATATTACCGATAGCAGCCAGTCATTATTTTTTAATTATTTTAATAAAAGCTATGGATTTCTTACCAACGAATTTACCGGTGGTGGCAATCCAAACGTTATTAATTTAAAAGACGGGAATTTTGTATTTCCATCAATGAAAGGTTTGGTTGTATTCAATCCCTTAAAAGTGCCGGTGGAACTATTCAGCCAGGATATTTTTATCGATGAAATTTACCTTGACAAAAAAAAGCAGCAGGCATACGGGGATCTTCTGAGTTTAGCTCCGGATTTTAATAACGTTACTTTCAAACTAAGCTTTCCATTTTATGGCGAACGCTATAATATCCAGGCCGAATATCGTTTGTCGGGCGATAATGCCGGGTGGGAGCCAATTGGTGGCGATGGCGTTATAGCCTTTAACAGGCTGGCCCATGGAAAATATACACTCAGTTTCAGGATATTAAAAGGCTACGGCGCTGCCGGCTTTTGCCAAAAAGATATATCGTTTGAAGTGAAGCCATTCTGGTACCAGTCGTTATGGTTTTTTATATGTTTGGGGCTGGGTATTTCCGCGATTACCGCAATGTTATTTCGGGCCAGGATCGGTAACGTGAAGCGGCGCAACGAACAATTGGAGAATGTGGTAAAAAAGCGGACGGAGTCGCTGAGCAAATCTGAAGAAAAACTAAGAAAGAATTCTGAGTTCAGGTCGCAGGTAACATCGTTGGTGTTGCATGATATCCGATCCCCCATTCATTTCCTAAGCAAACTTTCAGGTGATATTTATAGCGCTTCCGAAGGAAACACTCCTGATGACATAAGAGAAAATCTGCGGAAATTAAACATGAGTACCGAGAAAATATCGGCATATACCCAAAACCTGCTTTCCTGGATCAATACCCAGGAAGATGATTACCAGTTAGAATATACCCCGGTAATTCTCCTGGATATATTTATGGACATGTGCGAACGGTACGAACTTTCCGCCGCTCAAAACAGGAATCATCTGTCATATTCTGTAAGCCCCGACCTGGTTGTAATGACCCGGCCAGATATACTGGAAATTGTACTCAGAAATATCCTGGACAATGCCATTAAATACACCAACGATGGAAAAGTGCATATTAGCGCTCATAAAACAGGTGACTCCATCTGCATTGCAGTGGCTGATACAGGCATTAGCATTCCCCCGGAAAAATTGAAGTCATTAGGCAACTATAACACTTTGTCCGGCGCAGATACCCGCTCGGGTATGGGCTATCGTTTTATTCACGATCTATTGAAAAAATTAGAGGGCAGGATAGAAATAAAAAGCAAACTGGGTGAGGGTACACAGGTAAGTATATTCTTGCCCATAAAAGAGCTGGATATAAAATACGATGTGTAACCAGCGTTACTGCAACGGTCGTTAAATGTAACAACTACCGATGTGCAAAGATTCGTGTCCGCCCCATAGCCGTCAACTTCAGGCCCGGAACCTCTGATACCGACTTGGTGCCCAAAGAAAATGTCGGAGCTTCGCATGTGTCCCCCGTCCCGATGGATCGGGAGGGGAATTTTTGCCTGCAAGGCAAAAACGGTGGTGGCAAACGGGGCGTTGTGGCAGGATTCGGAATCTGAGTTGCCGCCCGATTATGGGACTTTGCCATCTAATGCTTCCATTGAAGCTGCACAAGTTTCGTAATCGTATTTTATCTTTTGCGCCTCCATGTCCCACCCCCATTTTTTGTCTATCTGCAATAAAATCCCCGCCGGCGCGGGGGATTATGCGAAGCAACCACATTTTCTTTGAAAACCAGTTCGCTGTAAAATGAGTCTTAAGTCGACCGCTATGGTGCGGACACCATAGCGGTCAACTTAAGGCATACAACAAAGCCGTAGGCCCGGTAAATCAGGCTGGGTAGCCTGACGTCCGGACCGCGTATAGATAGACCCGAATTCCAGGAACCATGGCGACAGACCCCGTCCACCCCGCCTCGTCTCGTCGGGAGCAGGCAAAACCTGCGGCCACCTGCCCGGCATTTAGCACGCAACATTTTCTCCTTCAAATTTTGTAAAAAAACTTTTATAATATCTGAATCGAATTGTTTACACATTTCCAGGGTGATAGATTTTATTTTCATCGCTGAATAATCTCATGATATGCTATCCTGAAATATGATAACACGACACTGGTCCGGATGCAAGTGTAATTTTCAATACGCCAATTCCTGAATCAACTATTTCATTAAGAGCTCCGAATGTTCATTTATTAAAAATTATTATACCAGTATGCTCAAAACACTTTTTTTAAGTATTGCAATCAGTCCACTTTTTGTAGTAGCCCAGTCTTCTAAATCAACAATAAAAGTTGTTCAGCCAGTCCGGTCAGGCAAGCCATTACCGTTTAAAAATGCATTGGATAGTTTCAGTTATGCCATGGGTATCAATATTGGTTATAATCTTAGTCAATCGGGCATCGACAAGATAAATCCCGCTATGATGTTAAAGGCCTTTGACGATATTTTGGCACACCGGGAGCCACTGTTTGATGTACAGACCAGCAATAAATGTGTGAACGAATATTTTGCACCTATCGTCGAAAAAAAGCTAAAGGCAGTAAAGGAGCGGGGCGAAAAATTTCTGGAAGAAAACAAGAAACGAGCGGGGGTAATTACGCTATCGAACGGTATACAATATGAAATTTTGAAAGACAGCACCGGCCCAAAGCCTGTAGATACCAATTCGGTTAAAGTACACTATACCGGCACCTTTACCGATGGTAAAACTTTTGATAGTTCTATTGGTGAAGATCCTATAACGGTAAATCTGCGTGGCGGCGTCATATCCGGTTGGCTGTATATCTTAAGACTGATGCCTGTTGGGAGTAAATGGAAGGTATATATCCCTGCCGAACTTGCCTACGGTGAGAAGGGCTCCCGTGCCATACCACCCGGTTCAGCTTTGATATTTGAATTAGAATTGCTTGAAATAGTTAAATAGCGGGCTGGTTTTCCTGCATCCGGGAAAGTGATCATGGGACGAGATATCCTCCTTCACGGAGTAACGGCCCGCTATAAATTCACATGTTCGAATAATGGCCTCACCCCGCGGAGCGTAACCAGATTCGTCCATCAACAAGACTCCTCAAAACAAACCACAGCCACTTACACAGAGGCACCCTTCTCCGCCAGGAGAAGGGAGGGGATGAGGCCCCCCCTTCACCGAATGACTGTCCGCTATAAATTCACATGTTCGAATAATGGCCCCACTCCCGCTTCTCCCCGCAGAGTGGAACCCAAACCGGCCACCGCCAAAGAGGCCTCAAAACAAACTACAGCCTCTTACACAGAGGCACCCTTCTCCGCCAGGAGAAGGGAGGGGATGAGGCCCCTCCTTCACCGAATGACGGCCCGGCATCCATTCACCTTTACCGAATTGTAACCTCCCCCGTGGATTTTGCATTTCAGAATCATAAACAAGTGCCTGCCAGGCCATCGCGGATACTTTACGATATATGTTTTTTATACCTCCAGATGATTGTAAAATAACTTTTACAACAGCGGAACGGAATTGTTTACACAGAAGTTTATAAGCCGGGCATAGATTTACCGGGTTAATGAAAGAGATTTTTTGCAGCTGTTACCTGGCTAAAAAAAACCTTTAACTGTTGGTTACGCTAATCCGATTTCCTGTAGGAGAACCTCCTTAATCATTTTAAGGAATGATCGTTTATTGCCAAATCAATAAATATAAAAACGAATATGCAACCGCATCCAGCCAGCAACTGTAACATTAATGAGAAAGATGTTTTTCTATACAGCAGTGCCGGATATATATCCCGGTCTGGCAGTACCAGGGCTACTGCCTGTTTATTGAACGAAACGACTGCCATAAAACATGTAGATGAAATTGTTTTCGAAAAGTTGTACCAAACGCATTATAAAAAGCTGTTCGTCTATGTATTTAGAAAATCATCTTGTCATTATATTTCAGAAGAAGTAGTACAGATCACCTTTATCAAACTTTGGCGCTACAGAAAAGCGATATCGCCGGACATACCACTCGAGGCCCAGATTTTCAGGATAGCAAAAACTTCCCTTATTGACCTGTTGCGGAAAAATGCACATCAACGCCGGGTGATTAAAAATTATAAAGAGATGGTTGCTGTGGAAGATGAAAATGTAATGTCTGCACTGATGAGGAAGGAGTTAGGCAAAAGCATTGCCATTCTAATAGAAGAAATGCCACGGGTTCGCAGGAATGTATTTAAGCTAAGCCGGGAGGCTGGTTTTTCGCACCGGGAAATTGCTGAACAATTATCACTGACGCCTAAGAATGTAGAGAATCATATTTCTAAAGCAATGAAGAACATAAGGAACACATTAAGCTTTGCTTTCTTTTTCTGCTGTAGTTCTGTGTTGTTGCCTTCCATGGTTTTGGGTCTTTCAGAAAATGTATTGTAACGGCGTAGGGGAACCAGCATTTTCTATCGTATTGAGTAAGGCGCATTACAAATGGATGGGAATGATCTGCTTGTTGCTTGTTTTTGAGTGTCTTTTGGGTGCTCAGGAAATACTGTCTGTGATCTTTCGGCTGGCAGATGGATGAATATTGATAGGGTTTGGAGGTTATAGGTTACGCCCCTTGCCATGGTTTTATTTGTATACCCCGGTCAGGCTAAACTACCCGGGGAATGCAAATGGTACCAGGGTACCTCGTCCCAATAGTAAAAGTTAATACTGGTAAAGAATTACCGGCAGTTGGCTTTGGCTTGTAGTTTAATATAATAGGATAGCCATGTGGCTTAATTATTATAAATAGCAAACACCTGGAACCATCATCGGAAAGCGCTGTGAGGGGTTCAGAAGAATTACAAGGTGTATTACCAATGAATTAAGATAAATATATGATAATCGATAAAAATGTATTTGGTAAGCTGATTGCACTTATGTGCTGCTTTTTCTTCTCGGTGAATTTATTGGCGCAGCCTCAGATTAGTGGAATCTATACGGTAACCAGAAATGTGGATATTAGGAAGGTATGGGGCCTGGGAAGCCGTTTTCAGCAACACGGCATCCAGGTTTCAGATATGGTTACTCCTCTTGAGTGGGCAGTTGAAGTAAGAGTAGAAACAATTGATGGTAAATTGCCGGTTCTTAGCACTGAAAGCGCATTTGGTGGAGATTGTGACTTGTCGAAGGAATTGTATGCGTGTGAGACCAGGATAAACTCTTCAACATTAATTGCTAATAGTACCAGCAGCGTAAAGAGTAATTATCCAATTGATTTCTATTTTAACATCAACACCCTCAATGACCGGTATAACTGCGGATATGCGTATAAAAATGAATATAAATACTGGAGTAACACGATGTGGAAGGCTCAATTAAAGTATGCAAATAGGAGGACTTATCGACCCCCTGTGGAATTTCTTGAATACCAACCAATGTATTCCGATGAATTTGTAGAATATTCATTTCCAGTAAAGGTTACAATCATTATCCACGGTAATGATGTTAAATTATGGAATATAAAAAGAATTAAGATACCAGGAATGGATGAGCTAAGGGGCGAAGATTTTATAAAAGGAGTAGAGGTGAAAGTGACAAATTCTGCGGGCGTTGTGAAAAATTATACTTTTACGAATGAGGACGACGGACTTTTTGTTGGTGGAACTGGCAAGGAGGTTGAATTTACCCAGTACTCCAGGAAGAACGGCGAAGATATCACTGTTAAAACTGTAGAGGGGGACAAGGTGGAATATACCGTAATTGGTTCAGAAACGGAGAAGGCACCACAAATAAAAGGGGTACCCAAAATTTTCCCTGTCACTTTCGCGGCACAAAGGCAGTTTCTATGTGTACCTGATTATGGCCCCAATCAGTACCATCCATGGATCGCTTTCGAAGCACAAACCCATTTTAGAAAAATAAATTCATATCCCAAAAGCCCTGCTTTTACGGAGAAATCAGGTGATTGGCAGAACCTGGCTGAAGGCAAATCATGGACCTGGTATGCCCAGCGCCAGACAGACCCTGGCCTTACACAATATAAGCCCGATGTATATTATCCAAAATCCAGGGATAACCAGAGAGAATCGCAGGCATTGGGATGGGCCGCACAGTTCCTTCATTTCTATAAGCTATACAGCGAGGGTAAAGATAATGAGGTGCCCAATTTTTTAACTGGATTTGATATTGATGATTGGTTGATCCCTGCACCTGGTAATGCATTAACCGCGTATAATTATACTGAATATGGCGGGACTACAAAAAATCAGAACTGGCAGCATATGTGGGATGAGGAGATTTTAGGGAAACTGGTGAATGCCGGTAGGATTGTTGACGGTGATATCGTGTGCAATTCCAAGGTAGGGATTGCCAATTACCCACTTGTATGGGATGGGAAGACAGGATTTCCAAAGGCCGGCTTTTTAACGAATGATATGGTGACCTATTACCAAAAATATAAGGCAACCAGCGACGACGATCCCGCGACTGATTTGCCGGATGATTATTATTTTAACGCTTACGAAATTGAAGATAAGGGCACACATTATATAAATGCCACCACTACGCCGTCGGTACAGCCATATGGCACTGTGCTTACACGTAACCAAACCACTAATACACCAGCGCCATGCGGCATTGATTGCTGGTACAACGATAAATACAGCACCGGCAATACAAAACATCCTGGTATTGTTACCCTGGTGTTAGATCCTGGCTCGCTGAATCCCTTTACAGTTTCTTTCAGGCAAGAAGTGAAAAGTGCTATTCAGGACCCGGTAAAAAATCCCGATGCAGGCTTTTTTGGCTCCCTTGAAGGCGACCAATGGCCGATGGGCTACGGCAATAAAAGTACCTATAAGCTTAAAGGTGTTAAGACTATAGCCGATGCACAGCGTATCTCGATATGTATGCTGGATTACCAGGACGGAGCCATGATTCCTTCAAAAGTGCTTCAGTTCAATTCTTCTAACACAAATCCGGAAAAGGGCCTGGTATATAACACAAATGACAAAACACTTACAGCTACATTCCAGGTGTATAGCAGCTGGATGGCTATTGCTGCCTACTATAAAAGTATGGATGGGCTGGATTCGGTGATCATTGCCGGCCGGGTGCCGATGGTAATGGACCCATTATCGTCTATTACAATTCCGGGTAGTTCTCCACTTCCGTATGATAATAAAAGTTTGGCTTTAGATAATTCCGTTAATACAGATAACAGTTGGTCAGGATGGTTTGCGTCTTTTATATATACGCCAAATTCGGAAATAAGCGATATGACGGATTTGCAGGAAGGCCAGGGAGACCGGTCATGGGAATTGATGAATGAGTTCAGGAAGTCGCCCGATGCGGGAAGGGGGTACGTTATGCCGAATGGAGATGGATTTAGTAAAAAATATCCAAGGGAATATGTATTACAGAAAGGTGTCCAGGCAACCTTCTCATGTATCGGTCCTGGTCGTAAAATACAATCTTTCTGGTCGTTGGAAGGGCAACCTAAAAAGGAGGATCCATACCAGTCATATCGTGAATTGGCTAGAAGAATGCCCCAGGATATTGTAGCTGAGCGGCTAAAGTGGTCCGTGTATAAGTTAGATCCCGCTACAGGTGAACGGATACCTGTAGTACAGGGTAGTATCAGCAGGCATTTTAAATATACGTTTTCCGAAGTGGGTGAATACGAGGTGGAACAGCTTTTCAACAATGACAAAGACAACCCGACAGCCGTTCATATTACGGTAAGCGACTTTGATGATTTGGCTGTTTCAAATAACTATGCAAACCTGAATAAGAGTGTAAACAGGAGTGATATCAAAATTTCTCTTCTTAAAGAGGATGAACGTGCCTGGTTAAAGCAATATTCCGCAAGTCTTACCGACGGCGAACTTGATAATTACCGCGTAGCTGAAGTGGAGGGCCTATCATCTTATTATGCATATGCGCTCGCCCCGAGGGCAAATACTTACCAGCACCGTGAGGGGGCATATAATGACATGAGTTATAGATTTGATTGGTACACCAGCAATAAACAATTCTCAGTCCCCGATGATTTTAAACCAGACATGGCAGTCACTTATCCCGGGTCAGACCTGTCTCAATTGGTAAATCCTGGTCCCGTTTCCGGTTTTTTAGCCAATTTTCAGCCAAAGGATTGCTGGCCCGAAGCCTGGAAAGATATATGGGTCAATCATATACCGGGGAAAGCAACGGAGGAGGAGCTCCTTCCTGGTGAATATTCAAGATACTTTGATGGTGATATAACACCAGCAAACCTTGCAAAAGTGAATTCATTGATTGGCAACGCACATGATGATTTGAATGAATCTCAGTCCGTGGCAGGCTGGCTTAGATGGTATCCCTGGATTGCTAACACACCATCCGAAGGTTATAAGTTTAACCGTTATGTAAAAACAACCCTGAAACTTAAAGATTTTTTTAGTAACGGGGGTTCAGGCATATTTTCCGGAAAAGCTGCTATTGATGTTGGAAATGTATCCAATGCAACAGCCAGTATGGATTGGTACGACTACGGGTCGCCACAGGCACAAAGGCCTTCCGCGGCAGAACTTGACCGGCACATGTCTGATGATCTCAAAAACATGATGGAGTTTTACCATGATCTTAAGGCAGGCAGAAAAATTATTATCCCGATCAATTATCTAAATGATAAGAAACTCATTTTAACAAATTTTAATCCCGACGTAGCGGAAGTAAATAGTGGAAGGCCGGATCATAACATATTCATTTCAAGTAAGGTCATTAATGAAGCCCCGATAGCAAATGTGGTAACACCTGTAAAAGATATACCTCTGTTAACTTTTGATGGTGCCAGGGCAGATATGAAAAACGACCTGAATTATCCTTACGCTATCGCAGTTCACTCTTTGGAAAGTTCCGAAAAGCCGACCTACAAAATAGTGCATAATGGTTATGACAGATTCCTGGCAGTAGATCTGCCCCAGAAGTATGGTGGTGATCCTCAAACCCTGGAAATGACATTTGTTCTGCCACCTAATTTGAGTAAGGAGGTAGATTTGTACGGAATTGCACTATCCGTTTTTTCAACGGGACCCTATTCAAGTGAATGTAAGGTAAGAGCCAAATACGCAACCGGGCCTGGACAAGTCCCAATTGAAATGGGTCCCGTACAGTTAGTACCCATTGGTTCAGGAGAATTGGTTTTCAGGTTACCTGCGAAAGCCGATATGAGGAATATTACGCTGACGTTTGACCGGGATTCCTATCAATATGTGGGACATAATGTCATTCATATTGATAAGATAAGATTACTTAAAAACGCTACCGCAAGTCAGGTCCCGAAACCTGATTTTATTACGGGTGCCGGGCTAACAAACAGTTTAAATTGGTTATCTAATTCGGTATACAGGTTCTACGATTGGAATTACTCTGAAACATCATCTACTGAAGGTGTATTTTTTGAGACCGCAGGAGAAGATAAGGTTTCATTAAGCGGATTGGGTATGGGCATTGCTGCTACCATCCTCAGCAAACAAAGCGGCCGGATTTCTGATTACACAGCCAGGGATAGGATATTCAGGGTTTTAAGTTGGATAGACGGGTTGAACACCTCCGGCGCGAATACCTCTGCACTTAAGGATGGAACCAGGGGTTGGCATGGTATGCCTAGCCACTATTACTCTAAATCCAAGGAACTTTTTGGAGAAGTGAAATTAGACCCCGCTACAGGTTTGCCCTTTTCACGCATGGATATAAGCACGATTGACTGGGCTATTTGCGCCCAGGGTATCAGGCTGGCACGGCAGTATTATATTTCGGATCCCAGTATCGGTGCTTTATGTACAAAGCTGCTGAGGCGTGTAGATTGGAGTCAATTTATAATACCCACGAAGGAGCCGGTTACTAATAAAACCTATTACCAGGATTTAAGGGGCAGGATCGTGAGGGTAGGGGATCACGGATATAGTACCCAGGCCGTTGTGGATAGGGCTATTGCAGATGGGCTGCTCACAGTGTTAAGAAATGGCGGCAGGGTGGCGTTGAATGTGGAAAAGGAAACGGGTAAAGTGCCTGTAACCGGTAATGGTTGGGGGCAGACTTTTACCGAAGAGGCGGAATTGGTGTACCTGGAAGTGTTGGCAACAAATAAAGAAAAGGAAGCCGTGGGTCTGCCGTATACACCTGTGAGTATTGATAAAGTGATTTACACCGATACAAGGCCCTACCAGGATGCCAGCGGTAATCCGCAACGTATGAACGAACCGCATAAAATACTTTACCGGCAGAAAAAATTTGATTTTATTCCAAACTACAAGGGTTCAGGGTTTACCTACAATTGGTTGCAGTTGTGGACAGGCAACAATAAAATTACAGCTGATAATCCGGCTAATACGACCACCGATACCCGGAAAGCATTCTATCACAATAATAGTGTTAAAGCCTACGGGTATGACAACGCCAATGCCAATGCCGTATTTGGAAAGAATTATATGGGATTAACCGCTGCCAGTACGGTTTCTGACATTAAACCTAACGGCTTCATCGAATACGGTGACTACCTGGGTAACCAGGGTTCTGATAAAAACCTGTCACCCGCAGGGGAAGTGGTGCAACTGGCTCCTGCCCCTTACGGCGCAGTGCTTGCCCTGCCCTTCTTTTCTAACGATATGGTTACAAAGTCACTGCAGGCATATGCCGATTTGGGTTTTTACCATGAGTTCATGGGCTTCCCGGATAATATTGTTATTAAAAATATTGGCGACAAGAAAATTTTGCCCAACTGGCAACAGCTTGATATCAATATGGCACCAATAGCCATGGCTATTGACCAGGCAGGGCCTAAGACAATCTCTCAAAACTTTCTTAAGGATCAGTACGCCAGGGCAGCTTATATTATTTTGTACGGGTCATTTGAAGCCGATTACAATAAAACGAATACAACTGAACCAATAACCATTATTGATCCTGGCACTACGAATGGTGAGATTGTTATCAAAGAGGTTGAGGATACCACCAGGCCCCGCTTCGCTGCGTTGGTGTATCCAAATCCTACAACAGGCGATTTTGTGGTGCGGATGAATATTAAAAAACCAGGCAGTTACCAGTTATCTGTTTCGGATATCAATGGCAGAATCGTTCACACAGAGAAATTGGTGGCGGGAACGGCAGGACAGCAAACTTTCCCGGTAAGGGGGCTGAAAGATAAAGGCCTGAATAATGGTATGTATTTTATAAGGATCATTGGCCAGGACGGGAAATTGCAAATACCAGTCATTATTCAGAAATAAGTTCCGGGAATTCTTCAGGGAAAGAGCCGGCGCTGGCTCTTTCCCTGAATCCGGAAATAGCCTCAGATTTCCTAAACATGAAGTATTATAAAATATCATAGCATCTGGAAAATAGCACTTGCAGATAAACAATTCAATTAAAATTTTAAACTAAAAAAAAATGAAAAAAAGAAGCATGCAGAACCTATGTTTTTCGGGTATACTCTTGTGCGCCTTTTCGCAGGCCCGGGCACAAGACAAAATAATTGAGTCTTCCGAGAAAATCATTTACAGAAAAAACACCAGCGCCATTGCTCTTTTAACCCTCGACACCAAAAATGGCCGTGTAGGTGTTAACACACCCGCGCCTACCCAGGCACTTGAAGTAAATGGTAAAGTATTGATCAGGGACAAGGACGAGGTGGTAGATATTAAAACCAGTCACCCTTATAATTTATGGGTAACAGATGGCGTGGTGGCCGAAGACTTGTTTATTGTGAGCAGGGAAAACTGGGCAGATCATGTTTTTGAAAAAAGCTACAATCTGATGAGCCTGGATGATCTTGGAAAATATATAGATTCCAGCAAGCATTTGCCTGATATCCCCTCAGCAAAAGAAGTTCAGGCAGAAGGTTACAGCCAGCATGATATTAATACAAAATTCCTGGCTAAAATGGAAGAGCTGGTCTTATATACACTGCAACAGGAAAAGGAATTAAAAAAGCAGTTAGAGATCATCAATCTTCAAAAACAGCAAATTGATGATTTGATCCGGTTAATGGAGCAACAAAATCCTGAAATCAAAAAAGAAAAATGACCATGAAATTTATTATGCTGGCTTTATTAATTGGAACAGGTAATTGGGTTACGGCACAGGCCCTTCCTGCCTGGATAACAAACCGTCCTGAATTCGCGAACAGGACAGTAAAAGAATGGGCTGAATTTGATACTGCAGTGAGATACCGGGATATTGTAAAAATGCACGGTATTACAACTTTTTTTGGTATAAAAGGTGATGCAACCAAAGGTGGAGTTTGCGTTGTAATGACAGATCCTTGTGTACTTGAAAGCAATAGTTTAATTTATGGGGCGTATTCTGATAGTTATAGTCTCGGCAACCATGCCACACCCTGGGATATGGTAGCCCAGGATTTTTCATCATGGTGGGATGGATATAGGTATATGATTCCAAGCACAAGTTACAGAAAGCGGGCATATATTGTTGAAAATCAAGATAATTTGCTCGAAGAACGGATTGTTTTTAAAGCCTGGTCCTTTGTTAAGGTGGATATAAAAATAATCGTTGTCACTTTTGGTGATTCCAGGATAGCAGACTTTGAATACGCGCTACCTGGAATTTATAGAGATGCGTTTAACGGGGGCTATCTTACTGCGGCGGATTTCAAAACAATTTATGAATATAACGGCAGGGTTACATGGAAAAACACTGATTATGCAATGGAATCGCCTGTTATGAGGCTGGAGGATAACGGCGAATTGGAAATTAATGGTAACCAGTATAAGGGGCCGGGTGACTATTCTCCCCCCGATATTGTAATGGATGTGTGGGGCAAAATGCTTACATACAATGCAGGCGGCACGGCTCCTGTTATCGATCCAACCTACGAATATGGTCTTTGGGTGGCAGGTGAGATGGTATCGGAAGATTTTATTATGCAACCAAAAGATAACTGGGCAGATCATGTTTTTGACACCTGCCATCAACTGCCGGATTTGAATGTACTTGAATCTTATATTAAAGAACATGGGCACTTGCCGGGTATTCCATCTGCAGCGGATATTAAAAAAGGCTACCAACAGCACGACATTAACAGGCAGTTCCTGGAAAAAATTGAGGAACTCACATTGTATAAAATTGGCCAGCAGCAACAAACGAAAAGCAACCAGGGGATACTGGATGAGCAAACCAAACGGATTAATGAATTAAGAAAAAGACTATCCGGAAGCACTAATAGCAGCATAGAAACAGGTGTTATCAGACCTGCCGGTAAACGGAATTGAGTTACGCTTTTTCATAGTTCTAATTTGACAAAGTCTAAATAAATGAACAGGCCAGGCCAGAATCTGTAAAGTTGGTTGCCTGGAGGCACCCTTCTCCCCGAGGAGAAGGGCCGGGGATGAGGCTTTCCCGGCCGATTTTAACCCATGAATTTCTATTATACCCAACTTTGTTAAATTAGTCATAGGGTAATTTATTTTCTTGTGCTACCTGTTATTCATCGAAAAGCTATTGACATAAAGTTTTTTGCAGATGGCCGGTTCGGGGGATGGCCGGAGATTTGGAGACTTGTGCCACTTTTTTTTGCATTTGCATGAACGGGTTAGCCGGATACATATTTAGCGGCTACAATAAGATGCCGGAATTGTCCCAAAACAGTTGAGTTGTTTAAAGAGAATTAGCAGCACGGGTTTAAATGCCTGTTACAAAGTGCAGCACCTTTGTTACGACTTTTGGAATGATAGGTTATTAGTATTGCTGCCTTACCTGCACAATAAAAAAGCGCTGAAGCCATGCCTGGAATGTATAGACTGACAAGATCAAGCACAGACACCCTCTTAAGAAAGAGGGTGTTGCAATGTATACACATTGTCGCTGGACTATTGTTTAGTTTTTTTGCAAATGCGGAGATTAAATATCTTAGGGACTTTGATATTATCACCGGTCAATCAGATTTGAATAATGTAAATATTAATCATTATACAGGCATATCATTCCAGGATATAAAAAGGGCTACGTTGATAATTCTGGCACCGATTGATAGCCGGTATACAAGGGGTTCCGGAACGTTGATAAACACCACATTCAATTCTTTTGATCCAAATTCCGGCAAACCTGTGTTTTATATTTTGACTGCCAATCATTTGGTAAGTCACCTGCCCAACGAAGCATCAGTATATCTTTCATTCGATTATGAAGTGCCCTATGCAGATGGGCGTTCTGATGAAAGGGATAATAACAGGCCTTTCGAAAATATCCCCATTGAGAAAGTTGTTGTGGACCCTGTTGCAGACATTGCCTTACTCAGGGTGGCATCGGGCTATTTTGAAAAAATTAATAAAAATTATGGTGACCTGGTTAATGGGCCTTTTTTTCATGCATATGCTGCGGGTTGGA
The DNA here is from genome assembly GCA_040386335.1 of Bacteroidota bacterium. Classification (GTDB taxonomy): domain Bacteria; phylum Bacteroidota; class Bacteroidia; order Chitinophagales; family Chitinophagaceae; genus JAZKFT01. Next base: position 17,285 of record JAZKFT010000010.1, read on the forward strand.
CGCTGAACCCTATGAATCCGGGCATTAATATTTCTCATCCCAGATCTGATGTTAAGAAACTATTTAGCAACCCTGAGAAAATTGAATTGAAATCAGGAGCGCTATCAGGCGGATTTGAAGGTAAGTATTGGGTTTCAAAAGGCAAATGGAATGGAATAGTTACAGGTACGCAGCCGGGTTCAAGCGGCTCAGGCCTTTTTGATGAAAATTTATCGATAGCAGCAGTTGATATCAGGGGTAATCCCACTTCCACCACTTTCACATCCATTACTAATAGCTGGTATTATAAATTAAGAGATGATCATTCCACGGGAATTGTTGGTAATTCAGGTTTAATGGACTATTTAGATCCCGGGAAAACCTGGATCAATGAAGTCCCGGGCGGGTATGTGTACGATCTTATGGCAGTGGGAAGCGACAAAGACCTGGCTTTAAGTTTAAATGCCGGCCATACAGAGACACGGGAAATAGACCTTCCTTTACAATATTTGTTCAATAGTATGATAAGGAAGTCTTCCAATCCTGTCAATGACCTGTTTGGTATTAAAATTCTTAGCAACCCGGGTGCCGCAGATATATTCCTGTCGGTTGAGGATAGAAATAATCATGAACTGTTGTACGGGGTATACATTAATAGTACGGTGCCACCCGATACCAAAGCAGGGTTTGAAAATAATAGCTGGAGACCTGGCAGTTGGCCTGCAGGAACTTTTATAGACAGAACCTACCTGGGCGGGTCAAATGCTGCATTGGCAAGCAATGAGTTTAAGAAACGGCTGGTAAATAGTACCGTTTGCCAAATGAATATACTGCATTTAGGATTTAATAATCCAGGTGCAAGAATTACGGGCCCAATAGTTAACGCCACCGTAAAAATATTCAGGCAGAACGATGCAATAGCTGCACCAGCCAGGGTACAGGCCGTTGGCATTCCTTCAATCAATCCTGTTCCCGTTAATGCAGTGGAATTTTTTAAGAAGGAACAACTCAGGGATACCTGGACATCCAAAAAATACCGTTCATCAAGGGGGAGTTCGGGTGAAAAGCTTTTTATCAACAGCCTGGCAATTAAGCAGGAACAGGATGGTATTGATAAAATGATACTTACGGGCAACAATGGCGGTTACCTTAATTTGATTAATAATTTTTATTTGATAGGTCCAATCAAAACCTCCTATAATGTTACTGGTGATATTGAAATCAATAAAATTAAAGTCACCCTGGATGTGAAAAACAGACTTCCATCCGGCTATTTCTACAAGATCTGGATGGATTTTTTTCCTGAAACCGATGGTAGTAACTACTACAATTTCGTGACAGATGAGGTATTACATACCATGGAACTGTTAGGCGGAGGCTCAGGTGAAACATTTATTGAAGATGTGGTAATGCCGGACAACGAGGCATTAAAAATGAAACCGGGTGATACTAAAATCTGTCGCATGCGAATAGCTGTTAGCAGTACAGACAATGTAGCGCAGGATGGACAATATGTAAATGGTGAAGTGGAGGATTACCTGGTGAGAATACGGGTGCCAACGGCTGGTGAAGTTGCTGCCGGCCGTGCCATAATCAGGATCCCGGTAGGTGCCGGTATTCAGCAGGGCCAGGGCAATAACCAGTGTGGCGTACCTGGGCAAGACCCGGATGCAGCCCCGGCAGGCTCCCCGGTGAATGTGGGCGACGCTACGGTCCCCTATGCATGTAATACCTACGTATGTAACACAGATGCCTGTGCCGGCAATGCGGCCAACAACACCACACCGCTGATAGGTAATTATTCGCTTTGTATAAGTGGTGCCAGCGATTATGTGTCGCTGGATGATGGGCATGAATTTATTTATAAGGCCTTTAATAACCGGACGGTCTCTTTCTGGCTGAACAATACCGACGATCCGGGTATTGAGGAGGTGTACGATGAGGGTGGCAGCACAGAAGGCGGCATGGGTATCCGCATCAATAACAATACCGGTAAATTGGAATTGGGGGTGCGAAACGGTACCGCATTCAAGATCATTTCTGCTCCTGTTGCGGCCACCACCTGGCTGCATGTGGTAGCCAGCTTTGAAAATGGCAAATTGTCGCTATACCAAAACGGCACGCTTGCCGCTTCCGATAACGCGGTAGGTTTTACTACAGTGCCTTTGCATAGCGACGGTGCTGCTTTTGGTGGCACCAACGGCACCAACGTGTTCGGTTCGGTAAACAGGAGTTATCACGGTTGTGCTGATGAGATCCTGATTTTTGATAAGGCTTTGACATTGGAACAGGTAGACGTATTGTACCAGGCGGGAGGCCCTGGAAGCACTGCCAATCTACAGGCAAAACAAGCGGAAACCCAAACCGGCGGGCACCTGGTTACAGACAGGAAGTCTCAACCTGCTGCATCACTGATCATATATCCCAATCCATCAAAAGGGGATGTGAGTTTAATTACAGAGGTGAAGCAGGCAGGGCCCGTAATCATACAGATAACCGACCTGATGGGCAGGGTGGTGTATGAAAAAAAGCTAAGCAAGGTGGGGGCAGGTTTTCAGCAGGTGGTATTGCGAAATCTGCAACTCAAAGCTGCCACATATTTCGTAAAGGTTATTAATAGGGTAGATGTACAGATACGCAAACTGGTTGTGGAAAACTAAGTATATAATATCTATGTATTCATTATTGTGCCACTGTCTAAAAGTGGGAGGGAGTGTCGTAGCTTACTTTTGTCTGCCAGGTATTGTAAAATGCCAGGTATCAAAGCGTTTGTATTTGATCACCGGAATGTTTTTAATGGGATATATGTCTTTAATGGCACAACCATCCTTTACGTTAAGTGATAGATTGGATAGGTTTGGCATTTCTTTACCCGGCAATCAAAACATCAACCACGGTGTAGCGGTTAATTACCAGGATATTAAACGTTCCATTTGCCTGATTTATTCTGCATTAAATGGAACGCAGGGCGGTGCGACTGGTTTTCTGATCAATACTATCAATAATTGTTTTTCAACTGATGGTACTAAGAAATTTTATATAGCTACAGCTATGCATAATCTTTATAAAATGGATCTGAATAATACATATATATCATTTAACTTTGAAATGTCTGATGCTATGGATCGCGGCATTGCCTCCGAAGATGCAGAGATCACCCGGCTTTATAAAATGCCACTTAAATTAGTCGTGCGGGATGCCTATGCCGACTTAGCCCTGCTTGAAATTGATCAGTCTAAAATCAATGTCAATCCTTTGGCTGAATTGACACCCGAAACAACGGCACTCTACAATGCCTTTGCACTGGGTTGGTCCTTGCAGTATCCATACAGTGGTAAGTACCTGGCAAATATTTCACATCCGAAACTGGATATTAAAAAAAGTTTTTCCAATCATAACAGCTATGCTATTTCAAACAGGTTTGAAGATCTGGGCTTTTTGGAATTTAAATTGAACTACCCCGCTGGTAACAGACCCGAAATTGGTTCAAGTGGCTCTCCATTGATAGATGCCCGTTTGAATCGTGCCATTGGCATTTTAGTACGTGGCCTTGATGTAGGTGTATTTTCGACAACTTATGACTTGAGTTTTACGGCTCTTGAGAACAGTTGGAGGAAAATAGAACCCGACAACCCGGGCTTTATTAATTATTTAGACCCGGATAGAACATGGATGAGTACAGTACCGGGTGGTTATATACAGGATCTTTTGGCCGTTCCCCAAACAGATTTTGATATGACGCTGAATAGCGGGCAGGCATTTGAAAGAGATTTGGATTATAATTTTCAGGAGTTTTTTAGCCTGGGTGATGTTGGGGCTAACAGGGAGATGACCCTGGGTTCGGGATTGAGATCTTCCTCCGGCAGTGCAAAAGTTTTCTTAACGGTTGTACCCAGGGAAAATCCAAATTATTTACTCTATGGGGCTTATACAGATGCTTCGCAACCATACACAAAAGATTTTCAAGGTACCGGCTGGAACTTGTTAAACTCATCTGGAGGTCCCGGTCGCGTATTTGATAATAGACAACACTTCCCATCTCTGCCCATTGCTTCCACGGATGTTAAAACTGTATTGATTCAATACCTGGTGGGGAAATCCCGATTAAGACCCTATAATTCTTTTTTTAATTTTCTGGGCTTTCCTGATTATAAACTTACAGATAATACGCCACTTCCGGTAACTGTATCACTTTTCAGGGTGATGGATGATGTAGCTGAATCATCTAAAGTCCGGGCAGTTAAACTACCAAAAGGGATGCCTTGCAATGCGGTGGAACTATTTGACCCCACAAGGTTGGATAATGTCTGGCAATCCAAAAAATACCCTGTCTCCAAAGGGCTTTCCACCAATGACCTTTTTATTAATGGCATCACCATTAGCCAGGGAGCAATAACAAAAACAATAGCTACCGGCAACAATGGTGGCTATCTTAATTTGGTGAATCCTAATTTCCTGGTAGAAACGATCAAAACGTCCTACAAATCAGGTACTGAGGTGGACGATAATTATATCAGCTTCAACATTGATGTGGCCAATCGTCAGAATAGAACGTTTCATTATAAGATCTGGATGGACTTTTTTCCTGTCACCGATGCTAACAACCATTACAATTTTGTTAGCGACCCTGTAAGACATGAAATAGAATTGGTGGCAGAAGGGGAGATGTCGTCAATGGTAAACAGAAGTGTAAGAATGCCTGACAATGATCAGTTGCAAATGGGGCCTGGCGATCGTAAGATTTGTCGTTTACGCATAGCCATCAGTTACCAGGATAACATCGAACAGGATGGAGAGTACGCGGATGGTGAAGTGGAAGATTACCTGGTAGAGATCCGTGTGCCTGAGCGAAAACAGCCGGAGGCAGAAATAGAAATAGGATTTGATGGCAACCTGAATGATGTGGCCCTTCCGGCATCCCAGTCCGCCTTTAGTGGAACAGGTTATGGGTACGATGGCGGCCACAGGCGGCTTGGCAGTAGTTCACTCCGGTTTGGCGGAGATGCGGATTTTGTTTCTTTAGACGATAATGACCTCCTTCTTCATAAAGCTTTCACCGCACGTACGATCTCGATGTGGGTCTATTGTGAAAGCAATACAGGGCTGCAGGATATTTATGATGAAGGAGACGATGTCAATGGAATCGGCCTGAGGATCAACAACGGCAATATTGAGTTGGGCGTTCAGAATGGTAACAGTATTCAAAAAATATCCGGCGCCGTCCCCTTAAATCAGTGGGTATTTGTGACCGGGATGTTTAATAATGGAAAAATATCGCTATATGTAGATGGAGCCATTACAGCTGAGAATCCCAATATAGGTTTTACCTCGGTACCGATCCACCCGGGTGCAGCAGGCCTTGGAGCTACCAATGGTACAAATGCCTTTGACCAGGCGAATAGTCAATTCAATGGATGGGTAGATGAACTGAAGATATACAACGTGGCCCTGCTGGAGAGCGAAATTGAATTTTTATCGGGGAGCAGCACCGCCAACACAGTGCCGGCAAATGCACCGGCAATGGTAAAAAACGAATCCCCATACTATAATACACCGGCTACAAACAAGAAGCCCCAACCTGCCGCAGCACTGATCATATACCCCAACCCATCAAAAGGGTATGTGAATTTGATCACAGAAGTAAAGCAGGCAGGGCCTGTAACCATACAGATAACCGACCTGATGGGCAGGGTGGTGTACGAAAAAACCATCAGCGGGGTGGGGGTAGGTTTTCAGCTGGTGGCATTACGAAATCTGCAACTCAAAGCTGCCACATATATCGTTAAAGTGATGAACAGGGAACACGTGCAAACCGGTAAGCTAATTATTGAATTGTGATTTAACTGAATTAAAATACTATATAAGTGAATAAATGATATAATATGACGTATTTGTCCCTGAAATTACACCGAAGTAAGATTGTAGTTCCGGCTTTGATAAAGATAGGCTGCTTATTTTTTCCAATATTATCAAAGGGTCAAATAAAGTTGGCAAATGAATTTGGCGATATCAGCCCTAATCAATCAAATCAAAAAACTGTAAATGTAAATCATGTCAGCGGTGTTTCGTTTCAGGATGTCAAAAGAGCCACCATGCTAATAATTGAGGTAGATGAAAATGATAATTACCTGCGTTCAGGTTGCGGAATATTGATCAATACGACATTCAATACCTATGATAATGTGGGAGCAAAACGTCAATTCCTTATTTTAACCGCTAATCATATGGTAAAAAAAATTCCATTGACAGCAAAAGTTTATATTTCTTTCGATTTTGAAATGGCTTCTGCCAATTTAAGGCAAGGCATTAATGATGGAGTGAGAAAGTTTTATAAAATTCCGGTGGAAAAAGTTGTAGTTGATGAGGAAGCTGATATTGCATTGCTTAGAGTGACAGATGCCTTTGTAAATTCGTTGGATCTTTCTGCCCTCAATGATATGAATGGTGCTTTTTTTAATGCATATGCGGCAGGATGGAGTCTTACACCGGAAAATCCTGCCACCAATATTTCTCATCCACAAAGTGATCTTAAAAAGATATTTGTAAACCCGGAAAAGATTGCTATCGAAGATGGAAGTGATTTCGATCGTTTGGAGGCTGGATTTGAAGTCTATAAATATGGGAAGTATTGGACAAATTCCGGCAAATGGGATCTGTTAGGTACAGATGATATTGAAGCCGGTTCAAGCGGTTCCGGTTTGATTGATCAAAATTCAAATGTAGCAGCGGTATATATTTGCGGTAATGTTGGTACGTCTACATTTTCATCCATAACCAATAGCTGGTTTTATAAAGATAAGGATGTGGGTCCGCAGGGGCTGGCGGGAAATGGATTGATTGACTATCTGGATCCTCTTCAAACCTGGATAAATGAAGTTCCGGGCGGATATATAAAGGATCTGATTAATCCGGGAAATCGTAAATTGGCTTTAAATGTGAATGCCAACCAGGTCTTCGAAGTACAGAGGGCAATTTCAGTTGAAAGCCTGTTAGATGAATTTGATGCTGATCTTAGGGGGGAGTTAATTGAAAATAATGATGATTTTGCAGGTATTAGGTTATTAAAAAATGAAGATTACCCAAGGGTATTTTTATCAATTGAAGACCGGGATACCCATAACCTGTATTATGGAGTCTATGCGACGGAGGAATTCGGAAGTGTCTCTGAAACACATTTTGAGGACAATGAATGGGAAAAACCCGGCCCGCCTTCAAATTTTACCGGCTCAGTTGATTGGGGTGTTTTTTCAAGAGATGTGGATGTGCCTACTAATGACTATAAGGCAAGAATGGTCAACGGGGCAACACGGAAACTAAAGAATAAGAGGGCGAGATTGTCCGACGACAACGCCAGTATCCAAAAGCAAACCCTCAACACCATTATCAGATTATTTAGGGAAAATGATGGGAAAAGCCCGGCTTCCGAAGTACAGGCCGTTCGCATTCCTGCCAATGTACCCATTAATGCCCTGGAGTTATTTCAACCGGAAAGTCTTGCTGATATATGGCGCTCAAAAAAATACCGGGCATGCAAAGGGAATACCAATAGCGGACTATTTATTGACAGACTGACGGTAAGCCAGGAAGCAATAAGCAAACTAATAGCTACCGGAAACAATGGCGGATATCTGAATTTGGTTAATTCCTTCTATCAGATTGACCCCGTCAAAACCTCCTACAAATCAGGTACTGAGGTGGAGGATAATTATATCAGCTTCAACATTGATGTGGCCAATCGCCAGACACGAACGTTTCATTATAAGATCTGGATGGACTTTTTTCCTGTCACCGATGCTAACAACCATTACAATTTTGTTAGCGACCCTGTAAGACATGAAATAGAATTGGTGGCAGAAGGGGAGATGTCGTCAATGGTAAACAGAAGTGTAAGAATGCCTGACAATGATCAGTTGCAAATGGGGCCTGGCGATCGTAAGATTTGTCGTTTACGCATAGCCATCAGTTACCAGGATAACATCGAACAGGATGGAGAGTACGCGGATGGTGAAGTGGAAGATTACCTGGTAGAGATCCGTGTGCCTGAGCGAAAACAGCCGGAGGCAGAAATAGAAATAGGATTTGATGGCAACCTGAATGATGTGGCCCTTCCGGCATCCCAGTCCGCCTTTAGTGGAACAGGTTATGGGTACGATGGCGGCCACAGGCGGCTTGGCAGTAGTTCACTCCGGTTTGGCGGAGATGCGGATTTTGTTTCTTTAGACGATAATGACCTCCTTCTTCATAAAGCTTTCACCGCACGTACGATCTCGATGTGGGTCTATTGTGAAAGCAATACAGGGCTGCAGGATATTTATGATGAAGGAGACGATGTCAATGGAATCGGCCTGAGGATCAACAACGGCAATATTGAGTTGGGCGTTCAGAATGGCAACAATATTCAAAAAATATCCGGTGCTATCCCGGTAAATCAATGGGTATTTGTGACGGGTATGTTTAACAATGGCAAATTATCACTTTATGTAGATGGCACGCTGGCGGCAGAGAAAACCAATATGGGTTTTACCTCGGTTCCTGTCCACCCGGGTGCGGCTGGCCTGGGCGCTACCAATGGCACCAACGCATTTGACCAGGCGAACAACCATTTCAACGGATGGGTAGATGAACTAAAGATATACAACGTGGCCCTGCTGGAGAGCGAAATTGAATTTTTATCGGGGAGCAACGCCGCCAACACAGTGCCGGCAAATGCACCGGCAATGGTACAAAAGGAAACCCCATACTTTAATACACCAGCTACAAACAAGAAGCACCAACCTGCTGCATCACTGATCATATATCCCAATCCATCAAAAGGGGATGTGAATTTGATCACAGAAGTAAAGCAGGCAGGGCATGTAACCATACAGATAACCGACCTTCTGGGCAGGGTGGTGTACGAAAAAAAGCTAAGCAAGGTGGTGGCTGGTTTTCAACAGGTGGCATTACGAAATCTGCAACTCGGGGCCGCCACATATATTGTTAGAGTGGTGAGCAATGATTATATGCAAACAGGAAAGTTAGTTGTTGAAAATTGATTATGATTTTAAATAAAGGCATTCCTGGAACAATGTTTTGGAAATGTTTTGTTGTACGATAACATTTAAGCATAAAACTGTAAAACAATTTATTGCTTTTTTCCTGATATCACAGTTGTGATTTCGGAAACTATTACGTAGAAGCCAGTAAAGAATAAATGAAAAAAATAATTTTAATACACATATGCATAGTAGTACTTCAAGTGTCGACTTATGCCCAGTTGTCTGCCGGAGAATTGGGGCTATTTGGTAATAGTTCGGATGTCGGAAGCAGGAATGTAAATCATCCTTATGGAGTAAAATTGCAGGACTTTAAAAGATCCAGTGTAATGATCGTTTTTCTCAATGGTGAAGCTCTAGTAACCGGGAGTGGGACTTTGGTTAATACGGTATTAAATACTTATAACGAATCAACCGGTAAGCAATACTTGTATATTTTAACGGCAGAACATGTAACACTTTTTGACGATGAAGCAACAAAAAGAGCGGAGATGTATATTTCTTTTGATTTTGAAATCGCCGATGCTGTGAAAAGGACGGATGATGAGGTTGAAACAAGGAGATTTCACAAAGTGGTGGCTGAAGAAGTAATGGGAGATGAAGTTAGCGACATGCAATTGCTTAAAGTGTTGATGGAGCCGGATTTTAATTCAAATGAGGAAGAAAATGCAGCCTTTTATCATGCTTACGCTGCAGGTTGGAACTTTAAAGACAAAACTCCTTGGGGTAATATTTCTCATCCGAAAAGTGATTTAAAAAAAGTATACACAGATCCTGAAAATGTGAGCCACGGGTATGAACAAAGAACTATTATTTCTCCCAGGCTTACTGAATATTCAGATGTTACTTCCTGGAACGGCCTTCAATGCCCCCTGGAAGGAGGTTCCAGCGGGTCAGCTATGATTGGTAATACCGGCCAGGGATTTTATGTCAGTGGTGTCTATTCGGGTTTGGGAGATGGTTTCAACCGGACTGACAGATTTTATCTGCTTAAAAACAGCTGGTTTTTCAGGGAAAGTACACCCGACAGCCCATATAGCGGCTTGATCAATTTTCTGGATCCCAATCAAACATGGATTAGCAACATACCAGGTGGGTATGTAAAAGATTTGCTCCGTCCGGCAAATGTTTCACAGCGATTATCGTTAAGCATAACGCCTGAAAATAATTTTAAAAAAGAAATCGAATTTTCAATTCCTGGTTTGGATAGGCTACCTGGAGAATCAAATAATTATTCAGAGACAATTTTGGGTCTCAAATTATTTGAAAACACGGCTTCAGAAAAAGTGTTTTTAACAGTTGAAGATGAAGCAGAACAATACCTGTTCTATGGTGTGTATGCAGATAATCCGGCTGATGCTCATCCTGTTCATCAATTCCAGGCAAAATCATGGAATACCGATTATTTACCTCCTGGTTTTAAACCATATGCTAAGTTACTGAAACCAGGTTTTGAAAAACAACCCGGGTCAAATTCATTTAAGGAGCGATGCGTTAACTATAAATCAGAAAGCATCAAAAAAAGACGATTTGGTTTTGATATTCCTGAGAGTAGCATAAAACAGAATCGTCTGAAAGCGTGGGTGAAAATGCATGGTATAAATAACCATTATACAGCTCCCCCAAAAGTGATGGCCATCAGCCACCCTTTTGATACTAACAGAATTCCTGTGAATGTGATGGAATATTTTCAGGAAGGTGAACTTTCTGAAATTTGGGCATCTAAGAAGTATCATAACAGCTTTGGTGCTACTGAAACCGGGGGTATCTGGGATCTTTATATTGATCGGGTCAGCATTTTCCAGGATCAGGTTGAGCTAAGTAGTATTGAATCGGGGTTTAATGGCGGTTATTTGAATTTAGTTAATTCCGATTATCAAATAAATGTTTTGACTTCTTTTCAACCAGGAAATGGCCAGAAAATAGTCAAAGGAATAGATTTTAGTTTGCAAACCAATGAGCAACTCGAATTTAACCCCGTCTACTATGCTGTTTGGATAGATTTCCTTCCTGGTGATATGGCGGGTGATTTTTATACTTTTGGCAACACTGTAGCAAACGGTAGTTCGGGCGACGCTACTTTTAACTTTAGTGTGGACATGCCCGATCAGTTGGCATTGGGTATGAACCCAGGCGATACCAGGTTGTGCCGGATGCGGGTGGCCGTAAGCAACCAAAATAATTTAACCGAGGATGGCCAATACCAGTACGGCGAGGTGGAAGACTACCTGGTAAAGATCCGGGTACCCACAGCAGCTGAAGTGATCGCCTCTGCTGCCACTTTAGCGATTCCGGTAAGAGCCGGCATTCAGCCCGGCCAGGGCAATAGCCAGTGCGGCGTGCCCGCACAGGAGCCTGCCGCATCGCCTGCCGGTACCCCGGTAAATGTAGGCGATGCTACCTACCCCTATTCATGCAATAGTTATGTATGTGCTTCCAGTACCTGTGTCGCCAATGCTGCCAACAGCAGCTCGCCGCTGACAGGCGAATATTCGGTCTGCATAAGCGGGTCCGCAGATTATATCGCCCTTGATGAAGGAGACCAGTTTATCCATAATGCCTTTAATAACCGGACGGTCTCTTTCTGGCTGAACAATACCGACGATCCGGGTATTGAGGAGGTGTACGATGAGGGTGGCAGCACAGAAGGCGGCATGGGTATCCGCATCAATAACAATACCGGTAAATTGGAATTGGGGGTGCGAAACGGTACCGCATTCAAGATCATTTCTGCTCCTGTTGCGGCCACCACCTGGCTGCATGTGGTAGCCAGCTTTGAAAATGGCAAATTGTCGCTGTACCAAAACGGCACGCTTGCCGCTTCCGATAACGCTGTAGGTTTTACCACAGTGCCAGTGCATAACGACGGTGCTGCCTTTGGCGGCACCAACGGTACCAACGTGTTCGGTTCGGTAAACCGGAGTTATCACGGATGTGCAGATGAGATCCTGATTTTTGATAAGGCGTTGACATTGGAACAGGTGGATGTATTGTACCAGGCGGGTGGCCCCGGAAGCACTGCCAATCCACAGGCAAAACAACCGGAAACCCAAACCGGCGGGCACCTGGTTACAGACATGAAATCCCAACCTGCCGCATCGCTGATCATATACCCCAATCCATCAAAAGGGGATGTGAATGTAATTACAGAAGTAAAGCAGGCAGGTCCGGTGA
>JAZKFT010000011.1:0-28203 GCA_040386335.1 Bacteroidota bacterium
AAAGGGTTTCAGAGAATTTTTTCAACTTTTAGAAAAAACCGAGGAAAACAGGAAAGAATTGCGGCTGGATGTATATTTTGATAACATTTCTGCCATAAAAGCCTATGAAAAAATTGGGTTTGCAAAACACATGATTGAAATGCGGATGTCCCTGGAAGATTAATGTTTTCGCATCTGTAGAAAGCCTTTACAGGCAAGCCGAAATAAAAATGGCTCCCATTTCAGGAGCCATTTTTCTATGAAAGTCATCAAAATCTATATCATCCGTTTCACCACTTCGATCAATTCGCCTTTGGTAATTGGTATACCCATCACCTTATTGTAAGGCTTGGCATCCACCAGATACTTATCACGTATTATTTTCACGAGTTGGCCATCATTTATTTCAGGAACCAACACATGATCAAAGTTCTTCAGCATATCGCCCAGGTTACGTGGGAAAGGGCGGATATAACGCAGGTGCGCATGGCTAACGGTAAGCCCTTCAGCCCGCAGGTCTATCGCTGCACTTTTGATAGCGCCATAAGTACTACCCCAGCCGAGTATGAGTACACTACCTTTTTCAGGGCCGCTATCAAGGCTTTGCTCGGGTATATAATTGGCTATCAGTTCTACCTTGTTACGGCGGGTATTTACCATGTGCTGGTGGTTGTCCGGGTCGTAACTAATATTTCCTGTAATGTCTTGCTTTTCTAATCCACCCACGCGGTGTTCCAACCCTTTTGTACCGGGGATTGCCCATGGCCGGGCCAGTTTTTCATCCCTTTTGTAGGGTTGAAATTTACCCGCATCGTCGAGGTCAGAAGCATAGTTCTGAGAAGCAAACTGTACGTGAATATCCTGCAGGTCGGCGCTTTTTGGATATTTCCATGGTTCGGCACCATTGGCAATATAACCATCACTTAAAAATATAACCGGTGTCATATGCTGCACCGCTATGCGTACCGCTTCGTACACCGCATCAAAACAATCGCTTGGTGTAGACGCGGAAACAATCGGCATCGGGCATTCGCCATTACGACCGTAATAAGCCTGCATCAGGTCGCTTTGCTCCGTTTTGGTGGGCAGGCCCGTACTTGGTCCACCGCGCTGAATATTGATAATGACCAGCGGTATTTCCAGCATCACCGCCAGGCCCATAGCTTCTGCTTTAAGCGCCATTCCGGGACCGCTGGTGGTGGTAATACCGAGACTGCCGCCATAGGCTGCACCTATAGCTGAAGTAATGGCTGCAATTTCATCTTCGGCCTGGAACGTACGTACACCAAAGGTTTTCAGCTTACTGAGTTCGTGCAAAATATCGGAGGCCGGCGTAATAGGGTAAGAACCAAGAAAAATGGGTAAGCCGCTTTTTTGCGAAGCAGCTACCAACCCGAAAGTAACGGCCTGGTTGCCCATAATATTACGGTAGGAGCCAACGGGCATTTTTGCTTTTTCCACCGTGTACCTTTCGCCAATAGCTTCGGTGGTATCGCCATAGTTATAGCCCGCCTGCAACACCTTGATGTTGCTCTGCATAATATCGTCCTTCTTTCCAAACTTGTCTTTTAAGAAGGAAATGGTATTATCCATATCGCGGCTATACATCCAGTAAAGAAAACCAAGGACGAACATGTTTTTTGCACGATCCTTTTCTTTCATACCCATGGTAAAATCCTTTAGGGCTTCACGGGTAAGTTTAGTTACATCAATGGTAATGACGTCGTAGCTATCAAGGCTGCCATCTTCCAGTGGATTTACACCTTCGGGATAATTGGCCAAACGAAGGTTTCTTGAATCGAAACCATCGGAATTGGCAATAATACGACCGCCCGGTTTCAAGGCTTTCAGGTTCACTTTTAAGGCGGCGGCGTTCATGGCCACCAATACATCACAGGCATCGCCAGGGGTAAATATCCGGTCGCTGCTAAACCTTAACTGGTAGCCGCTCACACCTGGCAAAGTGCCTATTGGTGCACGTATCTCGGCCGGAAAATCAGGAAAGGTAGCCAGGTCAATACCAAGAAGGGCGGTATTGTTGGTAAACTGGCTGCCGGTAAGTTGCATACCATCGCCGCTATCGCCGGCAAATTTTATCACCACGTCCTGGAGGACAGTTGCAGATCCATTCATACGGAAAACAAATTTGAGGTGGGCAAAAGTACAGCGTGATGATGAAACTGCACAAGTGTTTTATTCAGCCCCTCCCAGCCTTACCGGTGGGGTGGAGTTATCGGTTAAGATTCATTGAGACCAGGCGGTTTTGGCACTTGAAAATATCATTTCCCCCGTGCCTGTAACTCATAACTATCTAAAAAAACCAGTTAACGGCTATTGCAAATGCCAGATTGAATTTCTATTTTGTTGGACTATCCGGTATCCATTGAAAAAAACCTTTGCTTTTTTCCGCCTCAACCTGTTATCCTATCACTCATCATAACAAATACACTTATGCCTACTATCCAATTTACCCTTACAAAAACAGAGGGTAAACATTTTGCCAAAGCCAATGGCGGCAACGCTTTTTATGTTGGAACCGAAACGGTATACAAAGGTCAGCACGGGCTTTTTAACCTTAAGATAAGCGATGGCCCTGTATACAAAGCCGAAGACTATGAGCAGGAATTTGGCCATTGGGCCTGGTTTCTTTTGCCAACGGCCAAATGCGAAAGCAATGGTTCATTTCACTGCCTGAACACTTACGACAGGGCTGCCTTTACATTCACCTTTATGCAATTTGCGGCTCACGTGCCCAATGGCGATTTTGTACAATGGTTTCGTGCCCTACTCCAGCTACCGGAAGCGAAAGATTATTTCCCGTTCCTGGAGCTCCGGAACAACCGGATCTTTTATGTGCGGAATAACGAAGCCAGGCAACTCGAAAAGGATGGGAATGGCGGCACCGCCGAATTGATGAAATACCTCAATAACGACATCAAAAACATCGACTCGCAGGAACTGATAACGGCCGCCAGGTTTGTACATTGGGCCCAAAACAGCCCTGGGCACAGAAAACTGCAGGTAAGCACTGCGGTTCGGTTATTCAAGGCCAATATGCACGATCACTCACGCCGGTTTAACCTGGATGGTTATCCCGATTACATCTGCCACGCTATTTGCGACATTTTCCACCAGGGCCGGGCAAAATACAGCCTGGTATCGGAGGTATTAAGTAATAATAGCCGGGAAACCGCTTATACCAAACTGGTAAACATTGGCGCCGCCAATTATGCCGATCGCATCAGGGTTTTAAAAGCCGCCCATAAGCAACTTCGCGATGCGGGAAGATTTGGGAAAAAGTACGACCAGGCAAATGGGGAATTTAGTTGATTGGTTGATTGGTTGATTAGTTCACCGGCATTACCAGTCAACTAATCAACCAATCAACTAATCACTAGGACATGACCCCAATCTTCCCTCCTTTCCAATCGGGGAACAATGCCTTATCATCATTAATGTTAAGATGGCGGTCGGCTACTTCGCTGAATACACTTCGGAAATCGGTGGTCACGGCGAGGTCACGGCCATCCTCAAGGTTTTCTACGGATAAAGGCTTTACGGTACCATGTACTTTACCACCGTTTACATCGTTGCCAATAATAAACATGCAGCTGCCCCGGCCATGATCCGTGCCGCCTGTACCATTTTGCTTAACAGTGCGGCCAAATTCAGTCATGGTCATGAGCGTAACATCGTCCTGGTAGCTTTCCATATCGGCCCAAAAGGCTGTGATACTGTTACTGAGATCTGTAACATTCCGGGCAAAAACGCCCAGTTCGGTTCCCTGGTTAAAATGGGTATCCCAGCCACCGCTTTCTGCAAAAGCCACTTCAAGTCCCACATCCATTTTTATGAGTTGGGCTATTTGTTTCAGGGCATTACCAAGTGCAGAATTGGGGTATACAGCCATGCCGGCAGGTTTGTAATTTTTCACGTCTGCCTTCTGCAACATTTTTACCGCATCAAAACTTTCCTTACCCGTTTCTTTCAGCAGGCTATTACTGGTTTGATCGTATAGTTCTTCAAAACTCTTTGCGGCCATATTGGCTCCCATTGGGTTCCCGCGCATTTGAATTGCAAAGTCCTGCAGGTTGCTGATAGACACGCTGGGGTTATCGCCATAAAAACTACGTGGCATACTGCTGGTAAGGCTTACAGCTCTAAATGGGGTGGCATCGTGCCCCAGTAAACCCACTGCACGGTTTAACCAGCCGCTGCCGGTGCCTTTGTTAAAAGGTGTGCCGCTTTCCATATAATCCTGTGCATCAAAATGGCTTCGGGTACTATTTGGACTGCCAACACCATGCACGATCGCCAGGCGGTTTTGTTTGAATAAAGGCTCAAAACTCTTCATAGCAGGGTGCATTCCAAAACGCCCGTCAAGGTCTATCAACGGAGTGCCTTTTCCACCCTGGGCGGCCGTCATAAAAAGATTGGGCCTGGCAGCCTGCAAATAGGTATCGGTAAAAGGTGTAACTGCCATCAATCCATCCATAGCGCCTCGTTGAAAAATGCAAACCATTACCTTCTTTTTCTTATAAGGGCTCTCAATTTTCCGGCTCCCTGCTGCCCGGGCCATAAAGGTGGGTACACCGCCCACACCGATGCCAAATAGTGCCAAT
This sequence comes from Bacteroidota bacterium, assembly GCA_040386335.1. Lineage (GTDB taxonomy): Bacteria > Bacteroidota > Bacteroidia > Chitinophagales > Chitinophagaceae > JAZKFT01. The sequence continues at coordinate 4,602 of JAZKFT010000011.1, forward strand.
CCTCCTGATTTTAAAAACCCTCTTCTGCTGCTCATAATATTTTGATTTATGATTTTTGATTTCGGATGTATGATTTGTTGACCGTCGGCCGTCAACTGAAAGCTCGTCATTGGAAAGTCTCACAAATACTGAAAGACCAGCGGTCGACAGTGGACTGTTGACGGTCGATACAACACTATTTCCGCTGAAACTCCGGCGAACCAATGATAATGCCTACAACCTGGTTCAGCATTTTGTTATCACCGAAAGCGTATTGCAAATCCATAGTATTATTTCCTTTACCTGCTTTTTTACCACCCAATTGATCCTTTGGCCTTTTTTGTTTCCCATTTTCATTCATTGTCATCTCATCATTTGCCGACATCGAAACCTCGGTTGGTGGGGCCGTTTTGTTGGCTGCGTCTTCTACTTTTTTAACAAAGTTGGGGTCGCTTACCATCGGAGTCAGGCGTTTGATGGTCTCATTTAAGTCGCGTTCGGGTAGCATCAGCCTGGCATAGGTAGCGAGGGCCGCTTCTGCACTTTCAGGTTCGCGGTTATTGTTCAATTTAGCCAGGTCGAACGTAACGCCTGGTATACGTTTGGACGCGAGGGCCAGCCCAAAGTTCATACGGTTGAGTAATGAGCCTGTATTGATCCAATACTGTCCTTTATCTGGAAAACCGGTGGGGGCCTGGTAGAAATACATTTTCTGACCCATTTTGGTGATCCATTGGTTGAGCTGAATGGGCATTTTAATATCTGCATTCAAACTGCGGACAGCGCTCATAGCAAACTCGAAAGGTGATTTTGTTTTTTCCCTGAGGGCATCCTTACTCCAAAATTCGGGAGCAGTTACCAGGGTAATCATCATTTCACGGAGATCACCATCTTTCTCAATAAATGTTTTAGCCAGCTTATCTACCAGGCTTTGAGGGGGATTGTCACTTACAAAACGGGTGGCCAGTTTTCTCGAAATAAATTTAGCGGTTGAAGCATGATGGGCCAGCATATCTAACAATTGAACGCCTTCATCGTACCCGCCGCCGGCTGCGAAGGTTTTCCCTAAAACTATTTTCTCTTTGTTATCGTGCCGGTTCACCGCAAACAGGAAATCACCTTCGTGTTTAAAACCTTTGCTGATCAGTTTATCTTCTCCTATACGTTCAACTAATTTTTGCATGTTTGCGGCCTGTCCGTAATCAGTTATTGGATAAATGGTCCAGCCGGTGAGTACCCGGGCAGCCTGTGTTACATCGCTTTGGGTGTACCCTCCATCCACGCCAAGTGTATGCAGTTCCATCACTTCTCTTGCATAGTTTTCGTTAAGACCCGGAACTTTTTTTGCGTTCTCTAATTTTTTCATGGCTTTGGCTTTTTCACTCTCATCCATACCACCTTCTTCCATTTTTGCCAAAATCCGCCTTTCCTGTACCTGCCTTATTTTACCCGTGCCCGCCATATTACTCATTTCATCGTTGGTGCCAGAGCTGCTAAAATTATCCAGGTACAAAAGCATGGCCGGGCTTTTGGCAGTAGCCACAAGCAAGTCTTCGAATTTGCCGAATACATTGGGACGTATAACATCTCTTTCGTATGCGGGTATAAACTGGGCGCAATCATTTTTCGTGATGCTCACATTAAAATGATTGAACCAGAAATCCGTCAGTAGTTCCTGCATCTGGTTATTACTGTAAGCCGCCCTTAATATTTTTTGATTTATAAACTGGCGGAATAATTCCTGCTCCGGCCTCAGACCTTTTTGGTCCATATATGCTTTCAGTGTTTCCCTGTATTCTTTTTTATCGCCTTTATCAACGGAATCTTTATCAATAGAGCCATCTCTAATTGCCATCCTCAACACCTGGGGTTGCCTGGGAAAACTGGCCAATATTTCCTTGTTGCTCATAGTAAGTGCATCGTAGTCACTCAGCATCTGCTGTAGCGAATCATCATTAAGCCCACAGTTTAATTGTAGCTGCAGCCATTTTTCCAGGCCAATGCCCAGCACCTCATCCACCTGCCCGGGTTTGGCTCCATAGGTAAAACGACTTAAGAGATGGGCGGCAGCCTGTCTTTCGGTAATGCCAGCCTGTTTAAAGGGTAATTTGATCTTTTCTTTTTCTGCGGCCTTTTCGTCCTTAAAAAAAGATGACAGCATTAGACCGGTAAATGAAAGGACGAGTACGAACCCTGAAAACCTGGAAATGTTCTTCATAAAACGAATGTTTTTAATAGATATGCCCCAATGAAATCGGAGAAAAAAAATGATGTTTATGTTGGGATAAACCCTCTCAAACATAAGCCATGCCAAGACCTTTTGCTTTGTTAAAAGTTTAACAGATACTCAAAAATAGAAAATAAAAAGGCCAGCCTGGTAGTGGCTGCTCCACTAACCCGAAACAAAAAATCTCCGCCAGTTTACGCAGGCGGAGATTTTTTAAGTAATTTGAAACCGATCATCATGCAATGTCCCAAACTTCGTTGCCTCTTAATAATTTATCAAGGTCGCCTTTACCTTTTTTGGCAATGACTTCTTCTATTTGCATGGCCATAATGTCTTCGTAACAAGCCCTTTCACCTTCATAAAACACCCCAAATGGACGTGGAAAATGGCCTTCGATACGTGGGTCATCGAACATACGGGTAAGCACTTGCGCTTTATAAAAATCCTTTTCGTCGTGTATCCAAAGGTCGTCTTTACTGGCACCTTCATCAAGATTTACAACCACGGGATGGAAGCCATCTAATTTAACGCCCTTGTTTTGAGCAGCACCGAAAACCAGGGGCTGGCCTTGTTCCAGGAATACCACTTCATCTGCTTTGGAAGACTTTTCAGTAAAAGCCTCAAAAGCTCCATCATTAAAAATATTGCAATTCTGATAGATCTCCAGGAAAGAAGCGCCCTTATGTGCATGGCTGCGAATAAGCATACTTTGCAAATGCTTGGGATCCCTGTCCATGCTGCGGGCTATAAAAGTAGCATCAGCACCAAGTGCCAGGGCCATAGGGTTAAAAGGGTGATCGATACTGCCCAGGGGGGTACTTTTTGTAATCTTGCCCTCTTCAGAAGTGGGAGAATACTGTCCCTTGGTAAGGCCATATATCTGGTTGTTAAACAGCAGGATATTCACATCAAAGTTGCGGCGGAGCAGATGGATGGTATGGTTACCACCTATACTGAGGCTGTCGCCATCGCCGGTTACGATCCAAACACTCAGTTCGGGGCGGCTGGCTTTTAGACCGCTGGCCACGGCGGTAGCACGTCCGTGGATGCTATGCATTCCATAAGTGTTCATGTAATATGGGAAACGGCTGCTGCAGCCGATACCACTTACAATCACAATATTTTCTTTGGGAACGCCAATGCCAGGCATAATTTTCTGTACCTGGGCCAAAATGGAGTAGTCGCCGCAACCGGGGCACCAACGTACTTCCTGGTCAGTGGCGAAATCTTTGGCAGTCAAAACCGGGGCAATCGCTGTCGTAGTTTCCATGTCTTTCTATGAATTCTTAATTTTCGTCTGCAAATATCATGCATCTACAAATACAATAAACCTATTATTTTGCCATCGTTCCCGGAACCTGACAGCCGCTTAAATCCTTTATTTTAGGATAGATAAATCGAGTTCAAAACCGGGTAGCACGTCTTCGCCGGAAAGTTTTTTATCGAAGCCAGTAATAATTTCTACGGAACCATTGGCCCTGTAAATAAAGGTCGTTTCAGTTTTCGGATTGATGAGCCAGCCGAGCATTACACCATTTTCAATCCATCGTAGCATTTTAGATTTTGCTGTTTTTAACCTGTCGGATGGGGACATTAATTCAATGACAAATTCGGGGGTTGTGTAAGGGAATTTCTGTCTTTCTACAGTTGGAATAGCCTCCCATTTTGCAATGCTCATCCACGAAACATCCGGACTTAGCATGGAACCATCGGGCAAATAGTAACCTGCGGTAGCCTCCCTGGTTTTCCCTAGTTTAGATTTTCTGTTCCAAAGATTAACTTCTGTTGCTAAATCAAGATTTAACCCAGAAGATTCAGATCCGGCTGGTGGCATAATATAGATTTGATGGTTTTGATCCCTTTCTATTTGAGTGTTTTTGTTTTGTAAACAGAAATTGAAAAACTCATCGTCCGTCATGTTATCCAAGCCCGGCAGTTCCAAATCCATGTCATAGTCGGGATTTACAATTCTCGCTGTCATAAAAATTATTTGTTCAAATTTAAGTATTGTTACCCTTCCTGCAATGCCTCCCAATACTCGGCCGCCCTGCGGGTATGTGGTATCACGATGGTGCCTCCTACCAGGTTGGCAACCGCAAATATTTCGTAGATCTGTTCGGTGGTTATGCCTTCTTCGTGGCTCTTGCCCAGGTGGTATTTAATGCAATCGTCGCAGCGCAATTCCATACTCGCTACCAAACCCAGCATCTCTTTTGTTTTAGTGTCCAGGGCTCCTTCGGCATAGGTGTTGGTATCAAGGTTGTAAATGCGGTTGATCACTTTATTGTTCTTGCTTAAAATGAGGTCGTTCATTTTTGAGCGGAAATCATTGAAGTCTGCTACTAATGGGTTCATGTTTTTTTGTATGTTTTTATCGAAATGACAAAAGATATTACCAAAATGATGAAGTAGGTATAATAATCCGACCACGGAAGGTTTTTGAAAGTTGGGTTTTGGTTTTTATCGGACACGCCCCCAATTGCAAATGGCAATAACACCAGGCAAATTGCGAACACTGAGCCTGCAAGTGTAAATATCAGTCTTCTCATTATTTTGTTTTCTTTAAAAAATCCCTGATGCCCTTATATACCTGTTTGGCTACACGCTTCCGGAATTTTTCATCCAGTATCATCTTTTCATCTTCAGGGCTGCTGAGAAATGCCACCTCAACCAGGCTGCTGTTAAACTCCGTCGGCTGAATGGGCTGAAAATTAAAATTGCCAACATTACCAAACTCCTTCAGGTCATCTATCGTTAATAAGCGCTTCAAAATGGCCTGGGTAAACGGGCGGTAGCCAACATGTTTGTAATAGGTGGAAACGCCCCGTGCAGTCGCCCTGGAAGAACTGTTTAGATGAAAAGAAATAAACAAGTCAGGCCAGTTCTGTTGCAGAAATAGTACGCGGTCCTTGTTGTCAATCGTGGTGTCGCTTTCGCGGGTCATTATTACGGTGGTCTTTTTGCGTTGCAGAATTTTCTTCAATGCCTTCGCAAAAAGCAACGTGTAGTTTTTTTCAAGCACCCCGGCCGTAACGCCACTGGCGCCGGTATTGGTACCACCATGGCCTGCGTCGATCGCTATCACCATGTTTTTTATTTTCTGCTTCGCAGGAAAATGTTTGATTTTTAGTTGCAGTGATTTACCCTTGTACCCAATACTGTAACCCCATGGCTGCTGGTGTTTCAGGCTGATGGTAACCCGAACTACATCATCTTCGGTTTGTTCAAAAGCAATGTTCCGAACCTCTTTCACACTTTGCAATTGGGTGATCCAATTGGTATTGCTCATTACCCCATACAGGTCCACCACGATCCTTGCAGGACCTGTTTCCACAAAACTTTTATAAGCTATCTTGTTGCTAAGGCTGATAGATACCAAGTCAAATGATTCATCGCCCCGCACGCTCCAGCTTTCAGTAAGTGCGGTTTTACGGATGGCAGTATCCGGCTTTAGCTCGATTAATCTTTTATCTATAAATGCACTGTGGTTCTTACTCAATTGCACCTGGTAGAGTTCATTGGCGCTATCAATAATGGGGAGCAAAATCCCCGTATCTATATATCCCATCTTGGCACTACCAAGCCGGTCTTCGCCATTACTATAAGCCAGCTGCGGGAGTTTACCGATGATAGTTCCCTTAAGTTGTGAAAAACATGTATGGATACCAATAAAAAAAGAAATGAGGATGAGTAGGGGTTTCATCGGATAAAAATAGGAAAGCCTGACCATGTTCATCTGTCGTTACTGTAATACTTGTTGTCACCCAAACAATGCCTTCCTGGCAGTCGCTGGTAACCGGGCGTGGTATTTGCAACAGACAATTACTCAGAAGTAGTCACCAAAAACAATCACAGGATAACATGAAAAAACAGATCACCATTTTAGCAGCAATTCTCGTCATGGGAACTGCTGGCATCTCCCAGGCAACCTATAAAAATGCTATAGGCGCCAGGGTCGGAAGTACTTACTACGACCTTATTTCTTTTTCCTATAAAACATTTATTTCCCGGCCAGGCGCATTGGAGTTTAATGCAGGTTTTGGATCCAAGGGATATCGCGGCTACGGCAATCCGGTTGCCGCTTCATTATCAGCAGCCTACCAGCACCATTTTAATATCAAAGGGGTATCAGGCTTAAAATGGTTTGTAGGCGGAGGGTTGGTTCTTTACAATGCCTTTTCAAAATACGATGCCTATAAGGGTTTTGGCGCCGGCTTATTTCCAACAGGTGGTGCTGATTACAAATTCCCTAAAATTCCATTGAACGTATCGGCAGATATAAGACCCACTGTGTATGTTACTACTCCGGAATACTATAAGTCTTTCTATGGCAACTATGGTCTTTCCGCGAGGTATACAATTAACTAAGAAGGTTAAAATAAAAACACCACTACAAATGCAGCCAATTTTTCAAAAGTTGGCTGTTTTTTATACCTAATCCTTACGGCCCTCCAGTACAAAACCAAATGTAGTCCCGACATCCTCCGTACTACGTACATGAAAGCTTTGTCCGTGAGCGTCTATAATATGTTTGCAGATTGCCAGGCCTAAACCGCTGCCGCCAATTTTGCGGCTACGGGCTGCATCGGTGCGGTAAAAGCGTTCGAAAATGCGGGGCAAATGTTCTTCGGAAATGCCCACGCCTTCATCGCTTATTTCTATGAGCACATGCCGGCCATCCGTGCGGTAAACGCTGGCCGTAATAGCACCTTTTTGGCGGTTGTATTTAATGGCATTCTCTATCAGGTTAATAAATACCTGCCGCATTTTTTCCTTGTCGGCAAATACAGAAATATCCTGCTCCGTTCCTTTTTTGAAACTAAAGTAAACCCCCTTTTCCTCGGCGAGGTAGGATAGACTTTCGTAGACTTCCTTGATGAGATCCTGTACTATAAAATTCTGCTTGTACAAAGGCTGTTCGCCACTTTCAAGTCGTGATATCTCATCGAGGTCGTTTACCAGGGCTACCATTCTTTCTACATTCCGGTTGGCTTTTTCGAGAAATTTTGTACTTACGGCTTCATCTGCCATCGCCCCATCCAGTAACGTATTCACATAGCCCTGGATAGCAAAAATGGGTGTCTTTAATTCGTGCGCCAGGTTCTGCAGAAATTCTTTCCGGTAAGTTTCGTTCTCTTTCAGCAGTTCTATTTCGTCGCGTTTTTGTTCCGCCCATTTTTCCACGTCATCTTTTACCTCGTCGATACTTTTCTGCGGCAGAATGTATTTATAGTAGGTTTCCTCCCGCTTGCTGGCCTTGGTTTGGTAAATAAACTTATAGATGAGCTTTATTTTGCGGTAAATAAACTGCTGGAGAAAAAAATTGACCAGTAGAAAGCTAATTATAAACAATACCCCAAAACTTACGATTGCGATCCACCACCGGTCCACAAAAAAGAAAATGGCCACGCCAACTATCAGTGAAATGGTGAACGCGTTAATAGCGGCCAGCTGCCGGGGAGTGAGATTTTTTAGACTAAACATCTTTTACGGGGAACAAGGTTCAAGACACAAGATTCAAGGTTCAAGCTACAAGACACAGGGTGCCTGAATCAGGCGTTGAAGATACTAGATTGAAGCGTTGCCGGGAATGAACGAAATGTGAATGATTCAGACCCTGAACAGGTTGGAAGTATTGTTGATCTAGATTTTGAACGCAGGAATGCTAACAGCAGCCTCTTGATTTTTCCAACCCGGATTTAAAATCTTGAACAGCGGGTCGTCTTGATCCTTGATCCATGGACCTTGCCGCAGGCCTACATTTCAAATTTATACCCAACACCCTTAACGGTGGTAACACAATCCACGCCTAGTTTTTGCCTGATCTTGCGAATGTGTACGTCGATGGTGCGGTCACCCACAATTACATCCGTTCCCCAAACAAGGTTTAGTATTTCATTTCGCAGGAAAACACGTCCGGGCTTTGAGGCCAGCAGGTAGAGCAGCTCAAATTCTTTCTTTGCCAATACCACCTCTTCCTCCCCGATCCGAACTATAAATTTTTCCGGGTCAATACTGATATTGCCTACGCTTACGGTTTTATTTTCACCATCTTTTTGCAACCTGCGCAACATAGCGTTTACACGGCTTACCAGCACTTTGGGGCTCACAGGCTTGCTAATGTAGTCATCCGCACCGCTATCCAATCCCTTTACGTGGCTTAACTCATCATTTAGTGCAGTGAGGAATATGATAAGGGTGTCGTTAAAGTCGGGCTGGCTGCGGAGGATATTACAAACTTCGATACCGGTTTTATATGGCATCATAATATCCAGGATAACCAGGTTTGGATGTATTTGCTTTGCCATTTCTATGGCCTGCTGTCCATTGGAGGCAGTATAAACCTTATAGTTTTCTTTTTCAAGATTGTATCTTATGATCTCTAAAATATCCTGCTCGTCGTCGGCTACAAGAATGGTGGCTTTGAATTCCATTAACAATTTATTTACACAAAAATAACGGACTTGGCTGCAGCGTTGGGCCTTTAACGCAATTACCAAATTGTTAAGGATGCCTGCTGATGCATGCAACAATTTAAAGCCCATTGAAGTCTTAATACTTCATTCATTTATAAAACGGAACGTATTTTGCACCCCATCAGAAAACCATTCATGAAGCGATTTTTATCAATAGGGGTCATTTTTTTACTTCTTTGCACCATTACAGCCATCGCCCAGCCCGTTAATTACCCAATAGCACAGGGCCGACAATTACAACATTATAACCTCGACAAGATTCAAAAACAGTTCATGGGCATAGATGGCAAGCCCGATGACGTCATTAATATTGGATACAACGAGGAAGTAAACCTGCAACTAACCTATGCTGCAGGTAACAAAATAGATCAATTGCAAAAGCAATTAGAATTAGACTCGACCCTGAACAACAGCCAAAAACAAACTTATTTAAGAGGCCTGGGCGAAATGCTGCAGGAATTTATTAGTGCCAAAGCAAAAAAGAAAATAAAGATCATTGATTTTCCGGAAACCCTGAAAGCATGGGAACAGGCTTACTTATTGGATAGAAAAGGCCTGTCTATTGCCCCGTTGATGGGGGAATATCCTTCAGCTACAGGAAATATACTTTTGAGATCGGGGATTTCCTTTTTAAATAATCCAGGCATCCCCGCTGCAAAAAACAGGGTGGTTTTAAAATACATAGAAGAAAACCCTACCAAAGTTTTATCAATCCTCAGCGCCAGCCCCGATGTACCTTTTGCTGACAGCCTCATTGCAATTGCTGCTAAAAAAGAGCCTGAAAAATTATATAGTTACGCACAGGCAGGTAATACAAAATTTGGGAGGCGGATCCAAAAGCACCCGGACCCGGTGGTAAAACTGCTATGCGATTTAGCCGATGATAATAGCGGCCGCCTGTATTTTCCTTTTCTTGACAATTTGGCGAAGGGGATCATGACCATCGATGATGTGAAAAAGGAAATGCGGGACACCCTTAGTTATTATCGTTTACTGGTGAAAACCCAAATTGGTTATGCGGGTCGCATGGCTAAAGGAGACACCCCGATGGTGGCTAAATCGCTGAACGAAATGATCCATAACAAGGCAGTAATTCCTTTTGTGAATACCATTAACGGGCTACATGATGTAAGCAACCCAGTCATCAGGTTTAAGAAAATAGAACCGCTTACCGCGCAGGAGCTCTATTATCTTATTGTAAGCTCTGAAGCTGAAATTTATACCAGCAGCTATACGAATACTTACGACCGCATCTGGCAGCGCATGGCTGTACCGAACGCAGATACGTTGCTGGCTTCTGTAAATAGAGATCATTACAAGAAGTTCATCACCATGGCAGCCAACTATAATAAACTGGATGATTTTTTAAACCGGATGAGTAAATCCAGCGCCACCGCATTGATGACCAGCTTTGTAAACAACCTGGACAAGGGCACGGGCAGCGACCTGGAAGATGCCGTGGATGTGGCCAACAGCTACGCCAGCATACGCAACGACACCATAAAAAGATTAATGCTGGAACAGATCAATAAGAATTATGCCACTGCCATTAACACCGGCAACTCACGTGGTCAGATCATTTACCGGCTGGAAAAGCTGATCCTTAGCAGCAGCGACAGTGGCAGTAATATCAATCTTACGGACAGCCTTGGCATTCTACCTGTTTTTGAAGTGAAAAACAATTATCTGCGGGACGACAGTGGCCGCATTGTTTTGCAGATGTATTTTTATGGGGATGATGCCGGCAGAGGCAGTCTTGAAACGTTGAAAAGGTTATACACCAACAAAAACTGGAAGCGAACAGATAGTCCTGAATGGGTAATGTTTACAAGTATCAACACGCCTGTACCTTTTGTAATACTGGCCAACAAAGCCGGTTACGAAGAAAAAGACGAAGATGCACTGGCTCAACAGCATCTGAACGAGTGGATGGACGTTAACAATTATAAACCTTCTATTACCGTTCACCGGGGCCATAGCTACTACCTTCCCTATACTATTAAACAATTGGCACCCAGCAGTAAAGTCGTGGTATTAGGCAGTTGCGGTGCTTACCATAGTTTAAAAGACATCCTTGAAATATGTAAAGAGCCTTACATTATCGCCAGCAAACAAACCGGCTTTGGCGAAATAAATGTGATCCTTTTTACCACCATGATAGAGGAACTCAAAAACGGGAATGACATTAACTGGGAGTCGTTTTGGAAAATTCTGGAAACAAAGGTGGTCAGGAACAAGGAGGGGTTTGATGATTATATTCCACCTTACAAAAACCTCGGGGCGATATTTATCAATGCATATTCAAAAGCAACCGAACCTGCTCTAGAAAACAGCAGCCTGGTACCATAAAGGTTGGACGACGCCGGCAGAATGAAAAAAGTGTCTATACCATTCGGCTGGTAACTCATCTTCGTTTGCACATCCCTAAACCAATAAACTGTGAAGCCCAGCTTAATGCCCGTAAAAGCGAATGAAAGAGAATTATTTCTGGATGTGATTAGGGGAGTGGCTATTCTGGGCATTTTTATCGCCAACATTACAAGTCTCAGCTGGTATAGCGAAAACAGGAAGGTGACAGGTCCGTTATTGTTGCCAGAATGGGATCACACAATCAGGTATCTCCAGTATGTATTTATTGAAGGTAAATTTTATTCCGTTTTTAGTGTATTATTTGGCTGGGGCATTGCGCTACAAATAAAAAGAGCTACCTACACTGGTATTGACCCTATGCCGATCGTAAGAAGACGGTTGGTTTTTATGCTATTATTCGGCGCTTTTCACATTTTAATATGGCCCGGGGATATCGTTTTCCTTTATGCATTGGTCGGCTTCATTTTATTAATGCTACTTAAATTTTCCAATAAGGCACTGCTGGTAACTGCTTGTGCTCTGATCCTTTCACCGATTTTATTGTATTGGGCTAAAATGAACTGGCCTGTTTTAAATTATCCTTCAGAAATGCTGTTTGCAACCGGTATAAAAGTGGATAATGCGATCCATGGCTATAAAACGGACGAAGCCTATATGGAAATGATGAAAAATGGCAATTGGATGGATCAGTTAAAATCCAATATCAGCGGCTTCTTTTTTAGGTTTTCAAAATTGTTTTTCAAAAGCCGGGTACCCAAAGTGTTGGGATTATTTTTAATTGGTTTTGTAATTGGCCGCTCTGATTTTTATAAAAATTTACAGCAACATAAACGATTGATCTATTGGGTTATTGGCCTGGGCTTTTTAGTTGGCCTGCCAGCCAATTACTACATGGCATTTTATATGAGCAACCATGCGGGCGACTATTTACAACTAAAAACAAATGGCCTTTACCAAACCATTTGGTATGCATTAGGCGTGGTGCCGTTAGCACTTTCGTACATTGGTCTGTTAATGCTCTGGTACCAAAACCTGCTTTTTAGAAAAAAAATGGCTGTTTTTGCCCCCGTCGGAAAAATGGCTTTTACAAATTATATCCTGCAATCGCTTGTGGGTAATTTCATTTTCCTGGGAGCTGGGCTGGGTTACAAAGGCACCGTAGGGCCAGTTTATCTCACATTATTTGCAGTAGCAATATTTTTAGTACAGATCGTCTTAAGCACTGTATGGTTGAAGCACTTTAATTATGGACCCATTGAATGGCTTTGGAGAAGTGCTACCTATAAGAAATGGTGGCCTTTTAAAAAATCTGGTATCATAAATGTGGGTTAGCCATTGGTGTAGTTGAATATCTACTGACTTCTTTGCCATCCAAACAAGCATCTTTGCACCTATTAATTCATTATAAACCGTGGTATTAAAAAAATCGCTGGGCCAGCACTTCCTCAAAGACGAAGTTATCCTTAAGAAGATAATAGATGCATTGCTACAGAACCCCTGTACCCAACTGCTGGAAGTAGGTCCCGGTGGCGGCGCACTCACGAAACATTTGCTGGCTTTGCCGGGAATTGATTTTAAAGCCGTAGAACTGGATGATGAAAAAGTAGCCCTGTTGCCGCAAACACTGCCATATAGCAAAGGCAAGATCATACACAAGAATTTTCTGCATATAGATCCGCCCTTTGAGGGCAAGTTTACCATCATTGGCAATTTTCCTTACAACATTTCCACCGAAATCCTGTTTAAAGCTATCGACTGGAAAGACCAGGTGGAGACTGTTATTGGGATGTTTCAGAAGGAAGTTGGTATGCGTGTGGCAGCCCCTGCCGGCAGCAAAGTGTACGGCGTTATCAGTGTATTGATCCAGGCTTTTTACGATGTGGAATATCTGTTTGACGTACCCCCGCAAAGTTTTACGCCGCCCCCAAAAGTTATGAGTGGCGTAATAAGACTTACCAGGGCTGCGACACCACTGGAAGTAAAGAGCGAAAGGGCATTTAAAGTATTGGTGAAAACGGCTTTTAACCAACGCAGAAAAATGCTGCGCAATGCCGTTAAAAGCCTTTTTGATGAAACCACTTTGCGGGATGAGATATTTAATAAACGTGCCGAACAACTGACAAAAGAAGACTTTGCATTATTGAGTTACAGAATGCTTTAAAAGTATCAGAGTTCAAGCTCCGGCATCCAGGATACCAGTAATGACTTATCAGTTCTTGTACGTTGATCCTTGCGTCTTGAACCTTTACCCCGGGGCTTGAGTCTTCAAACTAAACACTCCTTCATGAAAAAACAAGTCATCATATCGGCAAAAGTGCATCAGTACCTAATAGAGGAACTTGAAAAGAAGGGATATGAAGTTATTTACGAGCCACAGATACGTTACGAACAGCTGAAGGCAAAGATCAGCACCGCCACGGGGCTGATTGTAACTACACGATTAATGATTGATAAAGCCCTTATTGATACGGCTTCCCATTTACAATGGATTGGCCGTTTGGGCAGCGGCCTGGAACTGATAGATGTTCCGCATGCTGAAAGTAAAGGGATTACGGTATTAAGCAGCCCAGAGGGCAACCGGAATGCTGTTGCTGAACATGCCCTGGGCCTTTTGCTAAACCTGCTTAATAAAATTGGCAGCAGTTATGCCGAAGTAAAAGAAGGAAAATGGATAAGAGATGCCAACCGCGGTACCGAATTGAGCGGCAAAACTGTTGGCATTATTGGATTCGGCAATACAGGCCAGGCATTTGCGAAACTGCTGCAGCCCTTTGATGTAACCGTGCTTGCCTGTGACAAATACAAACGCAGCTTTGGTAATGACTATATAAAAGAGGCATCCCTGGAACAGGTCTGCCAATATAGCAACGTGATTAGTGTCCACGTTCCGCTGACGGCTGAGACCAAACACCTGGTCAACGAAGCATTTTTTGAGATGTGTCGTGAACAGCCTGTCTTCTTAAACACCTGCCGTGGAAAAATAATGGATACCAACGCCCTATGTAATGCGTTGGAAAGCAACCAAATCAGCGGTGCCGGTTTGGATGTATTGGAAAACGAAAAACTTGACAGTTATACTTTCCAGGAAGAGCAATTACTGGACTTCCTGGTATCTCAGCCGAATGTGATCATTACACCACATATCGCCGGATATAGCTACGAAGCTTTTTTTAAAATGAGTAGAGTGATACTCGACAAACTGGAGAAAGCTAACGTGTTATAAATCTTCGGGTCACCAGGCCATTAGTTATTAACGGGATACTGCGAATTAACTGTTGACTAATAACTACATAACCTGTGATGATTACGCCGCTAAAGCCACCATGTACGCCAGGTGAAAGTCGTTATGAAAATGACCGGCATCGTTTACAGCGCTGGCTGTCCATTGCATACTTTTTACAGTTACTTCTCCTTTATGAATACCTTCTGAAATGGCCACCTGCCCTTCGGAGCAAATTATCTTAAAACCATACCACTGACCAGGCTGCAGCGCCTGGTGATCGAAAGAAAAGAATAACCACTCTTCGCAATCAGTCTTTTGCACTGCTTTTTCGGCTGTCGCTATTTTGGTACCCCAGTTTTTAGTCGCCGCATCAAAACGATATAATTCCATGACCAATTTGCTGCCCGGCAAAGCTATTTGCGGTAATACTGCTACGCTTTCCAATTTGGCATCGGATCCGTTATAAAATACCTGCCCTGCCGATTTCCGGATCGTTTCATTGTTTCCAAGCCAGATAATCATCCCATCCTGCTCCTCCGAAATAAGAATTTTCTTTTCCCTTTTTAATTTGGAATAGTCCAAAACATGATTGCTCATTACTGCCTCCTTTGTTTTAAGAATTATTATTAAAATCAGATACTCATTGGGTAGTCATCGTTCATGGTGTTCAATTTGCGTTCCAAGTTCTATAACACTACAACCGCTCCATTTAGTGCATAGAAATGTTAAAAACTGATGCGGAAATATGATGTTTAACATACTAATCGGGGAATTATCTACGCGTTTTGCGCCGGTACGGATGTTTAAGATATCGGAAACCCAAGGTTTTCTCAGTTCTGTCTAACAGATGACGGAGGCAAAAAAAAGCTTGGCGAGAACAATAAAGGCTGCTATCTTTGGAATATTGATAATGGCAACGCTTTCATCACCCGGTGAAAGCGTTGTTATTTTTTTTGTTTTAACCCATGCCCTTGAGGCCGCTACAGCCCGGGCTTATTTATTTAATTACGAGAAAATCTAAAGGAGGTGTAAAATGACCGTGAACTATGTAACCCGTGAAACCCTTGAAAAAATGAAGGAAGAACTGCAGCACATGAAAACAGTGGAGCGACCCGCTGCCAGTCATGCGATAGCAGAGGCACGTGAAAAGGGTGACCTGAAAGAAAATGCAGAATACGACGCCGCTAAGGAACACCAGGGGATACTGGAAGCCAAAATAAAATCTTTGGAAGGCATGCTGGCTATCACCCGCATTGTGGAAACAGATGATATTGACACCAGCAAAGTAAACATACTTACCAGGGTGAAAATTACGAATATGGCTACCAAAAAAACCATGGAGTATAAATTAGTAGGCGAACAGGAGGCTGACCTTAAAGCTGGCAAAATCTCCATCACTTCGCCTATTGGCAAGGGATTACTGGGCAAAGTAGTAGGCGATATTGCTGAAGTTATTGCCCCTAATGGCATCATAAAATTTAAAGTGCTGGAGATTGGTATATAGTTGATTTGTTGATTAGTTCATAGGTAGAACCTACTGATTACTAACCAACTAATTAACCAATCAACTAATCAACTAAAATGACCATTTTTTCAAAAATTATTGCCGGAGAAATTCCGTGTTACAAAATAACGGAGAATGAAAAGTTCTTTGCATTCCTCGACATTTTTCCGCTTCAATACGGGCATGTATTAGTGGTGCCGAAAATAGAGGTTGATAAAATTTTTGATGTACCCGATGACTACCTTGCCGGCTTGCTGGTATTTGCAAAACCCATCGCAAAAGCCATCGAAAAGTCGTTTGATTGCAACAGGGTGAGCATCGTAACTATTGGGCTTGAGGTGCCTCATGCGCATATTCACCTGATTCCGATTACGCATACGCAGGATATGCTCCCCACAAACGAAAAACTAAAATTAACGGTGGATGAATTTAAAGAAGTACAGCAGAAAATTATAAGCAGTTTATAAATTAAAAACTCCATTTCCTGAAAAAATGGAGTTTTTTGTTGGTGGAGTTATTTATTACAAAGGCCGGTCAATTCTGTAATAAAGGCCCTCTTCTCCGTGAAAACTTTTTGATTCAATTAAACGGAGACCGCAATTTTCGAGCACTTTTATCGAGCCTTTGTTTTCTACCAATACCCGCCCTACAATAAAAGGATATGCGAATTTTTCGAAGCCATATTGTAGACAAGCTTTAGCGGCTTCAGTGGCATAACCTTGGCCCCAATAACGTTGATGCAGCCGGTAGCCCAGGTCCACTTCGTCTTCTTCAGGCAGGAATTTAAGACCGCACCAACCCAGCCATGCCCCATCTTCTTTACGTACGACAGCCCAGCGGCCAATGCCATACTTTTCGTAATCCTTATAATTGGCTAAAAAACTCGCTGCTGCTTCAATGTTTTCGAAGGGGCCGTCGCCCGTGTAGCGAACAACTTCGGGATCGCTATTCAATTCAAAAGCATGGGCAGCGTCGGCAGGTGTCATGAGGCGCAGGTAGAGACGAGGCGTTTCGAGAATATAATTTTCCATGTTTTATTTTATTCGCTGGGGGTTGGTCTTTAAAAAATCTTCCCAGCCCTTCATTTTTTTTCCGGCCAATTTAACCATCGGTGAGGTAAGTTGGTAATGGTGGCAAAGCGCTACGGCTAAAGCATCGGTGGCGTCGTAATATTGTGGCTTTTCTTCGAGTTTTAATATGGTTTGCAGCATTTTCCAGACCTGGTCTTTATCGGCATTGCCGTTACCCGTAATACTTTGCTTTACTTTTTTAGGAGAGTATTCAGTTACTTCCAGTCCATGCGTCATTGCTACAGCTATCGCCACCCCCTGTGCCCGGCCCAGTTTCAGCATGCTTTGTACATTCTTGCCAAAGAACGGCGCTTCAATGGCGAATACAGTGGGTTTATGTTTTTTAATGACCTCGTTGATGGATGCATGTATCATTTCCAGTCTTTCGTAGACATCTTTTTTGGACGAAAGTTTCAGGACATCCATATGCAGCATTTTTAACTGGTTGCCGGTGCATTGCAATAATGCAAAGCCCATTACCACCGTGCCCGGATCCACACCAAGGATGATGGTGGTGTTTTTGGCAGAAGCCTTTGGCATTGGGGCCAAAATTGCGTTGCTGCCATTACTGGCAGCCGGGTTTGTTTTTTTTACAGGCATGTGTACAATGTAAGCTAAGGGTGGGATTTTTTGTAAGAAAACACTGCGCCAGGAACTGCCCAATAGTGAAAAGAAACCTGAACGGAGCGTCGCAACGAAGATGCCCTATGCATTGTAGTTGGTCAACAAAGAAAACAATTTGTGATGAGACTAAGTCAGGGATAATAGCAAGACTGGCCTCAACTCCTTACCAAAAAATCCCTAATCCCACCTAACTAATCCCTAACCATCCAATCAACTAATCAACTAATTTGCGCCGAATAAATCATGCCCCTTGCCCCTTCGTAAACGCCTTCGCTTTTTTTTGAATTATTTTGTTGGTCCCGTGCTGTTTATAGTGATGGCTATTTCTATTTACCGCCAGGTGCAACACCAGGAAGACTGGGCACAGAAATGGCAGATCATTAAAGCTTCTTTGGTGGGCAACGAATCCTGGCGTCTCTACGTGGTGCTGGCCTTAATGCTGGTAAACTGGGGGCTGGAAGCGAGGAAATGGCAATTGCTACTCCGGCACATGAATAAGATTTCTTTTACAAAAGCCTACAAAAGCGTACTGAGCGGTGTAGCTTTTACGATGGTTACACCTAACAGGATGGGTGAATTTATAGGCCGTGTTTTTTATGTGGAGGATGGTCAGCGTATCCGGGCTGCCACCCTCACAATCGTTGGCAGCATCAGCCAGCTGATCATTACACTGCTTGCTGGCACCATCGGGTTATTTGTTTTAAAGGAACATATTGCAGCTGCACCGCAGACAAACAACCTTACTTTTTTTGCAATCAACGGGCTGCTTTTTGGCACATTAATAGCGGTAATCCTGATGTTGCTGTTCTATTTTAAGATAAGTTGGCTTGTTAGAATGGCTGAAAAACGCCCTTCCTTGCAGAAGTATGTGTATTTCGTTGCTTTATTAGACAATTTTAAAGCAACGGAATTGCTGGGCATACTGTCTTTGTCGGCAATACGGTTTACGGTGTTCGTGTTACAATATATGTTGCTCTTTACCTTGTTCGATGTGGATATTCCGTGGTGGCAGGGATGTTGCGCGGTATCGGTCATGTTTTTGATATTGGCCGTGATTCCGATGCCCGGCATTGCTGAACTGGGTATCAGGGGAAAAGCGAGTATTGCATTGTTTATGAGTTTTAGCAACAACCCGGTAGGCATCCTGGTAACTACAGGCAGCATCTGGCTTATTAACATTATTTTACCTGCTGTGCTCGGGAGTTTACTAATACTCAACGTTAAACTGTTTACTAAAAATGATGTACCCGCATGAAGAAATTAATTTTTACTACCCTTACCATTCTTACACTTGGCATCAGCAGGGCAGATAATAATGGCTTTTGCAACATCAATAATTTTTGTTTTAAAAATGGTGAGAATATTTCGTTTTACGTGTTCTACACCGTGGCCGGGATATGGTTACATGCAGGTACCGCAAAGTTTACCACTGCACTGGAAAATTTGAATAACAAACCCGTCTGGCATTTTACGGGAACGGGAGAAACGCTGCCCGGCTACGACTGGATATACCGTGTAAGGGACCGCTACGAAAGTTATGTGGACACCGCCACTATGCAGCCATTGAAGTTTATCCGGAATGTGGACGAAGGCAGTTATAAAAAATACGAGAACATTTCATTTAACAAAAGCACCAACACCGCCATTGCAAAAGATGGCGTGTTTAAAACACCGGCCTGCATACAGGACGTGATGAGCCAGGTGTATTATGCACGCAACATCGACTTTGACAAGTATAAAGTAGATGACAAAATAACCTTTGACCTGTTTTTAGATAATGAAGTGTACCACATGTACATCCGCTACCTGGGCCGCGAAACAATAAAGACGAGGTACGGTAAATTTAAGACCCACAAGTTCAAACCGCTATTGCTGAAAAGTTCCATGTTTGAGGGCGGTGAAAAGATGACGGTTTGGATCAGTGATGATATGAACAGGATACCCGTCCGCATAGAAAGCGCCATCAGTGTAGGTAGTGTAAAGGTGGATATGATGATGTACTCTAATTTACGCCACCCGTTGACCTCGCTGGTTGGTATCAGGTGATGTGGGACGCAGGAGGCTAAACGCTTTAGGCGGGACGCTCAACGCTATACGCCCGTGGCCTGAGATGCCTGAACCGGGATTATATATCTGCTAACCTGAAAGTTTCCCCTGCTCTTATGCCTTTTTCTGTTTGTTGGAGTTCGCAGCATTCATGCATTGTATCGTGTTCGAAAAACAGGATATAGTTGTGATCCAGGGCTTCCTGCAGAAATGCTTTTTTTTCTGTAAGTGTAATTAATGGCCTCGTATCGTATGCCATGATATATGGTAGCGGTATATGACCAGCAGATGGCAGAAGGTCTGCCATAAAAATGATTGTCCTATCCTTGTACCTGATCTTTGGCAGCATCATGGCATCCGTGTGTCCATAGGCTGTAATAATGTCGAAGGACGGATTAAGGATAGCTGTTTTCAATTTTTCATTGCAAATTGCAAATTGCAAATTGCCCATTGCCGGTTCCGCATTCGATGTTGCCTTACTACCTGTGGGATAAAATTGTAATTGCCCGCTTTCCTGTATCGGAAGGATATTTTCTTTGAGAAACGATGCCTTTTCCCGGTCGTTTGGTTTTGTTGCCCATAACCAATGCTGCTCATTGCTCCAGTAAATGGCATTTTTAAAAGCCGGCACCAGGAGATCGCCTTCCCGCCTTATGCTTCCACCACAATGATCAAAATGGAGATGGGTGAGAAATACGTCGGTGATATCGTTTCGGTTAAAGCCTTTGGCAGCAAGGCTTTTATCCAGTGTGTCATGGCCATGCAGGTAATAATGGCCCATGAATTTGGCATCCTGTTTATCGCCAATGCCATTGTCTACCAGGATCAATTTATTACCATCTTCTATCAGCAGGCATCGCATAGCCCAACTGCAAAGGTTATTATCGTCGGCCGGGTTTATTTTGTTCCAGATACTTTTAGGCACCACGCCAAACATTGCGCCGCCATCAAGTTTAAAATTGCCGGTTGGGATGGAATAAAGGTTCATAGTAAATAATCAAAAAGCTAAAAAACCAGTCGTTGGGAATACTTGTGCAGGAAGGTTTAACCAATGGCGGAAACCTTCATTTTCTTTTGTTTGATCAAAGCCAGGTACAGCCAAAACAGGCCTATTAAAAAGAAAACAATCAACGCCAGTAAGGAGTTCTTCATGCCACCATGTTTCTCAGTATATTCTGCAATAAACCCAAAAGTGAACATGCCGATTACAATCGCTATTTTTTCAGTAAGATCATAATAGCTAAAATAAGATGCTGTATTTTTTGTTTGCGGCATCAGTTTGGAATAGGTGCTCCGGCTCAGCGATTGGATGCCGCCCATCACCAGACCTACCGCTATGGCCAATGCATAAAAAGCATATTCTACGGGAGCTTGCTGTGGTTCAAAACTTTTAATAACTGTTTCAATTTCTGCATCGATTTTCCGGATTTCTGCATCAGGTGCTTTTTGTTCCTTCAATTTCGATTTGTTGTGTTTCAGTTCATCTACCTGGTGGTGAAAAGGCTTAAGCGGTTCTGCACGTTCCGCGGTTTTGTAACCTGCAAAACATATTACTACCCAAAAAACGATTAAGGTCATCAATACTTTCAGGTTCCCGAATTTTGCCGACAAGCGACTGATTAAAAGGGCACCGGGAATGGCCACCAGCTGAATCAATACCACGGTTACAATGAGCTTGGTTTCAGGTAATCCCAATAATTTGCTGCCCACAATTGTAGCCGCCAGCATTACCGTTTGTACGCCCATGCTATAAAAGAAAAAACCACGCAGGTATCTTTTTAAGACCGGCATGAGGTTTACTTCTTTGTATATCCTTTTTGTTTCTGCAAACCCCTGTTTAAACACATTAACCTTAACCAGATCCTGCCGGTTTATTTTGGGTAAGCGGGCAAATGTGATTTGGGCAAAACCAAACCACCAGAGGCCGACGAGTAAGAATGTAATGCGAATGGGCGTCGTACTATCGGGCATAGCCAACACCAGCCCAAAGCCGATCAACTGCATAATAACACTACCGATATATCCATAAGAAAAACCTTTAGCGCTGATGCGGTCCCTGTCTTCCGGCGCAGCTATTTCGGGGAGGAAGGCGTTGTAAAAAACAAGGCTGCCGACATATCCCATGGCTGCCATCATAAAAGCCAGGATACCCAGCCACAATGTATCCATGCCGGTAAAAAAGAACAACATGGTACAGCCAAAAGCACCGATGAAAGAAAAGAACCGCATAAAATTCTTCTTATTGCCACGTGTATCCGCTACTGATGTAAGTATTGGATACGACAGGGCAATAATAAGATAAGCCGCAGCCAGCGAATATTCGTACAGGGAAGAGTTAACGAATTTGAATCCGAGGAATGTGATTTTGTCGCTGCCGGGGCCTGTTCCGTTCTTTGCTACCGTGGTAAAATAAATGGGGAAGAAGGTAGTGGTAATAACCAGGTTGTAAACGCTGTTGGCCCAGTCGAACATAGCCCACCCGTTAATTACTCTTTTAGATGCCGTTTGCATGATGTAGGGTTATGGCATAAAAATAAGCATCCTTATCAACAACTGTACTTTGTACATTTTATTAATGCAAACAGCACCCGTTTTGCAGGTGCTGTTTTAATAATTCTTCTATGCAACTGATCAATAATCCCAGCTTTTCACTGGGCTCATTTTTGTATCTATCATGATAAACGAAAAAGGCACATTGGCAAATGCCGCATCCTTTAATTTTTTGGCTATCCCTTCCAGAGCGGTTGCAGTAGATTCCAGGTCGATATAGGCATCTGCCACCGGGTATTTAACCATATAACGGTCCCCGCTTTTATCAATAATAATATTGGTCGTTTCAGCGGTGCCGCCTTTAAAGTCGCCGGTGTTTATTACAGCTTTCCCAATTTCTTCAGCTTCGGCATCTGTTACCGGGTCTTTCCAATAAAATGTGATCCCATCTGACACATGCTTGTCATATTCAGATAGTGCCCCTGTTTTTGATGCAGTTGGCGTATCATCGGTTTTAGGTTCATCAGCAGCCAATAGGTCCTCGGCTTTTTTCTTATTGTAGGGCAATGATTTAATGTCCTTCATTTTATCATCGGCCAGGAAAATATTTACCGGTTGACTTGCAAATACATTTTTAGAGATCAACGCACCTATGGCCACAAAGCCATCTTCTGCGGATGCCGCTTCCTTCAGTTTTTTCTCATCTACCACAAAGCGTACATCGTAGCCGCCATCTTTGGCCTTTAATAGCTGTACACTTTTGTATACACTATCAAAATAACCTATTTCTTTCAGGTAGGAGCAAAGCTTTTGCCCATCACTTTCAGTAACGCCTTCACCTTTGTAATACACTTCACCCTTGGTGCCATCGCATTTTACTTTCTTTCCATAATCGGAGCAGGAAGCAAAGACCAATGCCAGCAATGGCAGTACCAGCAGGGCTTTGAAATTTAAAACTGTTTTCATGTTTATTTTTTTTGTTGAGGTTAAGATAATAGAATATTTAAAGAATGCACTTTCTTCTTGCAAACGCCATCCGTGGCAGCGGGTATTTTTAGTTATGAGCCTTTGGCGTAGTATGTTTTAAGGGTTTTAAAATTGCCGTCGGTAACTTCTACGGTTATGGCCTTCCCTTCGTAAACATCCCTGCTTAATTCACCGGCAATAAAATTGTACGTATCGTCTTTAAGATCGGCAGCTGATTTAATCTTCGCAGAGTCCACCACAAGTTTGGCAGTAAAGGCCCCGTTGTGCTTTTCTACCATCACAGAACACTCGTTGCTATCGTCAAAATATTTACCTCCGGCTCTGAGATAATCGCCTAATTTTTTTGCGTCTGCTTCGGTGGCATCGCCCTTGTAATATACACTGTTTTTACCATAAGCTACTTTTTTGCTGCCATCAGCGTACTGGTTGCAGGCAATCATGGTAAAAGATACGAGTATGAACAAACCCAGCAGGGATTGTACATTTTGGAAGAACTGTTTCATTTTTTATGTGTGTGTTTTTAGTTGACTATGTGTGTGATTCTGAGGACCGGTCATTGGGTCATTGGGTCATTGGGTCATTGGGTCATTGGGTCATTGGGTCATT
>JAZKFT010000011.1:28303-189150 GCA_040386335.1 Bacteroidota bacterium
GGTCATTGGGTCATTGGGTCATTGGGTCATTGGGTCATTGGGTCATTGGGTCATTTTGATTTCGGATTGGCCTCATCCTCTTATCCTTCTCCTGCGGAGAAGGACGGCGCTTTTGTGCTTAGCCAAACATTTGTTCTTCCAAATCTGCAATAGAATATTTCCGAACTAACCATTTTGTCGAATAGCTAATGACCATTGACTATTGACCTAATGACCATTATTTTATTATCCCGGTAAGTAAAAGCGCCAACATCACCCCACCGATAATGATGCGGTAAATGCCCCATACTTTGAAGCCGTATTTTTTTAGAAATCCAATAAAGAACTTAATAGCCAGCATGGCCACTACAAAAGAAACAATACCACCTACCAGCAGGGTGGTGAGGCTATCTGTGTTCAGTACTTCAGGATGATCTTTGTACACATCCCAAAAGCTTTTTACACTGGCTGCCGCCATGGTAGGCACAGCCAGGAAAAACGAAAATTCTGCTGCTACGCTGCGCGTAAGTTTCTGGCTCATACCACCCAAAATAGTAGCGGCACTCCGGCTCAGGCCCGGAAAAACAATTGACAATACCTGGAAACAACCGATCACAAAGGCATTTTTGTTAGTGATCTGTTCCTCGTTAACAATGGTTTGCCTGTTGAAAAATTTATCTACAAACAAGAGGATAATACCTCCGCCAATCATTACACAGGCAATGAAGGTGAGATTACCCAGCGCTCCATCGATATACTTTTTCAGCAGCGCTCCCACCACCAGGGCAGGTATTACCGCAATGATCAGTTTAATGTAGAAACCGATGCGTTTAAAATCAAAGAACTTTTTTGCGTAGAGAACCACCACCGCAAGTATGGCTGCCAGCTGTATCACTACCTCAAACATTTCGGTAAAGGGGTCTGTTCCGTTTACACCCAGCAATGGGTTTGCAAACTTCATGTGGGCCGTACTGGATATGGGTAAGAACTCGGTTAATCCTTCTATAATTCCAAGGATGATGCTTTGAAAAATGTCCATGCTAGTGTTTTAGATGGATTCGAAAGTAAAGGTATGGGGCCAAACAAAAAAGCGTTCCCCCGGTTTACAGAGGAACGCTTTGAATGAGTATACGGTGATGCCGGCCTGTTATTCGGCGGCAGGAGATTTCTTAAAGATGGCATATACCTCTACGAGGATGCCGATAATGATCAGGATCGGGGCAATAGTAATGCGGGTTTTGCTATACACTTCGTTATAGTCGAAAACTTTAGGGTCACTGCTTTTGCCACCAGCCATAATCATCATACCAATGATAATAATTACTGCTCCTGCAGCCATTAATAAATAGTTGCTTTTTGAAAACATCGGGCTGTTGTCAGCTTTCAGTTTTGGAGTTTCTACCTTAGTTGCTGCCGCCGCGGTTACTTTCTTGTCTGCCATGAGTTTTTTAATTGGGGTTGCAATATAGTTTATTGAGTGATTCAGCGGACGGTTGAATAGCTGTTAAAATAATTACCGGCCTCAATACAAATCGTCCAGCCTCATTTTCAGGTACTTGATCACACTACGGTGGGTGCTTACCAGCGAAATGCCGATACCCAGCAAAATGATACTGATGAATAAGACGATGAGTTTTGAATTTTCCCTCAAAATCTTAAAATCAGGAACAAAATTCTCTACGAGGTTGATGACGCCAAGCACCAAGGCGATCGCAATGGCCCCGGAAATGGCTCCGTTAATGATGGCCCTGATATTCATAGGCTTGGCTATAAACCACCGGGTAGCTCCCACCATTTGCATGGTTTTTATCAGGAACCGATTGCTGTACATGGCAAGCCTGATGGTATTGTCAATCATCAAAAGTGCCAGCAATCCAAATAAAATGGATAGCCCGATCAGGACACCTACCACCCATTTCACCACATTGGTAATTTTTTCAACCAGGTTTTTGGGGTAGTCCACGCTTTGCACCAACAATTGATTCTGGCTTAAATCAGTGGCGATATTATTAAGTGAGTCCTTGTTTACCCAGTCGCTTTTCACTTTCAGGCTGATTTCGTTGGGTAAGGGATTATTATCGAGGAACTCCATGAAATCCTTGTCTCCGCCACTGGTCCACCTTTTGCGGGCTGTTTCCTTGTCGATGAATTCGACGGTTCGGGTGTAAGGTTTTGCAGCAATATAATTTTTTAATTCATCAATGGTTTTTTGCTGTGCTGTACTTGTGAGGTACACATGTATCTCCACGTCTTCACGAAGCACTTTCGAATATTTGCCGGCATTCAAAATGATCCAGCCAAACAAGGCGGTGATAAACAAAACGGCCGTAACCCCTACAATGGCCATTGCATAAGATGGCTTACCTTTTTTAGAACTGAATTTTCCTGCTTGTGCCATGTATTCTTAATGGTTATTTATTATTGACGAAAAGGCTTTGTTGTTATGATTTTGGGCAAAAGTAACGGAAACCTTCATTCCTGTATTTTTGCGGGCCTATTAAAACGGGCTCCGGGGCAAGTTATTGCTCCTTTGTATCCTGCGACAACGCTTCAATACAGGCGGAGGGTACAATTAACACATTGAATCTTACAATATGGAATACAATTTCAGGGCAATAGAAAAGAAATGGCAGGATGAATGGATCCAATCCCAGGCCTATAAAGTGAGCAATCAAAGCAGTAAGCCCAAGTTTTATGTGCTGGATATGTTTCCTTACCCCAGCGGCGCGGGGCTGCATGTGGGTCACCCGCTGGGCTATATCGCCAGTGATATTTTTAGCCGCTATAAAAGGCTGAAAGGCTTTAATGTGCTGCATCCCATGGGCTATGATGCGTTTGGATTACCAGCCGAACAATACGCCATCGAGCACGGCATTCACCCTGCGGTGAGTACTGAAAACAATATCAATAATTTTCGCAAACAGCTGGATAATATTGGCTTTAGCTACGACTGGGACCGCGAAGTACGTACCAGCGACCCATCCTATTACAAATGGACCCAGTGGATCTTCCTCCAGTTGTTCCATTCGTTTTTTAACCGCACCAGCAACCGGGCCGAGCATCTCACCGTTTTGCTGGAAGCTTTCGAAAACGAAGGCAACCTGGTACACACCATGCCCAATGAAAAGTTTGTGATCCCCGGCAAAACGGGCAACAGCTTTACATCCGCCGACTGGCACGGCTTTGAAGACAAAGCCAAGCAAGCCATTTTGATGGAATACCGCCTTGCCTATTGTGGCTATGGCGAAGTAAACTGGTGCGAGGCACTCGGCACTGTGCTGGCTAACGATGAAGTAGTGAATGGTGTGAGCGAACGTGGCGGCCACCCGGTGGTTCGTAAAAAATTAAGGCAATGGTACCTACGCATCACCGAATATGCCGATCGACTGCAGGGTGATTTGGATACGGTAGACTGGAGCGAGGCGATGAAGGAAATGCAGACGAATTGGATTGGGAAATCGTATGGGGCTGAGATCGAGTTTGAGATCGGGTTTTCCTCCGGTCAGGAGGATCGCCTCACCCCCGCCTCTCCTCCCGGAGAGGAGCCAGAACCGGCCTCTGAAAGCACTAACAGTCCCGATATTTCTCGACCATTGGACGGAGAGGCACCCCTCTCCGCGAGGAGAGGGGCTGGGGGTGAGGCCCAGTCCGAATCTGTCTTGAAACTCAAAGTTTATACCACCCGCCCTGATACCATTTTTGGTGTTGATTTTATGGTCGTGGCTCCGGAAAATGAATTGGTAGAGCAGATCAAAAGCGGCGACCAGGTAGCAGCCGTCGACGAATACGTAGCCTATGTAAAAAGCCGCAGCGAACGCGAACGCCAGGCGGAGAAAAAAATCACCGGCTGCTTTACGGGCGCTTATGCACTGAACCCATTTAACGGGGTAAAAATACCGATCTGGATCAGCGAGTATGTACTGGCGGGCTATGGTACCGGCGCTATTATGGCCGTTCCTTGCGGTGATGAGCGGGATTATAAGTTTGCAAAGCATTTTAATATACCCATTACCAATATTATCGGCGATGCTTTTAATGGGGAAGATGCCAACTCCACCAAAGATGCGAAGCTGAGCAACAGCGGTTTCCTGGATGGAATCGTGATGCTGGATGCAATCGGCATCGTGAATATGAAGATCGAGGAAATGGGTATTGGCAAAGCCAAGGTGAACTACCGTATGCGGGATGCAGCCTTCAGCCGCCAGCGTTATTGGGGCGAACCCTTCCCTATCAAATGGCATGATGGCGTGGCTTCCGCTTTGCCCGAAAGCGAACTGCCTTTGCTGTTACCAGAAGTAGACAGCTATAGCCCCGGCCCCGAAGGCGAAGGCCCGTTAGCCAATATACCGGAGTGGGTGGCCAAAGAACTGGAGACCAACACCATGCCCGGCTACGCAGGTTCTTCCTGGTATTTTTTAAGATATATGGACCCGCACAACGACCAGGCTTTTTGCGACCGTGCCGTAAGCGATTACTGGAACCAGGTAGATCTCTATATCGGCGGCACCGAACACGCCGTAGGCCACCTCCTCTACAGTCGCATGTGGACGAAAGCCTTGTACGACCTGGGTTTTATAGGCTTTAATGAGCCGTTTAAGAAATTGTTGAACCAGGGGATGATACAGGGAAGTAGCAGGTTTGTGTATCGCATTGCTGGTACAACCAATCAATTTGTCTCAGCGGGAAAAAAAGAGGGCTATGATCTGCAGCCGATTCATGTCGACGTGAATCTGGTTGATGGCGTTGAGTTGGATATCGAATCATTCAGAAAATGGAAACCTGAATTTGAAGATGCAGAATTTGTATTTGAAGATGGAACGTTTTCATTGTCCTGTAGCCTCGGTGCGTTGAAAGACATGAAATATATCTGTGGTGCAGAAGTTGAAAAGATGTCCAAGTCAAAATTCAACACGGTGAACCCGGATGAATTGGTGGTCAAATACGGTGCCGACACCTTCCGCATGTACGAAATGTTCCTCGGCCCGGTGGAGGTAAGTAAACCATGGGATACCAAGGGCATTGAAGGTGTTCACCGCTTTTTGAAAAAGTTATGGCGTTTGTTTTTTGATGAAGCCAAAGGCAAGGTTTGGAATGAAGCTGAACCCACTGCTGTAGAGCTGAAAGTGCTGCACAAAACCATCAAAAAAATAGAAGAAGATACTGAGCGTTTCAGCTTTAATACTGCTGTGAGTGCGTTTATGATCGCGGTAAATGACCTGATGGATCTGAAGTGTGGTAAGAAAGCCATCCTGGAACCATTGGTGATTATGCTGGTGCCTTATGCGCCGCATATCGCCGAGGAACTATACCATGCATTGGGTAATAACACGCTGGCGATTGATGCTGCCTTCCCAATCTTTGAAGAGAAATACATTGCCGAATCGGCCAAGGAGTATCCTGTCAGCATCAACGGTAGGGTACGTACCACTATGAATTTTGCCTTAGATGCCGAACAGCCTGAAGTAGAACAATCTGTTTTGGCAAACGAATTGGTTCAGAAATGGATGGAGGGCAAGCCACACAAAAAAGTCATTTATGTAAAGGGAAGGATGATTAATGTGGTGGTGTAGCCATAGGGGCGGTCCTGTGTGTCCGCCCAATGAATATAAACCTTCCGGAAATTCATTTTGATAATTCATAACATTCCCAAATTCAGGGTGGACACACAGGTCCACCCCTACGGACTTTTCCGACAAAACGTCGGCTCGTCAATTTTTATGGGGTTGTAGGGGCGAATCCGAGTGTCCGCCCCCTGTCTATTCACCCAATGAATATAAACCTGCCTGAAATTCATTTTGATAATTCATAACATGCCCATATTCAGGGTGGACACACAGGTCCACCCCTACGGACTTTTCCGACAAAACGTCGGCTCGTCAATTTTTATGGGGTTATGGGGGCGAACCGAGTGTCCGCCCGCCTGTCTATCCACCCAATGAATATAAACCTGCCTGAAACTTGGTTTAATGAATCATAACATGCTAAAACCCTTCCGGGCGGACATAAGGTCCGCCAGGAAGGGAAACTTTGTGGGCGTGTGGGTTAGTAGCCAATAATTAACAGGTCCCAGGTTGCATTAAAACTAATACTGGTGTTGGAAGTATTGGTGACCCTGAACCTGCAGGTGTTATTTACCAAATCAATATCGAAAGGCACAATTAACAATTTTGCCCAGTCGTTGCCATCAGTTTCGGGGGTGGTGCAATTGCCGACAAAAACGGATGCGGAAGAAAAATCCGTATTAAAAGCCAGTGTGCCACTCTTAACAGAAGCGCCGGCCGCCAAACCATTGTAAAATAAAACGAAGGAAGAGCGCTTGATTTTTATCTGGGTTGCGGATGTGTTCCGCACAATGCCCATACCATTCTGCACCAGAACAGACCCGGCCACATTAACGCCACCAGCTACCGCCAGGTTATTTTGAAATCTTACGTCGCCCGATACATCAAGAGAATAGTTGGAAGGGGCTGTTCTAATGCCCACCGATGCTCCAAAACTGGCATTACCCGACCCGTTAAAAGTTCCATTTACATCCAGTTTTGCCATTGGCACAAGGGTATTGATACCAACCCTACCGTCATCCAAAATGCTCATCCGTTCCAATAATCCAGCTGGAAAACTGTTTGCAAAGGTGAAGAATCCCAATCTTGCTTCATTGGTGCTCTGGCCGATGGTCTTAATAGCACCGTTGTAACGAAAAGAAGAAGACCCGTTAATATTGGTTGCTAAATAAATACCAGTCTGAACACCTGCAGCCAGCGTTGTTGAATTTTCAACGGTTAATACATTGGCTCCTGTGCCGGTGACATGTAAGGGGAATAGTGGGGTGGTAGTTCCGATACCAGTGTTTTGTGACAAGCCCATTTTTACCTGGAGCACAACAAAAAGAGATACCCAAATTTTTTTCATAGCTGATTATTTTATGTGAAATAACAAGCAGAAGACCGCCTGCAGAAACGGTATAAAACCAACGGGGGGCACTACGTAATAAAGGGTAGAAAAAATTAAATGAGCGGTTGGCTCCCAGTTCAGGATTATATGCTAAATCATTTACGGCTATGCGTCATGCCTGTATCTTCACCCCTATGAACATCGCCTTCTTTTCCACCCAACCCTACGATAAAGAATATTTCGAACGCCATAATAAGCAACACCAGATAACTTTCTTCGAAGCGCCGCTGAATGAACAAACAGTAAACCTTGCCAAAGGCTCCGAAGTGATTTGTGCTTTTGTAAACGATAAGCTGAATGCTGCAGTTATCAAGGCTTTGGCCAGTTTGGGAATTAAACTGATTGCGCAGCGCTGTGCCGGTTTTAATAATGTAGACCTCGCCGCTGCCAAAGAAAATAATATCACCGTTGTACGTGTTCCTGCCTATTCGCCACATGCCGTGGCCGAGCATGCGGTTGCCCTGATGATGACCCTCAACCGCAAAACTCATAAGGCCTACAACCGTGTCCGTGAAGGTAATTTTTCGCTGGACCGGCTAACAGGGTTCGATCTGTATGGAAAAACAGTAGGTGTAATTGGGACGGGTAAAATAGGCCAGTGTTTCGCCCGTATTATGCTGGGCTTTGGTTGCAAAGTTTTGGCCTTTGATCTTATTGCCAATAAAGATTTGGAGGCCACCGGCGTTGAATACCTGTCGCTGATGGACCTGCTGGCACAAAGCGATATTATTTCGCTGCACTGTCCACTGACCGAACAAACAAAACACCTCATTAATACCGATACATTGGGTATGATGAAAGATGGCGTGATGCTGATCAATACCAGCCGTGGTGCACTGATGGATACCAGTTCAGCCATCGCTGCATTAAAAACAGGTAAGCTGGGCTACCTCGGCATGGATGTGTATGAACAGGAAGAAAAATTGTTTTTCCATGACCTGAGTGAAAATATTATTGCCGATGATCTCATCATGCGGCTGATCAGTTTTCCCAATGTGCTCATCACTTCGCACCAGGGGTTTTTAACTGAAGAAGCATTGACACAAATAGCGTTGATCACATTACAAAATATCAGCGATTTTGAAGAAGGAAAGAAACTGGTAAATATTGTTTGATTTTTGAATAACCCTGGCAGGATTGGCTTTCATCCTGTCAGGGTTTTACGAATGGTGATTTTTTATAAAAACCTCATTATCATTTATCGGCGTGGAGGGAGACGCCAGCATGGCGTCTCTACGGATGATGGTTCGTTAAATGGAATTGGTTCCTTTTATTCCACAATCAGGTCTACCTTTTGATAATAATGATCGCCGTTGGTGTTCGAGTGTGCATCGGCATTCCATTTGGTGGTGATGTAAATGCGGTACTTACCCGGAGTGCTAAATGCCTCACATTCTTCGTAGTATAGTTTGCTCCATTGCTCCATGGCAATATTTACACCCTGGTCTTTTTGGCTTACTATGTTTTCTACCCCATCAGGGCTAACTTTATAGATGCCCCAACGCATGACACCTTTGTTTTTTATCTTGTCTTTACTGTCGAAGAACAAGATCACGCAGCTACCGGCTTTTATTTTGCTTGTGGGGACGATAGGCTTCCAGGTTTTTTCATCCACATCTTTACAGGTCCATATTTTAAAATCTGTGCGGTTGTATTCGAAAGCATCCGCGTTGGCCACTTTGGCTTCATTCGGCTTTACCGTAATGGTTCTTTTAGCAAATACTTTATCAGGATTATCATTATCAAATAATGTGATAGTGTATTCACCTGCTTTAAAACCACAGTCTGTATAAATAGGTGCATTTTTGGTAAGCGGCTTCCAATACCAATCAAGAACGGTTTTAAAAGTTCCTTCGTCCGTTGTAGTAACAGTCAGGTGCAAGCCTCTTTGTACCGCCAGTTTCTTATAATCGGTTACATTAAACACAATCTGCATAATCAGTGTATTCTCCCCATATGCAACCTTAAAATCATTCATCTCTTTGCCTGGCACCAGGAAGCCATAGCTGTCGTATTTTTTTACATATTCCGCCAGTTTAACAGGCAGCACATCCGCCTTTGCAGAATTAATAAACAAGGTTGCAAAGATCGCAGTGATAAGCGTTTTCATGTTGTGTGGGTTTAAATATTGGGTAAAATTATCACCCACAACAGCACTGCTTATTTGTCCTTTGTATGCGGAGGCTTATAGTTTAAAGATGGTTTAAAAAACAAATAACACGGCACAACCGATGCTGTATCACAAAAGATTGAACTAGTCCTTGCCGACCCAATAGATCACCCCGTTTTTATCATCGCTGATAAAGAAGGATTTATTGTCCCACTGTATTACATCGCAGGGGCGGCCGTAGCGTTTATCTTCGGTTTTACCTTGTAAAAAACCGGTGACTACAGGTATATATTTATTGGGACCGTTTATCATTACCACTTCGTTTCCCCGCTGCCGCCACACGCTGGTACTGCCATGCATGCCCACCAATATTTGATTGTTAAGTTTAGGATCGGCAAAGTTTTCCAGGCGCATAATACCCAGCGGCGAACTATGTGCTAAAAACCCAACGTACCCTACGGGCACTTTTTTTACATATGCCGGTTTTGCAGAGTCTTTAAAGGCAGGGTCAGCCAAAATTTTCCCTTTGTACTGAAAATAGTAAGGCCAGCCATAAAACTGGTCGGGTTGTATTTTTATCAGCAGGTCTTCCGGTTTATCGGGGCCAATTAAATCCCGCCCCTGTATGGTGGCCCAAAGGTCGTTACCAATCCATTGCAACCCTACCGCATTTCTTACACCTCTTGCATAAATACGCTGGCGGCTTCCATCCGGCTCCATTTCTATGATCGTGGCACGGATGTCTTCGGTTTCTATACAGGCATTGCAACTACTGCCCACACTTACATATAGCTTATTGTTATGAAAAGCCAATGTGCGGGTAAGGTGCCAGCCGCCGTATTTATAACTGAGGCCGTAGTCAGGAAATGTAGCAATCACCTTGCCTGTGCCTGAAGGCTTATCATCACCGGGTTTGTAGGGATACACCGTAAGTTTACCGGTCTCTGCCACGTAAATAAAGTGTTGTGCTCCTTTGGAATAAAATGCAACAGAATTAGGATTGTGCTGGCCACTGAGATAGGGTATTGTCTTTTCAAACTGCCTTGTTTTGGGGTTCCAGCCATCCAGTATCATCACGCGACCTTCCTTATTATCGCTGCGGTCTTTCATGTCGGTAACAAACAGGCGGCCATCAGGGCTTTTGGCAAAGAACCTGGGTCTTTGCAGCCCCTCTGCTGCCACTACAACCGTGTAACCCCTGGGCGCTGTCAATTTAAAGTCAATTCCTTTCTTTAAATGAATGGGAAAACTTGCAATCTCTTTATCTTGCTGCCCCATGCATTTATTGCTGCCCAGCAGCAACAACAAAAATTTAATCAGGTATTTCATCATTTAAAAATAACAGCAAAAATGAAACGTAACGCAACTGCCGTATGGAACGGCTCCGGAAAAGAAGGAAGCGGTAACCTTACCACACAAAGCACCGTGCTTAACAAAACCCAATATTCATTCAACACCCGTTTTGCGGATGGCGTGGGCACTAACCCGGAAGAACTGGTGGCAGCGGCACATGCAGGTTGCTTTACCATGAAGCTGAGTTTTGTATTGGGTGCGGCCGGTTTTACTGCCGATAGTATTGAAACCACTTGCACTATTGACCTGGACCCGGCACAGGGCGCCATTGTAGGTTCACATTTGGTAGTAAAAGCCACCATACCTGGCATTAGCGACGAGGTATTCCAGGCAAGCGTAAAGGATGCGGAGGCCAATTGCCCGATTTCAAAATTGCTGAATGCGCCTATTACAAGCGAGGCATCATTGGCATAAATGGCACTAAAAATTTTCGGAAATATTTGGGGAATTATTTCCCCTTTATGGATGAAAAATTCGTAAACTGAAGGCCTGGCGAGATACGGTAAGTATTTAAGATTTTATTTGAGCCTTAATTGACCAATAACAAAACTTGGCCTAAAATTTGGGGAGATTGTCGGCAGAATGTAAAAAACGATCTTACACTTGGTTTGAATAGAAAGTCCTCGTATTATTGCTTTCAATAGTTGACAAATAAAAAAGTTGACACCATCCAGAAGGGTTCAAGAACGCATCTGGGTTTTAGGGTTTAGGGTTAGACCGGAGTTGAGGAACTCCGGTCTTTTATTTGGAATAGACGAAAGAATACAGATTAAAACCGGGGGTGTTTTCTATCTCTTTTTTCAACTCATTTTTTGAAACCCCTTTCATTCTTTTTACCTGGAGCAGGTGGTAAGCTTTCTCGGCCAGCAACCAGTATTTTTTTTCATTGATGGCAAAATGACCAAGATGGACTTCTATTTTGTCCACTAATTCACCGATTCCCTGTTTTTGTGAAGCAATGGTTTTTACGATCGCTATCTCATATTGAGTTTTATTAAAGGCGGGGGCAAGCATCAGCCGAAGGTTTTTTAAGAACATATCTGCATCGGGGCGGTCTGCTTTATTAACCACGAACACATCCGCTATTTCCATGAGGCCGGCTTTCATGGTCTGGATTTCGTCTCCTGCTTCCGGCACCAGTGTTACTACAGTGCAATCGGCCAGCCCTGCGATCTCAATTTCACTTTGGCCCACGCCCACGGTTTCCACAATGATATAGTCAAAAGGAGCTGCTTTCATTGTATCGCTGATCTCAATAATTTTTGGATGCAGTCCGCCTAAAGAACCACGGGTGGCCAGCGAGCGGATGAATACGTGGGGATGGGTGTACCATTCGCTCATCCGTATGCGGTCGCCCAGTAATGCGCCCAGGTTAAATGGTGAGGAAGGATCCACACATAGCACTCCCAGCTTTTTACCCTGACCGATGAGCACTTCTATCAAAGCATCCACCAGCGTGCTTTTACCCGCTCCGGGTGGGCCGGTAATGCCGATAACGGGTGTATGAGAAGGTGGTAATTGTTGTAAAAATGCTTCATACCCGACCGCTTCATTTTCAATAAGTGAAATACAACGGGCCAGCGCTTTTTGAGAACCATTCTGAATTTGAAGCAATAACCCGTTGAACATGTGTTTTCTTTTATGCCACGAATTTCGTGGAATGTTTTCTTTTAAAGTCATAACATGTTCGGTGATGCAGAAAAGAACGAACAGGCTGCGCAAAGAGATTTTGATTTTTTCCCATGCTTTACAATCCAGTCTGTTAGGTTTGTAAAAAAACTGGTTGAAGCAAGCAATGCATATCACTGTCTTTGTTGGTTGCCTGCTCGTATTGGCTGGCACGGCGCTTCCACGGGTGTATTTAAGCATCGGTATGATCCTCCTGGTGTTACCAGCTTTTTTTCTATCTCCACTCAAACCGATCATCAAAAAATACCTGTCAGATGGGTTTAGCTGGAGCATCGGTTTGCTGTTTTTACTCCCGCTGATCAGCGGTGTTTACAGCAGCGATATCAAAGATTGGATGGCGGTATGCCAGTTGAAATTACCCTTAGTTCTCCTTCCATTGGCAGCGTGTGCATGGCCTGCGATCGCGGGAAAATATCTAAAAGGTGTACAGGCATTTTTTGTAATCGCTTTGTTTGTTGCCTGCTGCTGGAGCATCAATCAGTACCTGGCCAATGCAAGCGAAATAGCAGATGGGTACCTAAGGGCAAAAGTGATACCGGTGTTGATGGGCAATAGCCATGTTTGGTTTAGTTATATGGTAGTTACAGGTGTTTTGTTTTTAATTGCCACCTGGCCCAAAATCAAATGGCAGCAAGGGTTACACGTTGCCGGCATTGCTTTCTTTACCATCTTCCTTCACCTGTTGGCGGCAAAAACAGGGTTGCTGTTTTTGTATGGCAGTTTACTGCTGCTGGGTATTCGCTGGCTTTTTACACAACGGAAAAAATGGGTGGCAGTTACAGCAATCATCCTACTCATCACATTACCATTTATTGCCATCAGGGTATTTCCCACTTTCAAAAACAGGGTGCAGTATATCGTGTACGATTTTACCAATGTAGCTCATGGAAAATTTGAAACCGGCAGCAACGATGGCAACCGTGTGGTGTCGCTGATGGCTGGCTGGGATATCGTAAAAGAAAACCCGGTTTTAGGTATTGGATATGGCGATGTAAAACCCGCCGTCGAAAAATGGTACAAGACCAATCGTCCGCAAACCCCGCCCGAAGAATTTACACCGCCCAGCAACAATTGGCTGCTAATGTGGTGCGGTGTGGGCATTGCTGCTTTTGCAGTGCTGGCACTTGTGTTTTTTCACTTCTTTAAAAGCAATCCAAACAAAAGTGACTGGACATGGTATATGCTTTGCGCCATGGCATTTCTATCTACACTCTACGAAAATCCATTCGAATCTCAATATGGCGTGTATGCTTTTTTAGTGCCGTTCCTGGTATGGCGAAAGCTGGTGGCTGGTTAATTTTTCTTTGAGAATTTTCTTTTTTACCAGGGCGAAATGCATTTCCCAGGTCTTTTTTTGCACCCGCCTTCAAAGCAGAGTTAGATTTTATTAGTTTGCCACTTCAAATAGAAATATTATTCCAGCATGCACCCAGCCAGCCACCATGCAATTTTTACCACCGACAAAACCAACAAAAACCTCTTTACCAAACAACTACTGGCTGGTAAAGCAACCGGCGCTTTTGCTGCGTTCAACTCATTAAAAGGATTGCTGTTTTCCAAGGTTACCATGGACGAACTGATAGATGAAGAACTTCGCCACGAACACCTTGAAGTAGCAAAAGCGGAGAACCGACTACTGCAGTCCTTATCTGACGGAGAACAGAAAAAAGCATTGCTCAACTACCTGCTGGCGCAAAGGCTGGATTATATCATCCTGGATAACCCGTTCGATAACCTGGACAAAGCTTCCGTAGCATCTTTGCTGGAGCTATTGCAGCAGGAAGCAGCCAAAATCACGATCATACAGCTTATCAACCGGAGCAGGGATATACTACCTTTTATCACCCATGCACATAACCTGGATGACAGCAACCACCTGGTTGAAGTTGACGATATCGATCATTTTATTAAACAGCGGACCCAAAAAAGCAGGTATGTTTTTAATGGCGTCATTCCCCCACCCATGCATTATTATGATCTAAGCGGCGGGCCATTGGTGCTGTTCAATAATGTCAACATTAAATATGAAGACCGGGCCATTGTCAGAAATATTTGCTGGACCATTCATCCCGGCGAAAGCTGGCAATTGATAGGGCCCAATGGCAGTGGAAAAACCACGTTGCTATCGCTGATCACCGGTGATAATCCCAAGGCCTACGGGCAGGATATCACCTTATTTGGCCGTAAAAAAGGATCGGGCGAAGCAGTCTGGGACATCAAGAAGCATATCGGTTATTTTACACCGACTATTACCAGCTTGTTTAGCCGGTACGACAGTATCGACAAAATGGTAATGGGCGGCTTTTTTGATTCTATTGGCTTGTACATAAAGCCATCGGATATGCAGCAAAAAATTGCCTCGCAATGGCTGGATCTCATCGAATTGCTACCGCTGAAAACGACCCTTTTTCATAAACTTTCGCTGGGCCGGCAAAGGATTATCCTGATAGCCCGTGCCATGATCAAACACCCGCCCCTGCTGATATTGGACGAACCTACATCCGGCCTGGATGATTATAATGCAGGGCTGGTGGTTTCGCTCATCAATAAAATTGCGGCTGAAAGCAACACCGCTATCCTATACGTTTCTCATCGCACCGAAGAAGGGTTGCACCCGGATTTGATTTTTGAACTGACACCGGGTGAAAATGGTTCTACAGGAACGGTCTTGTAAGAACTCGCCCCGGGGCGTGTTCCTACAAGACCGTTTGTTAACAACCGCTTAAAAATGGCCATTTACCGATTTGTTAATATCCCTTATTTATTCCAGTACAATAAATGGGCACGGGTATTGTTTATAGGGTAAGGCCATCGCCAGACCTGTTCAGCACCATAAACCATTTGCTACCCGCATATACATCTACACTGTTTATCACTTATTCTGTTAACCGTAAAATGTAGATGCTATGCACAAAAACCTCATGGCTGCAACCCTCCTGTTTGTTTTCAATACCGGCTTTACTAATGCCCAAGTCGTTTCCGGCAAAAATGAGATCGGGGTAAATATAGGCGCCCTTATTTACCAGGGAGACATGAGCCCGGAATTTGTGGGTTCGGTGAGGACAGCAAGACCTATGCTGGGCATCTATTATAACCGTATTCTTACTAACTATTGGTCTTTCAGGGCCAACCTGAATATTGGCAGTCTGCACGGCGATGACTCAAGATTTGCAATCCCAACTTACATGCAGCACCGCAACTTTAATTTTAGCAGTAGCCTGGTAGAGCTTTCTGCAATGGGGGTGTACAATATCTATGGCAACAATGACAACTTCCGTAAATTTTCTACGTATGTTTTTGCGGGTGCCGGTGTAAGTTTTCTCAATATAAAACGCGATTATAGCAGGCTCGATACTGCCTATTTTTCAAGTAATACCAAGCTGGTGAGCGGACTTGTTACCGATTCTGCCGCACGGATGCCCAGAGCTATACCCATTATCCCCATGGGTATTGGCCTAAAGTACGCCATCCTGCCCCGCATCAGCCTCGTAGCCGAAGGCACCTATCGTTATCTTTTTACCGATTACCTGGATGGGTTCAGCTATGCTGCCAATCCCAAACTGAAAGACAGTTATTACAGCGTATCCATCGGTGCTGTATTTAATTTTGGAAAGGATAAAATGGCTTGTCCTACGAACTATAAATGGCACAGGGATTAGCGAAATAATGTAAACGGCGGTGACCGGTATTAGACCCGGCCACTGCGACAGAACCAGCCGTGGTCGCGCCTCACCGACCACTGACTGTAGGCCTTTTACCAGTTATTGTTTTATAATAAGTAAGGCGTTTAATCACAAACCAATTATTGCAACAGTCATCAAATTCTTGGTCGGTGAGGCGCGACCACGGCGACAGCGTTTTCAAAACAAACCTGGTTGCGGTACCGCAACACAATCATTGAGAAACCGGTCCCAAACAAAAATCACCCACTCATGTTTATGGCATAGCCCTCCCTTTCATCGCTGTACAAAACTGGAGCGCCCAACCAATTCAATACCTGCCTATTTTTGAAGTATGACATGTGGTACTACCCGATTCATAGTGGTGTTGTTTTTCCTGCTCCTTTGCACCGGCATTTGGGCACAGCCTATTGTAATCACGGGTATTGTAAAAGACGCACACAGTGAAGAACCCGTGCCATTTGCTTCGGTAGAATTTACCAATCTGAAACGTGGTGGCGTTACGGATTCTTCCGGCCGTTTTACCATTTTGCTGAAAGATCCTGTAACCGATTCGTTGATAGTTACCTATGTGGGTTACGCAAGGGTGGCTGTACCGGTATCTGTTTTAAAAGACACGCTGGAACTTATCATCAGCCTCGAACGGGCAGTTACAGGTGGCGTAGTGGTAAAATCGAAACATGGAAGGGGTTGGGTGCTTTGGCGGAAAATAGTAAAGAACAAAGACTTCAACGATAAGGGCCGCTTTGATAATTATGGCTACGAATTGTATAACAAACTCGAACTTGATTTTAATAAAATTGATAAAGAAAGGCTGGGTGGCATCAAATTGCTGAAACCCTTTAGCTTCCTCCTTAATAACATAGACACCACTGAATTTAGCACCCCGGTACTACCCATTTTTCTTACTGAAACCATCAGTGATTATTACTACCAGCGAACCCCCAGGCGCACAAGAGAAACCATCAGGGCCAGTAAAACAAATGGTATTAATAACGAAAGTGTGACCAAACTGCTGGGCGGCATGTACCAGAATGTTAACGTGTATGCCAATTTTATCCCGGTGTTCGATAAGGATTTTATCAGCCCCATCAGCGACAATGGAGATGCCTGGTACGACTATGCCATACCCGATACCCAGTATGTGAGTGGCCGCCGCTATTACCACTGGGTTTTTACGCCCAGGCGAAAAGGTGAAAACACTTTTGAAGGTGATGCCTGGATACACGACACCAGCTTTTCGGTGCAACGCATCACCCTGCACCTGGGCAAGGAAGCTAATGTAAACTTCCTCGACAACCTCAGCATTTTCCAGGAATTTCATTTAATTACCGACTCAACCTGGTTCTTAAGCAAGGATAAATTTATAGCTGACGTGTACCCTATTGGTAAAAATAAAATGGGCATGAAAGGCCGCAAAACCAGTACCTACCGCAACGTGAAGATCAACCAGCCGGAAGTAGTAGCAGAGCTTAAAAAAAACAGGGTGATGGAAGAAGTGGTGGTAAGTCCTGATGCTGAAATGCAGGCCGATACTTTTTGGAAAAACAGCCGCCACGAAGAACTGAACAAAAGTGAAAAAAGCATTTATGCGATGATAGATACACTGGAAAAAATGCCGCTTTTCCAGAAATACCGCAATACGCTCGACTTTGTTGCCGGAGGCTACAAAAGACTGGGCAATATTACTATTGGCCCATGGTTTAACTGGATCAGCACCAACCAGTGGGAAGGCACCCGCACACGTTTTGATATACAGACCAACAGCGGGTTCAGTAAAAAAGTAAAATTCAGGGGCTATGCAGCTTACGGCTTTGGCGACAAGGTTTGGAAAGGCCAGTTGGAAATGCTGTATATACCGCAAAAACATCCGCGGGTACAATTTTACCTGGGCCATCAAAACGATTTAGACAATGGCCCGCAGATGTATGATGATATCAGCCAGGACAACATTTTTACCTTCGCCATCCGCAAGCCTGGCATCTTCCGGAAGTTTCTAAAATCGAAAGAAACAAAATTTGAATTTTTTAAAGAAACGGTCAGTGGCTTTTCGGTACGTTTAACTGTAAGCAGCAAACAATACACGCCCCTTCGCGGCCTGCCTCTAAAAAGCGAATTGCCACCAACTTCCAATGGCCAGCTCAACAATTTTGAAACAGCCATCAAGTTCCGTTATGCATTTTTAGAACGATTTTTAGAAAGTACTTTTTACCGTACCAGTCTTGGCAGCGACCGGCCTATTGTAGAGTTCAAATATGCCCACGGCTGGAGCGGTATTTTTAATAGCAGCTATAAATACGATAAGGCCCACCTGAGCATCCACGACTGGGTTAAAATACCGCCTAATGGCGAGATATTTTACAATGCCTATGTAGGCAAAGTATGGGGCACCCTGCCCTACATGCTGCTGGAAATGCATCCCGGAAACGACCTGTACTATTACAACAAATATGTATTTAACCTGATGAACCGCTTTGAGTACATCAGCGATACTTATGCAGGTGTACAGGTGGAACATAATTTCGGCAACCGCCTTTTCAGGCTGGTGCCGCTAACGCGTAAATTAAAAATCAGGCAATTCTGGAATGCAAAGCTGTTATGGGGAAATTTAAGTGATGCCAACACGCAACTGAACTTTGTAGGCAGCCATAGCTTTAAAGCGCTGAATGGAAAAAGCTACCTGGAACTGGGTACAGGTATTGATAATATCCTCAAGTTTCTAAGGCTGGATTTTGTATGGCGGGTGCTGCCACAACCTTTGCCCGATAAAAAAATAGAAAAATTTGGGGTCTTTGGAAGTTTCCGGCTTGCGTTTTAATATCGGGTAATGAAACTATTTTATCGGAGCTGTCCAGGCTTGTGCCATCATAATAGAAACTGTGCCGCCAATGATGAGCAGGGATATGGCTGTCAGTAATAATTCTTTCGCCCATATTTTTTTTCGGGCCACCAGGAATATCAGACCTGCGATCAATTCCAGTCCACCTATCAACAGTGCTACCCAACTAAACCAGTTGATAAAATCACGCCAGGAAGGGGCATGCGCCTGCAAAGCATAGGCCAGCATAGCAGTAATTAAAAAGCTAAGGAATGGGATGAGGTATTTGCGGGCCATGAAAGGAAATTTTTACCAAGGTAAGTAGAGTCCGTTAAAAGTATTGAGGCATGTAGCTCCGACATTTTTAATTCGTTTTTTATCCTGATGAAAGCCGAACTACAATAAAAGAAAGCAAACAGGGTATATTGAATGTTTGTCACAAATAACTTGGCGTGGCTGCACATTAGTCGTTTAACCTTCGCTCACCAAAAACCATATACCCCAAAAAACCATTTGAGACCGTTAATGTGAGGGTTTTATAATTCGCTATCGTTTTCTCATAGTCGCAAGGAAAAAGGATCTCTTTTTTTATACCATTATATTGAATCGTTGCATATGGCATCCGGCATTGGCTTCTCCTTTGCGAACGATTACCCGACTCTAAGATTGTAAACCGGACGTCTTCTGAATTGTCTGTTCTGAAATAATAGTTGGTTGTAGCAATAAAACAATAAGGAATGGAACCACCTAAAAAAAAGCCAAGGAAGACTGCTGCAAGAAGTCCATATTCTTTTTGCCGCCACATGAAATAAAGAAATGTAATTCCAATTATCGCTCCTGTTAGAATTATTACAACCTGAGTTTGGGTAGCAATAAATGTTCGCTCAAAAAGAACACCACCCCATAAAAAGAGTG
This sequence comes from Bacteroidota bacterium, assembly GCA_040386335.1. Taxonomy (GTDB): domain Bacteria; phylum Bacteroidota; class Bacteroidia; order Chitinophagales; family Chitinophagaceae; genus JAZKFT01. Next base: position 47,799 of record JAZKFT010000011.1, read on the forward strand.
CTATTCCCGGCAATAAGATCAGGTACGCGATCATTTTTTCCCGGGCTTTTTCTTGTTCCAATAGAGCCCTGGTCTCTAAACGATTTCTTTTTCGGCTACTCTTTCGTCCCAATTTATGGTGTTAGTTTATTTCACAATATCAATTTGCCACAGTCGTCCATGTACGCCGAGCCTCAATATTCAACCCCATTTGGGGATGCGCAGGCAATCCGTTTTTACCCCGGGCTTTACCCGGGGCTATTCATTTTTAGGCCCTTCAGGCTTAATCTCAACTACACGGTTCATTCTTTATCTGCTATCTAAAACCTGATAAGCCCCGAACAAACGGAACCTCCCAACAACAATAATAGCAGACCCGCAAGGAGGATTCCTTTACCAGGTTCCCTGGTTTTTGGAAAACAGATAAGCACAAAACCAGCAAGACCATAGGCTCCGCCAAATTCTAAAAATGTAATGCCATACATGCCCCAGGTCTTGTTTGAACGGGACATGCCTGAATACACATACCAGCTAATTATCACGGCAATCAGCAGGCATATAATGCAGGATATGATGGCGATCTTGCCCACTACATTTAATGGAAATTCATATTCACAAAATTGCATGAAGCAAAGCCGGTAAGCATCAGCAGTGCGCCGCTTAGTAAAAAACCCTGGGCATAACTTTTATCTTCTTTGAACAACAATACCAGGCCAACGATAATATCTATCAATCCACCACCCAAGGCAATCAAGCCGTACCAGAGGGTAAAATCCTTCACAAGCCTGCCGTCCATGGAGGCAAATAAAAAGGCGAAAAATAGTGCCAGGCCGATGTTGATGAGACAGATTTTAAGAGGTCTTTTCATGGTATTTTTTTCATGATGATTATATGTTTACCTATTAAGCGTGCATATCCCAAAGCCAATCATTAGGATAATAGCGGTGGCCAATAGCAGCGCCTTTCCATACAGTTTTTGATTTTCCATAGCATGAATAATAAAACCAGCAACTAATTGAACCAGCATCAGTATAGCCATGTAGAACGCAACCCCAATAATGCCATATTTCTCTCGGGCAAACACATAACGTAATATGGATACAAATACAATATCTCCAGCTGCGAATACTGATGTCCATTGCCAGATTTTTTTACTGTTTGGTTCGATCATAGTAACCGTTTTTATGCGCCCATTCTTACCGGGCTTCCACCCACAAGCTCTTTTAATTTTTCTTCCTTCTCATCCCTGTAAAAAAGATTCATGGTTTCAAAAGGAATGATGCGGCCATCTTTATGGACAATATGTACGCAGCTTTTTTTGATGGCGCGTACATCGAAATCGTACGCATCGAGGAAACGCATAATGATGATGCGGAACAGGTTTTCGTACGCCAGTCCGGGTGCGTAAATATCAGGCAGGCAGCAGAGCAATTGCGTCATATTCTCCTCTACCCGATCTACCGAAATGCCGGTGCTGAAAATGGAAATGAGCTGATCCGCCAGGGCGCTGTCCTGTTCATAAACGATGGTGTTCCGTTTGGTATTATCGAGCAAGATGGCAGGATCTATATACCGGGTTAATGGAAATACCTGGTCTCGGATCTTAAGGGCATAGCCCATCACCAGGCTATCTGGGTTGCAGGGAACGGGAATCAAGTCATTGGGCTGAAAGACTTTTGTTTGGTCGAGTATTTTTCGACGAACATCTGTTAGCGTAATCCGGTCGGTGGCGGGGTCAAAATTTTCGGTTCGGCCAGCTACCTGCACGGGTTGGAAGGTGACGCCGCGAACACATCGTTGTTGTAATGCAAAATCTACAATCTTTCCGATTTCATCATCGTTGGCACCCTTTTGCACGGTTACCACAAGCGTGGTGGAAAGATTAAGGGCATTTAACTTTTCCAGGGCTTTTATGCGGATATCGCTCAGGTCTTTCCCCCGCATTTCCATCAGCACTTCCGGCTTAAAACTGTCGAATTGCAAATAAATCTCAAAGTCGGGCATATAGGTGGCCAGGCGTTCTGCAAAGCCTTCGTCGTTAGCGATACGGATACCATTGGTGTTTACCATGATATGCTTGATGGGCTTGCGTTTGGCAATATCGAGTATCTCAAAAAATTGCGGATGAATCGTGGGTTCTCCACCGCTGATCTGTACCACATCGGGCTGACCTTCGTTGGCCACAATAATATCAAGCATTTGCTCCACTTCTTCCACGGTTCTATGTCGTCCGTAGTGGGGGCTGCTCATGGCATAGCAGGTGGGGCAGCTCAGGTTGCAGCGGTCGGTAATTTCCACCACTGTCAGGCAGCTATGTTGCTCATGATCCTGGCAAAGGCCACAGTCGTAGGGGCAGCCGTAATGTGTTTTGGTGTTATGCTTCAGTGGCTGTTCGCTGGCCTTGTTATAGTTACGAATGTTTTTATAGTAAGCCACATCGTCGGCTATCAGCACTTTTTCAAAACGACCCTCGCCACACTGCGATGGCATACACCCTTTGAGCATGTACACTTTGTCGTTTTCAAAAATGATTTTTGCATCCACCCTTTTGAGACATTGGGTGCAAAGGCTGGTGGTGAAGTCGTAGTAGGTGTAATCTTTTACAGGCATAACCCGAAAATATACATTTAAACCAACAGGGTATCATTATGAGTTATTCCTTTTAGCTGTTTTGCGGTACTACCCGTTGAGAGTCGAAATCCCGAAGACTAACCGTAGCAAGAAGGAAGAATACCCGCAAGAATGCCTATGGTTGCACCGGAATGATAAAACCATACCAATACAACCGGTAAACAAGGCACCAACTTAATTAGGCAATGACCTACAGAACAACTTTCGCTTCACCTGTACCGTTGATAGGGGTTCCGCCAAAAAAGCTTGTTCCTTTAAAGGTGACACCGCAATATTCCACTACCAGGGAACCTGTTCCATCGACACTCACATATACTTTGCCGGCAGTTGCATCCCATGTGATGCCGTTGGTGAGGAAACCAGCGTCGGGGCAGGAGATGGAAACTGTTCCCACATTATAGATACCGGGGGCTGGTGGCATACTTCCAGGGAAGAAGATATCCATCTTAATAAAGTTATCCTGGATAGAAATCTGGTACTGGGAACCCAGTGAAACGCCAAAGCCAAGCCCATTGATGGTAAAACGGCCAACGATGGAAAATCTTCCATCTACCAGGCCTGAACAAGGGCTTGTTGCCGCCCCTATCGTTACAGGAAAGGTACAGGAGGAGGTTCCTATCTGCGGTGTAAGTGTAGTAGTTCCGGCGGCTGTAGGGGTTCCGCTTCCCTGTAATGTTACATTTTGAATACCCGTTGCTGCAAAAACGCCGCTGGCTGAAAACTTAATACCATTCACTGTATTTGTGGAAAGCGTATAGCTACCGACAGTGGTGACATTTACCTGTACAATGCTGGTATGCGTGGCGTTTAAGACACCTCCCGCTGTATAAGTACCGCTAACCATCGCCGCGGTGCAGGCACCTGGAGCACCACTCATCGTAAATACTGCAGGCGGCGCAGCCGGCTGAACCGTTATAGAAAAAGTGCAACCACCAGTTATCGGTGTAAAAGTACTAACACCGGGGGTAGTTGGAGTTCCTGATCCAACAAAAATGATAGGCTGATTGCTTCCCGCGATAAACGTGCCTGAAGCGGTAAAAGTGAATCCCGGTGCCGGGGTTGTTGTAATAGTGTACGTACCAGCAGTAGTAACATTGGCCGTGAGGGTAACAGTATTGGCGCTGGTTAGAGGCGTGCCAACCGTATATGTACCCCCGACAACAGGCGTGGCACAGTTCAGGGTAAACACTGCTCCGGGAACATTAGCTGTATAGGTAATGGTAAAAGTGCAACCGGTTGCTCCCGGAGTGTAATCAAAAGCGCCGGCAGCAGTGGGAGTACCCTTGCCTGTGAGGACAACCAGGTTAGACCCCGTGGCAGTAAATGTGCCGGAACCGGAAAAACTAACCCCATTTACGGTAGCTGTAGTAATAGAATAGGTACCTATTGTTGTAACATCTACTGTAAGTTCTACCGTATTGGCGGCGCCTAACAAGGTACCCGCTTTATAAACTCCGTTAATAGCAGGTGTAGCGCAATTACCCGGGGCGCCGCTCAGTGTAAAGACTGAAGTGCCACCGTTTGTTCCCGGATTCAGATTTTCCACACTCAATTCTTTGCTACAGCCAAGTAATACTGCAGATAATAACACCAAAAAGGAAAGAGGCCTGATACAACGATTCATGCGCTAATTTTTTAATTCGCGCAAAAATAAGGGAGCGCAATCATGTAGCCCCGTTAATATTATGATTTAGCTGCGATCGTTGCCAACAATCTCCGGGGTCGCAAAATATATGTTGAATAGTACACTAAACCCAACAGCGAAGCCAGTTGTATGGCGCCCAAACCCAACAGGTATTGCTCTCTTGTTTTTAGAAACTCAATACAGAACCGAAACAACAGGTATCCAATCATAAACAAGATAAAGCTGCTTCCGTTTGCCAACGGATAATTTTCGCCAGCTTTTTTTATCGCTACCCAGAGCAAGATCAGAAAAAACATCTCGTACAATATCAACGGGTGGCGCCTGATTCCATCTCCTAAATCCATCCCCATAAAAAAACTGGTGGGCGCTCCATAAACGTCTTCGTAAACCCCCATACTTAAGCACCCTAAGCGCCCAATGAGCAAAGCCAGTATGATGGGATATACAAACAGGTCGCCGCTTCTTGTTTTTTCACCAATTATTTTTTTCATAAATTCCACACCAAACAACCCGCCGAGAAAGCCACCGGCCACGGTTTTATTGCCGTAAAAATGCAGCCATTTGTTCGGGGCCAGTTTTAATTGCTCCATACTTTCGAGCCCACCTACCAGCCTGCTGCCAATAAGGGCACCGAAAATGGCACCGATCAGTATCCATACCCGGTTGGCAGAACCGATCGCATCGCCCTGCTTTTTACGCAGAAATAAATAATAACGGAAACCAATAAAGAATGCCAGGAATTCCAACACCACGTGAAACGACACTTCGATATAGCCCAGGGTAACTCTCCACGGAAATTCCCAGTTAAAAGATATCATCATCAAACTTATTGCAGTACCCACAATTTTCCGTCGGCATTTGTCTGGTAGCCGATAATACCGCGGTTTTTTGCCAAATACAGTTTGCGGAACACTGTTGGAGATTTGCAGCTGGTATCTAAAGCTATTTCCTGCACCATGGTGAAAACTTTGGTGTTAAGGGTAGCCTGTGGTAAATAACTCACTTTTGCAGGACAGTTATCGAATTGAGGGAGGTCAATGCCTTGTATGCTAAAACCGTTGCCGAAAACATTGCCCTTTAAAAAACTGATGGTTACAGAACCGTTGCTGAAATTAGCCGTACTTGTTGAGCCACCATAAACTACATGCTTAAAAGAGAGTGCCTTTTCAACATTGGCACCGGCCTTTGGAACAACCAGGAAGCTAGATTCACAGTTATTTTTTGAACAGCTGTTTTGCAGGTTGCTCTTTTCTGAAAGGATCAGGCTATCGATCCTAAGGGTATCCATCTCTCCCGAAGCAGTGGCAAAAACCAGTTGCCCCTTTGCTTTGTACGGAATCCACCCATTGAGATGCACATCATCATATGCCGGGCAAACAAGCGTTTTTTTGCTGCAACAATCTTCGCAGGATTGCAACATTCCGGCAGCAAAACTGAACCCAATAAAGAGGAGAAGCCATTTCATGTGTGCTGTTTAGGACAAGATAACCTAAACGGTCGTTTCATTGCACGGGCACCACATTAAATTTTACCAGCAGCAGCAGTTGAATTCCGGTAAATAAACAACCCGGGCAAAATATGTCCGGGTTGTTTATAAGTTCTTCACCTCCCTGTTATGTTACCGCGTTGAACAACTTTGCCAACTGCCAACTGAAAAACTGCCAACTACTTCTTTATCGCCTTCAGCATCTCCGTCACAGCCGCTTCCAGTTGGGCGTCCTTACCTTTTAAGAACTCTTCGTATGGCAGTGGCACCTTGATATCGGGTTCCACCTGCAGGTTTTCGGTGGTCCTGTTTTCTTTGCCAATAGTTCCTACCATCGGTATACCGAAAACCATTGTGGGGTCTATCTGGGTTTCCCACCAAACAGCGGTGCCGGTGCCGGGAACGGGCATGCCAACCAGCTTACCGATGCCCTCCTGCTTGTACACGTAAGGAAAAATAAATGCATCGCTATAATTGCTTTCGCTCATTAATACAATACTCGGCTTGGTCCAGCGGCCGAGGGGTTCGCCATCTTTCAGGCGGTGGCCCTGTGGTGCAAATTCCAGGTATTTTTTACCACTTAAAAAAGTATTCAGGTCGTCGTGCAGCCAGCCGCCGCCGTTAAAACGGGTATCTACAATAATGGCTTCCTTGTCTACATTTTTGCCCATCACTTTATCTATCGCTTCTCTGAAACTACCATCGTTCATGCCCTGTACATGCACGTAGCCAACCTTGCCGCCACTGAGCTTATCGGTCATGTCGCTCATCCTTTTTATAAAGCGTTTGTACATCAGGCCGCCTTCTTCCCCTTGTGTAATGGGTTTCAGCGTTTCTTCAAAACGGGTGTTTTCGGTTGGGTTCAACATGCTCAGCAAGGTGTTTTTTCCTGCCTTCCTGTTCAGCAGTTTGTACCAATCCATGCCGTCGTTTATTTCTTCTCCATCGATTTTTTCTATGATGTAACCGGCCTTTATTTTGCTGGCTGCATTGGCCAGCGGCCCACCGGCAATTACTTCGCCGATTTTTACACCAGTGCCGCTAAATGTTTCATCAGGTATAATTCCCAGCGAGGCCGTGACGTCCTGGTTTAGCGTAGGCGGGCTGTACCGGCCTCCTGTATGACTACCGTTCAGTTCACCCAGGATCTCACTCAACAATTCCTGGAAATCATAGTTGTTGGCAATATGCGGTAAGAACCTGGCGTAGGTATCATGATACATTTTCCAGTCGATGCCATGCAGTTTGGGGTCGTAGAATTTTTTCTGTACCTGCCTTACCGCATGTTCAAAAATGTACGCCCTTTCTTTGGCAGCATTCAACACCATTTCGCCGCTAATGCCAATGGGCGACACTTTCCCCGCATCGTCCACTTTTACGAGGCTGCCGTTATTGGTTACGTACAATGTTTTACCATCCTTGCTCATTTCTATGCCGCTGGGGCTTCCGCCCATTTTGGCGAGGATCTTTGTTTCACGGGTGCGTGGTTCGGTGACCCACAGATCGTATCCTTTTTCAAATGATGCCAGGTAATACAACTTGCTGCCATCAGGACTTACCGCATAATCGCTGATGCTGCTGCTGTTGATCGTAAGCCTGACCTTTCTCTCATCGAGGTTTTCGAAATCAGGTGCCCAGTTTTTCTTTGCAATAGAATCCTTCTTCGCTTTTACGGTGTCTTTTTTATCTTTCTCTTCCCTTTCTTTTGCCAGGGCAAAATCTTCTTTGTTCAGTTTGAATTTATCATAGGTTTCCTGGTCGAAAAAGGCTGCAAATACATCCACTTCACGGCTTCCATTGTTTGCCAGGCCCTTCCGGCCGATGCTATTATTAACCCAGGTTAGCATTTTTCCATCGATGCTGAATTTTGCAGCGCCTTCACCAAAGCCACTCATGATCGGGTACACCGGCTGACCAGTGCCATCCGCCTTGTACATCCCGGCATTGCTGCTTCCAAAATAGCCACGGTTATCATCGATTACCAGCCATTTACTGTCGGGGCTCCAGTCGAAATACTGATCGCCATCGGCATAGCTGTAATTGTGACCTTCAGACATAACAGTGCGGTTTTGTTTGCTGGCGATATTGTGCACTTTTACGATATTCCGTTCTTCCAGGTAGGCTATTTCTTTTCCATCCGGGCTTACCTGTGGTTGAAATTCATCCTTCGCGGTTGCGATCACTGGCTCTTCCTTCAGCAGCGTAGCCGCATAGAAATAAGGCTCTTCTTTCCGGACAATCGTACTCTTGTAAATATCCCAGCTATCACCCCGTTCGGTGCTGTAGTAAAGGGCTTTGCCATCTTTGTCCCACTCTATCATGCGCTCCTGTTCGGGGGTATTGGTAATGCGTTTGGTAATGCCGCCTTCCACGCTGGTTACAAACACTTCACCACGGGTTACAAAGGCTATTTCCTTGCCGTTGGGGCTGGGTACAAATTCGTTGACATTACCATTTATCGGAACATTTTTTTCGGTGCCCATACGGCCATCGTTAAAGATTTGCACCGCCAGTTTTTTGGGCGAACCGCCCGCGGCCTGCGTGTAAATTTCTCCATCGTTGGTATAGCACAGCGTGTTATCGTTGCTGATGCTGAGGTGGCGCACCGGGTTGTTTTTAAAATTGGTTACCTGCTGCTCTGCAATCTTTAGCAGCAAAGGCATTTTGTAAATATTCTGGTTGCCATTTTTTTCGCTGAGGTAATACACGTACTGGTCGTCACTGCTGAAAACCGGTTCGCGGTCTTCTATATTATCGCCAGTTAGTTTACGGTAGCTCCCCTGTTTTGTATCCATTACCCATATATCCCTTGTTACCGAAGACACATGGTGTTTACGCCAGGCATCTTCATAGCCTTTTCGATCCTGGAAAACGATCTGGGTGCCTCTGCTATTATAGTGCGCATTCTCCACACCGGCTGCACTTACCAGCATGGCACGGCCACCGTTTACACTAACCGAGTACAGGTTCTGAAAAACCCGTGGGCTGTAAAACCGAACGCTGGAAGCCGGCGCCTGCCTTCCGCTTCCAAATACCACCGACTTGTTATCAATAGAAAAATCGTAAGGATAATCGGCCCCGCTAAAACTGGTAAGACGTGTAGGATTACCGCCACCGGAGGGGATGATAAAGACATCGAAATTTCCGTAGCGGTCGCTGGCGAAGGCAATGCTTTTACCATCATGGCTCCACACCGGCATCATGTCCTGGGCTTCGTGAATGGTAAGGGGAACTGCGACACCACCTGCTGCATCTACGCGATAGATATCACCTTTGTAGCCAAAGGCAATGGTTTTTCCATCGGGGCTGATGGCGGGGTAACGCATCCACAGTGGCGTATTTTGTGCCAGCAGGTGGAGGCAAAGCGTAAGGGTCAAAATCGTGAACAACAATTTTTTCATAAACCTGTTTGAATGATTAGATAATTAGTAAAGAAGAAATCTAAAAATAACCGGGAATGACTACACCTGCAACATTGCTTACAGAAATACTGCAACGCCGCAAAAAAGAGTTGTGCCCGGTGGTGGCTTTTGATAGCGAAAAGGATCAATTATTGACCCTGGATTTTACTGCCACAAATACAGAGTTGGATCCTGAAACCGTAAACGACACTCCAGCATTTTGCAGATATATTAATGGCCGGTTAGAGCAGGCAGGCGCCAAATACGGAATTGGCGGCTACAACGAACACCGGACCGTTTATGCCAGAAGCGAAGTTTTTGACGGGGAGGATGAACCGCGGCGCCTGCATCTAGGTACCGACATTTGGGGAGCCGCAGGAACCGCCGTATTTGCCCCTTTAAACGGGCGGGTTCACAGTTTTGCATTCAACGACCGGTTTGGGGATTACGGCGCTACCATTATTCTACAACATGAAATAGAAGGCTTTGTTTTTCATACGTTGTACGGGCATCTATCGCTGGCTTCCATTGCCTGGCTGAAAACCGGCGAAGCCATTATTGCCGGAAGCCAGATTGCAACTTTTGGTATCCCTGAAGAAAATGGCCACTGGCCGCCTCACCTGCATTTCCAGCTCATTATTGATATGGAGGGGATGAACGGCGACTACCCCGGCGTTTGTAAATTTTCAGAAAGAGAAAGGTATTTGGAGAATTGTCCGGATGCGGATTTGATGTTGAGGATGGAGAGGTACATTGGGTAAAATCTATTGTACTTCTTTGATCATGATCCTCTTAGGGTTTGGATTGGAAATAAAAGCCGCCTCCACAGCTTTCAAAACTTCCTTTTTGCTGTATTTCACTAACAAATGATGCCCCGGTTTTGGAACAAAGTAAAGCCCTTCTCTTTGGGTAAATAAATCGTCTGGCTTGTGAGAAATCAAAATCACGTCATCGTTGATTGCCTTGTATAATCCTAAATCCAGGCTGTCGAAATTTTGGGTGTTGTTTTTTAAGATAATGTTTCCGTAGTTGTATCGTTTGATAAGTTCTCCCTTTCTTAACAAGCGGATATCGCCGTTGAATTCAGAAAAAACCAGGTCCTTTGCAGAATCAGGATTGAGATCGCGTTCAATTTTATCAATTGATGGAAGTTTTGGCAACAGTTTCCCATTCTCCATAAAAAACCATCCGTAGGAAGATGAATCCGTTTTATTGTATGCGATATAATCCTTAGAAACTGTAAAGCGTTGATTCATAATAACGCTTTCATACCTGGCAGAGTTTCCAGGTGTATTAGTATCACATTTAACAATTCCCAAATTCCAGGAAAAATGACCTAAGAAACCCCCGTGTTCCAGGTCTAAAATATAAAGCCCTTTTTCGGGATAAGCTTCCAGGGTATCAATGACTGTCACTGATGAAAAATCACTTCTTTTCAGAATTAAACTTTTATCACCTCTTCGCAGGCAATTGGTGAGGAAGCATGTAACAATCAATGCTGCCAATAGAAGCAAAGGTGTTTTGAGTTTTTGGTGCATGTTCGCTTTGATAGGGTATTTGACAACTGAAGACAGAAAATCTAACAAACTATTTCTGCACCGTCAGCTCCCTGAAAATCTCCTCCAAACTACCGCCGCCTTCCTGCATGGAAATGATGTTGAGGTTTTGGTCGAGGGCCAGTTGCATTACCTGCTTTCTGATTGCGGCCACATCGGCACCGGCCAGTTGCCATTGGGTGGCGGTAATTTTATTAACCGTAATAGCTCCCTTTAGATTTTCAAATAACGAAGGTTGAAGGCTTTCGGCAAAGCTCACCACCAATGCATTTGTTTTACCATGCTGCAAACGGCCCAGGGTATCGTCGGCCACGATATTTCCTTTGTTAATGATGATGACCCGATCACAAATGGCCTGCACTTCCTGCATAATATGGCTACTGAACAATACTGTCTTATCCTTGCCCAACTCTTTAATCACTTCCCGGATTTCCACGATTTGGTTAGGATCCAGTCCGCTGGTGGGTTCATCCAATATCAGCACTTCGGGGTTGTGGATCAGGGCTGCGGCAAGACCTACACGTTGTTTGTAACCTTTGCTCAACTGCCCTATTTTTTTATTGGCTTCGGGCGTTAGCCCAACTTTGGCGATACAGGTTTCGATCCTGTTTTTCAGATCGGCCACCTTGTAAACGCCGCCCACAAAATCGAGGTATTCCCGTACATACATGTCGTAGTACAGCGCATTGCTTTCGGGTAAATAGCCAATTTTCTTTTTGGCCTCCAGGGGCTGTGCTGCTGTGTCAATACCGCAAACAATTGCCTTTCCGCCATCGGCGGCCAGGTAGCCGGTAATCATTTTCATGGTGGTGCTTTTACCGGCACCATTTGGTCCCAGGAAACCCACGATCTCCCCTTTGTTTACAGTAAAAGAAATATCATTGACCGCTTTCTGGGTGCCGTAGATTTTAGTGAGATGCTGAACTTCTATTGACATGGAGGCAATTTAGTGATTAGTTGATTAGGGATTGGGGGTTAGGGATTAGGGATTGGTCGAAACAGGCTGGAGCGATTCGTCAAAAAATTTTGCTTCCAAACGGGATTGCCATAACGTGCTGCAAACCCGGGTTATTTTATGAGAATGTAATTGAAGCTACCAGTCGCCCGCGAAAACGGAATAGTCACAGTTTCCAATTACACGACTATCGTTTCGAAAATAGAAATAGATTTGGCCTACTCTTTATGACTCCACCTGCAACAAATATTTCTGCTACTTCGGGTGCCAAGGCCTGGCGGCGGTTACGAAAAAACAAAGGGGCTATGTTTGGCCTGGTGCTGATTGCGCTGGCAGTAGTAGTAGCCATATTTGCCTATTTCATCGCTCCGGATAGCTCGCCTTATGCCAACCGGCAAATAGTGGAGATCGGCCGCAAAAAACCCGGCGGTTCACAACAATTCTTATTGGTGCCACAAGAAAAAAATGTGGAAAGCACTGGTTGGTTTGGTCAACTAATGAGTGGAAAGGAAGATGACGCCAGGTACCTTCCTATTTCGGGCTATACCGTTGTTGGAGACTCCATCATTGCCAATAAATTCATAGATGAAGGCGTGACCGAAAAGCAGGCTTATAGCATCAAAGCCATTGCTCCCAATACTCCTGTCGAAAAATCGGTCGTTAATAAAACTTACCTGCTTGGCACCGATAATTTTGGGAGAGACATTCTCAGCCGCATCATCATTGGCACCAGGGTTAGTTTAAGCGTAGGCCTGATTGCAGTGATCATTTCTCTAAGCATTGGTGTTTTCCTCGGTGCCCTTGCTGGGTATTTCCGGGGCAAGACGGATGATATTATTATGTGGCTGGTGAATGTGGTTTGGAGCATCCCTACGCTGCTTTTGGTGTTTGCGATTACATTGTTATTGGGCAAAGGCTTCTTCCAGGTTTTTATTGCGGTAGGCCTAACCATGTGGGTAAATGTGGCCCGCCTGGTACGCGGACAAGTGTTGGCAGTCCGCGAACTGGAATACGTGGAAGCCGCCAGGGCACTGGGTTACAATAATGGCCGCATCATATTCCGGCATATACTCCCCAATATTGCCGGCCCTGTTTTGGTGATCGCAGCCAGCAACTTTGCTTCCGCCATTGTGATAGAAGCAGGTCTTAGTTTCCTTGGCGTAGGCGTCCAGCCGCCACAACCCAGCTGGGGACTAATGATCAAAGAAAACTACAATTTTATCATCACCAATAACCCTGTGCTGGCTCTGGCGCCTGGCATTGCCATTATGCTGTTGGTGTTGGCATTTAATTTACTGGGCAATGGGTTGCGGGATGCGCTGGATGTCAAGAGCTAGTTGATTGGTTGATTCGTTGATTAGTCATTGGGTCAATAAGTCGATGGTCATTCCCACAGCAATAGCATAAAAAATTATATCTCTATTTAATTAACGACCATTCATTTTCCATCCTAATGACCTATTGACCCAATGACTGAATGACCATTTCTATAATGAAAATGGCCACCCAACCCGGGCGGCCATTTTCATTATAGACTGAACCGTATTTCTTATTGGGTAATCGTCCAGGTCTGTGTATTCTCATCTAGTGTTATGGTGCAGTTTATTGCCCCGTTAAAACCTGCGGGAACTTTAAAATCGGGGCCGCCATCCCACTTTATTTTTCCGCCGGTGGCATCTTCATAATCAAATGCGCCCCAGGCATTTCCAGCAAGGAATTTAAAACTGTTGCCAGGTATCATTCTTCTCACAACCTGCCATTTGCCACTGCCCAAATAGGTCATTTGTGGTGAGGTTGGGGGATCCCAGTTCGCTGATGCGCCAAAAATAGCGTCGCCTACTATCCTCATTTCCGTGGCCGGGCTTTTAAAATATTTTACATTGTCCCTATCCCTGCCATCCCATATTACACGGTAGCGGCCATCGGCAGTTGTATGAGTAAAGTCCGTTCCATTTGTTTCCAGGGATCCTCCATCACCTGCAGTGCTACCAAAACTTCTTGTTTCATCCACCGCCTTGCTGCCATTATCCCAGGCATCGTTATCTATTAATTTCCAGCCCCCGCCGGTAAAGTTTGTCAGTCCCACAAAAAGATTGGTGCCGGCATTACCCAAAGCGTTAGCAGGGAACACATTGCCTGGCGTCCAGTTGGAAGGCGTTGCACCGCCAATAAAGCCCATACGGCCTGGCATGATATTGTATTTAAGCGTACTGCGATTGATCGTAACACGGTAATAACCTGCCGTTGTAACTTTAAAATTTGCCCCACCCGGCGCCAGGTTGCCACCGGTACCACCAAAATCTGTGGTCCATGCACGGCCTTGTGTTACTTTAAACTCTGCATTGGCCGGCAAATAAATGTAGATATAGTACATGTTGTTGTTTACGCCGGCACGCTGGTCACGGATTAGTTCCGGCGCATCGCCGGGGGTCCAGTCGGTACCATTTCCGGTGGCGGTTTGGTAGCTGCCGGGCATGTAAAACCGCAGTAAGGGGAAATAGCTTTTGATAATAACAGGTACCGTGTTGGAATAAACGATGGCACCCTGGGCAGTCACCGCTTTAAGACGGTAGTCTACTTTACCAGTATTACCACCCGGAATATTGCTGGCTAAAGCGGTTTCGTTCATTTGAAACTGGGTAAGACCTTTAGTAAATATAGATGGACCTACAGCTACTTCTTTTGGCGCCGCAAAGTTTTTACCGGCCGAATCGTATTGCAACGTATAGGTTACAGCACCGGCATATCCAATAAATGCAGGCGACCAGGTAAACGTGTTTGAAAGAATATCTGGCGTATTGATATCAAGTACTACGGAAGCCGAAGAAGATTTCAATACGGCTGAATCCCTGTATGCTGTTACTGTAATTTTTACTGGTGCAGAAAGGTACCGTTCGTTGTTATTGCCATAGGAAGATATGAGCCTTGCGTCCAGTCCTACTGGTGTGCCAAGGGCAAAACCATTGTTAAGGATGATGGTGTTGAGTTCCCTTGCAGTAAACGACATATTCAATTTTCCGATAACCGTTTTGCTTACGGGTTTGGTAAAGTTGCGGCCGGCGGAATCAAACTCAATGATATACTTGCTGGTGGTGCTGTCGTTAGCATATTTTGGGTCGCTCCAGGAGAAGCTAAGCACAGTTGAATTGCTATCGATCGCTTTGGCTGCAATCGTTGTGGCCGAGGCTGTAACAGAAGGGCCCACACCATTGACGTAAAACGGCAGGTCGGCTACTTTCTTACAGGCTGTAATTACCGTGGCGGACAGGATAGTCACGGCTGCGGTTTTTAAATACCATTTCATAATAGATATATTAAAAAGTTATGGGTTATTGTTTGGTGGCGGTAAAAGTGCCTGCCTGGAAATCGAACCGCAGTTTATAAGTGCCTGCTACCGTAGGTGCCGGAAAGCCGGGGTCGGCGTCTCTTTTCTCAAAAGTGCCGGCCAGTGCATCGCCTACGAGAAACTTGTATTGTGTACTCCAGTCACCTTGTGTCTGTATCAGTTTATAAGCACCTCCTGGAATCATTGGTACGGTAAGTTCATATAACGTGTTGCTCAATTTGGTAAACTTTTGAGACATATCATATGGGTTAGGCAAAGGGTTGGCCCAGTTGGATGCAAATGCATTTCCGGTAACCCAAAGATTTCCTGCTGCAGGCGGCTCCACTTTTGGTGGTGGTGTAAATGGAACAGCCGTAAAACGCCATGTATTTGAATTTAAAGGCACGGAACTATTTGCCAACGTAGAAACGATCCTTGCTTCTACATTATAACTACGACCTACCGGCAGTTTCATATTGTTACCCAAAATACTGTTGAGCTCCAGTTGTGTAAAAGCTCTTGTCAGGTCTTTTGCCACAGTAACGACATTCTTGTTGGCACTCTTAAAGTTGGCACCAAGGGTATCAAATTCCAGTGCATAATTTACATCGTGGCTGCTGATGCCGGTGGTAAAATAATAGTTCGGATTGGTCCAGTTGAATTTGATGGTTTCATTTGTCTCCTCGCCAGGTACCAGGCGTGCATTGCTGGTGTTGGCGGTGATTACCGGAGGTGTACCACCAGTGGTATATATCCTGTTTTCGTCCTTTTTGCAGCTTGTAAATAACCCTGCGATTGCAAGTATGGCCACAAAAGACAATCGTATATTTTTCATACAATTACTTGTTTAAAATGTATTAATAGTTAGGGTTCTGCTTAATGTTGGGGTTACTGCCCAACTCGGCAGCCGGTATGGGATAAATTCTTCTATAACTTTCTACACCGGTACCGTTTTTGATACCGCCTTTAAATGGCCATAAATAACTGGCATCGGTAAAGCGGCCAAAACGTATAAGGTCGGTGCGGCGCAGCCCTTCCCAATACAGCTCACGGGCACGTTCGTCGATCACATAATCAAGAGTAAGATTGATGGCACCAATATTACCGGTGTTATTTCCATAAGCCCTGGTGCGGATAGCATTTGCATAGGCAAGTGCAGTAGCATTATCGCCACCAGTGCCACCACGTAAAACAGCCTCTATATAATTAAGGTGCTGTTCGGCCAGGCGAAAAACGGGGAAGTCAATATCGGCCCAGGTGCGGCTGGGATCGTTGCCAAATCCTCCGGATTTAGTGCGATTGCGATACTTGACCACAGCATGCCCTTCTTTAAATTCGGCCAAATTGTTGATCTCCAGCGACTGTTGAAAAAACTGGCTTCTTTTGTCAGCAGCGCCCGTAAGATCAGGGAATAACAACGGCAGGTTTTTAGTGGCCCGTAAACCTCCCCAGCCTGTTAAACCACTAACGTTCCTGTCCATATCGCCACCTACCGAAGCATTTACCAAAAAGGTAGTACCACCCCAGTTCTGCGATTTTAAGCCATCATAGTTCAATGTCCAGATAGCTTCGGTATTGCCCACATTGTTATCAGCCAGCATTAGATGACGATAGTCGGGTAACAGGGTGTAACCACCATCAATTACTTTTTTGCTATACGTAATTACTTCGCTCCATTTGGGTGTACCGGTATATACCTGCGCATTCAAATAAATCCTTGAGAGCAATGCCCATACAGCCGCTTTGTCCACCCTGCCATACTCATTTGCCTTTGGAGCAGGCAGGTCTGCTTCTATCGCTTTTAATTCATTCTCGATATAAGTAAATAAGGCAGCACGCTGTATCTGGTCTGGCCTGATACCTGCACCAATCGGTGTGTTCTCATCCACGAAGCCGGGGTTGCCAAATACATCCATCAGCACAGTATACGCAAAGGCGCGGATAAACCTGGCTTCGACACGCATTTGTTTGATTCCTGCCGCATTGGCAATGTTCCTGGAAGCTACTTTTGACTCCGCACTTTCCCTGATAAATTCGTTGCTGATGGTAATAGCATAAAAACAACGGCTATACAATCCATCCAAAATCGGGTTGCTGCTACTCCAGTTCATATTGTGCAGATCCGGTAAACCAGGGTCATTCCATCCTACAACCGCTTCATCTGTGCTCAGCTCCTGCACACAGAATAAAAGCCTCAGGTAGTCGCTTGTTCCTTCATCTATCCTCGCCACATCGCCTGCGCCGGCAGGGCCACTATTGCCGGTAAGGGCCAGGCTGGCGTAAACTTTGCCAAGCACTTGTTTGTAGCCTGCTTCACTGGTGTACAGGTTGGCAGCTGTTACATCATTGGCCGGAAAACGATCCAGCTGCTTGCTGCAACCGGTGACCAGTAATGCTGTTGCCAGCAGGCCACCCATTATTTTAATTGAAAACTGTATCATAACAATCGATTTTTTAGGAAATAAGATAATTAAAAGTCAACGTTTACGCCCAATGCAATAATGCGTGGCCGTGGGTAAATGCGGTTGTCTATACCGCCACCTACTTCCGGATCCAGGCCGGTATAGTTGGTTATCGTAAACACATTCTGCACATTGGCCGTTACGCGTAACCGTGCTCCTTTAAAAACTTCGCCTGCGTCGTAGCCGAGGTTAATATTATCCATCCTGAAGAATGAAGCATTCTGCACATAATAATCGCTGAAATACTGGTTGTTCACAAATCCAGTTTGCAAATAATCTGTGCTGGCATTTCCTAACCAACCTAGTGGATTGAGTATCTGGCGCTGAACACCATTGCTGCTGTTGAAATTGCTGTAATTATAGTTACCCAGGTTCATACGGCTTACAAAACCTGCATTCCATTTGCCATAGGTAAAGCTACTATTGAAACCGATAAATACGGGTGAATTAGGCGACTTGTAATGATAGAGGTCATTCTCATTAATGATACCATCGCGGTTCAGGTCTTCATACAAACCTTCAATCGGTTTACCTGCAGGATCGTAGATCTGCTTGCGCACATAGAAGCTGCTGGGGCTATAACCTACAGAATGAATCTGGATGGTATTTCCTGTTCCACCAGATATACCGCCGGTGGGGTTTCCTTTAAATGTTGGATCATTGTTCAGCAACAGGTTGGTGATCTCAGGATCTACATAAGTAAAGTTGAAACCAAGATCCCACTGAAATTTCCGGGATTTAAATGGTGTGGCATTCAGGGTAACTTCAACTCCCTTGCTTTCGATATTACCTACGTTGGTAAGCAACTGGTTGCTGAAGTTGGTACCCAAAGCCACCGGAACCACAGAAAGCAGGTCTTTTGTTTTACGGTAAAAAACATCTACGGAACCACTGATGCGATTGTTGATAAAACCAAAATCAATGGCTGCATTAATATTGGTGGTGGTTTCCCAACGGAGGTTAGGATCATAAGCTGTAGGGCGATACAGGCCATAATAGGTATTACCGAACTGGTAGTTTGCCTGGTTGTTACTGGCTGTGTAGCGGGAGAGGTAACCGTAGTAATCGATACCATCCTGCTGGCCGGTTACACCGTAACCTACACGTAATTTAAGATCGCTGATCCCTTTTGAATTACGGAGAAAACCTTCTTCGCTGATCCTCCAGGCAAAAGCCGCACTTGGGAAAACACCCCAGCGATTGTCTTTGGCAAATTTGGAAGACCCATCCGTACGCACGGTACCTGTAAGAACATATTTCTTAGCCAGGGTATATATCAAACGGCCATAATAAGAGATCAATGTGTATTGTCCTTCGCTGCTCGCAAACACCGGTGTGGATATAACAGATTTATCATAGCGGCGGTCTGGGAAATTTTTTGTTTTGATCAGGAAATCCTGGTAACCGGTACCTGCTGTAAAATCTACACGGCTGTTGATGCTGCTGATATCGTTGGCATAATTCAGGTAAAAATCACCAAGGATGTTTTGGCGACTTTGCTCGTATTCATTGTTTACACCACCTGAGTTTACAACAACGTTATTTACAATATTCCGGCGACGATAGCTGCTTGGCGCACTGTCAGTAATTACTGTAGTGCCCGAACCTTTTTGTACATCATAACCTACATTGATGTTGGCACGTAGGCCTTTCACCCATGGTATCGTATAGTCTAATTGGAGGTTACCGATGCTGCGGAGTACTTCGCTGTTGTTATCATTCATTTCCAGCAAGCTAACCGGATTCGTTGGGCTCAGGTCTGTTGGTGGAAGCTGACCAGCAGTAAGGTATGTAAAAAAGCCACCGAATCTTGGGCTGCTTACCCTTACCGGTTGGGTAGGATCAAAGCTGATGGCGCTACCAATGGCGCCTTCATCAGCAAAGCGGTTGGTGGTACGTGCACCCTTCAGGTTAAAATCTACTTTCAACCTGTCTTTAAAAAATTTAGGGCTCAGGTTAAAGCCTAGTGTCTGGCGTTTGAAATTGCCGGTCTTCAGCATTCCATCCTGGTTTAGAAAACCTCCTGAAACCCTGAAAGGCAGTTTACCATCGAGAATCGTACCGGAGGCGCTCAGGTTTACGTCCTGGCCCAATGCTGTTTTATAGATCTCATCCTGCCAATCGGTATTTGCTGAGCCCAGTTTAGCCATATCTGTAGCACCACTTCCTTTTGTACCTACAATACTCCTGATCTGGTCAGCAGATAAAACATCAACGGTTCCGGGTATAGTTTGGGCAAAAAACTGTGAACTGAAATTGTAACGCACTTTACCACGACTACCTTTTTTTGTAGTGATCAGGATAACACCATTGGAAGCCCTGGAACCATAAATAGCTGCCGCAGACGGATCTTTTAATATGGTGAAATTTTCAATATCGTTGGGGTTGATCATGTTCAGCGGGTTGGAAGAACCAGAAACACCGCCGTCAACAGGCACACCATCGATTACGATCAGCGGGTCGTTGCTTGCGTTCAGTGAGGCACCACCGCGTATACGGATGGTACTGCCGGAACCCGGGGCTCCACCATTAGAAGTGATCTGCACACCCGCCACTTTACCGCTGATCAATTGCTCAGGGCTTTGCAGGGCGCCTTTCACAAAATCTTTTACCCCAACAGATGCTACAGCACCGGTAAGGTCTTTTTTACGTTGGGTACCGTATCCCACTACCACTACCTCATTGAGGTTGGCAGTAGTTTCTACCATTACCGCATTCGTGGTAACACCGTTAATGGCTATTTCCTGCATGGCAAACCCTGCAGAAGAGGCCTGCAACGTGGTGGCATTGGCAGGAACTTTAATAGTGTACACGCCATCGGTATTGGTTTGCACCGCGGTTTTGGTACCCTTTACAGTAATGGTAACACCGGCGAGACCGGCACCTGTTTTGGAGTCAGTTACCTTTCCGGTAACTACTTTGTCCTGGGCGTTTACTGCTATACTTAACATCAGCAGCAACACCGGCAGAACAATGGCTTTCAGCAGTCGTTTGAAAATCATGATCAACAGTTTTGGTTTTTTGAAAAGGGAATTATTAAAAAATATATGGTATTGTTTTATTAGCAGTAAATGGTCTACTCATCAGCTATCTTCCTGCAGATCTACTTAATCGATCCAGTTTCCTCATTCCGGGGTTGGCCTCATCCCCGGCCCTTCTCCTCGCGGAGAAGGGTGCCCCTCCGCAGCATGTCTTATAAAATCAATCTTTTAAATGACCTATTGACTCAATGACCCAATGACCACCCGGAATTACAAAACAAGGAATTTATCGATCCTTCTTTTGCCGTTTACTTCAAACCGAACATGGTAATTTCCTTTTTGCAAGCGGGCTACATTCAATCCGCTATTGCTAAGTTTCATGGTGTGGGAACCTTTGGTTTTGTACCCGGAATAAATAGTGCCAACCGACTGCCCCAATTGATTGATCACAGCAATATGTACATTACCGCTTTCGGGTAAATTAAATGAGATCGAACTTTCATTGCTTACCGGGTTCGGATACACCTGCACCTTCATTTCTTTTAGCAGGTTGGCTGGATTGATGATGGGCGTTGCAGTATTGGTACTTAAATCCCGGTTAGTGTATACATAGTATTCACCGGGTTGAAGGGTAATACTTTCCGCGCTTCCGGTGGCGCTGCGGGTTGTTCCGGTCATATAACTATACCAGGTTCCGGGGTTTTGAAATGTAACGGTTCCGGTGGTAGTGTTCACATCAAAATTGCCGATTACAGTGAGCCTTAAAGAATCGTCCGTAAGCTGGAACCTTTTAAAGCCGCCGGAAAAATCGTAGGAAATATTGCTGGTTTTCCAGGCGCTGATCAGGTTGCCCATATTCCGCATGGCAAACAACTTACTGTAGGCATTGTACAATGCCTTGCGCTCAGGGACCGTTTGGTAATTCCAAAGTGTCGGTTTTTCAGACAATTTACAGGATGTATTGTCAGGATAAGGCGTTGGAACAGTCCCGTTGGTGCACATCATAATCGACTTATCATAACCCAGTTCTGCAAATTGTAATATCATCTTAGGGCCGGGCACACTTAATAAAAATGCAGCTGACATCTCCAGCCTTTTTAAGGCAACGGGCAGGGTTTTTACATCATGAGAAGCATTGGCACTATTGCCGAAACTGACATTTTTATAATTGAGCCTTTCCTCATCATGGCTTTCGGCATATCCCACCAGGTGAGGCTGTGAGAAACCATGCGCACTATTATTAAACACAATGCCCTGGAAATTGGAGCCGGGTAAATAACCCATGGTAGCCTCATTAAAATTAAAGTTGGCATTGCCCCACATCATCATACCATAATTGCTGTATTCCTGTTCTTCCTGTGGCTGTGCAAACAGTTCCAGTATACAATAAGAACCCGGACTTTGCACCTGTGTTTTATCATAGATGCGCTTCAGGATGGCAACCCTGCCGGCATCGTAAGCGGCCATAGCATTTTCATCGCAGTTGGCGCCATTATTATCGCAGGTTTGCTTTTGTGTAAAGCCTTTGGCAAGATCCCAGCGGAAGCCATCGATACGGTATTTATTGAGCCAATGATCGGTAACCCTATCCACAAATTCTTTGGTGGCCTGACTTTCATGGTTAATATCATAGCCAACATTATAAGCATGTTTGGCCACCGGGTTAAACCAAGGGCTATTGGCTGCAGGGCGGTTATTTACGGCATCCCAATACATTTGCACCATCGGACTCTGACCAAAAGAGTGGTTCAGGGTCATGTCCATAATAACGGCAATGCCTTTTTTGTGGCAGGAATCTATGAAACGGCGGAGTTCATTTTCAGGGCCATAGGCTTTATCCGGCGCAAAGTAGAAAGCAGTATTGTAGCCCCAGCTGCTGTTTCCTTCAAACTCGTTAAAAGGCATTACTTCTATGGCATTCACACCGAGGCGTTTCAGGTAGGTCAATGTATCATTGAGCGTTTTCCAATCTCTTTGAGCCAGGAAATCCCGCAATAGCAACTCGTACACCATCAGGTTCTTTTTATCCGGCCGGTTAAAGGTGCCGCTGCTCCAGGTATAGGCAGGTTTATTGGTTTGGAACACACTTACATTTCCTGATGTTAACCCGGTCGGGTAAGGCTTTAATCCCGGGTAAATGGATGCTGGTATAAACCGGTCGTCATTTGGATCCAGTATCTTTTCAGTATTATAGTCAGCAACTTTCAATGTGCCGTCGATCAGGTACTGGTAGCCGTATTCTGTTCCGGGTGTAAGACCGGTGATACGAAGCCAGAAACGGGTGCCGTCCGGCGTTTGGTTCATCTGGTAGGTAGCATTCTGCGTCCAGTTATTAAAGTCACCCAGTACTACAGCGCTTGTTTTGAGAGGGGCATATAGCACGAGGGTAAGGGCTGTTCCACCGGCTTCATAGTTAATGCCATCCACCAGTCCCGCTGGTAAAGGAGCTATTACGGTGCCGCTGTTCACAAAAAAATCAAGGGTATCACGTTTGGGCGCACCACCATTTTCGGCCTCAACTATAATCCTTTGGGAACCGGTAGTAGTAATGGTCGGGTTTGCCGTAATGGTAGTTCCGTTAAGAGCAGCCACCTGGGTACCATTATATAACAGTTTGAGATTGGCAGTCAGGCTGCTTTTTGCCTGTATGCTCACATTATCGCCCACTATCCTGCTCACGGGTTCGGGCGTTGGTAAATAAGTGGGCTGGCGAAATGGATTGGTAATGCGTGTTTGTAAACCTGCATCATATACAATGGCATAAATGTCGCTGCCATCGGTATTGCGTTGTACCCTGGTACCATCTCCACTGCGAAAAACACAGGCTATTTTCAGGATTCTCTCGGAACCATTTGTGATACCGTAAAAAGCCCTCATATCAGTACCGGTGAGTGTATAGGTAAATTTATTGCTACCGGCACTTACCAATTTAGCATTGGGATCGGTGGTGGCCCAGGTAAATTTTGAATATTTCCAGTCGGTGGAAGAAGTGCTGAGCGTCGTAATACAACCTATATGAATGTAAACGTCGTTGGGATTATAGTCTTTTAAACCCTGGTTTCCTTTTGTGGCATCTAAAGTAATAACGACCCCTGCATCGGTTTCTTTAGGAAACTCAGGCGCTACGGCAATAAGCTGTGCATTACCTGTAAAGGCAAGCAACACGAATACAATGGTGTAAAGTTTCCACATAAGCACGGCAATTCGTTAATCGGTAATAATCAGGACAGCAGTTATGAGATTTTTGCTGTATAGGCACGTTAAAAAATATATCCACACAATCGTTTGCAAAAATGTGTATTTTTTACACAATAGCAAGATTTTTTTTTCTTCTCCTTAACAGGTTGAATGTTTTGATGAAAGAGAAGCCAGAATCATTAAACGAAAAATGGAAATACTGCAGGAAGAAGGTTAAAAGTCAATGGCAAACCATTTTTTCTTATTGCGTTCGTACTTTTTAAAATTGAATTTGTACAGTTTTCCAGGGCGGTGTGGTACATCTATTTCCATTTCTCCGGTGTCTATCAGGAAATCCATAGTGAAGAATTTTTTCCGGAAATTCCTCCGGTCCAGTTCTACGCCAAGTATGGCTTCGTAAAGGTTTTGAAGTTCCCGCAATGAAAATTTATCGGGTAACAGATTCAACCCAAGCGGGTGTTCCTGAATCATTTTCTGCAGCCATTTGTAGCAGGCATCTACAATTTGCTTATGATCGAAAGCCATGTCTTTCAAGCTGTTAAGCGGGTGCCAATGCAGTTCGTTGTCAGTGATCTTTAGTTGGTGGTGGCCGATATCCAGCAGGGACGCATAAGCTACCGTAATGACCCTGCCGCCAGGATGGCGGGTGGGACCGCTGAATGCTCTAACCTGCTCCAGGAACACGTCGGTCATCCCTGTTCTTTCCAGTAGCACACGGTCTGCAGCATCGTCCAGTTCTTCATTGTCGCGGATGATGTCGCCCAATAATGTCCATTTGTTTCTAAAAGCTTCCAGGTCACTGCGTATCAGTAATACTTTCAGTTCGTTTTCTTCAAACCCAAAAATGACACAGTCTACTGTAATGGGAACTTTGGGATAATTATCCACCAGGCCTTTCGCATCTTTTATCAGAACCGTTTTACCCTCGGGTGGTAGTTCAGTTTTGGAGCCATTGTTCTTCATGGGCAATAATCTTGAAGTAATTTGAGACGTCGGTAATTTTTGCCGGCTGCCTTTTTCATCAATGTGCCGTAAATGTAGGGATTAGTATGTTGTGTACAAAGTACATAATAATTAAGCTCAGTCAATGATAAAGGTTATTGTATGATTTTGGCAATAAAAGGGGCGGGTAAAATAAGCATTTGATCAAACCACAGCATTGACATAAACAATTTCTCCCGGGTTCCGACGGTTAACCAGGATATTGGGATGCACAAAAAAAGTGTGAACGGGCACTCATACCGTTCACACTTTTGCCAGAAATCAAATAACTGGCCATTATTGGTTTGACGAAAGCCTCCTCCTTAATTTGCCCCATCTGCACGGCCACGCGTTACCGCAAAAGCCCCCACCCTGTTCCCACATTCAAGGCCCCCTTCGCAGTCGCTGCGGTAGTGGATGGCACCATACATGCGGCTGTTCGAGGCCTCTTTTGCCATATTGTTGTAGCCCGTGGCTTTTGTGGGCATTATATAACCCAACACAGTAGCTGCCGCAGCGCTAAACGTACTATGGCCACTGGTATAAGATGGAAAATTGGGAAGACCCGTTAATGTTTTTATGGACGGGTCTACCTGGGAAGGCCGTGGGTTGAAATAGAAAAACTTGGTGTTCCAGCAATTAATAGCTGCATCCATCATCGCCATATTGAGCAATGCCAGGTTTCTTGCCCAGCGTACTTCACTAAAGCTTTGTGACACAAAATCCTCGCAGGCAATTGCATTCCAATGGCCTGGTGGAGTATAGGTTCCCACGCCATCTGCCCAAAAATGAACAATCTCCATGCGTTCCCGGCTGGGATGGTCTGCATACCATTTAACTTCTTCGGTTTCCTTTTTAAATTGCTCACTGCCTGTTAATGGCGGAGCGGGGGCACGGGTACTTATTAAGGTGGCACTATCCATCAGCCATGTTCTTACATTCCCAAAAAGCGGCAGCATCGGTGGGCGCTTTGGTGTCTCCTGGCTGATCCACGGAATTTCACCCTTTGCAACGGTTTGTGTTTCCAACTGAGCCCACAAGGCGGCATTGCCAACTGCTGCGCCGGTTTTATCCGCCCTGGCCCTGGTAATAAATTTAGACGCAACGGACTTACCTAAAGCCTCACCTGCGTCCAGGTCGCTGCGAACATTTACGCCTGCCCAGAGGCGATAATTTTTTTGCTCATTTATTTTTAATGATATGTATGCTGTATCTGCGGGAAAAAGCAATTTTAGCAATTCCCCCGTAACGCCTGCCAACACTGCGTCCTCACTGGGATAGGATGGCAGTTCCTGCACCGGTATCTGCGGCTGAATGCTACGGTCGGCACGATAGGGAGGCATGCGGTTGTACAGGCCCTTGTATTTGTAACAAGCCACCAATGCATCATATTGTGCAGCAGCCACATAAGCATAAGCCCTGGCAGCATAGGGTGGATTGGCGAATGGAAAAGTCGGGTAAGCAAAAGGGTTGGCTGCATTGGGAAAAGGATACGTACCATCTCCATTTTGATAAGGCGGCAGGTTATGAAGAGCGACCAGTTCCCTCATGATCTCATTCCATCTAAGCACCCCGCCGGCGGCCCAATAGCGTATGATCTTTTGCTGCTCCACAGAGATGGACGCATTCATTTGCCTTACCTCGTTTACTTCGGCCTTGTACGCGTCACCAGAAACCAACTGCGGCACCGGCACTGCAAATTCTGTAGCACTATTTAATAATATAGGCATCCAGTTTCCTGCACTCTCATCCAACTTTGCAGGGCTTAAGGGTTGGGAATATTTTACGCGATCGGTGATTGCCTTATTACAAGCTGCCAGCGTAATTACCGCGAAGAGAATTATAATGCGTTTCATGTTGTGATTTGTTTTGGTGTTCATCACCAGGTAAGTATTTATCTGAAAGATACCTGGTAAGGCGTGCGTAAAAATGTTAGCTCCCGGTTTTCTTTGCTTTCTTTTTATTGAAATCGATAATGTAAAAAACACCTCCATTAACGCTGTTGCTTTTGCCAACGTTCCGGCCGGTAAGGGTTACGGACCCTCCCCCGATCAATGATAGTCCTTTCGGTTTATCAAAGGTGTATTTAGCATTTACGCCAAGTCTTGTGAGGTCCATATTATTACTTGGGAAAGGCATATCGTTCTTCCGGATATCATACCCGCCGATGGTGTTCCAGCCTTCGTAAATAAGTTCAGCAATCAGCTTCTCTGCCCTGTAACCCGCACGGACATTGAATTGCGTCGCATCCGGCATTTCTACCTGGTTGCTATAGTGCATTTCGGTAGTGTAATAAGAATTACGGTCGATGGTAATATTGCTGCGCATCACATAGGTGGCGGAGGCTGTAACAAACAGGCTTTTATACTGGTAATCAGCCATCCCGCGAAACGAGACATTGGTACTTTGAAGGCCGATGCTTAAGGGCAGAAAATCGGCAATATAGTTAGTGGTGGGAAAGGATACGCCACCAATAGTGTACAGGCTGAAACTGCTTTCCCCCTTCTCTATTTCAAGCGGCATATATTTTACCCAAAGAGAAAGATCCTGGAGCCCTTTCATACCATGCAAAGTGCCGGCACTGGCTTTTGTTTTTACGTAAGGCAGGCTGAACAACAAATTCAGATTGTCTTTAATGCCATAATTTCCCATAACTCCAAACATCTGCGTGCTAACCGCACCCATGTTCAGTGCCGGTCTTTTAAAACTTCCTTCCCAGTATTCATCCCAGCTACTGTGCTGGTACATAAAACCTGTACAAAAATTATTTTGGGTCATCATAATGGCATCATTATCTGTTTGAGAAAAAACAGTGGCAGATGCAATGGTTACTGCAACGGTGGCAGCAAATTTTTTGAGGCTTGTCTTCATGAGGATTTTTTTAAACGAACCAGGTTAAGCTTTTTTTATAATTCGAAAGCGGTAAAAGCGTGAATTGCAGGTCATTAAGTCATGAGTTAATAGGTCATTGATTACCCTTGACATTGATTGATTACGCAATGACCATTGACTTACTGACCCATTCTACCCACGATTTTAATCCTTCGGAAGTCTAGTGGTACTACAGCTTAAAAGTGAGGCCAAGGTTCAGGGCATAATCGGCAAATGCAGCATCACCTTTACGATAGATGCCGGTTTTTTGGGTTTGTAATTTATCGGCATTGCTTTGTGTACGGTTGCGGCTCAGGGCTATGGGTGCAAACACAT
Source organism: Bacteroidota bacterium (assembly GCA_040386335.1). Classification (GTDB taxonomy): domain Bacteria; phylum Bacteroidota; class Bacteroidia; order Chitinophagales; family Chitinophagaceae; genus JAZKFT01. Next base: position 75,606 of record JAZKFT010000011.1, read on the forward strand.
AAGCGGAGAATTTTTTGAAGCGGTAAGAAATACCCGGCTCTGCAGAAACAATATAGCCGGGGCGGCGGAAACCACCATCGCCTCCAAAAAGGTCGCTGGAGGGAATGCATTCTTTGCGGATACCAGCCGAAGCGGTAAAACCCTTGATGTTATAGTTAAAGCCCATGCGATACATATACTGGTCGGGTACGCTCATCGTGCTGCTGCCATACAATATGGACGATGCAGATACTGTGGTGCTGCCGCGGCCGGTAGAAACGCCATTTTGTTCGCGGGGGTTAATGAGGTAGTAAAAATTGGCATAAGCACTAAAATGCTTCGACAGGTTATAGTAGGCATTTAATTCTGTGGTAAAACCAGTGCCGCCATCGCCCAATTGTATGGACTGATCTACAGGACCCAGCACCTTGGTGGTGTCGGAGGTATAAAAGAAGTCCATGTATTTATAATCACCTGTGGCAAACTTAATGCCTGCCCCCAGCTGGATATTTCCTTTTGGCATTTTTTCCGGATCGAGCAGCCAGCGATAAGCAGCAACCCTGACGTCGCCCAGCCCGAATGATTTTGTTTCGTGGCGCGCCTTACCACCATGTTCGTATAATGAGGTACGGGTATTGGAAATTACAGGCAAATCAATGGAATATGACCAATACTTATTTTGGATCCTGGTAAGCGTAAAATCGGCTGTATAAGAATGATTGATTACTTGTGTACCTAATTGAACACGTTGCTTTTGCTCATCCGTACCTACATAATGCTTGTACGATTTAAAGTAACGGTTGTTCATGTTCAGCACCCATTTGGATGGGTTTTCCATTTTGCCATCATGCTGCTCCATACTGCAAAAACCACCAGTGCTTCTAATGGCTACGCAACCTTGTGCCTGCACTAAATTGTTTGTAAAAAATAAGGTTATAAGTAAAAAATAGATTGATTTCATAATAGCAGTTTTGGGTATTGCGGATTCATTAAAGAAGAATGGATTCTAGTGAATGCCTGTCGGGGCCTGCCTTTCAGCAGAAGGAACCGTAAGAATAAGCGGGAACTAACGCCAATTAAAACCAGCTTAATCAAAAGGGTATACTTATGAAAGGCAGGCCTGTTGCAGGCAGCAACTATTATTTTCTAACGCCAATTAAAAAATAAATTGAAAGATGGAATGAAACGGGATCGGCGGGTATGCTTTAAAGCTTTTGCATGTAGGTTAACAACTTTTGCAAACAGGAACTAACGCCAATTAAAACCGGCCTGAAAAGTCAGTTGACTGGTACACAAACACTGGATGGCATAAGCCACGCCTGCCACTTTCAAAACACCTGGAGGAGAAAAATTAAGCTTGTGGCGGATGATAGGGAAGCACATTAAATCCATTGGCCAAAAGGATATTGGCGATAAGGTATGATGGATTCTTGTTTGCAGAAGCGGGGACAGCAATGCGCAAATTGTGTTCCGTAAAATCGTCCATGGTCTTTTTTACAGAAGGAGATTTATTGCCATCTTGTTTTTTGGAAGTTGTGACTTTATCCGCGTCAAAAGACAGCTTAAAAAAAGCATCCCTTGCATTGGATATTTTGTTGCGATTCTCGTTGGGGATGCATTTGTAGATCATTTTGCCATCTACCATTTTCCGCATCACATAGCTGTAATTCCGGCCATTAAATTCAACGGAGCCGTCAACGCGTTCGAAAGATGCCCAGTTTTGGGTATAAGGAAGATTGGTAGGAACAGAGATCTCGATAAGAGAAGATTCGTCGTATTGCTGTTCGTCCAGCTGCCTGGACATTTGAGCATCCGCCCTGTCATCCAGCCAGTTCATTAATGGCTGAAACCCGTACCAATTAAATAACAGTACGGCGGAAAGCAATATGGCAGCTAGTTGTTTCAAATTATCGTTGCTTAAAAATAGCGTCAATAACGATATATCGCCAAAATAAAAATTCCGATTGGCAAAAAAAACAATTTCCGCAAACGATTTCTGTTAGAAAATCCAGGCACCAGGGGGCTTTTCATTACAGAACTATTGTTGAAAAAGCTTTTTCAGTAGCTGAAATAGTTTTATCAAGATCTTCGTAGCTAAGGGCATTATTTAGAAACCAACTTTCGAAAGCACTTGGTGGCAGATAGATCCCCTGCTGCAGCATTGCATGGAAATACCGGTTAAAGAGCTGGTTGTTTGCTGCCGCTGCGCTGGCAAAATCTGTGACCGGCACTCCACTAAAATGCACACTAAGCATGCTGCCCAACTGGTTTATTACAAAAGGAACTCCCGTTTTGCTCAGCACATTATTAAGACCTTCTTTCAGGTAAAGGGTTTTGGCATCGAGTTCCTGCAAAAGAGTGGGTTTGTTTTTTAATTCAGAAAGCAGGGTAAAGCCAGCAATCATGGCCAGTGGGTTTCCACTAAGGGTGCCAGCCTGGTATACGCTCCCCAGGGGAGCCACTACTTCCATAATATGCCGCCTACCACCAAAGGCGCCCACAGGCATACCTGCGCCAATTACCTTGCCATAGGTTACCAGGTCGGCAGCTACGCCACATTTCTCCTGTGCGCCGCCCGGCGCCAGGCGGAAGCCAGTCATTACTTCATCAAAAATGAGAACGATATTTTCAACATCGCAGATACTGCGAAGGCCTTCCAGGAAGCCAGGGGCCGGCAAAATACAGCCCATATTACCAGCCACCGGTTCTACAATAATGGCAGCGACTTCGTTTTTATTACCGGCCACCAATTGATGCACAGCCTCCAGGTCATTGAAGGCGCAGGTGAGTGTATCGTTAGCCACACCGGCAGTTACGCCGGGCACCGCCTGGATATCTAGGGTGGCCATCCCGCTACCTGCCTTTACCAAAAAGCTATCTGCATGACCGTGGTAGCAGCCTTCAAACTTGATGATCTTATTCTTCCCCGTATAGCCCCTTGCTACCCTGATAGCACTCATGCAAGCTTCGGTACCGCTACTTACCATGCGTATAAGATCCACGTTGGGCGCCATGCTAATGATCAGTTCTGCCATTTCTATTTCCAGTTCGGTAGGTGCACCGTACGAAGTAGAAAAAACGGCTTTTTCCTGGATGGCTCTTATCACTGGTTCATAAGCATGACCCAGTATCATTGGACCCCAGCTGGCGATGAAATCGATGTATTGATTGCCATCCTCATCAAAGAGGTATGCGCCTTTGGCTTTTTTTATAAAAATAGGAGAACCGCCAACACTTTTGAAGGCACGTACCGGGCTATTGACCCCTCCAGGGATACTCAGGCAAGCACGTGTAAAAAGGGATTTACTGGTGGATATGTTCATGTTGATTTTTTGAGATCTTTTTTTGTCGCTGCTTTATTAAAAATATGCCTTACCCCGGGCCATTCTCAGGTGGCGAAGGTTCCAACCCAAAATTTCATCGGGAATAGTAAGGTAGTGTTGATCCATTATTATCCTGGTGACTGTCGGGTATCTACGGTGGGCACCCACGAAACATTTAGCCTTGCAACAGTCTGCATGCATCCGCGGCAAAATAAGTAGCTATCATGTCGGCACCTGCTCTTTTAATGGAAGTTAAGGTTTCTATAATTGCCTGGTCTTCGTTAAGCCAGCCCATTTTAGAGGCGGCTTTTATCATGGCGTATTCGCCGCTTACATGATAAGCACTAACGGGTACGAGTACAGCATTTTTCACTTCCCTTATGATGTCAAGGTAGCTGAGGGCGGGCTTTACCATTACGATGTCGGCACCTTCGGCCACATCGGCCTCAGCTTCTTTTACTGCCTCTAACCGGTTGGCATAGTGCATCTGGTATGTTTTTTTATCGCCAAATCCCGGGGCAGAGTCCAGCGCATCACGAAACGGTCCGTAAAAGCAGCTGGCGTATTTGGCACTATAGGCCATAATGCCGGTTTGGTTCAAATAACTTTGCTCCAATGCCATGCGAATAACTTTGATGCGGCCGTCCATCATATCGCTGGGAGCTACAAAGTCAGCACCTGACCTGGCATGACTTACACTCATTTCTGCCAGCACTTCTACGGTAGCATCATTCAAGATCTGGCCATTTTCTACTAACCCGTCGTGGCCATCGCTATTAAAAGGATCAAGCGCCACATCCGTCATTACCAGCATTCCCGGCACAGCATCTTTAATGGCTCTTATACTCCGCTGCATGAGTCCGTTTTCGTTTAATGCTTCTGTGGCCTTGCTATTTTTTAAATGATCCGGGCATTTTACAAACAGCAGAACACTTTGGATACCTAGCCGGTTCAATGCCTTTACCTCCGCTATAGTATTGTCCAAACTTAGCCGGTAGTAGTTGGTCATGGAAGGAATTTCTTCCCGGATATTAGTGCCCTCAACTATAAACAATGGGGCTATAAAATCCTGCGGAGCTAATATGGTTTCGGCCACAAGTCTGCGGATGGCAGAGCTATTTCTGAGAATACGGCTGCGATTAAGGAGTATCATAGTTTTTCCAAAAGGATTTACGATGGAAGGAAGTCAATCAACAATCAACAAAATAATATTCGATGCAAGGGCTTTGAATAAATAATCGATTTCAATAAAAATCCGTTACTGCGCATTGGGTGCTAAATTTATTTCGATGCTACATATTTTTATCGCCTGTTTTCAACCAATCTCTTGGCTGTAAACATATCTGCAAAAGTTCATCTTCCGGGCTATTTTTTTCGGGCTGATAGTTGTACTCAAATCGTACAGTTGGCGGCAGACTCATAAAGATACTTTCGATACGGCCATTGGTTTTCAGACCGAATAATGTGCCCCTGTCGTGGACGAGGTTAAATTCTACATACCGGCCGCGGCGAATTTCCTGCCAGTGCTTTTGCTGCGGAGTAAATGGCAGTTGCTTATTGTGCTGCACAATGGGTAACCAGGCCGGGATAAATGCATGGCCACAAGCCAATCCTAATTCCATCCAATGACTGGCTGTTTGTTCGTCAGGCGCTTTTTTATAGTCGTAAAAAATACCGCCCACGCCACGGCGTTCGTTGCTGCGATGGGTGTTTACAAAATAATCGTCGCAGGCTTTTTTAAAGGCCGGGTAATAGCTTTTGTCAAAGCCATCACACACATTTTTATAGGCGGTGTGAAAATGTATAATGTCATTTTCAACTATATAATAGGGTGTCAGATCGGTGCCGCCGCCAAACCAGCGGTCTATTACACCGCCTTGCTCATTATACAGTTCGAACATGCGGTAATTGCAGTGTACCGTGGGCACATGAGGACTGAACGGATGCAGCACTATACTGAGACCACAGGCGAACCAACTGCTGCCAACACCGGGTGTCAGCTTCATTTGCCGGCGCATGGCATCGTTTACTTCGCCATAAACCGTAGACGTATTTACTCCGCCTTTTTCTATAAAATCTCCATTGCTGATTACCCTTGTTCTGCCGCCGCCACCTTCAGGTCTGATCCAATTTTCTTCTATAAAAACGGCCTTGCCATCTTCCTCTTCGATGGCTTTACATATATGATCTTGCAATGCAAGAATGTTGGTGATCCAATTTTTTTTGATGGTCATAAATGTGTTTGTTGCTCTGGAAAAACCAAGGTCACAACCCATTTTAAAGTGGTGGTGAGCTGTGCCGCCGTTTGTTACTTTGCCCCTTCCGTTTGCTGTGCTAAAATGGACCTGTTATCCGCCACTACAGCACCACCTAACTGAGCATTGATCAGCGTTGTTACGGCAGCTATCCACATGGGATCCAGGTTAAGGCATGGGATCATCTCGTAACTTTCACCACCGGCATGCATAAATGTTTCTTTGCCTTCCATGGCTATTTCTTCCAGGGTTTCCAGGCAGTCGCTTACAAAGGCAGGGCAAATAATGAGTAGCTTTTTAATGCCTTCACCGGGCATATCTTTTAACCTAAAATCGGTGTATGGTTTTAACCAGGGGTCGCGGCCCAGGCGCGATTGAAAACTGAAGCTATATTTCTCTTTTGGAAGACCCAGGGCCGCCGCCGTAAGATGGGCCGTTACCAGGCACTGATGCTTATAGCAGGTTGCATGCGCAACACTATCTACACTGCAGCAATTTTCTACCTGCAGGCAATGCTGTTTAGTAGTGTCCGATTTTTTTATGTGCCGCTCTGGTATGCCGTGAAAACTAAAGAGCAGGTGGTCAAAGCCCTTTTGCAGGTAAGGTTTTATATGCTCCGCAAATGCCTGGATATAACCCGGGTTGTTATAAAAAGGCTCCACCGTTTTAAGCGTAAACAAATAGTTACTTTTCTTGTGCACCGCTTTCATGTGCTCCACAGCGGTTTCATAACTACTCATGGCGTAGTGCGGATACAAAGGCATCAGCACCACCTCTGTAAGGTTGGGACACTTGAGTAGCAGTTTTTCGTAGGCTTCTTTGGCAGAAGGCGAACCATAACGCATGGCCACTACTACGGGTATATCAAAATTTTGCTGAACGGCTTCCCGCAACCCGGTAGTAAGCTGCACCAGCGGCGAACCTTCTTTCCACCAGATTTTTTGGTAGGCTTTGGCACTGCGATGGGCACGCGACGGCGCTATAATGCCACGAACAAGCAGCAGGCGGGCCAGGTATGGTATATCTATTACCCGACCGTCCATTAAAAATTCACCCAGGTATTTCCGAACATCCTTTACCGCGGTACTGGCTGGTGAACCCAGGTTCATTAAAATAATCCCTTTATTCATAAGCATTTTGCTTGACGGCACATGGAATACTGTACCTATTGATTTACATTTTGCGGCGCCAAAGGTTTGCCTTTGGCTACACACAAAATACCGGACCATAAAATATGACAAACGAATGACCAACGAAATAAATGCAGACCCACTGTTGCCTTAGCTTTGCTGCCGTCTTCAAATTTATGAATGGAACAATACTTACTTTCTTCATTTTTAGTTACCGGCGTTACCTACCGAAAATCCAATTCCTTTGTCAGAAGCAAATTTGCCATTACTAAAGAGCAACAACAACAATTGCTGGTACAGGCTAAACTGGCCGGCGTACAAGGCTTATTTATAGTAAGCACTTGTAACCGTACTGAATTATACACGTACCAGCAATACCATAAAATAGTCGTGCAACTGCTGCTGCAGTTTACCGGCAACAGCCTTGAAGCTTACCAGGAACATTTTTTTACAAAAACAGCCCTGGCTGCTGCCAGCCACCTGTTACAGGTAAGCACCGGCCTTGATTCACAAATACTCGGCGATTATGAAATAGTGGGCCAGCTAAAACAATCTTTTGCTGCGGCCAGGGAAGCAGGTACTATTGATACCTTTTTGGACCGGTGCATTAGTAATTCCCTGCAATGCTCTAAAAAAGTAAAGACCGACACCAAAATAAGCAGCGGCACCACATCTGTAGCCTTTGCTGCCGTCCAGTTTTTAAACCAGCATTTTACCAGTGTGGTTAATAAAAAAATAGTATTGTTAGGTACTGGCAAAATAGGTAGCCATACCTGCAAAAACTTACTGGATTACACCGATGCTGCAAGTATTACACTTATTAACCGAACCGCGACCAAGGCGCTTGTGCTTGCCAGCCAGCTTGGTTTGGAAACTTTACCTTATCAGCAATTGCCATTGGCACTGGCCCAGGCAGATATTATTATTGTGTCTACGGCAGATAACAGCCCTTTGGTGACCCCGATGCTTTTACCGGAAGGTAAAGAGCAACTGCTCATCGATCTCTCCATTCCAAATAACATTGATACAGCCTGCGGTGCTATGCCCTGCAAAAGGCTGATTAATGTGGACGAACTGGCAACCATTGCAGATGCTACCCTGGCCGCCCGCCGCATGGAGATTCCTATGGCCGAAGCCATAATACACGACCACCTTGAACAATTTACAGACTGGTTAAGTGCCAGGAAACATGCGCCATATATTGCCGCCGCCAGGCACCACCTGCTCGGCATGGAGAATTGCAACATGTTTAAAAATTACAAAAAGACAAACCCGCATCTTTTTGTACACTACCCAATGAAGCAAAAAGTACAGCGTTCTATAAAGCATCTTGCAGAAAATATCAATAGAGAAAACAGGGGCGGCTGCCATGTCATTGAAGCCATCAACCATTTTATAACCCCGTCTTCCTAATAAATGGACAGAACGATAAGAATCGGTACAAGGGAAAGCCAGCTTGCAGTTTGGCAGGCAGTTACTGTACAGAAAGCATTACAAAAAAACGGAATTCAAAGCCAACTGGTTTTTATAAAAAGCGAGGGCGACACCAACCAGGTTACGCCGCTTTATGCAATGGGTGTACAGGGCGTTTTTACCAAAGCGCTGGATGCGGCGCTGCTTGGAAATGAGATAGATATTGCCGTACATTCCATGAAAGATGTACCCGTGCAACTGGCACAGGGGATAGCCCAGGCGGCCGTACTGGAGAGGGGCCACACAGCAGATATGTTTGTATGGAACGACAGCCGTTTTACTGAAACCGAAAACCAACTGGTGCTATCGCCGGCAACTCCTGCCAGGGAAATAATCAGCGCCGGCATGGGTGGTGAGATCTGGACAAGCCAGCAGTGCAGGCAATGCCATGGCTTTATACTGGCCACCAGCAGTATACGCCGTAAAGCCCAATGGCTGCACCATTTTCCGGGAAGCGTAATTGAAGACATAAGGGGCAACATCAATACACGGATGCAGAAAACACAGGCGCATAATTATTGGCACGGTGCCATGTTCGCAGCAGCTGGATTGGAAAGAATCGGCTTGCAGGCCGGCTATAAGACAACATTAAAATGGATGCTGCCTGCACCCGCTCAAGGTGCCATTGTGGTGGTATGTCGTACCGGTGATGAACCAATAAAACAATCGATGCAGCGGCTGAATCATACCGACACAGCTTTATGCGTAAAGGCGGAACGGGACTTTTTGAAAACCCTGATGGGCGGCTGCTCCACGCCCATTAGCGCATTAGCTACCAGGATAGATGACAAATTGATTTTTGAAGGAAATATTACCGAAACAAACGGAAAGGGATCCATTTCGATTTCATTAAACAGCAATATTGCTGATGCGGCGGAAACAGGAACAAAGGCTGCCACGCTATTACTTGAAAATGGAGCGAAATCGTTTATGGATTCGTCTGTTTTAAAGGCTACGTAGTAGCGAAAAGGCACAGTTATACCAAAACAATATTATTTGGGTTTTTATACGGGCTATTTACCGACACCATTTTAGATTAAACCAACACAAGAGATGTTACATAACGATTTGATATTACGGGTTTTAAAAGGCGAGCCAACAGAAAGGGTACCAGTTTGGATGATGCGGCAGGCAGGAAGATATTTGCCCGAATACATTGCCATTAGAAAAAAATACAGCTTTTTTGAACGTTGCCAAACGCCTGAACTGGCCGCCGCCATCACAATACAACCGATAGATATCGTAGGCACTGATGCTGCTATTTTGTTCTCGGATATTTTGGTAGTGCCCCAAGCCATGGGGCTGGAAGTGCAAATGATAGAAAGTAAAGGGCCCATTTTACCTGACCCTATTCTGACAGAAAATGACATAAAACGGATCCATGTGCCGGATGTGCAGGAAAGCCTTGGTTATGTGTATGATGCTATCCAACTGATAAAAGAGCAACTTAACGGCAGGGTTCCTCTTATAGGATTTGCAGGCGCCCCATGGACGCTGCTATGTTATATGGTAGAAGGAAAGGGTAGCAAAACTTTTGATAAGGCAAAAGCTTTTTGCTACTGCCAACCGGCACTGGCACACAATGTTCTGCAAATGATCACCGATACCACCATTGCTTATTTGAAGATGCAGGTAAAAGCCGGTGCAGATGTGGTGCAAATTTTTGACAGCTGGGGTGGGGTGCTAAGTAAGGCCGATTTTGAAACCTGGAGCTTGCGCTATATCCGCCAAATTGTTACGGCTGTAAAAGATATGGTGCCGGTAATTGTTTTCGCCAAAGGTGCCTGGCACAGTTTAAAAGAGATGGGTGAAACAGGCGCATCTTGCCTGGGAATTGACTGGTGCACGGAGCCGTCTGTAGCCAGGCATTTTGCCGGCAAAAATGTAGTGCTGCAGGGTAATTTTGACCCGGCGAAACTTTTGGCACCAATACCGGTAATAGAACGTGAGGTTGCCGACATGTTGCAATCCTTTGGTGGTCACCATCATATTGCCAACCTGGGCCATGGCATCCTGCCCCATGTGCCGGTAGCACATGCCAAAGCCTTTGTAGATGCGGTAAAGAACTGGAAACCCAATAACTAGTCAGGTATGTATTTTTACCTAAAAGCTATACATATCATTTTTATTGTAACCTGGTTCGCCGGGTTATTCTATATGCCCCGGCTTTTAATTTATAACCGCGAAGCACAGGATAAAGAACCAGTGGCCGCCGGAATTTTGACAACCCAATTTACAATTATGATCAGGCGGCTATGGTATGGTATTACCTGGCCTTCAGCGGTCATTACTTTTATAATGGGGCACTGGGTTCTAATTGCTGGCGGCTGGCACAAAGTGATGCTACAGCCTGAAGGTCGCTGGCTGTTGATCAAATATATTTTAGTGTACTTATTATATGCTTATCATTTTTCACTGCAGGTACTTTTAAAGCAGCATATGGCCTCCAAGTTTAACTATAGCTCGCAGCAGTTGCGGATCTGGAACGAAGTAGCCACGATATTCCTGATTGCCATTGTTTTTTTAGTTTCTGTAAAACAGGCAATCAGTTTTATATTGGGCATTGCTGGTCTTATTGTGCTCCTTGTCATCTTAATGTCTGCCATAAGGATTTACAAAATGCTTCGCGACAAAAATGGTAATAGTAATCTGCCAAAAGAAAAATTTTAAAACCTGGCTTGCATACATATTTCCCCAAGGCCGGCACCTGTTAAAATAAATTGTCCCACAGCAACAAATCATATATCATCCATCAGAAATCAAAAATCGGCTGCTATTTCTTTTTTTGCATTTCCATCGCCATAATGTCCCTGTCGAAAAGATACAGGCCGCTCTTATCGTCGCCGATCATCTCTAATTTATCGTTGCAATCCCGGGCCAGTTTTTCTTCTTCCATTTGCTCCATTACATACCATTGTAAAAAGTTATGTGTGGCATAGTCTTTTTCCTGTAGTGCAATATCCACCAGTTCGTTGATGCTATCGCTTACAGCCAGTTCGTGCTTGAGTAATTCTTCAAAGGCTTTTTTGAGTGATACAAAAGTTAGCGCCGGTTGTTCCAAAGCGGGCACCACGGCAAAGCCACCCCGTTCATTGATAAAGTGAATCAGTTTGAGCATATGCATTCTTTCTTCATCGCTGTGCTTAAAGAAAAAAGCTGCTACACCATTGAGGCCTGGTTGTATTTCGGCCCAGCTACCCATCGCCAGGTAAGCCTGGCTGCTTTGGGCTTCCATTAATACTTGTTGGTTTAAGGCATCTGCCATTCTTTTACTAAACATGGTGTATAATTTTCGTAAAGATAAACTGCTTAGGGGTACAAAAAGTGAACAGTTACGCTTGAATAGTCAATGGGTCAGTAAGTCAATGGTCATTATGTTACAATCAATCTCAGGCAATCAATGACGCATTGACCAATGACTTAATGACCCGCCATTCACGCCAGGGAAACAAATTAAAATCCCGGGCAACGCATTTTGTAGGAGCTCATGGCCCTGCCGCTAAGAATAGATTTATAGTTTAATGTCAATTCAAAACCACCACGGCTCTGCGATGCGGTTCTCAGTTTGCTCACATTTACATCGTAGCTGAGCCCGACGCTAAATTGATGGTGATCGAGACGCAACACGGGGATAAACGCATCGTTCCAGCGATACAGTCCACCAAAACTGATGGAAGTTTTATCATCCATGTCTTCGTACTGCACCAGGTCGTAGGTGTAAAAGGCTCCAGCCATAAACTGACGGTGCCCGCCCTGCACAAAAAAATCGGCAAACATGCTGATGCGGCTGTAGTCGGTAGTGCCAAAAGTCATACCACCGTTAAAAGCCCATTTGGCACTGAGTTTAGAGATACTATCTGTGGCGACTTCGAACCCTACTTTAGGTGTGTTCCAATGAAACAAACCGACACCCAGGTAAAATGAACCGTCATTGCCGAATGGCGATACCAATGAAACCCCGGCAGAGAGATCCATATAATTTTTTCCTGTTCTATTGAGTGTCTGCCGGGTAGGGTTGGTACTGCTATACTGTCCGTTTACAAACTGGTCGTCCCATTTTAATTGCGTGGGATCGAACTGGCTGGTAACCACGCCACCCATGAATGCGGCAGAAAGATAAGCGCCCTCCTCCCCGTTCAGGTTGCGGTGATATGCCAGCACCGGCAATACCTGCACGCGGCTTAACCGGCTATCGCCGGCAACATCGTAGCTAGCTTGCAGACCTACAGTAAAATGGTCGTAGTTATTGGCCAGTGGAAATTTCAATTCCGCGCTGATGCCCCCGGTTTTATAGGGAACTGTTACACTTTGCCATTGGTTGCGGTACACGCTCTGCACCCGCACATCTCCATTAAAAACGCCTGCCAGTGCAGGATTACGCAACAATGGCAGTTCGTAAAACTGTGAAAAATTCAGGTCCTGTGCATGGGTAAAAAAAGCCATACAGAGAATGACAACAGAAATAGTAATCTTTTTCATCGTAATATGTTGGGCCGGCGATTTAAAGGGCCGGCGTTCTTTACTAATTAATCAACCAGTCAACTAACTACCTCACCAACGTCACATTTCCCTTATACACATATGTGCCGCCGGCAGTGCATATTGCTTCTGCGGTGTACACATACACATCGGGATTAGCTGGAACGCCATTGATCTTGCCGTTCCAACCTTGCAGCGGATTATTCGCGTCAATATTGCTCCGTTCAAAAACCAACTGGCCCCAGCGGTTAAACACACGGAAGTATTTTACCTGTGCAATGCCTTTGGCACGTACCATCAGGATGTCGTTAATGCCATCTCCATCAGGGCTAAATGCATTAGGAATAAACACCTGGCTGATATCGCAATTCACTTTAAAGCTGATAGTGTCGCTGGCTGTACATCCATAAATATTCTCTACTTCTAATTTGTACAGAATATCTGTGTTGATAGTGGCAACCGGGTTGCCGCAATTGGTGCAACTCAAATCCCTCGTTGGTGTCCAGCGGTAGCTGGCGATGGGGCCGCCGGTAATGACTGCGTTGAGATTTACGTTGGTACCCGCTACTACGGTAGCACCAGTACCCAAATCCACGGTGGGGTATTGGCCAACGCCCACCCGAACAAAAGCCGTATCGCTGAAGCAATTGAATTGGTCGAAACCGATAACGCGATAAAATGTAGTGGATAGCGGTGTAGCGATTGGGTTAGGCACATCAGCCCTGTCAAGACCGATAGAAGGGTTCCAGCTATACCTGAAAGCACCGCTGGCAAAGAGTTGGCTGCTTTGACCAATACAAATGGAATCACTGGCAGATACCGAAATATTAAACGGCCGCATCACCGTAACAGTAATGGAATCGGTGGCGCGACACAGCAACGAGTTGCTGCCGGTTGCCACATAAACGGTAGTGAATGATGGAGTCGCTATTGGGTTATTACACGTGGTACAACTCAAATTCTGCAAGGGCGACCATTGCCAGTTGTTGGCTCCGGTGGCATTCAGTTGTACTGATTGTCCCTGGCAGATGGTAACATCCATACCGGCATTTATCTGTGGCGAAGCATTTACGCGAACTGTTTTATAAACCGTATCTGCGCAGCCAAAATTGGTGCGGCCAATTAGGCGCACCTGGTACGTGCCTGTGGCGTTGTAAATGGCCGTTACATTCATACCACTTGCAGTATTGCCATTGCCAAAATCCCATTCGTAGCCAATGATCGGGTCCTGCGACTGTATTAACGCAAACAGAGAAATGGGTTGTTGAATACACGCTACAGAATCCCCGACAATGGCGCTCACTGGCCGGGTTCGTACATTAACTGTCAATGGAAACACCAGCGTATCCTCGCAGCCACTAATACCAGTAATTCTCAACCTGATATTGTAAACGCCCGTTTGGGTAAATGTTTTGGTTGGATTTTGCAGCGATGAAAAGGTTCCGTCCCCAAAATTCCATTGCCATGTCCTGATGCCGAAAAATGCACTCGATGTATCGAAAAATGAAACGGTGGTGGCGCCGCAAACCTGCTGAAGGCTGGTGCGGAAACCCGCTTTAATGCGGTCAACTTTTACAGTATCGCCGGTAGCAACTTTCAGCACGCAATTGGCAGAGATCAGCCATGTATATGGAATAAATATGCCCGGCCTCGTGTACACATGTGAGATTAAATTATTAACTGTGGTCACTGAATCCCCATCACCAAACACAAAACGATATTGGTTGGCACCGGTGCCGATCACCTCAAATTGTTTGGCATCTCCGAGGCATACATAACCGCCGGAATACCGCAACAGCCCGGTGAGGCCACTTATCACAATTGTTTTATTGGCTACATAATTACAACCCAGCAAACCCTTGCTTACCATTTTGACCACATATGTACCAGGGCTGGTGTACGTATACATCACGCTGTCGCCGATAGCTGTACCACCATCGCCAAAGGTCCAGGTAGTACCTGCCGAGGGGCGATTGGCATTCTTAAAAGTGATGCTAAACGGGACACAACCTCCGGTGCTGTCGCTTACGGACATGATGCCGGGCAAACTGTCTCTAATCAATATATCAATAAAAGCACTATCTGAACAGCTGCTTCCGCTCGCATAGGCACGGGTGCCGGTAAGCCATGTGCGAAAGCTGCCCGCAGCGGTAAATATTTTTTTAGGGTTGGCAAGGGTGGAAGTGCTGCCATCACCAAAACGCCAATTGTACACGATGCCGGTATCGCTCTGGTTCGTATATCGGATGGTATCGCCAATACAAGCAACTATAGGCGAAGCCGTAAAAGAAACAGCTGGTTTTAAATTAACCGTTACTAGTTCGGTATCGCTGGTATCACTGCAGCTATTGGTTCCCCGAAGGCGGATCACGTAGTTTCCCGGCAGTGCGTATACATGAGGTATCGTGTCGATGCTTTTGTTGGTCACTAACGTATTGCCATCGCCAAAATCCCAGGTATAAATATTCCCACCGGCAGAGTTATTGACAAACTGCACCAGGTGCGGGGCACATCCAAAACGCTGGTTTCCGTTGATGGCAAAATCGAGGCGAATAGTGATAGGCGTTACTACCAACCGGTAAATCAGGCTATCGGTACCACATTCGTTGGTGGCTTTCAATTTCACATTAAAAGTATCGCTGCTTCCTACCCGGTACACGTGATTTACCTGGGAGGCATTGGTTGCCAGCACAGGCGACCCATCACCAAAATCCCATATATAAGTAGCATTGACCCCGCGGCTGGTATTGGTAAATGTAAAATTATAACCGGAGCAGCTGGTGCTTTTATCAGGGGTGAACAATGCCTTCGGCTTGGATTTTACCCTCACAAGCCGGGTTAATAAAATGGTATCACACTGGCTGAAGGTTCTGAATTTAACCGTATAAATCGTATCGCCGCTTAAGGGATTTACAGGAAAAATTACCGCAGCCGGCTGCTGCAATGTGGAGGTTTGGCCATTGCCAAAATCCCAGGAATAGGTGTACTGGCCCGCATTCGGTGTATTGTTCGTAAATGACACCGCAAGCGGCCCACAGCCTACAGAATCTGATTGACCAAAAGCCGGCACCGGCCTCAACACTGTTTTAAAGCCGCGTTGCATGCTATCATTTTTGCAACCAAACCTGCTGATGGCCACCAGTTTGATCGTAACACTATCTCCGGGAAGATTCATGGTATACCCGGGGAAATTTTGACCACTGCCTAAATAAATACCATTTACAAACCAGCGATATTCTATCACGGCTGCATTGAACGGTGTAAGATTGATGACGGTGGGCGTTATGACAAATGGTACACAACCAACCGTTGCTGTTGGATTAAAAACAGCTCTTGCATCCGGATTCACGGTCAGTTTTGCCGGCAGGCTGTAATTGATATTAAGGCTGCATTGCGTGGTCCAGGCCATCCTCCGATAAAAAGTGGTGACACTTAGCGCCGGCGGTGTATAGTCCTTGCCGGTGGCACCGGGTATTACAGTCCAGATGATACTATCCGTACTGGACTGCCATTGATATACCGGTGTACCAATGCCGCCATTGATAGCCTGGCCGGTAATAAGCGCAGGTTGCGTACCGATGCATAAAACCTGGTTTGCAGATATATTGTTGTTGGTTACAGCATTGGCAACGGTAATTATCGATGTGTCTTTAGCCATGCAGGAGCCACCACCAAATGAATATATCAATGTATACGTTCCCGGAGTTGCAGGTGTAAAAATGCCTGCTGCCGTAACCAGTGCGCTGCCAGTCCAGGTGCCGCCCGGGGGCGTTGCCAGCAATTGCGTAGTGGCGCTGGTTAAACACAATGTCGAATCAGGTCCGGCATTGGCTACCGGGGCATCTATCACAGCAACAGTAATACTATCTGCTCTTTGGCAAGCTATGGGACCGGCTGTGTAATATAATTTATACGTACCATTTCCTGCAGCGTTAGGGTTAAACAGACCGGAGGTGGTAACAAAGCTGCTGCCGCTCCAGGTGCCAGCAGCGGGTGTGCCGGTAAATTGGATAGCAGTACTGCTTCTGCAAACAGTACTATCCCTGCCAGCGTCTACATTGGAAACTGTAATAACATTTACGGTGGCTGTGGCTGTGGCACGGCAGCCGTTTAATAAAGTACCAACAACTGTATAGGTTACGGTTGAGACTGGAGATGCAGTTACCGTGCTACCGGTAGTGGTGCTTAACCCGGTTGCGGGCGACCAGGTATAGCTATCGGCTCCGGAGGCAGTTAATGTGGTGCCTGCACCGGCACACAACTGCACCAAATTTGGGGTCACCATCAAATCAGGGTTTCTTTTTACCGTAACCATTATAGTATCCTTGCTGGAACAGGAAGCACCCGCTGATACGGTGACAATATACTGGTAGGTAGTATCGTTGAGCGGGCCATTGTAAACGAGCAGCGCTGAAGGCCTTGCTATACCAGGATTACTTAAACCTGTAGCGGGCGACCAGGCATAGGTAAAACCACTGCCCACATTCGTACCAATGAAAACGGATGCACCACTACAAATAGCAGTGTCCCTGCCGGCATTGGCAACGGGCGATGTAGTAACAGTTACTGTAATATTTGCAGTAGCCGTACAATTATTGGCCAGAGTGCCGGTTACCGTATAAGGCGTGGTTACCGGCGGCGTAGCGATGACAGTGTCGCCTGTGTTCCTGTTCAATCCCGTCGCCGGTGTCCAGGCATAGGAGTCGGCGCCCGAAACAGTCAAAGTAGTGCTGGATCCGCTACATACCGCCGCAGATAGGGGGTTCAGTACCAGTACGGGTTTCTTTTTAACGGTAATAAAAACCGTGTCCTGGCTAAAGCAGGAGGCGCCTGCAGATACCCTTAGAATATAGCGATAGGTACTGTCGGCGCTGGGGCCGGTATAATTAATTGTGGCCGTAGGTCTTGCTGATGCGGCGTTGTTAAGACCAAATGCGGGTGTCCATAAATAGGTAAAGCCGGTGCTCACTGTGCCGATCACCACTGGTGTGCCGCTGCAAATGGTGGTATCGGGGCCAGCATTGGCTACGGGAGCGCTGGTTACATTGACTGTAGTGTTTGCGGTGGTAGTACCGCACTCGTTAGTTACTTCCAGGGTAATATTGTGAATGCCTGTAGTTGAAAATTGAATTCCGGTTGGGTTTATTGAAGTAGATGTCGCTGGGGTGCCACCATCAAACGTCCACAGATAGGTTGCAGTAGTGGTGCCAAAGCAATTATTTACTATAGCTGTCGGGTTGATGGACCCGCTCAGGCACACGGCCGCAACCGGGCTGATGGTTACACCCGGTTTGGCTTTTACCGTAACCGTTCTTGAAACTGTCGGTGCAGTGCAAACACCGCCTGAACTTTTTGTCACCAGGTTGATGGTATACGTGCCAGGGTTGATAAACCGGAACTGCGGGTTGGCCGAACTTGCATTCGTACCGTTGATATAATTAAATAATGAAGTATTAGGCAAACAGCCCGCAGTACCGGTATACGAAACAGACCAGGTATAAATATTATCACCGCAAATTGGTGTGTTGGAGCCGTTGGTGGTGACTATATCGACGGGCGTACAACCCACATTTTTATCAATTGTAAAAGCACCGATAGGCGCTGGGTTGATGCAGATTGTTTTGGTTATTGAATCTGAACCGCAGTTAGGATTTCCGTTCTTAAATTTTATTGTGTACGTGCCGGTGGAATTAAAATTGAAAGTCAAAGCATTAGTGCCTGTAGCCCACAATGATGGGTCGGTCGATCCAAAATCATTTCCCAAAGTGCCGCTGGTAAGTGTCCATCCGGTGGCAGGTGTTATGGTCCACACCAGTTTACCATTGGTACACACTCCGTTGTCTACAAAATTCGACAGCCCGCTTGTATTTGTGAATGTCACGGGCGACCCAACACAAGCAGTGTCTTTTGGAGAAATAGAAAAAGAAGCGATTGGTTTTTGCGATACATAAATTGGAACTACCAAAGCGGTGGACGAATTGCAAGGATTCGAGGCTCTAATATTGGCAGAAAATGAATTGGCATATCCGTTACTTGTGGTACCACAGGATGTAAGCTGAAATACATGGGTAACAGAAGCGGGCGCCGGATGCTGGAAAATAAGCGGGGGTGTACCATCGTTAAAAGTTACTGTGTAAACCGTTCCCGGCGGATTAAGATCTGTATTTGAGATAGGAAAGGTCAAGCCATTGCCTGTACATATAGAAGTGTTTCCTAAAGTACCGAGGCCTACCGCAGGATTCCCACCTACAAAAGCATAATAAGTGGCAGTATCCATGCAGCCATTTTGCCCGGAAACAATGAACTGTAAGGTATAGGTTCCGGTATTGTAAGTATGAGTTGTAGTTACAAAACTGGCAGTGTTATAATCGGGAGTGGCATCACCCCAAATTATCCGATAAGATGTATTCGTACCTACAGTGGAGGATTGATTGGTAAAAGTGAATAGTGCTGATGGTGACCCGGTACAAGCTCTGAAAAAACTTTTACCATCATATGTCGTTGAACCGGTGCCCCCCAGTTGCGTGCCCGGATTCTGCTTAATATTTACATTCTGGGAAGCCACCGCATTACAGCCAAAAGAGTTGGTTGTGGTAAGTACAACCGCCAGGTTTTGATTGCCATTCCCGGGCGTTCCAAAGAAACGGTGCACCGGATTTGTAGCTGTAGATGTGTTATTCACTCCCGAATTTGGATCACCAAAATTCCAGGAATATGTAAGACCAGAGCCAGTGGAACTATTGGTGAAACTAACAGGTACAGATCCGCATTGATTATTTGGTGTGAATGTAAAGCCTGCCGTTGGGGCTGGGTTTACAGTTATCACCAGGGGTGCATAGGTTCTTCCATTTGTTATAACAGTTACGGTCCCTGATTGACTTGCTACATAGGTAGGAGTGGTCGCAACCGGGTTGCCATTTAGAAACCATTGATAGGTTGGACCTGCAGGATTTGCGGTTAATGCCAGAGTTTGCGGCTGACAAAAGGTAGATGAGCCGGTATACCTGATCGTATCGGGTTGAGCAAAAACAACAGTTGAACAAAAAAGAAGAAAAAATAGCAGAAAAAACTGCCGGGAACAGGCATTTCTAACAGGAAAATGCAAAAATATTCTCATCCACAATAAGTTTTGGGTACAGTTCGGGTTGGGTTACAAGATAAAGAAAACCCAACATTCAAAAATACCCTGTACCCGCAAACTTAGTAAGTGGGGAAATACAGAAGCCAACTAAGGCAAAGGATTGCTCATCCTGGTGAATGCTGAAAACAATAACCATTTGCAATACTGGTCATGTGTTTACATCTGGTACCAGTTTTGGTAGTGCCTTTACATTGTACGGTAAGGTCTGTGCCTTGTGGCTTTTTTTTGCCCGGCAATAATGGCTGGCCGATGCCTGATGGCTTGCGTATCTTACAAGGCTCCAAACCCAATTCCGAAGCCCTGGGAAAGCTTATTTTTTCTGACACATTTTCTACCATCCTACAGTTGGAAAGATGGTATTTTTTCCCATATGGCGTTTTATAAACATGCTGAGCCGTGACAGTCTTTGCTGCAAAGCAAAAGAAATATAAGGTTATCAGGGCAGCCACTTTCATCTGATAAACTTAGCCCTATTTTTGGGATCGTTCAAGATGATTATAAACCATGGTAGCAATGAATTTCCTCTTTTCGCCATTAATTCAAGCGGGCTGAACAAGGAAATGCCGGGAAATTATATAAAGCCGGCCTGCCCCATGGCAGACCGGCTGGTTTTTCGTTTTCGGTTAATTACTTTAGTTACAATTTTACGGTTTCAGTGATATTGTATTTTTGCGCGTCCAGGGTGTTAATGGTTACCGTTTTTTTGGTTTCCCTGTTACCCGCAGTGTATACAATCTGAAGGCTGCTCAGCTCTTCCGGTGATACTTTGATCACTTTGGCCTGGTTTTTACCAGTAACCACTTCTTCGTACAATAACACTCCGCTGTAGTCATAAATACGGAGGTAGCTACGTTGCTCGGTAGGCTGGTTAAGAGCTATGCGGATGAACACTTGTTCATCTTTTTCGCCTAAATACTTAGTACTGATACCGGGCGTGGCCTCGGCCGTAGCTACTGTGGTGCTTGTCGTTTTTTCTCCGGCAAATACGGAGGCAAAAGGTGAAGCACTTATTATCAATGAAGCGGCAATCATTATTGCGGCTTTTCTGCTGTTGTTAATCGTGTTTGTTTTCATAACGTTTATTGTTGTTTTAATTTGTTGAACAATGAGAGAATACTCACAGACAACCAACCGTTCATACAGCAACAGTCAAACGTTTTTTCAAAGAGGGCAGCTAAAAATAAGAACTCAACTGGTAGCCTTTGCAAGGGGCTTTTCAAAACTGCAGTAGTATCATGATCATTTAATACTTGTACAAATATATACCGGAGATCAAAACTTGTAACCTCGTAATCTTCCTTTTTAGACGACATTCTTAGGCCTCATTTATGATGCCCAAACAGGATCCGGTTTTTATAAAACATTGACCATCAATCATTTGATAGCAATGGGTTGCTAACTGCCAACCGTTGATAAAGCAGATTTGCAGCCACAAGAAACAGTATAAAATCAGGGGGTTACCCTGGCTTTAAACCCATGCGAAGCAATTACCGGGTGTTATTTTATCCATTTTTGACCAGGAACAGCCAGGTAACCATGTGGCAATAATAAGAACCAGCAACAATGCAGCGGGCTCGTCATCAGGGCTTTGTTTACACATAAATTTTTCTAGTAACGTAAAAACCGGACGTCATTCCAACAGCCCGGCGAAACAAAGAATTTTGCAACCGCCTTTTTATGCAACCAACTAAACAGGCGGTTTTTTGTGCCGGCATATTACTACTATGTTACTTCGGCGGGTCAGCCCGATTCCTTTTATTGATGTACTTCTTAAGGCCATACCTTTATCCGGCACATTCAAAATGCAGATGCTTTATGAAATCAATACCTGGCTTTGTGGCTGGTTTTATTATCAGCTTTTCTTGTTTTTCCCAAACTTTACAACAACTCGAATCTAAACGTACGACCCTGCCCAATGGATGGAGCCTTTCACCAGTGGGAAAAAGCTTATCACTGGGTGATCTTCCACTCAATATTGCAGTAAGCCCGTCGAAAAAAATGATCGCCATTACCAACAATGGCCAGGGCGTTCAGAGTATTCAATTGATTGATGTGGCCAGCCAAACCTTGCTCACAAGCCTTACCGTTCCGAGACTTTGGTATGGGCTAAAATTTAGTGCCGATGAAAAATTCTTATACGCCTCCGGCGGAAATGACAACAGAATCCTGAAGTACAGGATAAATAAATTGCAGACGGGAAACCAGGCAGAAGGCAGTACGGTGTTGGTATTGAGTGATACGATCTTATTAGGCAAAAAATGGCCCAACAAAATATCACCGGCAGGTTTAGAAATTGACGATGCCAAAAAGCTGTTGTATGTAGTAACCAAAGACGATAATTCGCTATATATCATCGACCTGAAAACAAAGAATATCAGCCAGAAGGTAAAGCTGGATGGAGAGGCCTATGCCTGCCTTTTGTCGGCCAACAAAAAACAACTCTATATCAGTTGCTGGGGCTGCGATAAACTGCTGGTATATGATACTGAAACGAAAACAATCGCTGCCCAAATACCAGTGGGTGACAACCCCAACGAACTTTCTCTCACTAAAAATGGCAAGTATCTTTTTGTGGCCAATGCCAACGACAACAGTGTTTCGGTGATAGATACCAAACAGCAAAAAGTGATAGAAGTCTTAAATGCCGCATTATACCCCAATGCCCCAAGTGGCAGCACCAGCAACGGTTTGGCATTGAGTGCCAACGAAAAAAACTTATATATCGCGAATGCCGATAATAACTGCCTGGCAGTGTTTGATGTAAGCACCCCGGGAAACAGCAAGCCCAAAGGCTTTATCCCAACAGGTTGGTACCCGACAAATGTAAAAGTGATCGGCAGGCAAATTTTTGTTTCCA
Source organism: Bacteroidota bacterium (assembly GCA_040386335.1). GTDB lineage: Bacteria > Bacteroidota > Bacteroidia > Chitinophagales > Chitinophagaceae > JAZKFT01. The sequence continues at coordinate 98,243 of JAZKFT010000011.1, forward strand.
ATGGCAAGGGCTTTTCATCCAGCGCCAACCCCTACGGACCTAACCCGGTCAAGAAAAAAAGCAAGGCCAATTTTCAACAGGGAGACCTGGAAAAACCGATGAAAGAACAATATATCGGCGGCTTGTTCCTGGGCACCTTGAGCATGCTACCAGAACCCAACGAAAAACTGCTGGGCGTTTATTCGCAACTGGTGTATGGTAACACACCTTATACCAAAGAAAAAGAGAGCCTCGCCCAGGGAGAGGCCGGAAATCCCATCCCTTCCAAAGTAGGTGACAAAAGCCCTATTAAGTATGTATTCTACATCGTAAAAGAAAACCGCACTTACGACCAGGTATTCGGGGATATTAAAGAAGGCAACGGGGACACCAGCCTTGTTTTATTTGGCGAAAAGATTACTCCCAATCACCATGCTTTGGCGAGGGATTTTGTGCTGATGGATAATTTTTATGTAGATGGTGAAGTAAGTGCCGATGGCCACAACTGGTCGTTGGGTGGTTATGCCACTGATTACCTGGAGAAAAACTGGGTTACCAGCTACGGAGGCCGTGGTGGCGAATATGATGCCGAAGGCACCAGGGAAATAGCCAATAATAAAGGTGGTTTTATTTGGGACCAATGTAAGCGGCATGGGGTAACCTACCGCACCTATGGAGAATTTGCCGATGACTATAAAGCCAATATTCCTGTGCTGGAAAATCATTTTTGCCCCTACTATACCAGCTGGGATCAAAAGGTGAGGGATACTACCAGATTCTATCAGTGGAAACGGGAATTTGATTCGCTGCTGGCAGCAAATGCGTTGCCGCAATTCAACTCTTTGCGACTTATAAATGATCATACTGAAGGCCTTGGGAGGGGGAAACCAACACCTTATGCGCATGTGGCAGATAACGACCTTGCGTTAGGAATGTTTGTTGATTACCTCAGCAAAAGCCCCATCTGGAACCAGTGTGCCGTGTTTGTAGTGGAAGATGATGCGCAAAATGGTGCCGATCATGTGGACGCTCATCGTGCCCCTGCATTAGTGGCCGGGGGATTGGTAAAAAGAAATTTTGTGGACCATACACCTTACACTACCACTTCGGTTCTAAGAACGATGGAATTGATTCTCAGGCTGCCGCCGATGACACAGTACGATGCTGCGGCAACGCCCATGTGGCGCTGTTTCCAGGCCATGCCGAATAGTTATTCTTATAATCATTTACCCTCAAATGTAGATCTGTCGGAAAAGAACACGGCCCTTAACGAGTGGCAGCGCCGCAGCGATCTTTTTAATTTAAGTAAGGAAGATGCGGTGCCCGACCTGGAGTTTAATACCGTACTTTGGTATGGATTGAAAGGTGATAAAATTCCTTTTCCGGGCCCCAGGCGTTCAGCGTTCTTAAAATTAAAAGAGAAAAAAGACGACGATGATTGATGCATAATATTACTAAGTCTTAAACCCACCTTATGAAAAAGTTGTTTCCCTGTATTGCAACTATCAGCCTGTTTTTTTCTTGCTCAGGCATTAAAATAAAAGGCGTGGAAACTGCTGAAAACGTCAATTTTCGTAGTTATAAGACTTATAACTTTTATGAAGTGGTTGCAAAAGGTGATACCATCCCTTTTGTATTTAACCAACGGGTAGGCATGCTCAAATCGGCGGTTGCTGCCGAACTTAACAAAAAAGGGTTTGTTCAAACTGCTGACAATCCTGACTTGTTTATTAATATCGGGATACATGTAACCCGCGAACTTCAAACAAGGGATACACAGTTTGGGCAGGATGGCCCTTTTTACATGGGCCAACGAAATTATACCTGGAAAAGCAAGACCATTGAAACAGGCTATTACCGTAATGGCGCGGTTACCATTCACGTAGTTGATGCCCACCAGGTAAGGTTGGTTTGGCAGGGCACTGCCGAGAGTATTGTTCCCGCAAAAGACTCACAGTTGCAGGAGGAAATAAAAAACGGCATGGCCAGGTTATTTACACAGTTCCCGCTGGAACCCAGGTGAAGTAGAAAGTAAATGAAAGGATTCGCAATTATAATAACACCAGAATTAATTGCTTTTCGTAGGGCTCTCCATCTGGAATTTGGGGATGGCTACCTCAAACTTTTTGTTGTTGTGCAGGTTCAGCATTTGGTAATGGCCGTGCATGGTTCCCATTTCGCTGCGTAGCTGGCAGCCGCTTACGTATTGAAAGTGCTCATCCTGCAGCAGAACGGGCTGCTGGCCAATAACGCCATCGCCTTCTACCTCCCTGTACTCTCCGTTACTATCGAAAATATACCAGTGCCTGTTGAGTAACTGAACCGTGAACGTGTTATGATTTACAATGCTGATGCGATAGGCAAACATGTACTCATGCTGCATCGGATTGCTATACTCCGGCTGGTAGAAAGTTTCCACCGATATCTCAACACCAGATGTGATAGCATTATTCATTCCTGTAAAAATAGTAAGGTTTGCAACAGGTTGCGGACAATGACCTGCAATTCTCTTTTATTTTTTTACACCCGGTAAACTAAACTGGCAGCCGGAATATTCCTGATTATGAAACTTTCTTTTGAAATTTCTCGATCGCTTTTTTGGTAAAACTGCTTAAAACCAACCTGCCGCTGATAGCTGCTCTTTCCTTTAACAGTTCATCCCAGTGTTCGGTTCCTTTCCAGAAAATCTTCTTCATCTCACTCATCGCCTCCGGGTTGCTGTGCGATAGGGTATTGGCAAGCCTGATCACCGATTCATCCATATTTTCTACAGAGGAGTGCACTTCGGCAAAAAGCCCCTTGCGTTTGGCCCAATCGCTGCTGCGCCATACTGTGGCATCAATGGCCAAATGTGAAAAGCCTGAACTGCCAATTCTCTTTTCCACTACCGGCCCTACCACAAAAGGCCCGATACCCACCGCCAGTTCGCTCAACTTAACCTCGCATTTATCAGTGGCAATGGCATAGTCCACAGCTGCGGCAATACCCAAACCACCACCCACACACCTGCCTTGTATACGACCTATAATAAATTTGGGGCATTTACGCATCGCGTTAATTACATGCGCAAAGCCGCTAAAAAACTTTAAGCCTTCTGCTTCTGTCTGAATAGCCATCAGTTCGTCGAAAGAAGCTCCGGCGCAAAAAGCACCTTCCCCGGAACTTTTTAGCACAATCACCTTTGTATCACTATGGGTTCCTGCAAAATGTATTTCATGGGCCAGTTGTTCCAGAATTTTCCCGGGCAACGAATTGCTTTGCGGGTGAAAAAATTCGATGGTGTTGATACCATGCTCTACATGGGAGGTTACATAAGAATCCATAGCTAAAGATTTATGATTTGTAATGCAATATCTTAAAATTAATGCTCAATTTTCAACTTGTAACTTATTGAAAATTGAGCATTGAAAACTGCTTATTGAAAATTTTCTTTTTTGACCTTTTGCCAGCGATACCTGTTAAACAACCGCAACATCCGCTTCAAATATTAAACAATAAGGTCCGGCTGCTTTTTCATCTTCACCATAGTCAATATGGTGGCTACGCCAATAATCTCATTGGTATCATCAAAAATCTCAACCAGCCATTTTACGATGCCCTTGGCTATATCGGTGGGTTCCTTTGTTTCCTGGGCAGTTTTTTCTTTGCAGGTGAACCGCACATAAATAGTGGTTCCGGCATACACGGGTTTGGTAAAACGCAGTTCATCCAGCCCGTAATTCAGCAGCACCGGGCCTTTGCGGCTGTCGGGTACAAAAAGTCCGGCGGCGGCGCTCATGATAAAGTAGCCGTGTGCTACGGGTTGCTCAAACAGGGTGTCCTGCAAACTGGTATGATCGGTGTGGGCATAAAAATGGTCCCAGCTCAGGTTGGCAAATGATTTTATTTCGGAATCGGTAATGGTTCGTTTGCCGGTTATCAGTTGCAGCCCCACTTCGAGTTCTTCAAAATGTTTATGAAAAGGGTGTACCACATCTTCTTTTCCTTTTGCATTCGGCTGGTATTGTTGGGTTATCGCTGTAATCATGGAGGGTGAACCCTGGATGGCCAGTCTTTGCATATAATGCTTCACACCGCGAACACCACCCATCTCTTCGCCGCCACCTGCCCTGCCAGGACCACCATGCACCAATAAGGGTAGCGGGCTTCCGTGGCCGGTGCTTTCTTTGGCGCAGTCGTTATTCAATACCAGGATGCGACCGTGCCATGGCCCGGCACCAATCACATAATCAGTGGCAATGCGTTCATCGGCCGTTACAATGCTGGACACCAGTGAACCCATCCCCTTTCTGGATAATGCGATGGCATCGTCCATATTGCCATACGGCATTAAGGTACTAACCGGGCCAAAGGGTTCGGTATTATGCACGGTTTCATCCGTAAATGGATTTTCGTTAAGCAGTAGTAACGGACTCATAAAAGCCCCCTTGTTATAATCCGCATCTATTATTTCCGCACTATCCAGCGAGCCATAAATAATTTGCGATGAAGCCAGTAGTTTTTGCACCTGCCCCATTACTTCTGTTTTCTGCACGGCCCCAGCCAGGGCTCCCATTCTCACTTTTTCATTTAACGGGTTGCCAATAACTGTTTGTCCCAGGGCCTTTCCCAGCGCTATCTGAATATCTTCCAGCTTATTTTCCGGTACAAAAATGCGGCGGATGGCGGTACATTTTTGGCCGGCCTTTGTAGTCATTTCCTTACGCACTTCCTTAATAAAAATATCCCATTCGGGCATGTCGGGTGTTACATCCGGCCCCAGCACGATGCAGTTAAGGCTATCAGCCTCCTTGGTAAAGGGCACGTTTTCTCTTAGAATATGAGGGTTGCTTTTTAGCATTAGCCCCGTGCTGGCTGAACCCGTAAATGTGATCACATCCTGCGCCATCACATGATCCAGCATATCGCCTGCGCTGCCACACAATAATTGCAGCGCACCCGGCGGTAAAATGTTGGAGGCTATTATTTCCTTCACAACGGCTTCGGTAAGGAAAGAAGTGATGGTGGCGGGTTTCACCACCGCTGGTACACCAGCCAGCAGGTTCACCGCTATTTTTTCCAGCATGCCCCATACCGGAAAATTAAAGGCATTGATATGAATGGCCACACCTTCCTTTGGCACCATTAAATGATGGCCCATAAAACTTCCGCCTTTGCTGAGGTTGTGACCTTCGCCATCATAACTATAGGGCAGATCGGGGAATTTCCGGCGTAGCGATGCATAGGCAAAAAGATTGCCGATACCACCCTCTATATCCACCCAGCTATCGGCTCTTGTGGCGCCGGTTTTATAACTTACCTGGTAGAATTTCTCTTTGTGTTCCAGTAAATGCAGGGCCAGCGCTCTTAACATCCTTCCTCTTTCATGAAAGGTCATCTTCCGCAGCTTTGCGTTTCCGGTTTGCCGGGCATACTGCAGCATGGCTGCCATATCAATTCCCTTTGTTGTGGCTGCAGCAAAAGATTCGCCGTTTATGGCATTGTAAATAAGTTGCCCGTCGCCATCACCGGTGACCCAGTTTCCTCCAATATAATTTTCGAGTTTGTTCATATAGCTTGTGGTTTCTGAATGTTATTTCTCCGGCGATAATGGTGCTGCCTGGTTTTAGGGCCGATAGGAATGCCCACAAAACCCAGGATATTAAAACGCCCGGCCGGATTTTGGTAAAACTAACGATTGTTAGCATTTGGCCGTAAAACCTCCCAATCATAAAATTTACGTGGAGCCATTTTTCTATCCGTTTTAACCCCAAATTTGTACCTCAAAACAATCGATATGAAAACATTGCGTCTCTCATTCTTATTGGTAGCCATGCTTGGAGCCATAGTAAGTTTTGGCCAGAAAAAGGCCGAGTGGAAAGAACAAAAGGATTATCACGGTGTGATGGCTGCTACCTTCCATCCTGCTGAAGAGGGCAATTTTGCTCCATTGAAAGAAAAAAGTGGTGACCTGGCAAAAAAAGCTGCCGCCTGGGGTAAATCTGTGTACCCGGTAGGTTACGATAAAAAAGCGATCGCACCCATTTTAAAGAAATTGGTGGCAGAATCCAAACTGCTGGATGCCAAGGTAAAGGCCGGTGCAGGAAACGAGGAACTGAACAAACTGATCACTGCCCTGCACGACAGGTTTCACGAGATCGCTGAAAAATGCAATGCAGGCGATCATGAGGGGCATGAAGGACATTGATTATAGTTTAATAGGCCTGGTTGACCGAACAAAATAAAAGGAGGCTTTCTCATCGTCTTGAGAAAGCCTCCTTTTATTTTTAGTTTAAGCGATGGACGGTAGTTTCAGACTTCCCTACTTCAGAAACCTCCCGATCCCCGGCATTTTCTGAAACTCCTTTTTCTCCACCCGGAGTATAAATAAACTATAAGCTCCGATTAAAACCAGCCCCAACAAAAAGCTGATCAGTGGCTGGAGTATTAATCCTGAAACCCAACGATGTAGTAAAAAGATGAGCACGCTGATAACGATATAAGCCAGTAGTTTTTTCCAGGCATAAGGAATGCGGTAATGTTTTTGCCCCAGCACATAGCTGATCACCATCATAAAGGCATAACAGATAAAAGTGGCCCAGGCGCTGCCAGTGTATTTAAAAATTGGTATCCACCAAATATTGAGGACCAAGGTAATGACAGCACCGGCAATAGTAATCCAGGCGCCAGTCAAGGTTCGGTTGGTGAGTTTGTACCAAACACTCAGGTTATAATAGATACCCAGGAACACGCTACCCATCGCCAGTATCGGGATAATATGGGCGCCTTCTGAATACTCCTTAAAATTCTTACCATAAGCCAGTTTGGTGATCCAATCCAGGTTCAGCACAATTCCCAGCCACATAAGGGTACAGGCTATCACAAAAAACTTGGTGACCCTGGCATAGGTTCGTGGGGCATTTTTATCGGTGGACTGGTTAAAGAAAAACGGTTCGGCAGCCATTTTAAATACCTGTATAAACATGGTAATAAGCACCGCCAGCTTATAATTGGCCCCAAAAATACCTAGCTGCCTTTGCTCTTCTCCAAAGGGCAGATCCAGCACTTTCGTGTACACCAGGCGGCTCATTAGCTCATTGATCATGCCTCCCAGCCCAACAATGATCAACGGGTACGAATACTTCAGCACTTCCGCCCACAGTTTTCCATTGAACTTAAAAGAAAAGCCTTTCCATTCCTTCCAAAGCATCAGCAGCGTGATGCCGCTGGCCACAACATTGGCAATGATAAAATAACCGATTCCTGTTGTTGTGTTATACCCAACAAGGAAAATGCTATCCGGATTTTCTGCGTAAATACCCGGACAAATTCTCAACCAGTAAAAAACCAAAGCAACTGTAATCAGCACATTCAGAACCTTGATCATGGCGAATTTCCTCGGCCGGCCTTCCTGACGCAGCTTTGCAAATGGTAAAGTAGCGATCGTGTCGAGAAAAAGGATGTACACCATCCAGCGGAAATACTCGGGTTTGTTCGGCATATCCAAAGCACTGGCCAATGCATCGGTATTAAAAAGAAGGATGACAGAGAAGATCAAGGTGCTAACGATCAGCGAGATATTTAGGGTGTTGTAGAGCTGACTTTTGTCTTTATTCTGGGAAAAACGGAAGTAACTCGTTTCCAGCCCGTAGGTAAATAAAATGTTCAGAAACGGAATAGCTGCATATACCTGTGTGATGGAAGCCGTTGTTTTGGGGCCATACCAGCGGTATAAAAATATCATCAAAATATAGCCCAGGAAGCGGCTGGCAATGGTGGGCACTCCATACCAAATCGTTTGCCCGGCCAGCTTTTTTATGTTACCCAATGTTTACTGCGTTAAGCGGTAAAAATAATCAAAGCAGGGCGGCCGCCAATATTCATTTTAGCATGCAACCTCTTTTGACATATTTTTATCTTGACAAAAAACTTTCTTCTTATGAAAAAATTACTGTTTGCAGTATTCCTGTTTGCCGCTTTACAAATAACGGCGCAAACCACCCGGCAGGGTACTGTGGAATATAATAGCCAACTGGTGCCATGTTACATTATAGATCTGCCGTATAGTACAAGCGTAACTGAAGATGCCATCGCCGAACGTTTTAAAAAAATGGGAGTTAAAGGCAAAGCAAAAAAAGGATTTACGGAGTACAGGAATGTGGTGATCCCCGAAATAAGCTCCAGCCCGATAGATGCAATGATGAAGGTTGACCGCACTTCCCGCAAAGATAAAGATGCCAGCACCGTGTACCTGGTGGTAAACCCGGTGGGTCTTACAGCCACCACGGCAGGCAGCACTTCCGTTGCAGATTTTGCGACCGGGAGCACTACATTTCTGAACAGCCTCGCCACTACTTCACTGGACTACAGCCTGGAACTGGATATCACCAACCAGGATAATGAAGTAAAAAAAGCAGAGAAAAAATTTAAGAACCTGGTAGATGACGGCGAAGACATGCAGAAGAAACTGAAAAAATTACAGGAAGACATCGTAGAGAACACAAAAAAACAACAGGAGCAAACCGCCGAAGTGCAAAAGCAAAAAGAAGCCCTAATTCAGATGATGTCCCGGAGAAGAAAAATTTAATGGCGGCGCGTTTGGTGGCTCGCTAAAGCGTTTGTCTTTATTAAAAGCAGTATCGGTAAGCGCTACCAAAAAAGCAACTAATTGCCCCTTTTCAAAATTGGAAAGGGGTATTTTATTTTTAAGCAGGGTATCAGTGGTAGGGCCTACTACCATTTTTTTATGGTAATGATCCAGCACGTCAAAGAGACTGAATACCCTGCCATCGTGCATATATGGGCCGGTAACAAAAACATTGCGAAGCGATGGTGTTTTGAATTTCAGCGAGTCTTTTGCATCGCCGGTTATCTGCATGCGGCCAACATCTTTTAAAACGGGATCCATGCTAAGCCCATTGTTATGGTATTGAAAATCAGTAAAAAAAGGCTCCGGGTGGCAGCTGGCACATTTGGCTTTAAAGATGGTATAACCCAGTTTCTGTGGCAGGTTAAAGGAATCTTCTCCCCGCATTGCTTTATCGTATTTACTGTTGGCGCTTACCATGGTTAGCAAAAACTGGCTCAATGCCCGGGTCATCCGCTGGGTGTTGATGGTTTCGCTGCCAAAAGCTGCCTTGAACATTTTAGGATATACCGAATCTTTTTTCAGCTTATCCAGAACGGTGCTGATGTCTTCAGCCATTTCGTTGGGTGCAGTGATAGGTGCCAGCGGCTGCACATCGAGGTGGTTAATGCCGCCATCCCAATGAAATGCGGTTTGCCACGCAAGATTGGCGAGCGAAGGCGCATTCCGGCTGGTGAACTGGTTATTAAATCCATGGCTGAGATTATGGTCGAAATTGGCCATAGCAGCAAAAGGCTGGTGGCAACTGGCACATGGAAACTGCCCGTCTTTGCTCAGCCTGCCTTCATAAAATAACCTACGGCCCAGGGCGATGCCTTCTTTGGTTAATCCATTACTATCCAGGTTGTATTTAATGGCGGGCCATCCTTTCGGCACCACAAAAGATACCGGGGTTCCGGGCTTGCGTGGTTTTGGCTTTTGTTTGATGAATGACAATGACACCACAACTGTGGCCAGCAACAATAATATGGTGAACTGCCGGTGCATTACTGAGAAAATGAGCTGGTTACCGAAAACATGGCTGCATAGTTAGCCGCAATTTTATTGGCCAGGGGGCCCGGGTTCATACAAAAATTAATGTCGGCGATCTTAATATCGTTGGCTCCGGCAAACCATTTATTGATGTCAGCATTTATGTTAATCGTAGCTGTATCGCCCGGTTTTAATTTTAAGGCTGCTGATAATGGAAGCGATATTTTTTTTACCACATTGTTTTCGCCTTTAAATCCGCCGATATGATAAGTAACCCTTTGTTGTGGGGCTTTTGAGAGTGGTGAAACGGCCTCCATTTTGGCCATGATATAGCCGGTGGACCAGGTCCAGAACATACCGTTTAGCGGATCCAGTGCGTTGGTTTGTACACCACTTACATTTTTCAGGCTATCGACACCCAGGTAAAAATTGACCGCGGTGATGGTACCCAAAAGAGAATTCACCATAAAATTTTTGCTGGCGCTATCCTGTTCGTTGACAAGGAAATAGGTATTGGGTACTTTCACTTCTTTACCGTCGCTGTTACTGAAAGAAACATTGCTGATATAGTATTTAAGCTGGGAGACAGTAAAAGGTTCCCCAAACGGATTTTGATAGACAGAATCTATCTGCAAGGGTTCGCTACCTACCAAATTTGTGAATGAGAGCCTGATGTTATAGGAATAGTATCTTTTATACGTTTTCTTTTGGGCGAAGGCGCACAAGAAAACAACCAAAACGGGAATTACTACAAACAACTTCTTTTTCATTCCGCACATGCATCTGTATTTAATAATCGATGACCTTTCCTCTCAAAGCCTTCTTTTCACCCGCCATTTTCTTAGATTCGATACGCCTCTCTTTAGCTGCTTTTGATGGCCGGGTGGCTATCCGGGGTTTCTTCTTCTCCAGTGCCTTTTTAACCAGCTCATTGAATTTCTTTACTACTTCTTCCTTATTGGCAAGCTGGCTTCTGTGCACCTGGCTTTTAATCAGCACCTGCCCTTCTTTATTAATCCGATTACTGAGTTTTTCGGTCAGTACTGCTTTTTGCTCCTCAGTTACCAGGATGCTGGCAGCTATATCCCAATAGCCCTCCACCATCGTTTCTACCTTGTTTACGTTTTGTCCGCCGCTACCACCACTCCTGGCGGTTTTAAAGGTTAATTCTGCGGCTATGTTGATATTCACTTTGAATTTTTCTTTTAATATCGGTTTACGCCTGGCGTAACCCTAACCCTAAAGAAGTCAAGTTTTTAAAACTTGACTTCTTTTGCCGGTGGACGCATTTCAGCCACAATTTTCTCCAATTCTTTCAGCCTTTTTTCCATCTCCGGCAATTTACGTGCTGCTGCCTGGCTTCGAAGGGCCGAGGTATAATCAAAAGCAGGGGACCCGGTAACCGCCTTTCCTGCTTCAATAGATTTACTGACACCACTTTGTGCATTCACTTTGGCCCCATCACCTATCTGCAAATGGCCCACAATACCTACCTGCCCTCCGATCATCACACCCTTACCCAGTTTGGTACTGCCACTGATGCCGCTTTGGGCGGCGATGACGGTGTTGGATCCCACTTCCACATTATGGGCTATCTGTACGAGGTTGTCTATTTTGGCACCAGTCCTTATAATAGTGCTACCGATCGTAGCCCGGTCGATGCTGGTGTTGCTGCCTATTTCCACCCCATCTTCTATCACCACGTTACCTATCTGCGGTACTTTTTTAAAACTGCCATCTGCCTGTGGCGCAAAGCCAAAACCATCGCTGCCTATCACGGTGCTGGCATGTACGGTGATGTTTTTGCCCAGTTTGCAATCATGGTAAATCTTTACACCCGGCATCAAAATGGTTCCGTCACCAATGGAGGCATTGTCGCCAATATATACCTGCGGAAAAATTTTAACGCCATTGCCAATCGTCACTTTTTTGCCGATATAGGCAAATGCGCCTACAAAAACATTTTCACCCACCGTAGCTGAAGCATCTATAAATGAAGGCTGCTCTATACCTGAAAGCTGTTGGGTCTGTAATTTTTGATAGGTGGCCAGCAAAACGGCAAATGCTGAATAGGCATCCGGCACCCGTATAAGTGTCGCATCAACCTGTTGCTTCAGTTCCAGGGTTTCATTAATAATTACGATACCGGCTGCTGTGGTATATAAATGCTCTTCGTATTTGGGATTGGCCAGGAACGCCAGCTGACTGGTAGTCGCCTCTTCTATTTTGCCGAAAGATTCAACGGTAGCATATGGGTTGCCCTCAATATTTCCATTAATGATGGCAGCAATTTGCGAAGCGGAAAATGTCATACCAATTTATGATTTACGATTTGGGATTTACGATTTGTTAGTAGCCGCTATTTATTCCCGTTGGCTTTAGCCAACGTAACAAATATAATATTTAAGAACCGTGGCGGCGAGGCTGTTTTGTATCAATGCATTATCCACTTCCGAAATGTCTTTTACCGTTCCGTCTTTGAATAAGATATGAATGCGTTCGTCGCTGCTGTCGTAGGTGGTATTACGCACCACACCTGTAAAAATCAGGTAACCGGCTTCGGCTTCGCTGATACCGTGCGCCGACATGGCCTCCTGCTTTTTTTGTGTGATGAACGCCTCGTCAAACGCTTCGGTATGAAATTTTATTTTAAGGAGCTTACGGTTAAGGATGCCACGGCACAGGGCGGCCAACACTTTATCCGGGTGATGTTGCCATTGTTTAATGGCCATCAGTACGTCATAGTCGTCCAGCGACACAAATTTTTGCAGTAGCTCTCCCGAATCTTTGTCGAAGCTTTCCTGCTGTAAAAAATAGTCCAACGTGGTGCCGGTATTATTGGCCACCAATCTTGCACGTTCTATTATTTTTATCAGCATCTGCTCCGCCACCAGCACCGTTTTATGCAGGTACACCTGCCAGTACATCAGCCTGCGGCTCACCAGGAATTTCTCGATGGAGTAAATGGCTTTTTCTTCTACCATCAGCTCGCCGTTGTGCACAGTGAGCATATTGATGATGCGGTCGTAACCGATCACGCCTTCGCTGACGCCGGTAAAAAAACTGTCTCTTGTCAGGTAATCCATCCGGTCTACATCCAGCTGGCCGCTGATCAATTGGTGCAGGTATTTTTTGGGGTAGGTTCCGGTGAAAATGTCGATGGCCATTTGAAGCTGGCCGTTAAATTCCCCGTTGAGCTTTTGCATGATCTGCAGGCTCATTTCTTCGTGGTGAATGCCCGGCATCAGGGCGCCTTCCAGCGCATGACTATACGGTCCGTGACCGGAGTCGTGTAACAGAATGGCGATCTTAGCGGCTATTTCTTCTTCTGTGGTAATGTCGTTCCCTTTCCGCTTTAATTCTTCCAGTGCCTGGCACATCAGGTGATAGGCGCCCAGCGAATGATGAAGCCTGGTATGGATGGCTCCCGGGTATACGAGCGATGCCAGCGCCATCTGGTGTATACGTCGCAGCCGCTGATAATAAGGATGGGCAACGATTTGCAATACCAGCGGATGCTGCAATGTGATAAATCCGTACACCGGATCATTGATGATCTTTCGCATTGCGGCAAAACTAAGGCTTGCAAAGGTTCAGGAGACAAGGTAAAGGGTTCAAGATCCAAGGTTCAAGTTTCAAGGGCCAGGATATGTGCAGGTATTTTAAGGTTAGTCTTCCCGCTTTAAAACTTATTTTTGAGAAACAACAATTAGAATTTATATCAAAAATTTGATTATGGACCTGAAAGCAACAATTCATCACCTGGTAGATGACTGCAACGATGAAGCTGTCCTGTACAATGCACTGGAAACCTTGCAGCATCCCTTACCAACAATCGATTGGTGGCAGGAATTGCCCGAAGCACAGAAGAAAAAAACCTTTGCTTCACTGGAGCAATCCAATCAAGGGCATACAGTTTCTCACGAAGAGGTAATGGAAAAAGTATGGGCAAAGTTTACAAAGTAAGATGGACCCTAATTGCAGCAGAGGAGTTTGAAGAAGCTATTAACTGGCTATTGGAAAATTGGAATGAAAAGATTGCTGCCGATTTTATTACTTCAGTTACTAAAAAAATAGAGCTCGTTCAAAAGCCCTTCGGTGCATTTGGAAGGTTGCAGAAAAACATGGGTTTCACCCTATCATCTTCTTCTGTATAAAGTATTTGACGAGCACGTAGAAATAATACGTGTATTTGATGGAAGACAAGATTTGGAGAAGCTGAAATAAATCCTATTGCTCCATCCCTTCAATCTCATTTTGTTAAAATCCCTGGCTGTTTTTATTCCTTCTGCTTTCGTGTCGCTAAAAAATTACTTTTGTCGATAGCCGTAAAGGCAGCTGAATAGTAGTACAACACTTCAACGGAGCGTCGCCACAAATGCCCAATCAGGGCGCTGCAGCTGGTACCATCCACAAAAACACATAAAAAAACATGAGCTTAGGAAAAATACTTTGGATAGATGATGAGATAGATAGCCTGAAAAGCCAGGTGATGTTTTTAGAAGGAAAAGGTTACGAAGTGGCCACTTTTACAAATGGTTACGATGGCATTGACTATGTAAAAGAAAACGTGGTGGACGTGGTGCTGCTCGACGAAACCATGCCCGGCATTACCGGCCTGGAAACCCTCGCCAAAATAAAAGAGGTGAATACCCAGATTCCCATTGTGCTCATTACCAAAAACGAGACCGAAAACCTGATGGATGAAGCCATCGGCAGCCAGATAAGCGATTACCTGATAAAGCCCGTAAACCCCAACCAGGTGCTGCTTTCGCTGAAAAAAATACTGGACAACAAGCGCCTTGTGGCCGAAAAAACCACCAGCAGTTACCAGCAGGAATTCCGCAACCTGTTTATGGCCCTGAACAGCAACCCCGACTATAACGAGTGGATGGAGATCTATAAAAAACTGGTATACTGGGAAATGGAAATGGAGAAAAGCGACAGTCCCGAAATGCAGGAGGTGTTCCAGAGCCAAAAGAATGAGGCCAACACAGAGTTCTTTAAGTTCATCAGTAAAAATTATGCCCGTTGGGTGACCAGTAAAAGCAGCGACGCACCCGTATTGAGCCATACCCTGATGCAGCAAAAAGTGCTGCCACACGTGGAAAAAGGAATCCCTACTTTTTTTATCCTGGTAGACAACCTGCGGCTCGATCAATGGAAGGCCATTCAACCTATTTGGGCCGAGAGCTTCAGGATACTGGAAGAGGAGACTTTTTACAGCATATTACCCACGGCCACTCAATATTGCCGCAATGCCATTTTTGCGGGTATGATGCCCATTGACATTGAAAAAACCTACCCCGTTCAATGGAAAAACGATGATGAAGAAGGTGGCAAAAACCTGTACGAAGAAGAATTTTTACGTGGCCAGCTAAAACGTGCCAGGCGGGAGGATATTAAATTTAGCTATACCAAGGTCATCCATCATAACGATGGCCAGCAACTGCTGAACAACATTCACAACCTGCTGAGTAACGACCTGAATATAATCGTGTACAATTTTGTGGACATGATGAGCCATGCACGTACCGAAATGGAAGTTTTGAAGGAACTGGCCAGCGACGAAGTGAGTTACCGCAGCATTACCCAAAGTTGGTTTGAGCACAGCCCTTTGAACCAGGCCCTCAAAAAAATTGCCGATAAAAATATCCGGATTGTGCTGGCTACCGACCATGGCAGCGTAAGGGTACAAAGCCCCAGCAAAGTAATTGGCGACAAACAAACCACCGCTAACCTTCGCTACAAACACGGCCGCAACCTGAACTATGAGGCGAGGGATGTTTTGGCTTTCCGCGATCCCCGCGATGCAGGCCTGCCGGTGCCGAATGTCAATTCCTCCTTTATTTTTGCAAAAGAAGACAAGTTTTTGTGCTACCCCAATAACTACAACTACTACGTAAATTATTACCGCAATACGTTTCAGCACGGCGGTATCAGCCTGGAAGAAATGATCATTCCGGTGATTAAAATGCAGAGCAAGTAACGTTGGCCATTTTCTTAGTACTAAAACCGTGGATCAACAGGACCTCCCGGTTAATAGAACTATTCAAATCCATTCGTGTTATTATTGGCGAACTAAACTATCATGGCGATACTCATAACCATCATTGTTTTAATCCTGGCATTTATCATTGCCTTAAATATTTTTATCCGGCAACCCAAATTTGGGAAGATGCCGGAGGGCGAAAGACTACAGCAAATCCTTTCGGCAGCCAATTTTAAGGGGGGCAAATTCCAAAACATCAATCATACCCCCGACCTGGCGGAAGGTGTAACTTACTACAAAGTGATGAAGGAGTTCTTCTTTGAGAAAAGCAAAAATCTCCGGCCTTTTGATGTGCTTCCTTCCAAAAAAACAGATCTGTTGAAGCTGGATCCAACAAGCAATGTCATGGTTTGGTTTGGGCATTCGTCTTATTTTCTGCAGGTAGATGGTAAAAAAATGTTGGTGGACCCGGTGCTGAGCGGGGCAGCTTCGCCGGTACGTTTCACCACAAAAAGCTATAAGGGCAGCGATGTGTACAAAACAGATGAGATACCCGAAATTGATTACCTCTTTCTCTCACACGACCATTGGGATCACATGGATTACAGCACCATCATGAAGCTGAAGCCTAAAATAAAAAAGGTGATTTGCGGCCTGGGTGTTGGCGCGCATTTGGAACGTTGGGGCTTTGACAAAAACATCCTGATCGAGAAAAACTGGGGCGAAGAAGCGCTATTGGCTACTGGCTTTAAAGTAACATACACCCCCGCCCGGCATTTTTCGGGCCGGGGATTTAAGCGCCAACCCACGCTTTGGGCATCCTACGTTTTGCAAACTCCCTCGTTGAAAATATTTATTGGTGGGGATAGTGGCTACGATACCCATTTTACCAGTATTGGTGATACGTATGGTCCTTTTGATATAGCGATATTAGAATGTGGCCAGTACAATGCAAACTGGAAATACATTCACATGATGCCCGAAGAAACGGTGCAGGCAGCCATTGATCTGAAAGCCACAAAACTGGTTCCTGTGCATTGGGCGAAATTCAGCCTGGGCCAGCATGCCTGGGATGACCCGATAAAAAGAGTAACTGCCAGCGCTAAGGAAAAGGGGATGCCGGTGTGTACACCGATGATAGGCGAGACCCTGAACCTGGATGCCCCAGCGATATATAAAGCCTGGTGGATGGATGTTAAATAGCCCCGTTGTGGATAAACAACCATCCTAAATCCTTTAACCCAGTTTACATTTGTTATAGAAAAGAACAAGCATAAACAATATGAAATACAATAGCACGACCCTCCAAAAATTGGAAAAAATATTGAGCGAAGCTGAGTATGTGATCCGCTACGAGAGAGGTACTTTTCAGAGCGGTTATTGCATTTTAGAATTGCGTAAAGTGGTGGTGGTGAATAAGTTCCTGGACGTGGAAGGACGCATTAACACCCTGGTGGAAATTATTCCTGTTCTGAATATTAATTTGGATACGCTTACGCATGAAAGCCAGAAAATGTACGAAGAAATAAAACGGAATGCTATTGAGGCCGTTTAAATCGGGCCGCAACATTTTTAAAAGACTTTCATGCTGCGAACATGAAAGTCTTTTAATTTTAGGCACTTTGTTTTTGTAACCAATACCTATTTCTCTTGGGTCTGACTATCACTTTTCTTGGCACCGGTACCAGCGGTGGCGTACCGATGGTAGCCTGCCAGTGCAGGGTATGCACCAGCCCGCATGCAAAAGACAAGCGCTTGCGTAGCAGCATTATCGTTCGCAGCGAAACCACCACCATCATTGTAGATGCCACCCCGGATTTCCGCCAGCAGATGCTAAAGGAAAAAGTGCTGGAAATCGATGCCATTCTTATTACCCATCCACATAAAGACCATATTGGCGGACTGGACGATACCAAGGCCTTTCAATATTTTCAAAAGCGGCCCACCACCATTTACGGCAATAAAATAAGTATGGAAGGTGTAAAAAAGGAATTGCCTTATGCTTTCGATGGCACAGATTATCCCGGTATCCCCTCCTTTAATTTGAATACAATTGGCCTGGAGCCTTTTATGATAGGTGATATTCCGGTTATTCCCATCCAGGCCTGGCACCACCTGATGCCGGTTTATGGGTATCGTTTTGGAGATTTTACCTATATCACCGATGCCAACCGCATAGAGGAAAGTGAAAAAGAGAAAATAAGGGGCTGCGAAATCATGGTACTCAATACCCTGAGAAAAGAGCCACATATTTCGCATTTTACCCTGCAGCAGGCGGTCGATCTTAGCCAGGAACTGGAAATAAAGCAACAGTATTTTACCCATGTTAGCCACCAGCTTGGCAGGCACGATGAAATAAATGCAGAATTGCCGGAGAACATGCAATTGGCCTGGGATGGGTTACGGTTGGAAGTCCAATAGCAATTTTTATCAAATCGCAAACTGTCAGGCGGCCGGAATAATACCCGACGAATGGATTGTTGTTACCAGCTGTTTTATCGGCAACGAATGTTGAGACTATCTGCACAATAGAGCAATTGGTGTATTATGGCTGGAACTCCCGGGTTGATTTTATTATCTTGACCCAAGAAAAATCCAATTTTTTGAAACGCCGCCAAAACCTCGTTGCCGATTATTTCACCTTCTCAAAGTCACAACGCAATGGAATTTTTATCGCTGTCGGGCTGATGGTAATATGTGCGGTAGTAAAATTCAGCTATGGCTTTTTCTTTAGCAGCAAAACCGTACCGGTTGATTCAGCTTTTTTTAGAAAAGTAGCGGCATTAAAAATGGCGGATACCAATAGTTACGCCAACAACTACGCAAAAAATTACAAGCGATATAATAACTACGACGACGATGCCAATTACAACGAGCCATCAAAGAATAGCGGCAGGCATACTATTAAAGGCGAGTTGTTTGAGTTTGACCCCAATACCATATCAACAGAAGAATGGAAGCGGCTTGGAGTGAGGGAAAAAACCATTGCCACCATTCAAAACTACCTCTCAAAAGGCGGCAAGTTCCGCAAGCCCGAGGACATCAAACGAATTTATGGCCTCTTTCCTGATGAAGCAGAAAGATTACTGCCTTATGTAAAAATTACAGATGGAGGGCATAAGCCCTATCAAACTGAAAATGCTACAGCGTCCACACAAGAGAGCCCTGTTTTTTCCAAACCAACCTATGCTCCCAAAACCATTGACATTAATACAGCCGATACCACTGTATTGATTGCCCTGCCTGGAATTGGCAGCAAACTAGCCTCACGTATTGTAAGTTTCAGAGAAAAACTGGGCGGTTTTAGCAGCATCAGCCAATTGGGCGAAACATACGGTTTGCCCGATTCCACGTTTCAGAAAATAAAACCAAGGCTGGTGCTTAACAGCTCAGGCGTTAAACAATTCAATATCAACACATCGGATGCCAACACGATGAAAATGCATCCCTATATCAAATGGAATATAGCCAATGCTATTGTACAATACCGTACCCAGCATGGCAATTTTTCGTCATTAGCCGACCTCAAAAAAATTGAGATTATTGATGAACAAACGTTTATAAAAATAGCTCCGTACTTAACACTGTAGGGCTGTGAGTTGGACTATAGCTGTTAGAATCACCAACTGAAGAATCATCTCGATGTCAAAAAATCAGAATTTATTTTTCATGATACTACAATCCTATTTTCTAAAATTTATAAGTATAGTTTAAATTTGCGGTATCATAAAAATTTAATCCCATGATAGAGATACTTGAAAATTATAAACTGCTTAAAGACAGCCTCGGCGACCTCATCAAAAAATCTGGTTACAGAAACGATTACCTGGCTGATAAAATCGGAATGGGTGCCGCTTATTTTTCTGTCAAGAAAAAAAATGCCAGTTGGTCGGATGCAGAAGTGGAAAAACTAATCCGCATAATCAATAGCGAAGAAGCCGCCAATTATTTTGATACTGTCATGATAAAAGCCAAAATGAAAAAGGGGAAATACATTTCATCAGATGAGTTTGAAAAAAAGATGGGATGGAAATAGATCTGAAAGATTTTTTTCTTGCTCCGCTTATTGCGGTGACTGACCAATTGATGGCATGCCCAGCGCGGTTCCAGCAACAATTTCGAAAGATTTACCAACAATTGCGAATCGTTGATCATCCACTTGAGGTCAAAGGGATTACAAGAACGACGGACAAATTTTACAAAATAACCATCGATAAAAGCAGCATTGGTCTCAATCAGAAAGGCCAAAAATTATTTGTTGTATGTTTTCTTTACAAACAGTTTTTACCCTAAAAAACTAACGCTCATTAGCCTACTTTTGCCGCTGTAAGAATAAACGAACAACTGCCCTCTATGAATTTTGAAACCAGCGAAATAACCCAGCAAGTAGCCGCCTCTGCACGTGAATTTGCCAACCAGCATATACGCCCTTACCTGATGGATTGGGACGAAAGACAGGAGTTTCCAATGCATGTTTTTAAAGAATTGGGTCACCTGGGCATGATGGGTGTACTGGTTCCGGAGCAATACGGCGGCAGCGGCCTGAGTTACTACGAATACAGCGTGATCATACAGGAAATAGCCAAGGTTTGCGGTTCCATCGGTCTTAGTGTGGCAGCTCATAATTCGCTTTGTACCGGTCATATATTGGCCTTTGGCAACGAAGCGCAAAAGCAAAAATATTTACCCAAACTGGCTACTGCACAGTGGATTGGCGCCTGGGGCCTGACAGAACCCAACACCGGAAGCGATGCGGGCAATATGAAAACCACCGCAGTAAAAGACGGCGACGACTGGATCATTAATGGTACCAAAAACTGGATCACCCATGGCCGGAGTGGCGATGTGGCCGTGGTGGTTTGCCGCACCGGCGAACCAAGGGCCAAACAAAATTCTACCGCCTTTATTGTTGAAAGAGGAACGCCTGGTTTTACCGGTGGCAAAAAAGAAAACAAACTGGGCATGAGAGCCAGCGAAACTGCGGAAATGGTTTTTGACAACTGCCGCGTATCCGATTCCCAAAGACTCGGCGAAGTGGGCGACGGCTTTGTACAAAGTATGAAAGTGCTGGACGGCGGCCGCATCTCGATAGCAGCTCTTGGCCTCGGCATCGCGAAAGGCGCTTACGAAGCCAGCGTACAATATTCAAAAGAACGCCACCAGTTCGATCAGCCGATCTGCAATTTCCAGGGCATTAGTTTTAAGCTGGCAGATATGGCCACCGAAATTATGGCTGCAGAAATGCTGCTGAACCTGGCCTGTGACTTAAAAATCAGAGGCGAGAAAATGACCAAGGAAGCGGCCATGGCCAAATATTATACCAGTGAAGTGGCCGTAAAAGTGAGCACCGATGCGGTACAAATATTTGGAGGCTACGGCTATACGAAGGATTTTCCCGTAGAGAAATTTTACAGGGATAGTAAACTGTGCACCATTGGCGAAGGCACCAGTGAAATTCAAAAAATTGTGATCAGCCGGGAGGTGCTTCGGTAAAAGATTTACCGAAACCTCCTCTAAGCCACTATCACTTTACAATCTTCAATTCCTTAATTAAGTTACTGGCACCACCCAGTTTCTCCACGCACCACAGCAGGTATCGGATATCCAGCACAATTGTCCGGCAGAGGTCCTTGTCGAAATTAATTTTATGGCTCAGGGCCTCATAGTTGCCGTCGAATGCAAGCCCAATCAACTGGCCATTGCTATTTAATACCGGGCTGCCGCTATTGCCGCCGGTAATATCGTCGGTTGTAATAAAACTCACTACAATGTCTTTGTATTTTGGATCCATGTACTGGCCGAAATCCTTTTTATTGTAGAGTTCAAGAAAATTAGCCGGCAGGTCAAATTCGTAATCGTTGGGTTTGTATTTTTCGACCAAACCCTTCATGGTGCACACATAATTAAGTGTGACATTTTCGTTAGGCTTGTAACCCTTTACTACACCATAACTTGCCCTCATGCTTCCGTTGGCATCCGGGTACAACAATTTCTTTGGGTTCATAGCCATTAAGCCTTTCAGATACTTGTTGGCAAGGCCTGTTATGGCATCATTAAAGTAGTTGAGTTTGGGTTTTCCCCTTGTCTCCCAGTTTACCTGGAAGGCGAACGCATAATCAAAAGCAGGATCGCCAGACAGTGTGCCCGCATCCGGCTGCTTGATAAAAAACTTCCATTTGGTATCATCCAAAATCATCGTGTTGCTGAAAATAGCGCCGGCCATGTTCTGATAGGTTTCATCGTCTTTAAGGCTGCCCCATTTGTATTTTAATGCTGTAAAAAAAGATACCGGCTGCTGGTCATTTTCTATATCTTGTTGATAGGCTTTCGTCACTTCCGCCATTATCTTTATCTCGCTGGCCTTGTTGATATCCTTCAGCAATTGTGTCCTGTCTTTATCCAGTTCCAGCGCCTTTTGTTTTATAACTTTCTCGGATGTTTTCACCCTGGTGAGCATGTCGTTCAGCACTAATAATTTCTGGGCAAATTTTACCAGCAACGGGCCGGTGATTCCCTGTTCATAATACTCTTTGTGTTTGGCATACGGGCGCCATGCTGCATAGGCTCTTTCGTAATCGGTCCAGAGATTGGCATATTCCGGCTTCCCTTTTGCCCAGGCGGCAAATGCATCTTCCTGGGCTTTCTTTTTTCCATACACATCGTACTTAAGCAACTGCTTTGTTTCGCCATCATAAAATTTCCAGTAGTTGGCCAGGTTTTGGTACGATGCGATGATCTGCAATTTCACAGCGGGATCTTTTTTCATTTCAGCATCCATGGCCTTCAGCCGGATATTCCGCATATACACAAATGCGGGATTCTTAATATCTGTGGCCAGCTTTACGCCATACGAAGTTTCAAAACGGCTGGTGCCTGCAGGGTAGCCAAATACCATTGTGAAATCATTTTCTTTAATGCCCTGTAAACTGACCGGTAAAAAATATTTCGGCTTCAGGGGAATATTTGCGGCGCTATATGCAGCCCCTTTACCATCCGGCCCGGTGTACACCCTGAAAATGCTAAAGTCAGCAGTATGCCGTGGCCACTCCCAGTTGTCGGTGGCGCCACCAAAATCCCCCAGGCTTTGCGGTGGCGTGCCTACCAACCTGATATCGCTGAAACGCTGGTAGGTATACATTAAGAATTGGTTGTCTGCAAAACAGCTATAAACTCTGGCTTCATAACCTGTACCAGCCACAGCGGCCCTGCCGATGCGTGCAAAAACACTGTCGCGATTTTTCCGCCAATCTATCCAGTTTGGGTAAACGGCCATGCTGTCCAATACCTGTTTACTCACATCGTCCACCTTGATTAAAAACTGCACCGTCAGGTCGCTGGCCGGAATTTCTTCGCTGCGGGATTTGGCATAAAACCCATTCTTCAAATGATTATTCTCCATCGTGCTCACTTTAGCGATGGCATCAAAACCACAATGGTGATTGGTAAAAATCAGGCCTTCGCTACTTACCACTCCGGCAGTGCACCCAGTGCCAAAAATTACAATACCATCTTTTACAGACGCTTTATTGATGCTGTATAACTGTTCCGCGGTAAGCTTTAATCCCTTTGCTTTCATCTCAGCATATTTCTGCTGGCCCAGCAGTTGCACCAGCCACATACCTTCATCAGCCCTGGCTGCTATACTACAGAACAAGGCTAGAACAACAAATATTTTCTTCATGGAAACGTAATTATTAATAGCAACAAACCTAAACAGAAATGGTGGAAAAGTTTTTGTAAATCCCATTGCCCCGCTCCTTCAACCTACCGGCATATTTTAAAATAACAAGGCCATCTCTTTTGAAGATGGCCCGTTTACCTAACATAAAAACACACCCTATTCTTTAACCAGTTTCCTGGTAATGATCTTGTTATTGTACCGCAGTTCCAGCAGGTACATACCCTTGCTCAATCTGTCCAGGTCGTTTATTTGTATGGTGCTAAACCCACTGGCTGCCTGGTAGCTATTGTTGGTGAGCTGTTTGCCACCCATATCCATAAGCCTTGCGGTAACAATACCAGCCTGTGGCAGGTTAAGGCTGATGCTAACGCGGTTGACAAAAGGGTTTGGCATTATCGCCTGTACCAGTTGCCCGTTAAATTTGCCCGGCCTCACTATCACAATCTGGGAATAGGAAATAAGCCCATTGGTACCAATCATTTTTAGACGGTAATAAATTCGCTCAGCATTTTTATAGTTGATAAGTACTGCCGCATCGATTTCTGAATAATGGCTGACTGTACTGCTATTGCCTGCTCCCGCTATCGCAGCAAAGGATTTAAAATTTCTGCCATCTGTTGACCTTTCCAGTTCATAGCTGTGATGATTGATCTCACTTGCCGTACTCCAATGAAGCACCACATCGTTTGCCTGCACCAAAGCATTAAACGCCAGGAGTTGTACCGGCAGGTTATGGTCGAAATCAGAGCCTGTAAATTCTGAGAATGAGGAGACCCCGGTTGCAGTCATGATCTTATCATAAACATTAACGGTAGTTGGGTTTACCGTTGCCCATGTACCAGCAACAGCCGTTTGTTTTTTGTTGATCGTCATAGATCCTTCCCCCTGGACTTTACCAAGCATGGCACTATCGTAATTTAAAGAAATACTGTAGGTATATGCAGAACCACCAGTTGCCGGAATGTCCCACCATTCGTTGAGCGTCCTTGCTCCTGTAACGGTGCCGTTGTTGGTAATATCATTAGGCCATTCTCCGGTGTAGTGCATGATGTTGCCAAGATTTGGCAAGGAAACGCTACCCGCACCCCATGTAATGCTGGCAAGTGTACGGCCGGCAAAAGTAAAATTCTCAGTTCCGCCTGGTGCATGTGCGCCATCAGTAGCAAGTACTGGTGGTAATGTGCTGGTCGTAAATTCGTCACTGCCAATATCGGCCGAACCAGTTGCCAGTGTGGTGGAACGAACAGAGTTACCGCTATAATCATCAGCAAGACCTGCCAGAGGTAAGGCCTTTCCATTTACATACCAGCACATACCTGTTGTATTGTTGATATCCAGGTTGCCGGTCGCCACATCTTTAAACAGCACATCAGGATTAATGGTGGTAGCAGGAGCCGCATACGACGAAATATCGTGTGTGGCAGCAACCCATGAGGCGAAGGATTCCCCAGTGGTTCCGGAAGCCGCCCGATCCATAAAGCTGGCATCTGGCACACCTGTACCGAGATACAAATTATTTGACACATTAAAATCGCCGGAACCAAATTTCTCGTTACCCAAAGCAAAGTTGGCCGATCCGCCTCCAGAACGGTTGTTATAAAAAATATTATTGCGAATGCTACCGTTAGCATTGCCTATAGGCTGGCGCAGAAATGCCCATGAATTTGTGGTAGAAGTAGAGGTGCCACCAATCAGAATACTATTATTGTAAGCGTTCAGGGTGCTGCCGTCGGTGCCATTATCAAAAATACCTACTATATACTGGCTTGAATTACCGGCTGGATTAATGGTAATCTGGTTATTGGCAGCTGTAACTGAAGTTCCGGGTCCACTGCTTCCATAGAAAATAATGCCTCCAAGCGATCCTGTTGTAGCAGGAAAGTTATAAATTCTGTTTTTGGTTAACATCGTGTTGACAGCCCCTTGAACAACGATGCCGGCTAACTGGCCATTTGTTGCACATTTCAGGTCGTGGATATTGTTTTGTGTCACAATATTTGTACCCTGCGATCCCAGTCTGATTCCAAATACATTTGAACCACCGGTAAGGGTATCATAGATTTCATTTCCACTAATGGTCCAGTCTTCGTTAAGGCCTACAGAGTAAAAGCCACAGTAACCAAAATTGAACATTTTGTTATTAATAACGGAGTTGCCGGTGTTATAGATGCCTGAAAATGTAGTAGATGGCACATCCGAATAGATAAGGATTTGAGCCTTGCCAGTCACACCATCACTCCTATCCCGAATGATACAATTTGATACCAAATTGCTATCGTTGCCGCTAACTACGCCCCCATAAAATTGAATAAGTCCTTGTTGTAAACTGTTGTTTAACCCTTCTACTGTACAGTTGGTAATTGTATTTTTACTGGCATCGTTATGGAAAAAGAATACCGACGTAAAATCCTCTTTGTTACGGAATGTGAGATAGTTCCCTGACTCATTATAGGATCCGTCAAATATGGCATTTTTAACACCATTAAGCCTGATAATGGCCGAATTGACCAATGATCCGCTGTTGATTTCTTTTGTGGTTCCGCTGTTAGGTCTAAAGGTAACTGAGTAATTTCCGGGGCCTTCTTCCAGCCACTGTGTAAGGTCATTCTGCCCTGTTTCCGTCAGGTTTGAAGTGATCCTGATTTCAAGATTCTGCGTAAGTACGCCATCTTTAAGCGCTGCGAATAGACCACCCGGCGCAGCACCAGTAAGCGATGTATAGGATTGCCCCGCACCTACAAGCAAGGTTTCAACGATCGGGTTCACTACTTTGTAAAAACTAGGTGTAACTGGTGGTGTCGACGCTGCCGGCACACTGCTGTTATATCCGGCTGCACCTGCACTTGGATAGGCCAAAACGTTCACCCCTGACGCCATATCCTGTGCCACTACATAATAGGTAATGGAATCGTTAAGCGCTACCCCCTGGCCAAAAGTAAAAGTGTAAGTAGAGCCACTTACAAAAGTTGCGGTCACTGGGGTAAAGGCTGCCGCAGCATTTATTTTCCAGTAAAGAACCGGCAGCCCGGCACCGGCTACAGGTACGCCGGATGGATCGTGGATCGTAGCGGATAAGGTACGGGCTGTAAATAAAGTGGTCTTGTTAAAGGGTACATAACTGATATAAGGGCCGGTTTGGTCAAGCCAGGCAAAATTGTCTTCATCAGCGCCAATGTCGCTGTAAGTTGCACCACGAAGCGTTCCATCATAATCCCTGTCGATGTTCAAAGGTTTGGTGATGGTTTGTCCCCCTTTTTCACACTGTGTAGCAACTGATGGGTTCAGGTGTAGATTATAGGGAGCAACCGTACTGATAAAAGGTGGCAACTCACTTATAGAATGTTGCTCTCTTGTTGCAATTCTGTTTTTAAAGGCACCCAATGTTTGGTCTCTATTGTTGTTGACAGCGCTGATGCTATCAAAATAAATGAGATTGGTGGGCGACGGCACACCGGCATAATAAAGGTTGTTGTCGCAAACTGCAGCAAACCTGGCCAGGTTGCCGTTAGATGAAGAGTATAAAGCAACGCTTTTAGCACCAATAGCATTGTTCATGTTATTGACAAAGATGTTGTTGCGGATATCAAAACTGTTGGAGAGGTTGGCGAGGTATAATGCCGCTCCGGATGCCGACGCACTGGATGGCACGTAGTCAAGATAAACTGAATTGTGGTACACATACAGGTTAGAAGTGCCACCTACCAGTGACAGGCCTCTTACACCCGCAACTGCAGTACCAGCGGTCATTTTAATATCGGAGATAAAGTTATTATACACGTTGCAAGTGGTACCACTGATGTTTACGCCTACAGCAAGGCCGCCTGCCGCACCTGCCTTGTTTTCTATATTGCTGATAAAGTTTCTGTAGAAATTCATGATCACTCCTGGACCCGAATTCGTAAAGCCAAAGGCACTGTTTGCAGCAGAGGTACCTCCTGTGCTTACACGCTGAATATTGTTGGCATAAAAAGTAAGTCTTGGATTTGTTCCTGAACCAGACGCATTGATACCTGCTGCAGGGCCCGTGGTGGCGCCTATGTTATCAATCGTGTTATCATAAACAGTGATATTATTGGCACTGCTAAAATTCATTCCATAAACGGTACTGGTAGAAGTGGTGGAACTGCTCAAAGCGCTAATGGTATTGTTGTAAATGGTGGCTGAAGTAGAAGTGCCTGAGTAAAGAATTCCATTGATCTGCCCGGTAGTGGTACTGTTATTGGTAATGTTCTGGTTAAATATCTTAATGTTATTCTGGTTAGTCACCGAAATAATACTGCAGGTAGCAGTTCCGCCACCGAGGTTGGTCAGTGTAGCTGTTCCCCCGTTGATCGTTCCTATTTCAGTATTCTGATCGGGATAGGTAGAATTACCACTCAAAAAATAGCCATTGTAGACGTTCTGGATATTGATATTGTAAAACTTATTGTTGGAATTGGCGTTCGCTAATGAAGTTGGCGAAGAAACAAAAAAGGTATATATGCCCCGGCTTACTGTATTGGCCTTACTAAGGGTGATACTGCAATTTTTGATGGTATTGTATTGACAGCCATTGGTGGAAACGCCTTCTAGCACATAGCCCCATTCTACTGCACTGCCAACATTGATGGTTATGTCGATACCATCGAAAGTAATATAGTCACCACCGGCGATCTTGAAACCAAAATCATTGGTAGCTACAGTTCCACCAGGCCTTACAGTAGGGTTGGCGCCCACACCATTTTTCTGGAATACAATGGGATTGACAGCTGTACCGGTAGCGGTAATAGCGATGGGATCTTCTATTGAACTAAAATTAGCTTCCACATTAAAAACAACACCGCCGGAACCTACACCGTTGGTGTTAAGGTCTGAAATTGCTGCATTAAATGTTGCATAGTCGCCACCGGCTGTTTTAATCGTTTTGGTGCCTGTTAAGGGCTGGGCAGCAACTGCGGCTGTTATCAAAACGAGTAAAAACGATAGGTAATAGTTCTTCATATTGGGGTCTGTTTTTTGACCTCACAAAACTGAACTATTAAAATCTAAGCGGAAATAGGTGGAAACACTCAATTCTATTTGCGTGTAAAAAAGTCATTATACAACGGTTTATCAGTTTTCAATCCGCCGTTTGAGATAGCTGGTATAATCAGGCACGGTTACTTCGTACACGATCTGCATCAGCGGCGAGGTGAGTATAAAGTCGGCAGTGCTTCGGTCGCAGGCACAGGGTATGTTCCAGGTATTGCTGATTCGCAGGAGGGCTTTTACATCACTGTCATGCGGTTGTGCTTCCATAGGATCCCAAAAGAAAATCAACACATCAATTTCCCCCTGGGCTATTAGTGCGCCAATTTGCTGGTCGCCGCCAAGGGGGCCGCTCAGCAGTTTTTTTACCGGGCGGTCCAGTTTTTCTTCCAGCATTTTACCCGTGGTTCCGGTAGCCAGTAATTCATGCCGGGCCAGGGCGGCTTTGTTGTACTCGGCCCATTCCATCAGTTCGGCTTTTTTATGATCGTGGGCCACCAGGGCTATGCGTTTCCGGGCTGGTAATAATCGAATTTCGGGCATTGGTGTATTTTTATATGGATGCACAAAATAAGGAAAACACCATTTCGACAGAATAGATGTCAGGTAAGGCGAAAATGGTCATTGTATAAGGCAATCATCCGGCTCCACCAAAATTTACAAGCAGGTATTTACGCTATTTTTGCGGCATACGAAACAAGCTTGCTATGAGTTATACTCCCCATAATAAAATACGAATTGTTACTGCAGCCTCATTATTCGATGGCCACGATGCGGCGATCAATATCATGCGTCGCATACTGCAATCGAAAGGTGCTGAAATCATACATCTTGGCCACAACCGCAGCGTCCATGAGATCGTAGAGTGTGCTATAGAAGAAGATGCCCAGGGTATTGCCATTACCAGCTACCAGGGCGGCCACGTTGAGTTTTTTAAATACATGAAAGACCTGTTAGACCAGAACGGATGCGGCCATATAAAAATTTTCGGCGGCGGCGGCGGCACCATTTTACCGCAGGAAATCAAAGAACTACAGGACTATGGTATCACCCGCATTTACAGCCCCGATGATGGAAGAAAGATGGGTTTGGAAGGAATGATTGAGGACCTTTTGCAAAAGACAAGCCCCCCGGCCCCGGGTGGGGGTGACGAGGATAAGTTCACGAACTTTTGGACTGCTCCAAAAAATTGGAATGGCACTCCTGCACTAGGCGAGTCAATAGATATTCGAAAAGTGGCGAGGGCAATAACAATGGCTGAATTGGGGATGGAACAAGGTGATTTATATATAGGCAAGCCAGGCGAATCTATTACCGTAAATCAATTTATGGCAGACCCGATGCTGTATGGGAAATTGAAAGACTACGCAAAGAACCATCGCTGGAATCCAACAATGGCAGAACAGATTTTGTGGGACAAATTAAACAATAAAAAGACGGGATTTAAAATCAGGAGACAGCATATTATTGATTCCTTCATTGCTGATTTTGTCTGTCTTGATAAAGGCCTGGTTATTGAAATTGATGGGCTATACCACCAATTACCCCAAATGCAAATCAGCGATGAGCAACGCACGGTAAGGTTGAATGAGTTAGGCTTTGAAGTACTACGTTTTTCAAACGATGATGTGCTATCTAAGATCGAAGAAATAGTAGCAGAGATTACAAAAAAACTAACCTCCCTTCCATCAAAACCACTCAAAGAAAAAAGTAGTCGCCGGCTTTCCACCCCCACCGGGGGCCGGGGGGCTGTTCTCGGAATCACAGGCACCGGTGGCGCCGGTAAATCCTCCGTCACCGATGAAATCGTTCGCCGCTTCCTGCACACATTTACAGACAAAACCATCGCTGTTATTTCTGTAGATCCATCGAAGAAAAAAACCGGCGGCGCGTTGCTGGGCGACAGGATCAGGATGAATTCCATTTCTCATCCCAGGGCTTATATGCGCAGCCTTGCTACCAGGGAAGATAATATAGCCCTGAGCAGCGCAGTACAGGAAGCTATCGATATCTGCAAAGAAGCCGGCTACGATTTCATCATTTTGGAAAGTGCCGGTGTAGGCCAAAGCGACGCAAGCATTCTGGATTATTGTGACGTGAGCCTGTACCTGATGACACCGGAATATGGCGCCCCATCCCAACTGGAAAAAATAAACATGCTGGATTATGCAGATGTGGTCTGCATTAACAAATTTGATAAGGCAGGTGCTTTGGACGCCTTACATGATGTACGTAAACAATACAAACGCAACCATGGCCTCTGGGATGCAAAAGATGCGGACCTTCCAATTGTAGGCACCATTGCCGCACAGTTTAATGATGCCGGTGTAAACGAACTGTTTGAAAAACTGATGGCTTCTGTGGAGAAGAAAACAGGCATCCATTTTGGCACTATTGAATTTCATGCGCACTCCAGCGATACCAGCAGCAAGGCCATGATCATCCCTCCGAAACGCGTCCGCTACTTATCAGAAATTTCGGAAGAGATCCGCAAGTACAACGAGTTGAGTAAAGAGCAGGCCACGATTGCTTCAAAACTTTACAAGTTGCAGGGCGTGATGGAAATGACAAAAGATGAAACAACGCTCACAGAATTGAAAAGCCTGCAAGCCCGGTTTGAAAAACAACTGTTCCCGGTATGCAAAAAACTGGTGGACGAATGGGAACAAACCAAAGCACGCTACCAAAAGGAATTTTACGAATTTGATGTAAGGGGAAAAGTTATTAAAATTCCTTTATTCACAGAATCGCTCAGTGGAACAAAACTCCCCAAGATCGCTGTGCCTGGTTACAGCGATTGGGGCGATATTTTGTGGTGGCGGGTGCAGGAAAATTTCCCCGGAAAATTTCCATACACAGCAGGTGTGTTTCCTTTAAAAAGAGAAGGTGAAGATCCAACAAGAATGTTTGCTGGTGAAGGCGGCCCCGAGCGTACCAACAAACGTTTTCATTATGTAAGTCTTGGCCAGCCTGCCATTCGTCTCAGCACCGCCTTCGATAGTGTCACGCTTTATGGTGAGGATCCCGCACACCGCCCGGATATATATGGAAAAGTAGGCAATAGTGGCGTAAGTATCGCCAATGTGGATGATGCTAAAAAACTCTATAGTGGCTTCGATCTCTGCGATCCCAAAACGTCTGTCAGCATGACCATCAACGGTCCGGCCGCCATGCTGCTCGCTTTCTTTCTGAATGCGGCCATAGATCAGCAATGCGAAAAATGGATCGAAGAAAATGGGCAGTGGGGAATGGTGGCAGATGCCATGAAGAAAAAATTTGAACATGTTTCCACACCGGTTTATTACAATCCTTCGCATCCTGAGCGGCTACCCGAAGGCAACAACGGTCTCGGCTTAAAATTGCTTGGTTTAAGCGGAGATGAAGTATTGCCAGCCAATGTTTACTCGGAGTTAAAAGAAAAGGCTTTACAACAGGTTCGTGGCACAGTGCAGGCAGATATTTTAAAAGAAGACCAGGCACAGAATACCTGCATTTTCTCGTCGGAGTTTGCATTAAAACTAATGGGTGATGTGCAGCAATATTTCATCGACCATAAAGTGCGGAATTTTTACAGCGTAAGCATCAGCGGCTACCATATAGCCGAAGCAGGGGCAAACCCCATTACCCAGCTGGCCTTTACCCTGTCTAATGGTTTCACTTTTGTGGAATATTACCTGAGTCGCGGCATGAGCATCGATGACTTTGCTCCCAACCTGTCTTTCTTTTTCAGCAACGGTATGGACCCCGAATACAGTGTTATCGGAAGAGTAGCAAGGCGTATCTGGGCCAAGGCCATCAAACATAAATACAATGGCGACAGCCGAAGCCAAAAACTCAAGTACCATATTCAAACCAGCGGCCGCAGCCTTCATGCCCAGGAGATAGATTTTAATGATATCAGGACCACGCTCCAGGCTCTTTATGCTATTTATGACAATTGCAACAGCCTCCACACCAACGCCTACGATGAGGCCATCACCACACCAACCGAAGAAAGCGTACGCCGGGCCATGGCCATACAATTGATCATCAACCGTGAACTGGGCAGTGCTAAAACGGAGAATTTTATCCAGGGATCCTTTATCATAGAAGAATTGACCAACCTGGTGGAAGAAGCGGTGCTTACTGAGTTTGACCGCCTTACCGATCGTGGCGGCGTATTGGGTGCCATGGAAAGAATGTACCAGCGAAATAAGATACAGGAAGAAAGCATGCACTATGAAATGCAGAAACATACCGGTGAGTTGCCGCTGATTGGTGTCAATACTTTTCTTAACAAAAAAGGCAGCCCCACTATACTGCCCGGTGAAGTGATACGAAGCACCACTGAAGAAAAAGAACAACAGATACAAAACCTGGATGCATTCTGGAAACGCAACGATGGCAAATCCACCGAAATGTTGGAAAGACTAAAAAGAACTGCCATTCAAAACGGAAACCTGTTTGAAGAATTAATGGAAACCGTAAAATGTTGTAGCCTGGGACAGATCACACATGCGCTGTACGAAGTAGGTGGACAGTACCGGAGAAATATGTAGTGGTCGTCATCCGGCAGACTGATAACCTGCATTATGAACTCCGGCGGTCCATTTCTCTTTTTCGTTTTATTTTTTTTGCAAGCCGGTAAATAATAAAACCGGCTACTAAAAAAATGGTAGCCAATATTAAAAAAGGTTTTGATTTATTAACCACGTTCGTTATCACCGGTGGCTTTTTCAATAACTCTATTTTATCAATCTTTCGCACCCTTGTTTCCGACATACTATTTTCCAGCAACCATAAATTATCGTCATTGTCAAAAACCCCACCCGTGGGCCTCCATCCGCCGGACGAATACACAACATCAGTAACACTTCCGGCTGGAGTTACTTTTTTTACTACCTGTCCGCCAGTGACGGCGACATACACATTTCCTGTTTTATCCAGCCAAATTCCGAGTATGTTATGCTGAAGTCCCCCATATTCTAACAGCGAAGTCCTTTCATGAAGTTTTTCCGCAAGTAACTCAAGTTTCCCATTTTCAATTTTATACAGGTCTGTTAGGTCTACTACATAAACTACGCCACCAGGCGACACATGTATCCAGCGAATATTCTTAAATGTACCCTCATACAAGGTCGTTACAACACCTTGTGGAGTCATTTTTTCTATCCGGCTTTCAGGCACCGACCTCTGCGCCCAATACATATTGTCCGCACTATCTCTTGTAAAAGAATAATGCTCCAGGAAGCCTGGCGATGGCTCGACAACGGTATCCAATTTTCCACCGCTATGCAATCGCCACACATAATGACCCCATGTATTCAGCTGGTCGCCATTGTACCAGAGATGTTCGCCGTATAAATTATCGCTTCCATCCATAAATAATTCGTGGGTATGAACATTGCGAACTACGATGGTTTCCTTCTTTGTTTGTGGATCAATTTTTAAGACATTCTTTAAATCAGTGTAATAAATGAAGCCCTTGCTGTCCTTTACGATGCCAATGCCCGGATGTGAAAGACACCAGTAAGGAAATAAAACGAACAGGTTGAAAATAAGAAACTGCTTCATCATGGACAGATTTCATGTTACTGCATACGCATTTCAAGTTTGGTTGAGCAAGGTTTTGCCGTAATTGAGCAACCCGAAAAAATAAAAGATGCTCAGTTTGGGCTCATCCTGTTTTTTGCTTGAAAATAAATATTTTAAATTAAATAATAACTACAAGCAGGTTCTTCATCAACTAAAGTCTGCCGGCTTCTAAATACCCGTTACGTTCATCTTCGTACGGAGTGCGGGCATTTTGGAAGCAATGCCGTCATCTGCATGCCTGCAACCCGATAGTGTTATTGGATTCGTATTACAATCAGTAAGTCTCTTAAAAATGATGGCGTGTCTCCTGCCCCGCCCATGTGGACCCAACCTTGCAGCCTTTGCATTTTTTATCACAACCTAAATCCAATCAAATGAAAATCACTCTACATCATTATGTAGCGGCCGTTACATTATTATTTTCTTCAACCCGAATTGCTGCACAAGCTCCTAATTTAGGTACCACCGTTAATTTTGCGCTATTCACAACTGTGGGTGCTGTTACAAACACCGGCATTTCCCAGGTTACAGGCAATGTGGGTACCAATAGCGGCTCCACTACAGGCTTTGGCAACGTTAATGGCCAGATGCACGATAATGACGGTGCCACAGCACAGGCTGCAGCAGATCTGCTGTCAGCCTATAACCAATTACATGCAGCGATACCAAACTTTTTCCCTGCGCCACTACTGGGAAATGGCGACACCCTCATTGCCGGCACTTACAGTATTTCAGGCGTAACCACGCTGAATGGCAACCTCACTTTGAATGCTGCGGGCAACCCCAATGCAGTTTTCATTTTTCAAATCGGAGCAGCGTTTTCAGTAAACGCAGGTTCCAAAATAAAACTAATCAATGGGGCACAGGCATGCAATGTATTTTGGAAGGTAGAAGGCCTTGTGAGCGTAGCATCGGCAGCTTTTTTACGAGGCACTATTGTGGCTCATAATGCAGCCATAGCATTGAATACTAACGATACATTAGAAGGCAGGGCACTTTCCATTTCCGGTGCCATCACCACCAACGGAGTATTGGCATATACCCCCGCAGGCTGCGGAAGCCCTATATTAACCGGGCCGGCCTGCCCCAATCTCGGTTCTACCGCGGCATATGCTCTCTTTTCGGGTAACGGATCGGTTACTAACAGCACACCGCTCACTACGTTTGCTAATGGTGATATCGGCACTAATGTTGGCTTAACCATTGGTTATAATCCATTAAATGTTACGGGCATGATTCATCCCATACCGGATGGATCTACCGCAGCATGTGCAGCCGATTTATTGAATGTTTATAGCTACTTAAATCTCATTCCACATGATATTGAATTGTTATACCCGGCACAGTTTGGGCATAACCTTGTTCTTACACCACACACATACCTCATGAATTCTGCTGCTTCATTTACAGATTCGCTGTACCTGAATGCGGAAGGAAATGCAGATGGTGTATTCGTTATAAAAATAAACGGGGCTTTATCCACGAGCACTTTTTCAAAAGTCATTTTGATAAACGGGGCACAAGCGAAAAACGTTTTTTGGAAAGTAGATGGCGCAGTTACCATTAATGATTATTCTGTTTTCAAAGGGACCATCATTTGCAACAATGGCGCTGTAAATTTAAATACTGGCGATTCATTATATGGAAGGGCGTTTACCACGAATGGTGCATTAAGTACAGCTTCGTTGGTTGTAAATGTTCCTCCTGGTGCGGCTAATGGATGTACGGCACTTCCTGTTACCTGGCGTTATTTCCGTGGCAGGCAGGTACAAAAAAATGTGATGCTGGAATGGGAAACGACCAATGAAGTGAATAATGGCTTCTTTACCATTGAGAAAAGCAGGGATGGGATTACATTCGAAGCTTTCACTACGGTAAATGCTTCTACACAAAGTCTGAATTCTGAAAACCTTTATTCTCTCAACGACGACCAACCTTACGCGATTGGTTACTATCGCATATCGCAAACGGATAAGGACGGGAGAAAAAATTATTACCAAACGATACAGGTGCGATTTGCCGCACATCAAGTGATAAAAGTGTTGCGCTATGTTTTGGGGAATAATATCCACATCCAGGTTTCCGACGCGATTCCTGCCAATGGCACAATAGAATTGTATACCATGGAAGGTAAAAAAATATCGTCCCAAAAGATAGCTATTTCCAAAGAGGTAAATAATTACAAGGTAAATAAGCCAGTTGCAAAAGGCATTTATTTAATCTCCATAATAAGCCAGGGAGGAAGACTTTATAGTAGTAAGATTACTATTCTCTAGCTATCTGTCCATCCAAACACATGGCAAAGGAGAATGTTAATTAACCGGCTGCGTTAACAAAGCATTTGGAAGCAAAGAATAGTTTGGCACAGTTTTCCTAAATGGAACAGGTATAGAATGGATATAGATTCCGAATCCCAAAAAGAGGAGGGATGATTTTTCACCCTTAAATGAGCATTATGAAAAAGACTTTGATAGCATTAGTAGTAACAGCTGCTGTAGTTTCAGCTTGTAATAAACAGGATACGTCCTCAACGACAGTGCCAATGCAAAATCCGTTTAACAATTCCATGAACGGTGCAACAGACGGTAGTGATTATAGCTTTGCGCAACGTATCATGATGGAGTCTCCGGAATACATTGCCTGGCGCAAAGAAAAAATAGAGGCTGACAGGCTCTTCAATGAGGAGTTGAATGCCAAACAGGAAGCAGATAATGAGACAATAGACAGAACACCTGCTACTGCAAAAAAAACGACAAAACAGTCAAGCAATACAAATAATAGTAATAATACCAACAATTCAACCGCGCAAAACGAGCCTTCACCCGGTACTGTTACGCCTGCTGAGCAACCAGCAAAAAAACGTTGGAGCAATAGAGCCAAAGGTGCTGTAATAGGAGCAGGTAGTGGAGCCGTTGTAGGTGTTATTGTGAGTAAAGACAAGGTAAAGGGCGGTATTCTCGGTGGCCTGCTGGGAGCCGGAGTTGGTTACGTAATTGGAAATGAAAAGGATAAGAAGAAAAGTAAGACCAACTAACCGTTAATAAAGAAGCATAATTGTATAACAGGAAGTATTTTCCTCAAATACCGCAAAGGGTACAAAAAACTCCGGACAAATGATTCCGGAGTTTTTTGTACCCTTTACTATTTATTACGCTAAAGTTGACTTTGGAAATAGAGAGGAATTATTAATCGATCCTACCCACTTTCATTTTTATCTCCATGGGCACCTTATTACGAAGCACAATAATTTTCAACCTGTTGCCTGCGTGCTGCAGGCTATTTTTTATCGATTGAAAAGAAGATCCGACTGTATTATCTACGGCAAATACCTCATCTCCCACTTTTAATCCGGCCTGATCGGCAGGCGAATTTTCTACCACTTCACCAATAACCACTTTGCCTTCTTCATAATAGACTTCCATTCCGGTATATGCGTAGTCAAATGGATCTCTGAAATGATTATTCGGCATCAGGTAAATCTCGGCACGGGGATAATTCAGTGTGAGGTTAAAACGCCTCAGCAAGTCGGCGCCAAACAAACCACCTAGTGTAGGGTAGCTGGTAACATTAAATTCATCATCAAATACGTAAGTAGGTACTTTCTTAAATTTGTAAGGCCCCAGTTTAAATTCCTTTACGGTAGTAATCATCATCTGCTTTTTTCCACCCAACCCTTCTGCCACGGTAGGCATCAGCTTTTTCTTACTGGCAAACAGCGAGCTGTCTTTCACAAAATCTTCCGACAATAACAAACAAAGCCCGCCACCTGTGTCGAAATAAAAGCGGTGCTGAACGGTGGTGTTATCCTTAACCATAGCGGTCTGTATCGGCAGGTTATTAAACGCCGGCCGCAGCAATGTACCTCCCCTCGGATATTTATAACTTCCCGGAGAGTAAAAAAGTATTTCGGCATGGTCGAAATCTACATGAACTATATAACGGCGAAGCAAACTAAAGCCAATAATGCCATCAATTCTTACCCCATATACAGCGGTGAGCAGTGAATAATCGTTAATGTGGAAATCCAGCGAGTCGGCCACTATGCCCGGTAATTTCAGTTTATGATGCAAGGCATAGTCCACCTGCCTGATGCCTGCGATACCCCGTATGGTACGGTTCGTTGGGGTGATGGGTAAATTAAGTTCGGCCGCAGTGGCACTGTCAAGTGAGATGCCTCCACTGCCTGTGTCTAAAATAAAATTGAGGGAGTCTGTGTTTTCATCCAATACAGCACGTAACAGGATAACGCCACCAGTCATTTGTTCGAACCTGAATTTGGAAAGCAGTTTTGCAGGAGGGGCTGAAAATATTTCCTGTGCCGGTGCCATACTACTCATACAAATACATGCCAGCAGGGGAAAGATTTTCTTTTTTATGGTATCGGCTATGGCAGCTATGGTCATCTTCGTTGTGTCACTCACTTGTACGCCTTTTTCTCTATGGAGCGCGGCACAGGCAGTGATTCTTTTTATGTAAGCAATCTAAATGTAGTAACCGGCTCTCCGGCCTTAAAAACCATTCTTATTTTCAAACATCAAGTTATCTCAAACAATCCAATCATTTATTCCTTTCATCACAAATGCAACAACACCCGTTTATCTTTGTTGTTCTTTCAAATGCCGCTGAGGCGATGCAATACCATAAGCAATTGCATACCTTTTAAAAAAGAACCTCAAGGCACCTAAAATATTTTACATTACTCATGAATTTATCGAAGCTCTATCAAAAGGCCCTCAATTTCGAATTCTTGCCGGTAGAAGAAGGCGTATATCTTTTTGAACATGCACCCCTCGCAGATCTGATGTTTGTGGCCAACGAACTGCGCAAAAAACAGGTGCCACATGGCAAAGTATCCTGGATCATCGACCGCAACCTGAATACGACCAATGTTTGCATTGCCAACTGTAAATTCTGTAATTTTTACCGTGTACCCGGCCATCCCGATGCCTACATTACTGATATAGACACTTATAAAAGGAAGATTGACGAGACGATCCGGTATGGCGGAGAGCAGCTACTGCTGCAAGGCGGACATCACCCGGAATTAGGATTGAAGTTCTATGTAGACCTGTTCAGGGAGCTAAAGCAACTGTACCCCAATATTAAACTCCACGCATTAGGCCCGCCCGAAGTAGCCCATATCACCAAACTGGAAAAAAGTACCCATGCTGAAGTGTTGAAAGCATTAAGAGCAGCAGGCCTTGACAGCTTGCCTGGCCCCGGGGCTGAAATACTGGTGGATCGTGTACGGCGTCTTATTGCCAAAGGCAAATGCGGCGCCCAGGAATGGCTCGACGTGATGCATGAGGCACATAACCAGGGACTTACCACCAGCGCCACTATGATGTTTGGTCATGTGGAAACGGTGCAGGAAAGGTTTGAACACCTGGCAAAGATCCGCGAAGTACAAAGCCGCAAGCCTGAAGGCGCAAAAGGCTTTATTGCTTTTATACCATGGACATTTCAGGACGTCGACACCCTACTGACCCGCATACGTGGCGTTCATAACTTAACCACCAGCGAAGAATATATCCGGATGATAGCCATGAGCCGCATCATGCTGCCAAATGTAAAAAACATACAAGCCAGCTGGCTGACGGTAGGTAAGGCTGTAGCACAAATGTGCCTCCATGCCGGCGCCAACGATTTTGGCAGCATTATGATAGAAGAAAATGTAGTAAGTGCTGCCGGTGCACCACATCGCTTTACTGCGAACGGTATCCAGGAGGCTATACGTGAGGCAGGTTTTGAACCAATGCTGCGCAACCAGCAATATGAAAACCGGCCGATGCCAGAGTTGATGGAAGAGCAGGTGATTGACTATTGATCATTAAATCAGAGTTCTCAGTCATCAGGTTTTTAGGTTTACTTATATACTATTTGCAATTCTGAAACCCCCATTCGGCCCAAAACGGGTAGATGGGGGTTTTCTTTTCCTGTTTTTGATGACCCAACTACATGAGGTCATCAACCGTGTCGTGCCCTCAACTTTCAAAAATTTTAAAATTTTGAGGTATTTATCCATCTGCATTGGCTAAATTCATATTGCCGGCTTTTTTTGATTAGAGTAAAAAAAAGTGGATTTTTTCTGACAAAAGACTAATTATTATATCATAGCCAATAAAATATTCAACTTATTTTTTCATTTTTACCGAATTTGTATTACTTTCACAATGTTTACTATTAATGTAAATAAAAATAATGTGTTCAAATAGCAGTTGAGCGCATCATTTTGCTTAAACGATTTTCTTGCCTTAACAATTTAAAACAAAGAAAATGGGAAGCTCCAAAAAGCCCATTGTTGTTGTTATTGGCAACGGCATGGTAGGCTACAAGTTCTGCGAAAAGCTGGTAAAAAAAACCAATAGCTTCGAACTGATTGTTTTTGGCGAAGAACCCCGCCGGGCTTACGACCGGGT
This sequence comes from Bacteroidota bacterium, assembly GCA_040386335.1. Classification (GTDB taxonomy): domain Bacteria; phylum Bacteroidota; class Bacteroidia; order Chitinophagales; family Chitinophagaceae; genus JAZKFT01. The sequence goes on from JAZKFT010000011.1 coordinate 138,493, forward strand.
TCATCTCAGCGAATATTTTGCCGGCAAAACCGAAGATGATCTCAGCCTTTCCACCCTGGAATGGTATGCCAAAAATGATATCCGGCTTTATTTAAGCGATCCAATCCTCGAGATCAACCGCTCCGCCAAAACCATCCATTCCCAAAAAGGCATTGTACAGCCATACGATTATCTCATTTTGGCCACCGGTTCAGCTGCTTTTGTACCCAATATTCCCGGGGTAGAAAAGGAGGGTGTATTTGTATACCGCACCATTGAAGACCTGGAAATGATGAAATCACATGCCAGGAATGCAAAAAAAGGTGCAGTAATTGGTGGAGGCCTGCTCGGCCTGGAAGCTGCCAAAGCCTTACTGGACCTGGGTGTGGAAGAAACCCATGTAGTGGAATTTGCCCCAAGACTGATGCCAAGGCAGATAGATAGCGCAGGCAGCGGCATGCTACAGCAAAAGCTGAAAGAGTTTGGCCTTAAGGTACACCTGAATAAAAGCACTACTGCCATTGCCGGTAATGGTACGATTGAAGCACTCGAATTTGCCGACGATTCTAAACTGGAACTGGATATGCTCGTAATATCAGCAGGCATCCGGCCAAGGGACGAGCTTGCCAAACTCTCTGGTATAGAAGTAGGTGGCCGTGGCGGTATCCTGGTAAACGACCAGCTCCAAACCAGCGATTCAAACATTTTCGCTATTGGCGAATGTGCCTTATATAATAGCATGATCTACGGTCTTGTGGCCCCGGGCTACGAAATGGCAGAGGTGGTAGCAAAGAACCTGGTAGCTACCCTGACCGCTCCGCTGGAAGGCAGCGAAACCTCGTTCACCGGTTTCGACATGAGCACCAAGCTCAAACTCATCGGGGTAGATGTAGCCAGTTTTGGTGATGCTTTTATTACCGAGCCTGACTGCCGCACCATTATTTTCGAAGACACCCACAAGGGCATCTACAAGCGCATCAATATCAGCACCGATGGCAAATACCTGCTCGGCGGGATCTTGATTGGGGATGCAGAAGCTTATAATATCCTTCTGCAAACGGTTAACAATAAAATTATACTTCCGCCAAATCCCGAGGACCTGATTCTCGGTAGTCGTGGTGGAGAAAGTGAAGGTGGTGCCGGCGTAATGGGCCTTCCGGATGATGCACTGATTTGCAGTTGCGAAGCAGTTTCCAAAGGTGCCATTTGCAGTGCGGTGACCGACGGGGGCATTTCCACCGTGGATGGCATGAAAAAATGCACCAAAGCCGGAACCGGCTGTGGGGGCTGCGTACCTATGCTAAAAGATCTGATTGTTGGCACCATGAAGTCCAATGGTGTATACGTTAAGAATGTGGTTTGTGAACATTTTGATTATAGCCGGCAGGAACTTTTTGACCTTACCAAAATGAACGGCATTAAAACCTACGACGAAGTACTGGGCAGGTATGGTAAAGGCGACGGTTGCGAAGTGTGCAAACCGGTAGTAGCCAGTATCCTGGCCAGCTTGTGGAATGATCTCATTTTAAAACAAGACACTATCCAGGATAGTAACGACCGCTTTTTGGCGAATATCCAAAAAGGCGGCACCTACTCCGTGGTACCACGCATCCCGGGTGGCGAAATAACCCCGGACAAGCTGATCGCTATCGGACAGGTAGGAAAAAAATACAACCTGTACACAAAGATCACGGGCGGGCAGCGCATAGACTTGTTTGGTGCCCACCTCAGCGACCTGCCTTTAATTTGGGAAGAACTCATTGATGCTGGCTTTGAAAGCGGCCATGCTTATGGCAAATCACTGCGTACCGTAAAAAGCTGCGTGGGCAGCACCTGGTGCCGGTTTGGATTACACGACAGCGTGACTTTTGCCATAGAAGTGGAAGACCGCTACAAAGGATTACGCAGCCCTCACAAACTAAAAGGCGGCGTAAGTGGCTGTATACGCGAGTGCGCAGAGGCACAAAGCAAGGACTTTGGCATTATCGCCACCGAAAAAGGATGGAACCTCTATATCTGCGGCAATGGTGGCAGCAAACCACAACATGCACAATTGCTCGCCACCGATATCGATAAAGAAACCTGCATCAAATACCTCGACCGCTTTTTAATGTTTTATGTAAAAACCGCCGACCCGCTTACAAGAACCGCCACCTGGCTGAACAAGATGGAAGGTGGCATGGCCTATCTTAAAAACGTGATTGTGAATGACAGCCTCGGTATTGCCGAAGAACTGGAAGCCGCCATGATACAGCATATGAACACCTATGAATGCGAGTGGAAGGCTGCAATTGAAAATCCGGAAATGAGAAAGCGTTTTAATCATTTTGTAAACGCTCCTTCCGAAAAAGACCCCACTTCAGAACTGGTTCCAATGAGGGGACAGGTGAAGGCGAAAGAATGGTAAGTATGAAGTAGTCATTGGGGCAAGAAGTCACTGGTCAGTATGCACTTGCTACGCCAACAGCCAACCGGGTTACCAATCCTGGATTCCTCACCGCCTTATATGCCCTTATATTCCTTGGTCAACCAAAAACTTAAATAATTATGAACGTAGAAACGACAACAGCTGCAGCAACCAAATGGTTTTTTGCCTGCTACACAAATGATATTCCTAATAATGGCGGTGCCTGCGTAAAGTATGAAGACGAGCAAATAGCCGTTTTTAACTTCAGCCGGCGCGATGAATGGTTCGCCTGCCAGAACCTTTGCCCGCACAAACAACAGATGGCCTTAAGCCGTGGTATGATTGGCAGTACAGGCGAGGCTTGCGAGCCTAAAGTGGCCTGCCCATTCCACAAAAAAACATTTAGCCTGCTTACAGGCGAATGCTTAACGGGTGATGAATGCAACATTAAAACCTACCCGGTAAAAGTGACAGATGGCAAGGTGTATGTTGGGGTAGCATAAAAAACTCTAACCCACAAGTGCATCGGTTTCGTTGGTAAAGCTTTGCAATAAGGGCATGTTGGCAACCGTAATACTCTTACCCGTTATCCGGATGGCTTTTTCCTTTACCATATCGTTGAGTATACGAAAAACAGTTTCATAGGTGGTGCCGGCATAAGAAGATAAATCCTGGCGACTTAATACAATATTGATGAACCCTTCTTTGGTGATGCCGAATTTTTCCTGGAGTGTAATCAAAGCCTGCGCCACCCGACCTTTTACCGACATATGTGCCAGGTTGCGCATTTTGCGTTCGCTCACCTGCAGTTCATCGGCAAAGAACATCATCAGGTCGTACAGGAAATCGGGGTTAACTTTTAAGGAGGACTGGAAGAAATCAATGTCTACAAAGCAAATTTCAGATGGCTCGATCGCCGTGGCAGATATAGGAAACTCGTTCCGGTTACCAAGCCCGCGATGCCCGACAATATCGCCTTTCTTGGCAAAACGCAAAATCAGTTCTTTTTCAGTCCCCCATTTCTTATGAACTTTTACGGTGCCTTCATACACAAAATAGATACCCGTCACCGGGTCTCCTTCCTTAAAGAGCAACTCTCCTTTCTTTACGTGATAGCTTTTTTTGTTTACAGCAATTGCCGGGATCCACTCTTTCAGGCAGCCCCTGCAAAAAAAGCAACTCTTTAAATCGCAACCGTTTTTACTTTTTTTCATTCCACAACACGTTTATCTGTACAATATTAACGCTTCCTGCACCAATGCGATGCTCATTCACATTTCCCGGAATTGTTCCAATACCTGGGCAACTTACAAAACTAAATGCGCCAAAAGTTCAAATTACAAAATTTAATATGTTCATTATTTTTAGTCAACATGAAGAATTTTAACATAAAACACTTATTTTTATGACATAAATAATAGTAGTGATAAAAAATAGAAGAAAAATGGTCGCATAAGTATTAAATGAACCAAATTTTAATTTGAATTGCTCTTTTCTTAGGTTTTCATTTCTCTCCGGGTTTTACGCACTATTGTTTTTAAAAAAGGTTTCCGCAGTTTATCTATAGCATAATACCAACGATTCGATTGTTTGCCATATTAAAAAACCCCGCCTGGAATAGCAGTCCGTTGGCGGGGTGGAATTAATATGCCTTAACAAATTAAATCGAATCAAATGTACCGGAAATCTTCGTTTTATCGGGCAGGATTTATGTTCATTTCCTGTCTCATGGCCCTGCATAACTCACATGCACAGTTTTCGTTATCCGGCCAGTTGCGAACGCGTAGCGAACTCCGGAACGGCGCAGGCACCCTAAAAGCCAATGGTAATAAGGCCGCAATCTTTACTTCGCAGCGTACCCGCCTCACCTTCAATTACAAATGGAACAAAATTGTGTTTCAAACCTCTTTGCAGGATGTAAGGGTCTGGGGCCAGGACGCATCCACGATCAGCAATGCAGACGGCTCAAAACTGGGTGTCCACGAAGCATGGGCCGATATTATCCTGTTCAATAAAAAGGATACCGCATTTAAAAAATCAGCCCCTGTAGAATACTTCAGTGTTAAAGTGGGCAGGCAGGAATTGTTATACGATGATAGCCGCCTGTTGGGGAACCTGGATTGGTTGCAGCAGGCCCGCCGGCATGATGCGGTGGTTCTTAAAATGCTCAATAAAAGCTGGCAGGTAGATTTGGGTGCAGCCTTCAATCAAAACACCGATGCGTTTAATTATAACGGCACATTTTATACCCCTGCCAACGTAATGCCGTATGTAAAAGACAGTAAGGGGAACCTTATGCCTACACCGGCTGGCTTTTTACCGCTTACAAATACCACAGGTTTCAGTTCAAAAACCGGCTCACCGGCATTTGTAAACAGCCCCGGAACCAATGGCCTAAACCAGAATTACAAAGCCATGCAGTTTTTGTATGTGGCCAAAAAATTCAAACAGGCAAAACTGACCGCATTGGTGTTGGCAGATCAGTTTGGTAAATACAAAACCGACTCCATAAAAAATATCTCAGGCACTGATACCGGCTATTTATTTGGCAGAAGGTTCAACCAACAAGGCGTCAACTCAAGAATAACAACAGGTTTGTTGCTCAATGCTCAAATAGGCAAGCCCTTGAGCCTTGTAGCAGGCTTTTATTATCAAACCGGAAAAGACAAAGACGGCCTGGCATTATCTGCCTATACAAGTACGGCCGCCCTGGCATTTTCTCAAAAGAAATTCACCTATACCGCCGGCTGGGATTATGTTTCGGGCAATGATGCCTACTCTGCATCTCTTACCAATCACCGCTTTGACCCACTATATGGAACACCGCATAAATTCTGGGGCTATATGGATTATTTCTATGTAGGCACTGGTTCGCCGGCAGGTGGATTAAGCAATGCCTACTTTAAGATAAAATATGCGGCGGCTAATAAAAACTTAACTATTGGGCTGGACTATCACTATTTCGCCCTGGCCCAAAATCAAAAAGATATCGCTGCTAACCCGGTAAAAAAATACCTCGGTAGCGAATTTGATCTAATTGCCAGCTATAACCTCAACAAGATTACCAACCTGGAGTTTGGCTTCTGCTATATGGCGGCCACCAAAAGCATGGAATATGCTAAAGGCATTGCCCCCGGCACAAGCGGACTAAACCCAACCTGGAGCTATCTGCAAATAAATATTAAACCGGAATTTTTTAGCAAGTAAATCACAAGAACCGGCCAGCAACAAAAAACAAGCACTACCCGCAACCAGGTACAAACGATCCAGAATCCAACATCATTTAACACCATAAAAATATTATCAGCCATGACAAACACAACACAGGAACCATTAAAAAAATTAAACATCTTTTCCGGCAAGGGCATCCAGATGCAGACCTTTCACATTACCTGGATCACTTTCTTCTTCTGCTTCTTTGGCTGGTTCGGTATCGCGCCGCTGATGCCGCTTGTAAAAGCGCAACTTGGCCTGGACAAATCACAGATCGGTAACATTGTTATCGCCTCAGTATCCGCCACCATCATTGCCAGGCTTATTATTGGCCGGCTTTGTGATACACTGGGACCGCGTTTATCCTATACGATCCTATTGGTAATAGGGGCTATTCCCGTAATGTGTATCGGCCTGGCAAATAGCTATGAAAGTTTCCTTTTGTTCAGGTTGGTGATAGGCATCATTGGCGCCTCCTTTGTCATTACACAGTTCCATACTTCAGTAATGTTTGCGCCTAATATTGTAGGTACCGCCAATGCCGTTGCCGGAGGTTGGGGAAACCTCGGTGGTGGCGTTACTAACCTGGTAATGCCGTTGATCGCAGCTGCGTTTGTAGGACTGGGTTATATAGACCAGGCCAATAGCTGGAGGTATGCGATGATCGTGCCTGGCGCCATTCTACTGGTAATGGCTTTTGTGTACTACAGGTATACCAAAGACTTGCCACAGGGCAATTACAGAGAAGTAGAAAGAGAAACGAAGGAAAAGAAAAAAGGCACATTTCTTATGGCATGCAAAGACTACCGCACCTGGGTTCTAGCCTTGGCCTATGCTGCCTGTTTTGGTGTAGAGATCACGGTTGATAATGTAGCCGCCATATATTTTGTAGACAGTTTTAAAGCATCCATTATCGTAGCCGGAGCTCTGGCTAGCATCTTTGGTTTTATGAACATTTTTGCCCGGGCTCTTGGCGGAGTAGTAAGTGATAAGATCGGCAAGAAATTTGGCCTTAGGGGCAAAGGATTACTATTGGCTGGCTTGCTGGTAGTGGAAGGCCTGGGCATCATGCTGTTTGCAAAATCCGGGAACCTCGGAGCGGCAATCGCCAGCATGTTGCTGTTTGCATTATTCCTGAAAATGGCCAACGGCTGCACGTATTCAATCGTTCCTTTTATCAATAAAGATGCTATTGGCAGCGTAGCAGGGATAGTGGGCGCCGGCGGAAATATCGGAGCCATGCTGATTGGCTTTTTATTCAAAAGCAAAAGTCTTTCTTATGCACAAGCCTTTATGTACATCGGTATCGGTGTCGCTGCTATCGGGCTGGTTGTTTTGGCTGTAAAACTGCAGAAATCAGAAGCAAAAGAAAAAGTATTTGTTCCTGTTCTTCAACCAGCATAGTCAGTTAATATCCGCCCGGTCATTTCGGGTTTCCGAATTTCGGGGACCCGAAATGACGGGATTATTAAACCCACACTCAAAAATTACAAATGAACAAATATTGAATGTCAACAATCGCTAACAATACCACTACCCTTACCACCACCTGCTGCTACTGCGGGGTAGGCTGCGGCATGGTGGTAAGCAAGGATAAAAAAGGGAATATCTCCCTGGAAGGCGACAAGAATCACCCGGTAAATAAAGGTATGCTATGCAGTAAGGGTCTGAACCTGCACTACACTGTGAACGATAAATCTGACAGGCTTTTATACCCGCAAATGCGGTACAATAAAAACATGCCGTTGCAGCGGGTGGGCTGGGACACTGCCCTTGAAAGAACTGCAGCTGTTTTCAAAACCTTCATCGAAAGATATGGTCCGGACTCAGTAGCCTTCTACGTTTCCGGGCAATGTCTTACTGAAGAATATTATGTGATCAATAAGCTGATCAAGGGTTTTATTGGCAGCAACAATATTGATACCAACAGCCGGCTTTGCATGAGCAGTGCAGTAGTTGGTTACAAAATGAGCCTGGGCGAAGACAGTGTGCCTGTTTGTTACGAAGACATAGAAATAGCAGATTGTTTTTTTGTGACCGGAGCCAATCCCGCATGGTGCCACCCAATTATTTGGCGAAGGGTAGAAGCACATAAAGCCGCCAATCCGCATGTAAAAATCATTGTTGTAGACCCTCGCAAAACCGACACCTGCGCTATTGCTGATTTGCATCTGCAAATAAATCCCGGTACAGATATTACGCTCAACCATGCCATTGGCAGATTGTTGATAGAGAACGGCGATATTGACTTTGACTTCATTAAAAACCATTCAGAAGGCTTTGAAAAATATAGTGAACTTGTTTTCCAAAGAACTTTAAAAGAATCTGCTGAGATCTGTGGTGTGGATGCCACCGACATTCAACTAGCTGCCAAATTTATTGGCGATGCCAAAGGCTTTTTGACTTTATGGACCATGGGTCTTAATCAAAGCGCCATGGGTGTAAACAAAAATCTTAGTTTAATTAATCTTAATTTGATTACCGGGCATATCGGCAAGCCGGGCTCGGGGCCATTTTCATTAACGGGCCAGCCAAATGCCATGGGCGGGCGTGAAGTAGGCGGCCTTAGCAACATGCTGCCGGCACATAGAAACCTGGCCGACCCGCTGCACCGCCAGGAAGTGCAGGACTTTTGGGGTGGCACTAAAATTTCGGCGAAGCCAGGATTAACAGCCACAGAAATGTTTGATGCATTGAACGCAGGTACATTGAAGGCGATATGGATCATTTGCACAAACCCGTTGGTAAGTTTACCCAATGTAAGAGTTGCAGAAGAAGGCCTGAAAAAAGCAAAATTTGTTGTGGTACAGGAAGTAAGCAATAAGCCTGAAACACTCAAATACGCCGATGTTATTTTACCAGCCGCATCGTGGACAGAGAAGGAAGGCACAATGACCAACAGCGAACGCCGCATCAGCTATCTCAATAAAATTGTGGATGCACCTGGCGAGGCATTACCTGATACTGAGATCATTTGCCGTTTTGCTCAAAAAATGGGTTTTAGCAGTTTCGATTTCCCCGATTACAACAGCATTTATAAAGAGCATGTAAAGCTTACTGAAGGCACCAATATCGACATCAGCGGCCTCGACTATGATAAAATAAGAGAACAAAAAACGGTACAATGGCCTTACCCAAAAACAGAGATCAATGGTGGGGTAAAACGACTTTTTACAGATAAGATTTTTTATACGCCTAGTAAAAAAGCTATTATCCACGCTGTGCCGGATGCCATTACCAGCGAACAAACCAATCGTGATTTTCCGTTGGTACTAACTACCGGCCGTGTTCGTGACCAATGGCATACGATGAGCAAAACGGGGAAGGTAAACAAGCTTACAACTCATGTTGCACAAGCCTTTTTGGAAATACACCCCGCGAACGCCAGGCTGCTTAACGTGGCTGAAAACGATGTGGTTGTGGTATCTTCTGCCAGGGGTGAGGTGAGGGTAAAAGCAAAAGTTACTACGAGCATTAAAAAAGGTGTGGTATTCCTGCCGATGCATTGGGGGAAAATTCTCGGCAACGACCTGAACCGGGCCAATAATATTACCAGCCCGAAGCTAGACCCGATTTCAAAAGAGCCTGATTTTAAATTTTGTGCCGTGCGGGTGGAGAAATATATCAAACCCAAACAACGCATTGTCGTCATCGGTGCCGGGGCCGGAGCCTACGGGTTCGTAAAAAGCCACCGCGAAGTGAACAGGGAAGATGAGATCATCATTTTCAGCAAAGAAAACTTCCCGTTCTACAACCGGGTGATGCTGCCGGACTATATCAGCGGTACTCAGAAATGGGAACAGCTGGTGAAGATGAAAGACGAAGAAGAACCTGGTTACAACATTACCCTGCATCGAGGAGTAAGTGTGGAAACAATTGATAGGAAAGAAAAATTTGTAGTGGATAGTCTTGGCAACATCACCTATTACGATGTGTTGCTGATGGCTACCGGCAGCCGTGCAGCGGTGCCTAAAAATGTGCCCGCTATGCCTGGTATTTTTACCATGCGCAGCCGCACAGATGCAGATAACTTTAAGAGTCATATTCCGCGTGACGCCCATGTGATCATTGTGGGTGGTGGACTGCTTGGATTGGAAATGGCCGCCAGTCTCTGCGAAATGGGCGTTCGTATCACGATCATCCAGCGCATTTCCAGGTTCCTGGACAGGCAGCTGGATCCGCTGGGAAGCCAGTTGTTGCACGAAGAGATGATACGGCAAGGCTGTGACATTTATTATGATGATGAAGTACAGCTCTTTTATGGCCAGGAAAAACTGACAGGTATCAGGTTAAAAAGTGGCGTTCAGATTAATTGTGATGCATTAATTGTGGCTATTGGAACTGTACCTAATACAGAGTTGGCAAAAGAAATAGGCCTGGTAACCCAGCGCGGTGTTATTGTAAACGAACGCCTGCAAACCAGCGATCCGAATATTTATGCCATTGGAGAAATTGCCGAATTTAAAGGAATGCTTTATGGCATTACCGCTGCTGCCGAACAGCAGGCCGATGTGGTGGCAAAATATTTGCAGGGCGATATTGGTTCTTTTTATAGCGGCAGTGTATTTATGAACATCATCAAAATTCATGGCTTTGATCTTTGCAGTATTGGCATACCCGAATGCCCGAACTACGATGAATATGAAGAGATTGTATTTATAGACCGTGCGAAGAGTTATTACAAAAAATGCATCGTTCACCAGGACAGGCTGGTGGGCGCCATTTTGATTGGTGATAAAAATGAGTTCCAGGAATTCAGAGAGTTGATCGCTAACAAAACAGAGTTAAGCGATAAGCGTTTGCAATTACTGCGCAGCGGCAAAAAACCAGAGCCGGTATTGGGCAAAATTGTATGCAGTTGCAATAATGTGGGTAGCGACAATTTAAAGATAAAAATAGGAGAAGGCTGCAAAGACATGACCCAGCTGTGCTCCTTAACCGGCGCAGGCACAGGCTGTGGAAGCTGTAAGCCGGAGGTGAAAAGGATACTGGATGAAATGTTGGCAGCGGAGAAGAACGTATTGGTGTGATTTTTTAATAATCAATATTCAACAAAAAATTCTCAAAGTTCAGCAAGGAGCAAAGTTGAAAATTGATTTATTGATTGTTGATTACTGAACATTTCAACATATTGTAGATTGCATCAAAATTATAAAATGGAAATTGCCCCATCACCATTTATCGCCTTAGCAAACACGGAGTACTTCCGGTTTGAGGAAGATTTTGTAGAAGAAAATGTGCGCTGCATTCCTATGGTAGTGCGGTTTAAGATGGACGATGCCTGCATCAAATTAAAGCTATCGGAATGGAGCAAGTTTAGCGTGGAAGAAAGAATAGAACTGGCGGTAAAACCCTGCAACACCACAAATGAAATCGCTGCCTATGCCGCCTACCTGGTGCAGCTAATAAAAAAGTACACCCGAAATGAACCATCGGTACTGGAGCCTAACCCTGCACCGGATTGGGCAAACACCAACTCTTTCCCGGCGTCCATGCAGGAAAGGCTGGATGAACTTGGATTAAACATCACGGTAGACCAATGGGCTGCACTGACCAACCTGCAACGCTTTGCCATACTTAAACTTTGTAAGAGCGGGCATGAGCACAAGAATTTGCCAAAGGCCTTAAAAGAATTTGACCTGATAGTATAAACGATACCGAACAGCGACACATGATCCGTAAAAACCATACCATAAAAATAAACCTGCACGGCGGCATCGTTGCTGCAGGTAACCTGTACACGATCATGTGTGCTGCTGAAAACGCACAAATTAAAGAAGTGCAGTTTGGTACCCGTCAGCAACTCTATTGCAAAGTGGCTGATAAATTTGCTGAAAGCTTTCTGCAGTCACTGGATGAAGCCCGAATCGGGTATGAAGCCAATGAAGAATCATTCCCCAATATTGTAAGTTCCTATGTAACCGAAGAAGTTTTTCAAAATGCCAACTGGCTCAGTGAAGGCGTATACAAAGACATCCTTGACCTGTTCGACTATCAACCAAGGTTAAAAATAAACCTGGTGGATAATGGCCAGACCTTTGTTCCATTTTTTACCGGCAATATCAACTTTATCGCATCAACGGTTAGCAACTATTGGTACCTGCATATACGGTTTCCAAGAACCAATAATATGTACAAATGGCCCGACCTGATCTATTCGGCAGATATACCAAGACTGGCCAAACTACTGGAGGAAACGATAGCTGCTAACCAAAGCCTTTTTATCGGCAGCGAAAATGCAAACGCAGAAAAGTTACCAGGGCTTGTTTATGCGAAAGGAAACTTTATCACCCAACCCATAGAACAGGATTTGAAATTGCCTGAGTTTTCGCTACCCTATTATGAAGGCTTTAATAATTATGGCAATAAAACATGGCTTGGCATTCACCGAAGAGACGACCAGTTTGATGTGGCATTTCTTAAAGATGTTTGTGCCATTTGCCTGAAAACCAAAGTGGGACAATTGTACACCACGCCATGGAAATCCCTGGTAATAAAGGGTATACAGCAAGCTGACAGAAAACTCTGGAACTATGTCCTTGGTAAATACCGGATCAATGTCCGCCATGCCAGTAACGAACTCAACTGGCAGGTAGAGGATCTGTGCGAAGAAGGCCTTAACCTGAAACGCTACCTGGTGCGTGGTTTTGACAAAGACGATGTACGGACTTATGGTCTTTGCTTCGCAATAAAAACCATACCCCAGTCCGGACTTTTTGGTTCTATTATCATCCGCAAACAAGAGAATAGGGCGGCCAATAAATACAAGATGCTGGACCGTTACGACATTTTGTACACCAAGGATTTTAACCCCAATTCCAAGGAATTTATTTTGTTCCGCAAGGATATTGAAAAGGAAAACCTGGAGCTGTACCTGGTATCGTTGTGCAAATATTTTTACGAATGGCAGAACGAAGAACCCATTAACCACAGCATTTACCAGCAGCAGTTGCAGCCTGAAAAAACAGCTCCGGCGGAAGCAGTAAAAGTGCACCAGTGCAGTGGTTGTTTTACCATTTACGATGAAGTTTATGGCGATGAAGTAAATGATATACCACCGGGTGTTCCATTCAAAACACTTAAGGACTACGAATGCCCTACCTGTGGTGCGGCGAAGGAGTCTTTTGTGGAAGTGGTTAAACCCACAGGTATTTCGGTATAGTATTATTTCTTCCTAATTTGTAGTTCTATTAAACAGCCTGAGTATGGACTACCTCGAAAAAATTATTGGTTATATTGAATCACACGATGTAGAAGGCATCCGGGATTGCTTTGCCCACGGCCTTGATCCGAATTCAACCTTTAAGGATGAACCACTGATTTACGAACTCACCAGCGAATATGCCCGCAGCCCCCGTTTTAAAGAATGCGTAAAAGCCTTTGTGGATTTTGGTCTTGATTTCGAGGACAACCTACTTTTATCAGTTTTGCTTGACGATGCCGAAAGCCTCGAAAAACAGCTAAATGAAGCCCCGGGACACATCAACAAACGGTACACCCTTCGATGTGCCTATACGCCTTTACACGAGGCTACATTGCTCCATATATGCGCGGAATTTAATCATATGGCCTGTGCAGCCATACTGGTAAAATATGGGGCAGATATTAACGCCCCTGCTGGTCTTGATGAAAATGGCTTTGGCAGGCAGACCCCTATTTTTCATGCGGTGAATCAAAACCAAAATCAATCGGCAGCAATGCTCGATTACCTGCTTTCAAAATCAGCCGATACCAGGATCACTGTTGCCGGGCTTGTTTGGGGAAAGGGTTACGAATGGGAAACCTTTATTCCGGCTGTGAACCCTATCAGCTATGCCATGATGGGTTTGCTGCCGCAGATGCACCGGAATGACAAAACAATTTCAGGAGTGGTGTCGAAACTTTTAAAAGCCGGTTATGGGATTGAATACAAGCCCCCGAATGTGCCTAATGCTTATTTGAGATAGCAAGTGGTTAGCAGCGGGTAGCGAGTAGCGGCCCAGGCGTGTCGTAATATAGATTACGCCGGAACGCTGGATTAGTAAATCAATCTTATTAAAAAAGGTTAGGTACCCGTGGTAAGTTTACGGTTAAACATTATGTTGCAAGTTCATTTTTAAATAAAACACTGTGGAAAGCATTTCAACCAAACCCAACATCACTATTGAATATTGTCCAAAATGCGGTTGGCTTTTGAGGGCCGCTTATATGGCACAGGAACTGCTCACCACTTTTGTAGAAGAATTGCAAAGTGTGACGCTGCGACCCAGCGAAACAGGTGGCCGTTTTACGATTTTCATTGATGGCAAACAGGTGTTCGACCGTAAAGAAACCGGTCATTTTCCGGAAGCGAAAGAATTGAAGCAATGGGTCAGGGATATTGTGGCGCCTGATAAACCCTTGGGTCATAGCGATACGAAACATAAAGACTGATCATGAAAAACTTATTGGGCGTTGTGTTATGTGGCGGCCAAAGCAAACGCATGGGTAGCGACAAAGGCTTAATGCCTGTCGATGATACTATATGGGCAAAAAAAGTGGGCGGCAAATTATCAGCACTGGCAATTCCGGTTGTGTATTCTATTAATGAAACGCAGTACGAGCTGTATCAACAGCATGTAGAACCGCAACAATTAATCATCGACAACGCTGCAGCTGCTGGCCCTCTCAAAGGACTGCTGAGTGTTCATGAAAAATTTCCTGAAAAAAATTTATTGCTGATGGCATGCGACATGCTGGATATGAATAAAGAGACGATTGAAGAAACATTAATTTTCTACCAGCATGAACCTGGCTACGATTTTTATGTGCACCAGGACGCCGAATTTGTACAACCATTTTGTGGCATTTATAGGGCAACTGGGCTGGCAGCCGAACTGGCAAAAGCAGAAAGCCATCAACTTACAAAATTTAGTATGCAGCACCTGCTCAATGGCGCTAACACCAAACGGCTGCCTATTAAAGATGCGACGGCTTTCCACAATTACAACGAACGTATCCACTCATAAATACCGTGCCCCGGGTATATTAATCCAACCAGCCTGCAGCTATCTTGCTGTAAATTATTGAGTCATGAGCCCTATCGAAATTATCTACTGCAGCCAGCATTATGAATTAAAAAAAACGGGGCGCGATGCCATGAAAGGCAGGCTCAATGGCACCATCCTTACATCGGTGATACTGATGCTGGTGCTTGCCGGCCTGTTGATTATACTCACTTATTTTTCCCCACATAATCCCATCGCTGCATTTTTTAAAAATGCCACCAAAGCTTTTGGCTATAGCAAATCTTCCGGGAAACTTATTGGGCTTCTGTGTGCGGTTATACTATGTATTATTTTATGGCTGACCATTGGCAGCAAAAAAAATTACCTGCGCATGGCAGAGGGCTGGCAACAGCTGCCGGACGAGACTTTACAAAAAACGGTGAAGCAATCCATCTATATCTTTTGCATATCGTTTGCCTTTTTTTTGGCCACGATATTTTTGCTGGCGATTTAACCACAAATGAACAAATGATACTGGCTCCTTGCTTTGAACTAAAGCCGCAACCGTTAAAAAGAACATTATAATTTAATCTCCTTCAACCCGGCATTTTTCAATGCAGTATTCAACACAGGTAGTTCTTTCTTTTTTATTCCATCCCACCCGCCTTCGGCAAAACGTAATTGGTATTGCGCCTCTATAGCGGCGTTGATGGCTTGCTGGGTAGGCGGCATATCAGTATCATGCAAAATATTAAATACTGATGCAAAAGCACCGTTTATTTGGTTGAAGCCTTTGTCTTTGGAGCCCTGCGCAGCATTTTCGAGAAGAGCAGCATAATTATCCATCTCTTTTAATTTATCCAATGTCTGAGCTTTTGCTCCTGGCAGCAAAGCGGCGATTTGTGAACGCAAATTCGCCAGTTCCATCGCGTTTGCAGCACAGGTTTTTCTTCCATTATAACATGTATAGCTCAGATTGTGCTGCACTTCAAGGTCGGTTGTTTTGGTGGTTACTCTCGGATCCATTTTTACCGTAATGGGCTGGCTGTATGTTTTTCCACCGGCAGTTAATCTTACAGTATAAGTTCCCGGCATCACCCATGGCGAGGAAGCATCAGGTTCGGTGTTTTTATAGATGGCGGCAATAGGGAAAGCAGGTGGTACGGGAAGGGGTGTATAATGCAGATCCCACATAAAACGGTGGCTGCCAGCTTCGGTCGAAAGTATTTGCTGTGGCCGAACCCAATAAGGTGGCGCATTATTGGGCGGTATGGTGTAAGGCTTATCATTGCTGCTGTATTTACGAACCAGCTGGCCTTTTGCATCCAGTATTTCAAGGGTCACTTCGCCTGGAGCTTTGTCCTTTAAAAAGTAATTAATAACGGCGCCATCGGGTGGATTTTGCCCGGCGGGTTCTTCCTGTGGAAGCGGTGTATCGGTGTTCATATTCCAGCGGACACGGATAGCGGTTTGAGGCTTGAATAGAATAGTTTGTTGGTTAATTTGTTGACTGGTTAACTGGCGAAGTGGGGTAATATCATCCAGTATCCAAAAGCTGCGGCCGTGGGTGCCAATTACGAGGTCGTCATCTTTAATCACCAAATCCCTGATGCTGGTAGCAGGCATGTTTAACCGTAGTGGCTGCCAGTTTTCGCCATCATCAAAACTTACATGCACATTTCTTTCGCTGCCGGCAAACAGCAATCCTTTTCTCATGTGGTCTTCCTTCAC
Source organism: Bacteroidota bacterium (assembly GCA_040386335.1). Lineage (GTDB taxonomy): Bacteria > Bacteroidota > Bacteroidia > Chitinophagales > Chitinophagaceae > JAZKFT01. The sequence continues at coordinate 154,789 of JAZKFT010000011.1, forward strand.
CACATTGATGGGATCGTTGGGCAAACCATTTACAATTTCTTTCCATGTTTTTCCGCCATCGGTGGTTTTGTAAATATGCGGTTTCATGTCGTCGAGGCGTATCCGATTTACAGCTGCATAACAGGTTTTCACATCGGTATGGCTGGCATCCATCAGCGAAATTTTGCTCCAGGGCGTTACCTGTGGCGGGGTAACATTGGTCCAGGTTTTACCGCCGTTTGTCGTTACATGAATCAGTCCATCATCGGTGCCGGCCCATATGGTATTACTGTCTTTATAGCTTGGCGCAATAGTGTACACCACCCCGCGGCGGGGCATTTTCTTCATTTCCTCTGTTCGGTAAATACCCACAGATTCCGGTATTTCGTCATAGGTTTCCCTCGACAGATCGGGGCTGATGACCTGCCAGTTTTTACCCCCGTTCCTGGTTTTAAAAATCACGTTGCCTGCATAGAATAATGTCTTTTTATCTACCGGTGAAAATAACACGGGCGCAGTCCTCAAAAAACGGTATTGGCCGCCCCGGACCGGCTCCGGCGCTATGTTCTGGCTTTGACCGGTGCGTTTGTCATAGCGTGACAATTTACCTCCGTAGATAATATTATTGTTCAGCGGGTCGGCCACTACATAGCCATATTCTTCTGCCCCAACCGGGTGCCATTCCCTGAAGGTTATTTGCCCGTCGTTGCCCCGGCTGGAGATACCGACTGAACCACTCTCCTGCTGGCCACTGTACACATTATAGGGAAAAGAATTATCTGTACTTACGTGATAAAACTGGGCTGTGGGCTGGTTATACCAGCTACTAAAAGTTTCGCCACCATTTACAGTAATTATAGCACCCTGGTCGCTGGCAATTAAGATGATATTACTATTGTCCGGGTTGATCCAGATACGGTGGTAGTCGTCTCCACCCGGTGCACCACGAAATGCCGAAAAGGTTTTGGCGCCATCGGTACTTTTCCAGGTAACCACATTGGCACTATACACAATATCCGGGTTTTTGGGATCCACTTTCATTTCAGCGAAATCACTGCCGCGGCCCCAGTAACGTTCATCACTGCTCATTTTTTCCCAGCTTTCACCGGCGTCATTGCTACGGTAAATGCCACCGTATCTTCCTGCATCCACGGTAGCATACATCCGGTTGGGATCGCTGGGTGCTACGCAAAATCCAATACGGCCAAGGCCCTGGTCGGTTGTAGGCAAACCTTTGGTTAATTTCTGCCAGGTGGTACCGCCGTCGGTGCTTTTGAAAAGACCGCTTTCCTTACCATTCCATGCACCATTTTCCCAGGGGCCCTGCCTGCCTGCCCACATGTCGGCATAAATAATATTGCTGTTTTGCGGATCGATAGTAACCTGGATGGCCCCGGTATTTTCGTCTTTGTACAACACTTTTTCCCAACTGGATCCGCCATCCAAACTGCGATAGACGCCACGTTCAGGATTAGGTCCATAAGGATGACCGAGGACCGCAACGAAAACCCTGTTCTCATTTTTAGGGTCAATAGTCAGGCCACCGATCTGCTGCACATTTTGCAGGCCAATTGTTTTCCATGTTTTGCCGGCATCGGTGCTTTTGTACATGCCATCGCCGTAGCTCAATACGCCAAGGTCGGGGCGTTGCAAGCCCTCGCCGCAGCCAACGTAAATCACGTTAGGGTTTGACGGTGCAACGGCCACATCTCCAACGGAACCCGTTGGCTGCTCATCAAAAATGGGTTTCCAGGTGCGGCCATAGTCGGTGGTTTTCCAAACCCCGCCATTGTTTACACCTATATAAAAAACATTAGGCTGTTGCGGAACACCTACGGCACCAACAGTTCGGCTACCCCGGTGAGGGCCGATCATACGCCATTGCATGGCGTTAAATAAATTACTATCGAAGGGCTGTGCCGGCAAGGTTACTGAAAGCATGGAACAGAACATTGCCAGAAACAGGTAATTTTTTTTATACATGTTGGATACAATAACGGGTGGAAAAAGAATCACTAAGATAGGTAAGCATAGGATAACAAATTTTATGGTAATCATTGTATCGCCTTTGCCGGTTTTGTGAGAACAACAACGGGCCATAGCAGCAAACTAATATAAGGTTAGCGGGTAACCCTACTATAATAATTTTTGTTCCAGCCAATTAGGACAGGGATTACGGACAAACTAAACAATGATTTTTTTAAAAAAGTCGCCGCCCTCAGCTCTAAATTAGCCCCATGGCCTTAATTTGCGTAGTCTTATTTTTTATCCGAAAATTTCCCCCGAATGCTAAAACTTTACCCTACAGTTTTAAAAAACTGTAATCTATCTTTTTACCTGAGAAAATGCAGTCCGCTGCTGGTGGCTGCATTTTTATTATTACCAGGCGGATTTTTATTCGCCCAAAAACCTTCTATCGCAAGTTCAAACGGCCGCCTGGTTCGGAGTGTAGAACGCCTGACAGATGTGATTCATGTAAACCCCCTGGGTGATAAGCTGGCCGTTATAAGAGATATCAACGGCCTGGTGGGCTTCAATAAAAAAGTGCCGATACCAGACACCATGTATGATGCAGTGGCAGACCGGGATGGTGCGATAGACCGGCATCCGCTGTTAAACACAGCTACTGCAGCTGCTGCCACTATTGGTGTTAACCGCGACGGGCTAGCCAGCGCAGGCATTTCACCTGGCGATCCCTGCCTTGCGGCAGGCCCAAACCATGTGGTACAAATGGTAAATGTCTCGGGCGGTTCTTCTATCAGAATTTTTGACAAAGCCGGGAATATTGTAGTAAACAATATTTTGATGAGCAATATTACCGGCATACAAGGAGTGGGCGACCCGATTGTGCTTTATGATCAACTGGCAAACCGCTGGCTGGTAACAGAGTTTGGCAGAACCAACGGCGTTACAACTTACGTTAATACACTGGTCATATCTGTTTCTGCCACGCCCGACCCTACAGGCGCCTGGAAGACCTATTCATTTGCAGACGATGCTTTCTTTGTAGACTTTCCAAAATTTGCGATATGGAACAATGCCTATTACGGAACATCAAACGATTTTAATACTGCTGGAAATAGCTACCTCGGGTCCAGCATTTATGCATTCGACCGTACTGCCATGCTCAATTCTGCCCCAACTGCCGCAGTGGTACGTGTAAGGTTTAACAAGAACGGGTCGGGGTATGCTTCCCTGGCCCCGGTAACTTTGGAAGGGAATACCCTGCCGCCAGCCGGAACGAACGGATTGTTTATGTATTTCCAGGATGACGCTTTCACCACCACTGCAGGTGATGCTGACAGCCTCATGATCTTTCAATTGACCCCAAACTTTACTACACCTGCATCCTCTGTAATTTCTCCTGAAACCAGGATGTTATGTGCACCACTAGACCGGCTTTTATGTACTGCCAGCCGGGGCGTTTGTATTACGCAAAAGGGGAGTGGCATTCAATTAGAATCTCTTGTCAACAAGCTGAGCAACAAGATCGTTTACCGCAATTTTGGAACTCATGAATCTATTGTTTGTAACACAACAGTAGATGTAGGCGAAGGACGTGGTGGTATCCGCTGGTGGGAAACAAGACGCACGGGAGGAAACGCCGGAACATGGAGTATTTACCAGGAAGCCACTGAAGCCGGGGCTGAATTAGATGTAGAAAACAGGTGGCTGGGCACGATCAATATGGATGTGCTTGGGAATATAGCACTGGCTTATAATGTTTCCAGTGTCAATACCTTTCCTTCAATCAGATTTATGGCCCGTAACGCCTGCGATCCTTTAAATACGATGACATTAGCCGAAACAACCATAATCGAGGGCACTGCAGCTCACACCATCAGTTCAAGGTATGGTGATTATAATGCGCTGGTGATGGACCCGAGTACTCAAAGAGATTTTTGGCTAACTGCCCAATACAATAACGGTGCATCATGGAATACCAGGATCAGTTCTTTTAAGTTGAACAACTGCACCAATATCCCAAGAATAAGGTTTGACAGTGCCACGATCGTTACAAGGGAAGCAAGCCTTACGGCAGGCGCGGGATGTCAAAAATATAAGGACATCAGTTTTAAAATATCGGTTGATGTAGCACCTTCGCAGCTAGCCACCATCAACTTTTCGTTGGGTGCCGGTACGGCCACCAACAATGCTGATTTTGCCCTGTTGAGTGCTTCAACAACCCTTGATGCCGCCAACCTGAGCCGTACCATTACCCTTAGGGTATTTGATGATGCCGAAATAGAAAGCCTGGAAGATTTGCAGATCAACTATAACATCGTAACGGCAGGTAATGCAGTAGCCGATAGTTATAATCAAACCTGCAAGATTTTTATAGAAGATAATGAACTGCAGCCCGATGATGACAATAATGTCAATATCCCCGTATACAGCACCAATGGTACGCTTGCTATCGGCTCTCCTTTCCAAAGTACTTTTACTGACAAAAAAATACAATATCTCTATACCGCCGCGGCGTTGACAGCTGCTGGCGTGAAGCCTGGAAATATCTCTGCCGTCGGTGTTATAATTACAACAAAAGGCAGTACTGCTCCCTTTAACAATTTTAATGTGGCAATAGGCACCACGGCACTGACAACTTTGGCAGCCGGGCCATTTAATACTGGCCTCGTTAATAAGTATTCCAACCCAAGCTACAGTACCGTTGGCGGGCTTAATAATTTTACCCTGAATGGTGGCTTTAACTGGAACGGCACCAGCAATATCATAGTGGAGTTCTGCTATGACAATACTGCCAATAATGGAAGTGACGATATTATACAAGGTTTTTCAAACGCTGGCGGTACTCCCTGCATATATGCCCGTACCAACCTGGTTGCAAATGAAAATGGGTGCAGCTTTACAAATACAACCGGAACTGCTACGAATGTGGCTGTATTATCGGTAACGCAGGTAATAAATAATACAGCGGTAGAATCGCAGGTAGGTCATCAATTGATTACCGACGTGAGGCCGGCTACCAACAATATTTTTTATTCGGCCAATGATGGCCAGCTGGTGGCATCTCTCAATAATGCAAGTGCCGCGCTGGGCTGCGTAACTGCGAAAATAGATGCAGAAGGCACTGTATGGCAATCCCTGTACAATACACTTCGTTCGCAAAAAGTAATAGAAGTAACACCCACAACCAACAGCAATGCCACCTATAGCATCACCCTCTATTATACCAATGCCGAGTTAGCCGGCATGGCACCAGCCAGTTTGAACATTGTAAAAACAAATGCTGCTTCAGCATCCGCCGCTACTGTGGCCAACTCAGTATCTGTGGTTCCAACAGTTACTGATTATGGCTCATATAAAGGCTTTACTGCCACTTTCAGCGGGTTCTCCAGATTTTTCCTGGCACAGAGTAACCTGGCACTGCCCGTTAGCTGGCTGAGTTTTTCTGCTGTAAAAGACAGGAATGATGCTATTTTAAAATGGGCCACTGCAGCAGAACACAACAATAGTAAATACGAGATACAAACAAGCAGGAACGGGACCGATTTCGTTACTCTTGGAACCGTAGCATCAAAAGGAAATGGTACGAACAGGCAGGATTATAGTTTCATACACCCGCGCCCTGAAGCCGGTATTAATTATTACCGGGTAAAACAGGTAGATAAAGATGGCAACAATAGCTACAGCCATATTGCATCACTAAACTTTGATGGCAAGGGAAATATTAAACCTTTTGTATACCCCAGCCCTGCAAAAGGTTATATTACTTTAAACTTTGGTGTTGCCCGAAAAGGTGTAAAATGGCAGATCTATAATATCGAAAACCGCTTGGTACAAAATGGTATTGCCAGCGGCCTGCAGCTACAGCAGCAGATAGATGTCAGCCGTCTCAGCCCCGGCAGTTATGTAGTTAAGATGTACATCGATGGAAAAGAGGAAATCGCAAGATTTATTAAGGAATAAATAGTTGTGATTTTTTACAAAAGATTGCCCCTGGAAATTTCCGGGGGCTTTTTTGTTCAATGGCATTACAAAATAAGTGACAGTTAAATAAGCCGGTCAGCATAGCTGCCGATAATAATATCCTGAGCCAAAACTACCCCAGCAAAGGTAGTTTTGGCTCAGGATATTATGTTTCTTTAGGCCAGGAAACAAACAACTGACCGAGCTGCAATTGTTGGTCGATCAATCCCAGGCTGTGTTCATTTACCTGTAAAGAATTACTACTTATGAAGGTGATAAAAAGATGCTTCCTGGTTTTTGTTTCCTGTTGAAAAATGTATTTCTTTTGTTGCAAAGCGGCAGCATATTTTTTGTCGATGGTGAATGCATGCTCATAAAATTTAATTTCACAGAGATTGATACAGTTGTCCCGCCGGTCTATCACAAGGTCTATCTGTGCCCCATCATCACTGCTATTGCCCCGGCTTCTCCAAATGGAAGTTTCGCTATAGATGCCGCTGATGCCTAACGCCATTTTGATAGCGGGTATATGCTTCATGCAAATACTTTCAAATGCATAGCCGCTCCAGCTTTTCCATGTTGGTGTATCACTTAGCCGTTCCCAGGAACCTTTGGCACCACTGCGGTTGGGCTCCATAAATTTTAAATAAAACAGTGAATATTCATCTGTAAGCTTATAGATACTGTCCTTCGTTTTTTTTGCCAACGGTACATATGCTGTAATAAAACCTGAAGCGGATAATTCTTCCAATAGTGCCGTGGTGCTGCCGCCGCTTTGCAGATGGCATGTTTTAATAATTTCGTTCCTGCTCAGACCAGAAGGTTTGGCTGCCAGGGCCCGTATCACTTTGAAATGCCGTTCGGCGGTATCGAATAATGCCTGGTAGAGATCAGTAAACTCATTGTACAAAAAACCGGCTTTGGTAAAGCACACTTTGTCGATGATTTGTGCTGCACTAAGGCCGGGCCTGGCCTGCTCCAGGTAATGCGGCACACCACCAAAAGCCATATAAAGCTGTGTTACCTGGTAGCGGTTGAGGTTTACATTACGACTTTTTAAAAAGGCTTCTGCTTCGCAAAGCGTAAAAGGCTGCAGCGCTATTTTTTGCGTGATGCGGTTGTGCAGGCCACCCTTATTGCGAACCACATTCTGTATCATCCAACTGGCGGCAGAACCACAAAGTACAACAGCGAGGTTATTTTGCTTGCTGGCCCAGGTGTTCCAAAATTGTTCAAAGGCGGCCAGGAAATTAGACTTGGGTGTTTGCATCCAGGGAAATTCATCCAGGAAAACCACTACCTTTTTTCGACGCAGTTTCTTTTGAAGCAATTGTGCCGTGAGGTCAAAAGCTGCAAACCAATCTCCGGGCACCACTACCGGTACTCCATTGTTTAAATACTTCGATAAAGCCTTACAATATTCTGCCAGTTGCACTTCAGTTTCTACATTGTGTACACCCGAAAATTGGAATACTATTTGTTTTTTCAAACAGGTCTCCAACAGGTATGTTTTTCCTATTCTTCTGCGGCCGTAAACTGCTACCAGGTCGGCCTTATTATTGGCCAGAATATCGGACAGTAAAAGCTTTTCTTCGTCTCTGCCTATAATTTCAATGTCTTGCATTGGTAAATATCTTGAGCCAAAACTACATTTTTATTTGGGTTTTGGCTCAGAATATTATTTATATACCGAGCCAAAACTATCCTATTTGGTATAGTTTTGGCTCGGTATATTTGGTTTATCCGGTAGCAGAAAATAGGTGGAAATGCCAGTTATTTCAGAAAAATTTCAACGCATTTTTTGAATGAATCAAGGTCTTGTACATGCGGAATATGGCCGATACCGGGCAGTTCCTGCAATCGCGCATTTTTGATTTGCTGCTGTGTTTTCTTACCAAGCAAAGGGTATTGGCCATGGCTATTTTTCACAGTGTCAGACAACTGGTCTTTGCCAACGATGGTTCTGTCCAGCTGCCCGATGACAAGCAGTACAGGAATTTTTATACGGGCAAATTCGTACACCACAGGTTGTTCGTAAATCATTTGATAAGTGATGGCATTCGTCCAGGCAATTTTATCAAAATCCGGCGATTGAAGATCGGAGGCCTGCGCCGCTACGTACTGCTCATACTCAGGTTTCCAAACCGGGTAATAAGATTGCTGGTATTTTTTATAAGATTCATAGGTGGCTTTTTTCTCCTTTTTAAATAACGAATCAAGGGGCTGGTAAGGCACGAATGTTTTATAATCCTCCAGGCCAATGGGGTTCTCAAGTATCAGCTTGTCGGCTAATTGCGGGTACATCAATACAAACCTGGTTGCCAGCATGCCACCCATGGAGTGCCCTATAACGATCGTTTTTGAAATACCAAGTGAATCCAGCAAAGCCTTAGTATTGGCAGCCAGCAAATGAAAACTATAATGAATATCCGGGTGGTCCGATTTTCCCCAACCCACCTGGTCGGGCACTATTACACGGAAGCCCAGTTTCGTTAAAAAAGGAATGACATCCTTCCAATAATAGCCATTAAAATTTTTGCCATGAAGCAACAGCACGCTCCTGCCGTTGGCGTTGGTGCCCGCTTTGATATCCATATAGGCCATCCCTACACGCTGGTTTTCAATTAAAAGGGGAAATCTTTCTACGGGATAAGGATATTGAACCTGGCTTTCTGCATGCACACAAAGCGCAAACAACAATATAAAGGATAACAAGTAAGTCCGGCTATTTTTCATAACCATCATTGCAATAATAATTGTGCCAGCAAACAGTATTTTTTCACTGCCTCCGCCATAAGTTTTAGGGCAGTTGTTCCAGGAACAGGTCGTAGTTGATATTGAGGGCTGTATTGAGCAGGTAACCCAAAACAAGGCTTTGCAGGAGCGTCCGGTCGTTGCCGCTGCCCTGGTATTTGGCCTTGCTATCCATATTTATATCTGCCTGGAAATAGCCGATCGCCTGGTCGTAATTAATGTTTAAAGTGGTGTTAGCCGGGAAGTTGACTACATCTGATTGAATGAATGTACGATCGTTGCCGCCGCCCTGGTATTTCACTTTATTATCGCCGTTGGCATTACCCGCCCAAAGGGCACGTTTGCCGTCGCTTAAAGTTGCCTGCTCCATTCCATCGTAGCCAGCGTTATTCCAAAGGTTCGCACTGCTCATAGTAGTAAAGTCGATCAGCGTAGTACTGTTGAAAGTAGCCGCAGGTAAAGGTGCGGCTGTCATGGTGCCTAAATGGTTGCGGTGGCGAACTGATATATAATAATCGTCAGCGGGCATTGACGGAAAGCGGATAGCGCTGTTGCCGTCAATATCCACTACTGTTCCATCTCTTTGTACAATAGCAGACCTGGTACCCAATATCGTAGCCGGGTTTGTTTTGCTGCGCAGTTGTATAAAGATCCAGTCGGTGGCAGATAAAGTACCACGGCTGTTAAACATGGTTCCCGGATTTAAGACCGTTTGATAAGCAGGATTGGCACCATCGCCTACCTTGGTGAAAAGGGTGGCGTAACCGGGATCGAATGTATAAGGGTCCGCGTCGGGGATATACCTCAGACTTGTAAAAGGGCTATTTCGCAGTTCGTCTCTCATGGTGCTTTCCAGGCCGGCGCTATTACCCAACACAGCGCCTTCGAGCAACACTTTTAAACGAAGGGTAAGATAAGCAGAGCCAATGCCAACGGCCGTAATGCCGGCGACCATGGTGCCACTTAAGGTGCTGTTTTCTGTATTACCCGAGGCCGTGTTGCTGCCGCTCAGGTCGATCCAGCTCGTACCGTTCCATCCTACCAAACGAAGGCTGTTTGCGGGAGAAAAAACAGTCATATCGGGTATACTCACTGTAATGGTTAAACCCACGCCGTTGCCGCTGGTGGCCTGCCAATCCCACTGCCCCACGGGGCTTACTGCAATAATAGGAACCGTAACGGCACTCACCGGGTGAAGACCGGCGTTGGGCGCCGTAGGGTCCGTTGTGCTGGTGGGGTTACCCAATATCCAGGCAGTGGCATAAGCTTCTGTAGCCAACGACGGTGCACTCATACTCAGTGTACGCAGATCAGTACCGGTGCCCACAGGAAATACAAATGCGTCATTACCATATTTTTTTACATACCCGTTTACATTCGCAGCATCAGATGCCCCTGTGTAAGTTGCTCCCTGGTAGGCGCTAAAATATCCGGGTATGGCAGCCCGGTCGGTACTCCAACCCTGTGCCCCGGCGGTGGCCAGGTTTACAGGACCATAAGCTATTGCTTCCCCGGGTGAAAAAACATGGTTGGGTTGCGCTAAGGTCATTAGGGCTGCGCCACACAAAAGCAGGGTTAATAAATTTTGCTTCATTACCAGGTAATTATAACGTGATCAGTAAACGAAACCGTCAGGAACAAAGCACTAAAACCCTGGTAAAATCCCATTTTGAATTAGGCAAATGTGTTCCCGCGCAGGTTAGGCACGGTGACCACGGCAGTTCCAATGGAACGGCCAGTTTTCATAAAATTTGGTTCGGTTTGTTGATCAATTCTGCAAGTGAGCAGTAGTGAACATCGCCCCAAATATAAGATATTAAGAAGCCTCTAAAAAAGGAATCGGCATGGGGGCGTCTATTTTAGGCACCCCAACGTATGTCAGCATGTTGGAAATGATAGCAATGACCTATGGTTTCATAAGGCCGGACTGGGATTTAGGAACAACTTAAACAGCCTGATAAAGCTGTTTCAAAAAAAGGAAGGGATTCTATTAAGTAAAAGATATCAACCCAACGATCTGTTCCAAAAATTGCTGGTCTGTTTCATCAAACTGTTCCAGTTCGGAGGCATCCACATCCAGAACTCCTATCACTTCGCCATTGCGGATCACCGGGACAACGATTTCAGATTTGGATAAACTACTACAGGCAATATGGCCTGGAAACTTTTCGACATCGGGAACGATCAATGTTTTGGCTTCGGCCCAGCTCGCACCGCACACGCCACGACCTTTTCGAATCCGGGTACAGGCAACCGGCCCCTGGAAAGGTGCCAAAACCAATTCATCATTTTTTACCAGATAAAATCCTACCCAAAACCAGCCAAACTGCTCTTTGAGTGCAGCTACGGTATTGGCAAGATTGGCGACCAGGTCAGGTTCGCCTTCTATCAATGCTTTTATCTGCGGGATGATAGACTGATAGCTTTCAGCTTTTGTGCCGGTGGTTATTACAAGGTCTTCTGCCATGTTGAAGGAGTATTTTAAACTTATATGCCCTTATATTCCTTATATGGTTAATCTAAAAGTAATTGTCAGATGCGTAATGTTGCCATGTTTATTTACCATCCATATAAGGAATATAAGGGCATATAAGGTTTGGAATTGTTTAAATTAAAGTCTTTAATATGAACCCTGAACTCAATCAGATCACTTCAGCTCTCTTAAAATTTCTTCAATCGCCCGGTCCAGCTGCGGATCACGGCCGTTCATTTTATCTTCCCAGGTGTTGATCACTTTAATGTCGGGTTGTACGCCGTTGGTTTCAATGTCTTTACCATCCAGGGTATAGCAGCCCCAGCTAGGCATACGCACCGTGCTGCCATCTACCAAACCTACGCCACCAGTAAAAATGATCCAGCGATAGGTTCCATTACCAATGATCTTGCCCAGTTTTAATGCTTTAAAGCCTTCAGCCGTCATTTCGGCATCGCTCAGGCTTTGTTCGTTGATCAGCAATACCAGGGGTTTGTCGCTGGGTGCAAAATTACTTTGCGGCGTTAATGCGCCTTCACGGTACTTCCATTTAAGGTAGGCTTTTTGTTGTAAAAATCTTAGTACATCATCATGTACATTACCCCCGGTATTGTATCGCAGGTCCAGTATCAACGCATCTTTTTTATAGAAGTCCTGCGTGGCATCAATAAGAAAACGCTCCAGTTCTCCTTGGCCCATATTCTGCATGTGGAAATAGCCGATCCGGTTTTTACTTTTTGAGTCTACCTGTTGCTGGCATTGGTCTTCCCATTCGCTGTAAAGGTTGTTGACAAGGCTGTTTTGCGTATGGGTAAATACCTCATAAACCGTTTTATCTTTCCGCTGAAAACTGAGTTTCAATTCTTTGTCGGCCGAAGGCCTGGTGAAATATTTATTCCGGTCTTCGGCAGGATTTACTGTTTCTCCATCCACTTTTATCAGTACATCACCCGGCTGTATGCTAATGCCCTTTTTATCTACGGCGCTTTGTTTTAAGATACGGCTGACGGTATAGGGCTCTGTCCGGTCCCATACAATTCCGGTTTCCACTGTTTGGCTGGTAAATGGCACTTTGGTGTCGTCGCCTGCGGTGGCGAAGCCCATGTGGCTGCTGTTTAGTTCGCCCAGCATATCGTTTAGTAAAACTCCCAGGTCGTTCCTGTTGGTGATATTCGGAACAAAAAACCGGTACCGCTCCCTTATGGCTTTCCAGTCGATACCATGGAATTTTTCGTCGTAAAAATTCACTTCCACTTTGGCCCATGCTTCGTAGAACATTTGGGCAAATTCTTCCTGCAGGTTGCGCCGGAAAACATAGCTAAGTGCAATGGGTTCGATCTTATTTACGGGTGCATCCAGGTTCAATTTAGAAATATTACCCCCGCTCAGGATGAAATATTTTCCCTCGGCTTCAGCAATGCCATAAAAACTGGCATCACCCACTTTTTCTGTTTTGTTGGGTATAAACGGCTCAATCACCGTTTTCCATAAAGTGTTGTTGCCTTCAGCATGGTCGCTGACGTAGAGCACGGTTGTTTTGTCTCCTTTCTGAATGATGTAAGGCACATTCTGACTTCCAAACGCAGGACTGATACGCTCCACACGTTCCATTAGTTTGCTAACATCCACTGTTATGGCGGAATCTTTTTTCTTAGTCGTATCTTTTTTGAACAGCTCATTATACTTCTCCATCTTAAAGCCATCGTCCCATTTTTCCAAGGGCAGTCGGTAGATATGCGAACCGTTCAAACCAAAGGGATAGGCGGGTTTTAACTGGTTGGTGGTAAAATAAATATACCTGCCATCGGGAGACCAAACAGGATTGGTTTCGGTAACACCACTATTGCTGAGGTTGATGCTTTTATCGTCTTTCACATTGTATAAAAACATATCATGCTCGAAATTCCGGTAGGCACAATACAGCACCCACTCATCGTTTGGACTAAAATAGGCTGTGGCCTCGCCATTACCCCAAAACTCATCTTTGGCAATGGTTTTCACATCCATGGTTTTCATATCCATGAGACAGAGATCGTGTTTGCCTTTGTAAAATAATATTTTGCTGCGGTTCTTGTTGTAGCTGATACTACGATGATCCACCGGGAAACGGGTCATTTCTTTTGGTGATCCGGCGCTATCTGCCCGCATCGAAAAAAGGTTGAGATACCCATTTACCGTTTGGGTGTATATCAGTGTTTTGTTATCGGCCTTCCACATCACTTCGGTGGATCTTTCTGCATTTCCCTTATCCAATTGCCGTATGATTTTCCCCTCCACATCACTTACAAAAAGTTCGCCCCGGCTAATAAATGCCAGTTTTTTTCCATCGGGGCTAATGTCAAACGTGGATATTTTCCCCTTTACGTCATAGTCCTGGTCTTTGGTTAAAATATTATTACGGCTGATGGACACGTTTACGGGTTGTGCTTTTCCAGCTGCCACATCAAAAAGCCAAAGCTGGTAATCTTTCTGAAATACAATTTTGCCACCGTTGGCATTTACCTGCGGCGCTTTAATGGAAGTGCTATAACTCGTGAGGGCCGTTTTTTTTCCGTTGCTAATGGTGAAGAGATTGTATTCGCCGGTGCCTTCGTCGCTGATGAAATAGAGATTGCCTTTGCTATCCAGCGTTGCGCCAAAATCCTTTCCTTCATAATCCGTATAGCGTTTGTATTGTTTGGTCGCGGGATTGTAAGATTGTATATCTGGGTTAAAAGGCCCTTTGTACCGCTTGCGTTGCGCCTGGTTGCTGCTTTCCCAGGTGTCGTTAAAAAATATTTCACCGGTGGTGGGGTGGCCGGCTATATTATGATCGTATGAGAAAAAATAGTCGTTGAACACCCGTACCGGTGTACCGCCGCCGATTCCCACTTTATAGGCCGCTTCCCGGTTATAACGATTGCTGGTAAAGTAAATGGTCTGACTATTCCATCCCCAGCAATTCATCTGGTCGTTAGCAGCATGAAAGGTTATTTGCTTAATATCACCGCCGTTCGTGGGCATGATGTACACATCTGAATTGCCATATTGATTGCTCGTAAAGGCCAGCCATTTGCCATCAGGAGAAACGCGGGGATTGGCTTCATTGCCCGGCATCGCTGTTACACGCACAGCTTGTCCGCCTTTGCTGTCAGTCTTCCAGATATCAGTTTCAAAACAAAAATAGATGGTGTTGCCATCAGGTGTAAGCGATGGGTTGGAAAGGAAATAAGACTCCTGTGCGATGGCATTCATGCCAAGCGAAACCAGCACTAATACAAATACTTTCTTCATAGCTGTCTGTAATTTTGGTTTTTAAAGATGCAGGAAAGAAAATTCGTAACAAATTTTGTTTGATGAATGGCTGGGATAACCGGAAAGGCATCATTAACGTCGTAACCGGTCACGACTCCATAAAGTCAATTTTACAGGATCATTTCATGCAATTCTTTTGTAAGAAAAAATACTGTTTATGCAATGATACAATTCCAAAAGCCGTCAATTCTGGTATGAAACAACTACTCACAGGATTACTGTTAATATGCTCGTACATAGGTTATGGGCAAAAACCAGGTTGGCAACTGTCGTTCCAGTTGCAACCGGAAATGACCTGTTATAAGGAAAGTTATTACTGGCACACGGGAAATCCTAGCAAAAACTCTTTGAACGTTGGGGGTTCCATTTTAATTCAAAGAAACATTGGCAGCAGTTTTTTTATCAACAGCGGATTGGGTTTTATTTCAAGAAAACTCAACACATCCACGTTTCTAAACCAGGCTGCATTGCCTCCCCCTAATCAGAGCTTTACCATGGAGCTTGTAACTACAAAGTCAATTGCCAACAGAACTTTGTTTTTACCTGTTACTGTGGGTTATAACGTGTTTTTGGGTAAAACGCTGAGTGGCTTCGTAACCACCGGCTTTACCGCCAACTATTTGCTAAACACCTATTACAGGTCTAATTTTTCAAAATACAACGGTGCTTACAAAAAGAATTACTGGCAAGGTTATTCTCTAAACGCAGGCCTGGGCGCTGACTACAAGATCAATAACAAAATAGCTGCGACAAGTAGCCTGTCATATGCATTTGTAAACACCGTAAAACCGGACGATTACCTTCTAACTCAAAATGGCGATGGCCGCACATTATCACACAAATTTTTGACCCTGAATATTGGAGTAAAAGTCTCATTGTAAATATTCCTTTCATAAAAACAGGTGATGCTATTTGGGCACCACCTGTTTTTTATTTACAACAATAGGTCGAGCCTTTATTTTTTCAACAGGGCTTGCCAAACGGCCTCGTTGGTCACTATCGGGTATTTCTTTTTTAAAGCATCAAGCCATTTTGTTTCCAGCACCTGCTGGTAGTCGTTGATTACAAAGCCACGGGCCTCTTCAAAACTGCGCTGGCCGGGATCGTTAATGGTATTGACGATATAGCAAAAGGTCTGGCTGCTGTCCTGCCCGTTGGTGATAATGGGGGTAAACATCTTCGCCTTTAAATCCAACTTTCCTTCTACTGGAAGCTGGCTTTGTTCAAAGCGGTTGCTGTCGGCCAGTAATTTGTTTTCGAACTGACTGGCTATTTTACGCCAGTCGCTGATATTGGCTTCCATCTGTTGCCTGGCAGCCGTAATCGTAGCCTGGTCTGTTCCGGTAACGATAATGGCGTTTACACTCGGCCCCCATTTGTATTTAGCTTTATTGGCAGCATAATGTTTCACCAGGCCTGCATTGTCTTCAGCAGCCTTGTTCCACACCATTTTTTCTGTTACTTCAAAATTGAGGTTGGCATCTTTAAATTCCTGCAACTGGTTTTTAAAGTCAGGATTAAACTCCTCCATGTGTTTTTTGTAATATTCAGCTGCTGTAACGTTGGTATATTTCTCCAATAGTTCTTCATATCCTTTTGTGCTAAGGTCACTTACACTACCCCGGACTGCTTTTATAAACATCACCCAATTGTCTGCGTTTATGGTTTGTTTAGTAAAGCGAAACAACTCAGTTTTGGCAGTTACATCCTTGATGGCAGTGGTGGGTTTATTAACAAAGGCACTATCGGTATAAGCCCAAAGTGACTTTTTATTTAATGTTTTAGACGTCTTATAACCAATTTTGGTAAGCAAGCTTTTAATAAGCGTTGTTTTGGCTTCTTCCATGCGGTTGTCGGACACTACTTTTTGCTTCAGGTTGCTGGTTACAGTTGCATCATTCTGATCGCTGCTAACGGGAATATATTCCACCAGTTTGAGAATATGCACACCAAATGCAGTAGTAAATGGCTTGCTGATATCACCCTTATTTTTAAGTGCATAAGCCGCATTTTCGAAACTGGCATCATAGCTACCTACACCGAATTCGGGCAACAGGCCGCCATTTTGATAGCTGGTTTTATCCATGCTGTGGGTTTGGGCAAGTGCGCCAAAATCTTCCCCTTTGATTAGTTGGTTGTACACCGTATTTGCCTTATCCAGCAACGCTTTTTTCTCACCATCAGTGGAACCGGGCTGATAGGCAAAGAGTATCTGGGCCACTTTTATTTTGCCGATGGCTTTACGCTCTGCCACTTTCTTAAAAATATGGTACGCCCTTGAAGTTCTGATGGGTTCTGTAAACTGACCCACTTTTAAATCATATACTGCATTTTCTACCTTGTATGGCAGCGAGAATGCAGTAACCCATCCCAGGTCTCCATGTGTATTGTCTCTAAACTCCTTGTCGTTACAAAACTCATCGAATACTTTTTCGAAATCAACATTGGCTTCCAGTTTATGCATGGCCTTCTCAGCGGCCTCTTCCGCATCGTGCTGGCGCTGTGGATTTTTTGGGTCAAAGCCAATGATAATATCCATCAGTCGCAGGTCTTTCTGGCTGCGCTGGAAAGCTTCATTTACCAGCGATGTAATGTTGGCTTCCTCCGAAAAATAATTGTCTTCTATCTGCCGCCTGAAATCGCCTAATTCGTTTACCTGGTTAAACTGGGTATCCAGCCGCTTATCGTAGGCATCCTGCACTTTTAGTTTGTAATTAATAAAGAGTGGCAGGTAATCTTTCATCGCCTTGGTCTTATCTTCTGTGGGGCTCAGGTTGCGGTTAAACTGGCGGAGAAATTCTTCTTTGGTCACTTTATTTTTACCAAAGCTGAATAAGGGTTGTGCATGGCTGCCTGCGAGGGCCATCATGATACATGCACCGGATAACAATTTTCTCATACTTGGTTTGGGTTTTTCCATGGGTGGTGCCCATGGCTGCTGTATTGTGCCTCTCTGGGCTTTATCGGATAGGATTTTTAATAATCAATAATCAACACACAATTTTCAAATTTCAAGTTATATGGAGTGGGTTCGCCATTGAAAATTGTCGGTTGCTCATTGCATATTGCCCATTGCTCATTGTTTCTGCTGCCTTACTTTCTGCATCAGCACTTTATCCAGGTCGTCCAGCGACAGGTTTTTTGCGATGATGTGTTTTTGCTTATCCAGTAAAAACATTGTCGGAGTCGTCCGCACATCATATAACTGGTGATAATTGGGCAGGTTGGCTTTTTCTTCTTCGGCCCTCATGGCTGCAGTTTGGTGTACATGTGTCCATCCTGCCGCATTCTTATCTATAAATGGCTTCCAGTCGGCGAGGCTTGTTTCAGCACTCATCACAGCGTAAATACTCACGCCTTTTTCTTTCCAGGATGATTTATAAAAAGAGTCTACCCGCGGCACCTCGGTTTTGCAATGACCGCAGTTGGGATCCCAAAAAACCACGACAGTGAAGTTTCCCGGTTGGGCGTATAGCGGCTTGGGTTTGCCGGCTGTATCTACCAGGTTAAGGTCCGCAGCTGCCTCTCCTACCTGGTTGCTGATCAGCATCATAGCCCTGTCTTCTATTTGTTTTAATTGCTTTTCGGTAAGCCAGGTCACTTGCTTTGTGGCAAAGTATTTTTCATAGACATGTACAAATACCTTGTCCTGCCCCATTATTTTAGGGTTGAAATAATTATCTACAAAATAGCCAATCAGGTACTGAAACATTTCGGGGTCGTTGCGGCCAAGGGCCATCATCCAGTTGAATTCGTGGATAATGCTATCAGGCTCCGGCTGCACATAGGCAGACATGTAATAGTTCAATTTCTTTTCAAACACGGGTGTCCGCACCAATCTGCCATCCATAAAATTTACACCATCCCAAAAATGCTGGCGGTTGTAGTAATAGATGCCGAGGCTATCCTGGTACGTTTTAGGATTTTTCAATTTGTCTGGCATTACCATATCCTGCATGGAACCAAAAATTGCCGAGAGCAAACTGCCCGGTTGTTCCTTCATTACCTTTTTGCGGTAATTCTCCATGTCTTTTACATTCTTGTCCACGATGGCCTGCTGTTTTGCCTTTTCTGCTGGGTCGGTTGCCCTTGCCAGGTTTGCCTTAGCCTGTTCTGCGGCAGAACCTCTATTGGAAACGTAGGCTGTATAAATTTTAAACTGGTCGTTTTCCGGGCTGCCAACAAATTTGGTGAGCGCTTCCGGGTTAGTGGTATCGGTGATGACTGTAAACACCTGCTTTTTGCCTACCAGCATCTCCATGAGTAATTTGCTCTTGGAAATGGCCAGCAGGTAAATGCCTTGTGCCAAAGGTTTTTTTCCCTGGAAAACGCCCCGGCCATTTTCGTCGAGGTATGCGCTATCACCAATGGGCATCATTTTACCGTAATAGTAGCCCATGTAAACCCATGTTTTTTTCAGGGGTTTTATCTCCACATTGATCTTGTAGCCAGTAGTTTGGGCAATACCTGTAAGAGCCATCAACACAATCCCAACTGGGATTACAATTCGCTTCATGCCGTAATGATTATTTTTTTGAGAGCCGTAAAATTAAAGGAATAAGCTATTGGAAATGTTAAGCATTTGGTAGAGAAACCGGTTTAGGGTTTAGGGTTTAGGGTTTAGGGTTGCCAGTATTAATCTAACAATGGTTGTAGATGCCGTTCAGGTTCCTTTCCTACGAATATTCAAAAGTCAGTCATAGAAATTGCTGCTTTGCGGGATTGACCCTAAACCCTAAACCTCTAAACCCTAAACCTTCTTTTGTTTAGGAAACTGAAACGTAGATATTTGCAGCGTTAAAAAAACAACTACCTGATGCTCCCTAAGTATAAACGTATCCTGCTGAAGCTTTCCGGCGAATCTTTGATGGGCGATAAGAATTTTGGCCTCGACAGTAATGTACTGGCTCAATACAGTAAAGACATAAAAGAGATCACCAACCTGGGGGTTCAGGTGGCCATAGTAATTGGTGGCGGTAATATCTACCGCGGTATGAATGAAGCCGAAACCGGTATAGAACGTGCCCAGGGCGACTATATGGGTATGCTCGCCACCGTAATTAATGGCATGGCATTACAGAGTGCGCTGGAAAAAGAAGGCGTATATACCCGGCTGCAAAGCGCTATTAAAATGGAGCAGATAGCAGAACCTTATATCCGTCGCCGTGCCATGCGCCACCTGGAAAAAGGCCGTGTGGTGATATTTGGAGCCGGCACCGGTAACCCGTATTTTACCACAGATACCGCCGGCAGCTTAAGGGCTATTGAAATAAAAGCAGATGTTATTTTAAAAGGCACCAGGGTAGATGGCATTTATACCGCAGACCCCGAAAAAGACCCCACCGCCACCAAGTACGACAATATCACTTTTAAAGAGTGTTTTGATCAAAACCTGAAAGTGATGGACATGACAGCCTTTACACTTTGTATGGAAAATAACCTCCCTATTATTGTGTTCGATATGAATAAACGCGGCAACCTGCTGAGTGTGGTGAGCGGTGATAAGGTGGGAACACTGGTGAAATAAGTCATTAGGGCTACAGTTCATTGACTGTTCCCTTTTGAATACTATAAGGTTCCATTTTGACCAGTACACAAAATAAATAATCATTCAAAAGCCCCGGACACTACCCGGGGCCTTATTTTTTCCACATGCTATTGCAGGTGCAATCAGGATGTTTTACATTAGTGAAAATTTAATAATTATGAATTTTCAAACAATGAACAAGCAACGGAAGTTTATACTGATAGCCGCTGCCGTAGGATTAATTTCCATGTTTTTACCCTGGATATCGATAGGTATGTTTGGTAGTGTAAATGGATTGCATGGAGCAGGTTTCCTTGCATTATTTGCATTTGCAGGCGCTGGTGCTGTAGCTTTCCTCGGTGATCAAACAAAAAGCCTGGATAAGACTATGTGGTTTGTGGCATTAGCTTGTGGTGCCATTGCTACGCTTATCATTGTCATCAATTTCATTAGAATTATCGGCTACATCACCCCGGGCTTTGGTGCGTGGCTGGCGGTGGCAGGCGCCGTTGGCGTTCTGGGCTCTGCCTGGATGTTTAAAAGCCCTGGTGACGACATTAAAAGTGGTTTCGACAGCCTGAAGAAGAACATATCAGACAGAAGCAATCAACCACCAGCACCCCGTAGCTAATTTAATCTACTGTTTTTCGTTAGAAGGCACACTTTATGCATCCATAAGTGTGCCTTTATTTATTTGGCAAATGCTCGCTGTAACAGCCCTTTGAGTTTATCATATGGAAGA
The DNA here is from genome assembly GCA_040386335.1 of Bacteroidota bacterium. Lineage (GTDB taxonomy): Bacteria > Bacteroidota > Bacteroidia > Chitinophagales > Chitinophagaceae > JAZKFT01. The sequence goes on from JAZKFT010000011.1 coordinate 175,486, forward strand.
AACAGGGTGATTTCCCCAACCGCATAGGCAGCAATTTCATAGGGCACATAATTAAAACCCACGCCTTTTCCCGTGATATAAAAGTTATCAGTGGGTTCTATTTTGCTTACCAGCAGTACACCACCATCTTGATATCTCAGTTTGGCCCCTTTGGCTATATTAAACTTCGCCCTTACAGCAGCATCGAGAAGGGCAGCTAGTTTTTGTTTGCCGGTGGGGGTAAATACATCAGCCAGTTTCAGTGCCTTTAGATTTTTAATGTCCAACACACTCATACTGGTGCCCCCATTGCCATGAGCACCCCCGGTAAAGCTCCAGCTAAAATCTGCAATAGAGATGTAAGTGTCGCTCTGATACAGTATCGTATGTCTTCTTTCGCTGCTTAAAGACTTGCTGCCTGCATATTCTTTGATTTCTGATTTCTTCATAGATGCCAGGTCTCTTTTCCAGCTGGCCAAATCCTTATTTTTTTCATCCACAAAAAATTTGCCGATTGAAATAGCGGGGTTTCTATTACCAAATTGCTGGTTTACCCATTTTTTTAGAAAGCCTGCCAGTGGTGCCGGCGTACTGCTCACAGGCCATAATGCCGATGCGAAATAACTGTAGCTTGGGTTTCTGCCTTTTTCCAGGCCTATAGGATATTCGGTATCGTAAGTGGTGTACACAACATCAAAATATGGAGGTGGTATTGTTTTGCTTTCGGTAAAAGAAAAAGAAAGGCTGGTCATTTTTTCGGCTGCTGTATTTCTCCAGGTGCCACTAAAAGCCCCTGCGTTGTAGGTGCCGTCAAAATATTCCGAATTTTCCTGCCCGAAGGCCACAATGTGCAAAGAGTCCTCTTTTGATTCAAAATCCATAAGGCGCATGGGTATTTGCTTGCTGTCGTAATAGTAATAGCCATTGTAACTCTTCCCTGTTTTTTGCAGATACATGGTTGCAGGGTAATTTCCTATGACACCAGTCAGAACTTTATTCCAACTGATGGCGTTATTTTGTGCACGGGTGTTTGTAGAGATGGCCACAATGGCCAGCAAGCAAAATATTTTCATGGTTACTTTTTTAGCATTATAAAAAAACGCCGCCAGGAACACGAAGGAGCCATAAGCCAACCCTGGCGAGCCTTATGCCCTTTCTGCTTTTCACAAACACGGGCAGGTAGCGGCAAAAACTCAATTAGAAAATGGAATCAATAGCTAATATCCGAAAAGATTACAAGCTGCAGTCTTTAGATGAACATGACGTCGCTGCAACTCCCATCGGTCAATTTACGGCCTGGTGGAGCGATGCCGTCAATAGTAATATAGACGAGATAAATGCCATGACCCTGGCCACTGCCACGCCGGCAGGCAAGCCCGATGCCCGTATTGTTTTGCTGAAAGGATTTGATGATAAAGGCTTTGTTTTTTTTACCAATTACGAAAGCCGCAAAGGGCAGGAACTGGCTGCAAATCCCTTTGCCACATTGGTCTTTTTTTGGAAAGAACTGGAAAGGCAGGTCCGTATAGAAGGATCGGTAGAAAAAATAAATGAACAGGACAGCGATGCCTATTTCCATTCCAGGCCGGTTGGCAGCCGCATTGGTGCCTGGGCCTCGCCTCAAAGCACAATCATCAGCAACAGAAATTTACTGGAAGAGAACGTGAAGGAGCTTGAAATAAAATATACCGGGAGCCTTATCCCCAGGCCGGAGCATTGGGGTGGCTATATCGTGTTGCCAACACAAGTAGAATATTGGCAGGGCCGCAGCAGCAGGCTCCACGACAGGATACGTTACAGGATGGAAAACGGTGCCTGGGTTATTGAGAGGCTGGCACCATAGTTTACAGTTCGCATGTTTACGAGTTCACAAGTTCCATTGTTGTGCTGATACATCTAAAACAGGTGAACAATGGAACTCGTAAACTTGTGAACCTAACAGTATTACGCTTCTTTCTTTTCAGCCACCGGAGCAGCAGCGGGCTTTACAACCTTCTTAGCTTTTGCAGGCCGGATATTGCCAAATGATCCTTTAGTAATTTTTCCTTTTTTTGTTTTGATGTCACCTCTTCCCATGATTTTTATTTTTTTATTTGTTTGATTTTGTCTGCAGGATATTGCCTGCAATTGGGGCGAAAGTAAAACAAGCAAGGCACACTTGGGCACCTTGCTTGTTATTTCCTTTTTTTGGCAAACGGATCAGATCTTTCCAGAAAGTTCTTTACCAGCTTTAAACTTGGCTACTTTTTTGGCTTTGATCTTAATTACGGCACCAGTTTGCGGATTGCGTCCGTTACGGGCAGCACGTTTTGATACAGAAAAAGTTCCAAAACCTACAAGGGTAACTTTGTCGCCTTTCTTCAAAGATTTTGCAACTGCATCTACAAAAGAATCAAGGGCAGCATTAGCCTGTGTCTTAGTGATGCCTGCATCGTCAGCAAGTTTGCTGATTAAATCAGATTTGTTCATGGGGAATAATTTTTAAGATGGAGACAAATATAGAAGGTTTTGTTTGCGGTCAAAATATTTTGTGATCCCAGTTATTAACACTAAATCGGCTGAAACCTTTACGCCACAAGGGTTTTAGCTAAACCAGCCAACAAAGCAAAACCACGATCTAAAGGCACCAATCCCGCAAAACTCAACGCCAGCAAGGCTTTCGTGAGATTATTGGCTGAAAATACAAGCCCTGTAAGGGTTTGAGGGAATATACATTTTTTTCTGTGTAGCCAAAATGAAGGTTTTTATTTTCCACAATTAGTTCACAACCTCCATTAGCGAACGAAAAGCGATGAAGTTGTCGCCCCATTTTTCTATTGTTTGCCGGCGCAGCGCCGGAGCGTATAATTCTATATACCGGTTGTATTGTGCCTTGCTTACAGCATAATATTGGAAGGCATAAGTGGGTCCTTCTGTTTCGTCCGTTTCCAGCAGGCGGAGTAACTGGTGCTTTTCAAAACAGCCGGTGCCGAGTACTTCAGGTACATGCAGGTCGAGCATCCATTGCAGCCATTCCTCATGCTTTTCCCAGGTAATTTTTATGGTGATGTTGTAAATGATCATGGTAGCATATTTGATAGAGAAAGAAAAGAAATCAATTTAAGACCCAAAAATATTCCTGTTGAATGAAAAGCGGCTTTGTAAGTTTGAAAAAGCAAGTTTGCCGTATGATAGATTAGTAATCGTTGTTGCGGTCTGGTTTTTCGCACAGAGTATTACGATAAATAGCGGCACCCTAACCCCTGTCGGGGCGAACGCCAGCCCCGACAGGGGTTAAATCATGAATCCGAAATCATAAATCATACATCCCTATGGCTTCCATACTTTTCGAAATAGAAAACAACGTGGCGGTAATTACGCTTAACCGGCCTGAAAAGTTTAATGCTTTTAACCGCGAAATGGCCCTGGAACTGCAATCGGTTTTAGATGCCTGTGCCATTGATGGCGGCATTCGCAGCGTTTACATTACCGGCGCGGGCAAAGCATTTTGTGCCGGTCAGGACTTAAGTGAACTGATGGGCGATGACGCCCCCGGGTTTGAAAAAATTTTAAGCGAGCATTATAATCCCATTGTAACCCGCATCAGGAACCTGCATAAACCCGTGGTGGTAGCGGTAAACGGTGTAGCCGCAGGTGCCGGCGCCAATATTGCTTTATGCGGAGATGTGGTAGTAGCCGCTACTTCTGCTTCTTTTATACAGGCTTTTAGCAAAATCGGCCTAATACCAGATAGCGGCGGCACCTATCATTTACCCCGCCTTATTGGCTGGCAAAAAGCGAGTGCTTTAATGATGACAGGCGATAAGGTAGGCGCTGAAGAAGCGGAACGTATCGGGATGATCTACAAAGTATTCAGTGATGAAGATTTTGCTTCATCATCGATGAAAATTGCAACCACCCTGGCAGCCATGCCCACCCGGGGTTTGGCACTTACCAAGCAGGCACTCAACGAATCTTTCAACAACGACCTGGTACTGCAATTGCAAATGGAAGACCAATTGCAATATGCAGCAGCCAATACCGAAGACTATGCCGAGGGCGTAGCATCATTTTTAGAAAAACGACTACCGGTTTTTAAAGGCAAATAATTAAAAACCTGCGCCCCATGTCCCTTTCAAAAGCTACACAGATCATTGATCAAATGATGGCCAAAGATGGCTTTACGGCCTGGCTGGGCGCTGTGCGTTTGGAAGAAAGGGAAGGTTACTGCAAACTTCAGATGGTCATCCGCAAGGAAATGTGCAATGGCTTCGATATCGCTCACGGCGGCATTTCTTATTCCCTGGCTGATAGCGCACTTGCTTTTGCCAGTAACAGCCATGGCCGGCAGGCTGTTTCAATAGAAACATCTATTTCTCATCTAAAACCTCTGCACGAAGGCGATACCATTATAGCCACCGCTCAAAACATCAGCCTTGGAAAAAGTATAGGGATTTACGAAGTACGGGTGGAGAAGCCGGATGGAGTATTGGTGGCTTTGTTTAAGGGGACGGTATATAGAAAAAAGGATGTTTGGGAAGTGTAGACATATTATCCATTTACAACTGTAACGATCACACTATGAATTTTGAATTTGCAGAGCAAATAAATCCATCATTGACAAATCTTGATTTTGGGAAAGCCATTAGTATCGCAGAAAATTCTCTCAGGAAAATTCCTCAAACAGAATTCCATTCAATAATTGGAAAATCGCTTCTTCACCAAACTGATTCTTTGGTCAGTTGGATCGAACATTTTCACAAAACTCTTTCACTGGAATGTGAGATAAAAGCACTGTATTTTGAGATGAACGAGTTTGATATCAATACAGACGTATGGTACATTGATGGATTTGGATTTGAGAAAGATGGCGGATTGGATAGCGATATGGAATGGCTTTGTGATGTATATGGTGATAAAATGACGGGGCAGGAATTTGTTTTAAGTGGATATGAACAACAACAAAATGCTTTTGAAAGTATTGAACTGGATAGTGATCATTTGCAAGATTCGAGGGATTGGTGTGAGCAACTGATTATTGCAAGATTTATGGAACTTATGTTTTGCGCCCATTCGGACAGCAAGAAGAAAGGTTTAGGTTGGGCAACGATCCCGTTGTATTATACTGAGTATTCTTACGACTTTATTCTTAGGTCCTAAACCAAAAACTGGAAAAATTTCACAGTAAATCTTTAGTAAAGTAATTAGATGTTTTACGAATTCAACGGTATAAAGCCAGTAGCTGATCCATCATCGTTTGTTCACCCGCAAGCTGCGGTTACGGGCAATGTTATCATAGGAAAGGATGTGTACATTGGTCCAGGTGCCGCCCTGCGTGGCGACTGGGGACAGATCATTATTGAAGACGGCTGTAATGTGCAGGAGAATTGCACGATACATATGTTTCCCGGGGTGACTGTGTTATTGAAAACTGGCGCCCATATTGGCCATGGTGCCATTATACACGGCGCTATCATTGGCCGAAACTGCCTGGTGGGTATGAATGCCGTGATCATGGATAATGTGGAACTGGGAGACGAATCCATTGTGGGTGCCTTATGTTTTATTAAGGCAGATGAAAAAATCCCATCCCGAAGCCTCGTAGTAGGCAACCCTGCTAAAATCATTAAACAGGTAAGCGACGATATGATAACCTGGAAAACCGAAGGCACTAAATTATACCAGCAACTCCCGGCAGAAATGCAGCAGTACTGGCAGCCTTGCGATCCGTTAACTGAAGCTAATGAAAGCCATGCCAGGCAGGCGTCTCAATATAAGACCTGGAACGAAACAAAGTCATAGCCTGCTGCTATTTCAAAAAAACAACATCCTCATTATACCCCTTTACCCGGAACATATTCTGAGCGATACCTGCTTCGGTAAAAGGATAACGCCTCGGGTAAATAGCCAGAGCATTGGCACCCTTTTCCTCGCCGGTCGTAACATGGTGCCGCAGCAATTTTATGATGGCGACATCTTTCAGCCTGATACTGGCCAATGAATTTTGCAGAAGACCTTCATTGTAAAAAACAACCAGTTCCCGGCCGTCAAGCCATAATTTATTCATCTTTTTTTCTACAGCGATATTGTACAGCAAAAGTTTGTCGGTGATATATTGCAGTGTATTGGTTCCTGCCCGCACCGCTGTATCACCTATTACATCTATTGTAATTTCTGAGGTATCCCTGAACATGCCTTTCGAAAAAAACTGGTTGTATACTTCTGCCGGCGAAAGATTGTTATAGACTCCTGTGCCGCTCCAGGCCAATGGCCGTAATGCGGGTGCAACAGTTTTTGCCTTTATTACTGTATCCTTATCAGTTACCATCACCGTCACATAAGATTGTGCCGCAGGCCGGTAAGCGGAATCGAGCCAGAATTCGGGGTGAATATGCAATACTTCTTCAGGGTCTCCTGTAGTAAATGCCAGGTTCATCTCGTCGGTTAACATCCAATCCTTAATCAAAAAAGAACGGTCTGGCTCCAGCTTTATTTGTTGGGGCTCATATCGTGCATAGTTCTTAACTACATACGCATCCAGTGTCTTTACTTTCTTTCGGCTGCAATACACCACCTGCCCGTAAATCCTGAAAACACGGGGCTGCACGGCAAGCCATACATCATATTTTCCTTCGGGAATAAATTTAGACATGACGATGCTGCCCTCAGCTTTTCCATCTATCAGCGGCCACCGGATATTCCAGGTATTGCCCCGCTCGTTTTGAATAATGACATCTAAGGTGGCTGGTGGTAATTTCTTGTCTCCTACAGCATACGAGGCCTCCAGGTCCAGTGTGTCGCCATGCTTTAAAACATTATTACTAATCGACACACGAAAATCTGCCTTCTGGCCAAGGCAGGAAACGGCTATTAAAAGCTGGCAGGCAAAAAATAAAAAGAGAGTCGTTTTTTTCACATCCGAAAGAGTTGTTTTAAGCGAATCGACATGCCGGCTGAAGACGGTTTCAAATTATCATCCCGGGTTATTTAAAGTACAGTACGGTTTGCACAGGTGTGTATCCTTTAATTCTGAACACATGCCGGTTACCGGTCTTGGCAACATATTCTCCGCGGCGGGTATATACGGCTATGCCACCACCGCTGCCGCCGAAGCCCCCATAGAAAGGTGGTGGGTACACTTTTACAATGGCAATGTCAGCAGGATTTAAAGTGTTCATCTGGTCGGGCTCCGCCCTCATTTCATCTATAAAAAAAGACACCGCGCTTCCGCGCCAGGTAGCGCCCATATTGCCATCGGGCTGCATGGTAATGGTAAGTCCCGCTACCCTTCCCTGTAAATAACTCAGCACCGAAGTGTAACCCATAACATCACTGTCTTCACTCATAAAATCGAACACCCTTTCATTCATACTCTGGAACAAGCCACTGGAGTAGGTTTCATTAAATTTATCCGCCTTTGATTTTAGTTTGGCAGTAATGGTAACTCCGGGCAGCAGGTTTACACTGTCGTTGAATTTTGACGCGTCCGTTAGAAGTCCGCTGCCACTGCTGTCGATGCGCAAAGCAATCGGTGGAGTACCTACATAAAATTGCCTGGTGGCGAGTGCAGCCGGCTGATAGGAAGAGTCGAGCCAGGCATTGATTTTTATGTCGAGGTCTGCACTTACTTTTTTCTTCCGGGAAAAAATCAGGGTGGCATCCTTTTCAAAAAGCCAGTTTCTGATTACAAAAGAGCCGTCGGGTTCCACCGGAGTGTCGGCGCTTAACCATTCGCCTTTGGCCGTGAGCAGGTTGGTAGTTAGCATGTCGGTACGGATGGGTGGGTTGACCGTTCCATATATGCGAAAGAATTTTTGCTGAACGGCAAAGCTGATCGTGTATTTCCCTAATGGCAGTGAATCGGGAATGATGAGGTCTCCATCTACTGCGCCGTTAAGAAGCGGCCAGCGCATTTTAATGCTCCTGCCGTTTTCGTTTTCAATGACCATTTGCAAAGTGGCCGCGACTGATTTTTTACCAACACTATAATAATTGGCTACTATTGACAGTGTATCACCCGGCATTAAAAGATGCTTGTTGATGGAAATAGAAAGACTGTCAGATTGTTGGGCACTGGCCGTAGATACCATTATTGTAAAGCAGCTTAAAACCAATATTTTCCGGGCCGATATTTTCATGCCACAATGTTCCGCCCTTTTTGTCAATGAATTTCAATGGGTATGCAATTTTAATGTTGCTTTAAAGATGCTGCCTTTTACTGTAAACAGAACTTATCTCGCTACCAAATACACCGTTCCATGGTCGGTTTCGGCCTGCACTTTGGTACATAGCCCATTTACATAGGTGTAGTAGTTTTTTTTGCCGTCGGCCAAAGTGAGCTCATAGGTATGTGGCCCGGTGCTTTTTATGGCCAAAAATGAGAGAAAGTTTTCGCTGTATACCCTGGTTATATTGAGTGGCTCGGTGAAATACAACTTGGCGATGGTATGCCTTATTTCGTCTTTGACCATTACGGTGTCGCCGTCCATCCTCATGCACACATAGCCTTTGGGGCTGTGCATAATATTGTTGCTAACCTTGGTGCTGCCATTTACGGTGCGAATCATAGCAGCCCGCTGCAGCAGTCCGTCTTTAAAAAGATTGGTCTGGTTATAATTGATTTTGATATTGATCACTACCCACACTTTCACCTTCGACTCTATATAATAAAACTGGCCAAGTGGTGTATTGGAAACGCTGGCTTTGAGGGTACCTACATTATCTCCTTTACGGATTACATCGTACATCCTTTCCTGCTGTGCCATAGCCGGCAACAGCAGCACCAGGAACAAAGCCGCGATGGTTAAAGGTTTCCATTGTGTTATTATCTTCCGCAGGTTTCTCATCTGGTGATTTTGAAAATTCAAATTAACCAATTTCAACCCGATAGAAAAACAATTGTTAGCTAATTGTTACCCTGCATCGCATTTACACCATTCCAAGCAACACTTGCCAGGCCTCTTTTATTTTACCTTCCTCCAGCAATTCTTTGGCGTACACATGTAATTCTTTTTCCATTTCATCGGGGCTAATGCTATAATACTGTACGACTTGCTTTACCCGGTCGTCGTAAAAAGAGGGGTCAGCCAACGGCAATTCGAATGTATTCGCCAGCATCCCCAGGTTATTGCCGCTAAGTGTTTTACTGTTGCGGATAGAAGCGGGCAGTTGATCAATACCAATTCCCAACTGCGTATTGGGCTTGGGCACTTCAAATACCGCAGCACCACTGGCCCGGCAGTAATAATCAAAACCCATCCGGGCTACGAGGTCTATTTTGTGCGGGTCTATCCGTTGTTGTTCGTCAAGGACGTTATCGTTAATATGCATCACCAGCACTTCACAAATCACCAGGTTTCCAGCGCCGCCTTCTGTGCCAGTTTCTATTACCTGCCGCACTTTACATTCCAGTTGCACCGGGCTTTCGGCTACTCTGAAAGCTTTCACTTTTTGGGAGGGCAATTTGGTAAACCCGGCTTTTACAAATTCATCCACACCTTTTTCATATTCGCAGCTGCTAAGACTGGCCTGCTGCACCATGGAATAATTGACCACATTGATCACCACTTCGCCGGTCTCGTACACATTCTCCAGGGTATGTTTGATGGTATTGTCCCGAACCCTTCTCGCAGGTGAAAAAATAAGTGTGGTAGGGTTGCTGCCAAATACATTAAAAAAGCTGAAGGGACTCAGGTTGGGATTTCCATCCTTATCAACCGTGCTGGCAAAACAAATGGGGCGCGGCGCAATGGCACCGAGCAAATAACTGTGTAATAACCCTGTTTTTATTTCGCCGGGGATGATGGTCATTCAGATTTGTGATTTCGGATTTGTGATTTTGGATTTAGAAACCCTGTCAGGGCTTGTTTTTTTGCCCTGACAGGGTTTTACGAGTCTTGCTATTTATTTTAATATCCAATTTTTCATTGATGTTCCTTTGGCTATTTATAATACCAGATCGATGGATTCAATAGTAGCACTAAATTGAATGGAGCGTCGCCAATGTCGCTCCATAGTAGTACAAATGCCCGGCTCATAAAATAAAAAACAATGACCTAATGACAAATGACCTAATGCCCATGATTACAACATGCCCAAAATCTCATCCACATATTTTCGGTCGTTACAGAGTCGCGGAACCTTGTGCTGGCCACCCAACCTTCCTTTGCTACTCAACCATTTGCTAAAACTACCGACGGGCAAATGATGGACTATAAGGCGTCGGAGCGCAATATCCTTGTATCGTTTTGCATCGTAATCGCTGTTAATACTCCGCAGGGCCGTGTCCAGTTCAAAAACAAATTCCTCCATATTGGCAGGCGCTTTTTCGAATTCTATCAGCCATTCGTGACCACCATTATTTTCATCGCCAAAATAAACCGGCGCTGCTGTGTAATCGGTAATAATGGCGCCCGTTTTTTCAGAAGCGATCGCTATCGCTTTGTCACTGTTATCTACAATGACCTCCTCGCCAAAGGCATTGATATAGTGCTTTAACCGCCCGCTTACTTTTATCCGAAACGGAAATACTGTGGTAAACTGGATGGTATCACCCAGCAAATACCGCCATAAACCGCCGGTAGTGCTGATGACTGGTGCATAGTTTTTCCCGACAACCACATCATTCAGGCCAATTGTTTTGGGCTCCTTTTTGCCATACTCGTCCACCGGCATAAACTCGTAAAAAATACCATGGTTGAGAAAGAGCAGCATGCCGTCTTCATCAGGGTCAGTTTGCGCTGAGAAAAAACCTTCGCTGGCATTGTATATCTCCAGGTAGCGGATAGGCTTGCCAATCAACCTTTCAAACTGCTCGCGGTAGGGCACAAAAGATACGCCCCCGTTGAAATACAGCTCAAGGTTGGGCCATACTTCGGCCAGTGTTTTTTTGCCACTGATTTCGAGGATGCGTTTAATCAACACCAGGGTCCAGGTGGGTACACCGCTGATGCTGGTTACATTTTCCAGCATCGTGGTCTTGGCCAGCACCTCTATTTTATTCTCCCATTCGTCAAGGAGTGCAATACTTAGATCAGGCGTACGAAGCCAGTGGCCCCAAAACGGTGTATTCTGCATGAGTACCGCACTGAGGTCGCCAAATTTTATGTCGTCGTTAAGGCTGGCTACCTGGTGACTTCCGCCAATTACCAATCCTTTGCCCGTTAGCAGATCACTGTCAGGAAAAAGTTTGTAGTACAGTGTCAGCGCATCTTTCGATCCCTGGAAATGGTTTTCATCCAGGCTTTCTTTACTAACGGGGATAAACTTGCTGCGGTCGCTGGTGGTACCACTGCTTTTGGCAAACCACTCTACGGGCGTATTCCAAAGCACATTCTCTTCGCCAGTCATCATCCTTTCTATAAAAGGTTTCAGATCGTCGTATTCGCTGATGGGGACCGCCTGTTTGAAGGCACGGGTGGTAAAAGTTTTATTAAAGCCATGCGTTCGGCCAAACTCGGTGTTTTGCGCCGAGGTGACGAGGTGTTGCAGCACATGGCGCTGTGTACCCACCGGGTCATTTACCCACTGGTCGATGGCATTGAGCCGCAAACGGGCCAAACGGCTAATGGCAGGGCTGAGCAGCTTCATAATTGGTTATGCATGGCCGCCAAAATACGGAATCAAATCCAATTATTTGATAGCGCCTCCCGAACCCAGTGCCAGAGCGAGAATCCCGGCGGGCAGCTAGAGTCTTTGCACATCTTTTTTTAGCACATAACCGCTGGTTATCTGTTCCTTTTTATTCATAAAGGATGCCTCATAAAAAGTTTTGAATTCACGAACGATATTGATCACATCGCCCTGCATTACATAGGCTTTGCGTTTTGTAGACAGTTTGGGTTCATTGAAGAAATAGCATTTAGGGGCCACAACCTTGCCTTTCACTTCCTGCGACACACCCAACTGATCAATATTAAAATTATCAATAGTAAGATCCTGGATTTCCGAAGCTGGTATATTGGTTTCTTTCAGGCTCGACTCAGGGTCGCCGCTCTGGTAGGACTCGTGCTTTTCTTTGGTGAGTTGCCATGTTTGCTTGCCGGCATTCCAGTTAAAACTGTAGGTATCGCCCCACCGCCAGCTGCTGCCTCCATAAAATTCCAGGCTAAACGCATTATTCTTAATGGTCACCCCCTGGAATGGATCCCCCATCATGCCACCGCATTGCTTGCACATGATCATATTGTCGTTGCGTTTGGCTTGTTTTAGTTTACCATCAGGCTGCTGCAGTAATACCATTAGTGGACGCCCGATATTCATGGCAGTATCCTCAAAGTTCTCATCGTCTTCTTTGGTTGTGTATACTACTAATACTACATCCGTTTTAGTATCATTATTGAGATCTCCAAACGCGGTGTCTCTAATAGCAAATCCCTTTGGCACAAAGGATTTCAACTGTTTTACCAGGGCAGCCTTTTGACCCGAAACAGCCAGGCTCACCCCCATGATACACAAGCTTAATAAACGTTTCATACAGTATGAATTTGATAACAAGATAAGCCTTGGCTTTTGTAGAAAAAAGGGCAATTCAGATTGAGTGGAAACCGGTTTATAATTGGGACATCCTGGCTGGTGGCAGTGGGGCTAGGCAGGTTTGGCACCAAATTTTCAACTACCTGTATAAACACAAGCCGATGAAAAGTAAACGATTTAGAAATTATGTGGCCAACCGCACCAGTACCAAAGCCATGAACAAAGATGATGTACGTGTTAGCAAGGATGCCAAAACAGATGAAGATCATCCCGGATTCCCGAACGGGCAGTCATCGCCCCAGATGATTAACCCCAAAACGGCCGAAGAAAAGAAAGTAGCTGCGGTAGATACAAAAGATGGAGATAAAATGACCTCCGAAGAAAATGCGAACGCCCAGGCCAAAGTAGCGGAAACAAACGAATCTCTTTCTGACGGCAGCGGAGGTGCTTTTGAAGCGACTGAAGAAATAAGCGACCAGCATTAGAAGAAGTTGACAGTTTTGCAGTTGGCAGTTGGCAGTTGGCAGTTGGCAATCCTAACTGCAAATACTGCCAAAAATGGGGCATCTACAGACTAAAAAAGCTGGGTGGACTGTGACAATTTTTGCAAACTGCCAACTGAAAAACTGCCAACTGGCGAAGCCCGCGCAAAAAAAAAATGACCACCTGATAAGGGCAGTCATCTTTCTTCTTTTTCTAAACTAACATCTCTTGCAACCATTCCTGATTTTCTAAACAGGGAACTAATGAGAGCTGTAGGGGGAGGGGTCGAACCTCCACGGGGCGGTTAGCTGCTGCACATCATGATCGGATTGCGAACCCGAACCTAACTAGTGGTCAACCCTAGTCGGTGGTGCTGCAGCACCATCGGCGTTATGCAGTGTTTATCCCGGGCTCCCCACCCTCGAGACAAGAGGGCATGTCTGCCAAAAATTTCATCACCCCACAGTGTAGAAGTTTGCAGTTTTTCAGTTGGTAGTTGGCAATCCCAGGGGAATGCTAACTAAACTGAAGAACATATACAAACTGAAAGAACTTAATAACGTTTGACAGTTTTTGCAAACTGCCAACTGAAAAACTCCCAATTGGCAAAAGCTGTAGGGGGAGGGGTCGAACCTCCACGGGGCAGTTAGCAGAAACACAAAGATTAGTGGTCAATCCTGGTCGGGATCCGGTCCTGTTATGAAGCAGGGCCGGGCACGGCTCTATGTTTAAGTTTATCCTGGACTCCCC
>JAZKFT010000011.1:189250-209220 GCA_040386335.1 Bacteroidota bacterium
GCAAAGAGCTGTTTGGTACTTGATGATGCAATGTTAAATGAAATGGCTTTATTGTTCCAAATTTTCTAACGAAAATTAAAAAGGTTTCGATATTTTTCAACAGAAATAAAAATTCATTTGATAAATACTAAAACACTTCTTCATTATGGCAGGAAAATTCAACCTTGATAAACTGGATTACCAGATCATTCACGAAATGATGGAGAATGCCGAGATATCTTATGCTGATTTGGGCAAAAAGCTGTTTGTGAGCGGCGGTACCATTCATGTACGCATTAAAAAGCTGCATGAAATGGGTATTGTAAAAGGCAACCGCCTCGCCGTTGATATTAAACAGTTGGGGTACGATGTGATCGCTTTCATCGGCATTTACCTCGAAAAAAGTTCATTGTACGATTCCGTGGCCAAAGAATTACGTAAGGTGCCGGAAATTGTAAGACTCAATTATACCACCGGCAACTACAGCATGTTTGCTGAAGTAGTTTGTAAAGACATCAGCCAGCTACGCTTTGTGTTACATGATACCCTGCAAAAGATCAAGGGTATTGAAAGGACTGAAACACTTATTTCACTGGAAGAGAGTTTTAGCCGGAATGTGCAGGTGATGCAGTAGTTAGGGATTAGTTGATTGGTTGATTAGTGATTGGTTCATTAGCCGCAAAGTCATCAGGCCAGGTTGGTTTTCATTATCCATTATAAATTTTTCATTATCCATTATACCGGCATGTCCGATTCATCATTTTCCCTGGTTCCTGTTTGGCAAATAGTTTGGGATTGGCGGAAGCGGATTATTGCGTTTGTTGCCATCGTTTCGCTGGCCACTGCTGTTACGGTTTTCTTTTTACCAAAGTACTATTTATCCACTTTGGTAGCGGTGCCGGCTAACCCAATGCTGGCCGACAAAAACAATCTTTTTGGCAATAATATAGAAAGCCTCTACTCGCCGTATGGCGGAACAGGGGAATTGGACAGGATTAGCGGCATTGCCAGCCTGGACACTGTTTATAAAGCACTGATTAAAGAATTTGAATTAGTCAATTATTATGGCCTTCCGGCAAATGAACCGGCAAAATCGGAATACAAAGCATTAAAAGCATTAAAGTCAGACTTGCGTATCCAGCAAACTGAGAAGGGGCAGTTAAAGATCTTAATGTGGCACAAAAATGCCGCCACAGCAGCCGCCATTGTAAACCGGGCTGGGGATATTACACAGCAAATAGCGATGAATATGCAGGTTCAGTACCACAAGCAATCGTTGGATAACCTGTATGCTTTTATTAAATCCCTACCTGTAGATACATCACATATGTCGTACTCCCATGGCGGGGACGACTCCGGGGCCAAACTCTTACAGTACCAGAAAATGGCCAGGGAACTGCAGCTGACAATTGCCAATAATCCCACAGCACTTATCATCCAGGAACGAGGCTATGCTGCCGGCAAAGAAGGCAAACCAAAAAAAATAGCAATCGTTGCTTCAGCTTTTTTCCTCAGTTTATTATTTGCCGTATTTACCGCCTTGCTTTATCATAGAAAAAACACCCATGCTGCCGTTGTTTGACCAATTAAGTGGCCGCAGGTGGTTCCTGTTTCATGCTGCTGTTTTTGTGGCAGCATTGGCTTATAGCCTGTTGCAACAATCTTTTTTTTGGCTGGCGGTTCCTTTTGTAGTGTTGTTTGTGCCTGTGTTTATCAGGTATACTCACCAGTTTTACTTTTTATTGCTGCTGTTGCTGCCGCTCGGCAGTGAGTTGGAATTATCCCCTACCCTTTCCACTGATTTCCCTGACGAGTTACTGATGTGGATGATAACGGGTGCCTTTTTTTTGATTGTTATTATTAACAGGAAACTGGTCCCGGCCTACGCTTTCAGCCATCCGCTGTTTTTTTTGATACTATTACATGTTGGATGGGCTGTGGTCAGTTGCGTTTCGTCGGAAGATAGCTGGCTCAGCGTAAAATGGGTGCTGGCTAAAATTTGGTATATCGTACCATTTGTGGTGCTACCGTCGATGTTTATCAATACTAAAAGCAATATGAACAAGGCGCTTTGGTGTCTCGCCGTACCCATGCTGCTGGTTTGCATTCAATCCTTACTCAGGCACTCTTTTTACAATTTTTCGTTTGAGGGAATCAAAGAAACCGTTTCACCATTTTTCAGGAACCATGTGGCATATAGCGCCATGCTGGTATGCCTGATGGTACCGGTGGTGGCGGCGTATTTTTATCACCCAAAAGGCAGCGCTGTGCGCAAACCACTGGCCATTATTATTGCCATTGGTCTTGCAGGTATTGTGTTTGCATATAGCCGTGGTGCATGGGTGGCGGCTATTATGGGTATTGCGGCCGCGTTCATCATTCGTAAAAAATTGATGGCCTGGATGATGGCCCTTACGATTATTATCGTCACCACATTTTCCATTTGGCTGGCGAAGGATAATAACTATCTCCGGTTTGCCAATCAGCACGATCAAACTATTTTTCATTCAAACCTCGGACAGCACCTGGAAGCGACGCTCGAAGGGAAAGACGTAAGCAACGCCGAACGCTTTTACCGGTGGGTAGCGGGCACCCGCATGAGCCAGGAAAAATTATGGACCGGCTATGGACCCAATAATTTTTACCCTCATTATAAAAACTTTACAGTAACGGCCTTTACCACCTGGGTGAGCGATAACCCTGAGCATAGCAGCGTTCACAATTATTTTCTGCTGATGCTGATAGAACAAGGCATTCCGGGTCTGTTGTTTTTTGTGACGCTTTTTTTCGCGATGTTCCTCTACGCCCAACGCCTCTACCACCGGCTGCACGACCGCTATTGGAAATTTGCTGCGATGTGCATCGGTATCATACTTACGATGATAGGTGGTCTCATTTTTATGAGCGACCTTATTGAAACCGATAAAATTGGCAGCCTGTTTTGGCTCTGTGCCGGCATATTAATGGTGCTTGAACGCTTTACGCCAAACGCCGGACGCAAGAAATTGGGAAATGGGACGTGAGAAACTTCGTCAAAACGCAACAACGTTTTAAAAAAGCACAGTATTGTCATCTGCCGAAATGCGTCCAGCGTCTTGCGTCCAGCGTAAAGCCTGACGCGTTTTGCCTTACGATTCTTATCTTTCCCCCATGAAGAAGAAACTGTATTTACTCGATGCTTTGGCACTTATTTACCGTGCGTATTATGCGCTTATCCGCAGCCCACGCATTACCTCCAAAGGGAAAAATACCAATGCCCAGTTTGGATTTACCAATACACTGATTGACATCATTAATAAAGAAAAACCTACGCATCTCGCCGTTTGTTTTGATACCCATGCCCCTACCGAAAGGCATACCGATTTTGCAGCTTACAAAGCCCAGCGCCAGGAAGCCCCCGAAGACCTGCTGGCCTCTTTACCGGATATCAAAAGAATTATCGAAGGCTTTAATTTACCCGTAGTGGAATGCGATGGTTACGAAGCAGATGACATCATTGGGGCTTTGGCCAAAAAAGCCGAAAAGGATGGTTACGAAGTGTATATGGTTACCCCGGATAAGGACTATGGCCAGCTGGTGAGCGAAAACATTTTTATGTACAAGCCACCTGCGTATGGTAACGATAAAGAAATATTGGGTGTAAAAGAGGTCTGTGAAAAATGGGGTATCAAAGACGTTTCGCAGGTAATAGATATCCTGGGCCTGATGGGTGATAGTGCTGACAATATACCAGGCATACCTGGCGTAGGAGAAAAAACCGCGGCCAAATTATTGGCCCAATACGGCACGCTGGAAAATATACTTGCCGATGCAGACAACATAAAAGGGTCGCTGGGAGAAAAAATCAGGAACGGAAAAGACCTGGCTATCATGAGTAAAAAACTGGCTACCATTATCCTCGATGTGCCTTGCGAGTTTCACGAAGAAAATTTCCGGTTAAAGGAATTTAATAAGACGGCTTTGGAAGAAGTATTTACGGAGCTGGAATTTAAAACCCTTGGCAAAAGAATACTGGGAGAAAACTTCAATGCCTACCAATCAGGCACTGAAGCGCCGGCACCTGTGGCTGCACAAATGGATCTATTTGGCAACGTGGTTGAGCCGCCGGCATCGAAACCTGAAAAAGAGGTTGAAGACGAAGGTCCTGAAAGAAGCGGCATAGCAGCCGACAAAAACATCGGCAATACTGCACATGCCTATTACCTGCTGGAAGGTGAAGAAGCTATCAAAAAATTTGTTGCTGAAGCCATGCTGCAAAAAGAGATCAGCTTTGATACTGAGACTACAGGCATAGATGCCAACGACTGTGAATTGGTTGGTCTCAGCTTTTCCTATAATCCCGGGGAAGGCTATTATATTCCCTGCCCCGCCGACCAAAATGAAACAAAAAAAATACTGGAATATTTTTTACCACTCTTCAATAAAGAAGATATTGTTTTAATAGGTCAGAATACCAAGTATGATCTATTGGTGCTAAAATGGTATGGTATAGAACCCAAAGGGAAGATCTACGATACCATGCTGGCGCACTATGTGATAGAGCCGGAAGGCAGGCGCAGCATGGATTTACTTAGTGCGCAATACCTGGGATACGAGCCGGTGCATATAGAGGAACTGATCGGTAAAAAAGGCAAGACCCAGGGCACCATGCGGGATGTGGAAATAGAAAAAGTAAAAGAATACGCAGCGGAAGACGCCGATATCACTTTACAATTAAAACATGTATTTGCGCCACTGGCAATAAAAAAAGAAACAGAAAAGGTGCTGAACGAAGTGGAAAACCCTTTGGTAAAAGTGCTCACCGCCATGGAGTTTGAAGGCATTAAAGTAGATATGAACTTCCTGAACGAGTACTCAAAAGTGCTGGAAAAAGATGCGAAACTCTGCGAAGACAGTGTGTACGAACAAGCCGGTGTAAAATTTAACCTCGCTTCGCCCAAACAGCTCGGTGAAGTGCTGTTTGATAAAATGAAAATAGACCCCAAGGCCAAAAAAACAAAAACAGGGCAGTATGCCACCGGCGAGGACGTGTTACTGAAACTGGCCAAGGAAAATAAGATCGTGGATGATATTTTAGGCTTCAGGGAACTCACAAAATTAAAGTCAACCTATGTGGATGCGCTGCCGCTACTGATCAATAAAAAAACAGGGCGGGTGCACACTTCTTATGCGCAGGCCGTGGCTGTTACGGGGAGGCTTAGCAGCAACAACCCCAACCTGCAGAACATACCGGTACGCACAGAACGTGGCCGGGAAATCAGGAAAGCCTTTGTGCCAAGGGATGAAAATCATCTGTTGATGAGTGCTGACTATTCGCAGATAGAATTGCGCATCGTGGCTGCTATCAGTGGCGACCCCAACATGTGCGAAGCGTTTAGAACCGGTAAGGACATTCATACGGCAACAGCTTCCAGGGTTTTTAATGTGGAAGAAAGTGCTGTAACAAAAGAAATGCGCTACAAAGCCAAGAGTGTCAACTTCGGGATCATCTACGGACAGGGTGCATTTGGCCTTGCGGAAAATTTAAGTATCAGCCGCGGAGAAGCCAAAGAGATCATCGACAATTACAAATTACAATTCCCCAACATTCAAAAGTACATGGACGAGACCATCAACTTTGCAAAAGAACATGGCTATGTACAAACGCTGATGGGTCGCAAACGCTGGCTCCGCGACATTAACAGCAGTAACTTTACCGTACGCGGTTTCGCAGAACGCAACGCCATCAACAGCCCCATCCAGGGCACAGCGGCTGATATGATCAAACTGGCCATGATAGCCATCCATAAAAGCCTGGAAGGCACCAACCTTAAAGGAAAAATGCTGTTACAGGTGCATGACGAATTGGTATTTGATGTTCCAAAAGATGAAGTGGAAATCTTTAAACCACTAATATTATCAGGAATGCAAAATGCATTGGTGCTACCGAATGGCGTACCGACGGATGCAGAAGTAGGTGTGGGTGAAAATTGGTTGGCGGCACATTAAAATATTGTTCATGCTTTCCAACTCTATCACCAATTTTCTCTTTAACCTGGAATTACATACACCCCCGCCACAAGGAATAGCAACCCTGTTTCCTTTTGATGGGGTTGCCACAAAGCAATCCTGTACTGCGTTTTATAATAAATATTACAGCGATGGCGATCCGCGCTATTGCATCATAGGCATTAACCCGGGCCGGTTTGGCGGAGGTGTTACCGGCATTCCTTTTACCGACCCTATAAGATTGCAGGAGGAATGTGGGATTGTCAATAACTGGCAAAAGAAACAAGAATTATCAAGTGTTTTTGTGTATGACGTTATCAAAGCATTTGGAGGAGCAGCTGCATTTTACAAGAAGTTTTACATCACCGCCGTGAGTCCGCTGGGCTTTACAAAAGATGGCAAAAACCTCAACTATTATGATGATAAAGAACTTACCGAAAGCATCAAACCATTTGCTGTCGACTGCCTGAACGAACAACTGAACTGGGGACTGCACCGCACCACCGCTTTCTGTTTCGGCGATGGCAAAAATTTCAAATTTCTTTCTGCGCTCAACAAGGAGCATGACTTTTTTGAACAAATCATACCGCTGCCGCATCCAAGGTTTATTATGCAGTATAAGTTGAAGCAAAAGGAAATGTACATCGGCAAATACCTGGAAGCTTTTGCCAATGCACGATAATAATCTCTGGTGGCAGTGACCAGCTTCAAATTCTCAACCAGGATAACCGGGAACTGAGACAAAACAAAGAACGTAGTTTTTTACCGCGATGTTACTGAAGCGGTAATTACCTGAACCACGATACTGCTGAACAAGATTTGCGAAATGCTGTTATCGGCTTACCTGATTACAATCATGCTTTTCGATTTCAACTTTTATAGTTCATTGCTGCTCATTTTTTTTGTGCATGGGCTGGTGTATGCCGTGCTTATGTTTAAAAAAGGTTTAGCAAATGATAGTAGGTCTGATAAATGGCTATCTGTTTTCCTGCTGCTCTGCATTTTATACATTGCCCCGTGGATGGTTGGGTTTGCAGGTTGGTACGATACCCAGCCTTACCGGGATTTCCTTTTTTATATGCCCTTCCAGCATTTGTATGTCATAGGTCCGGTGGTATTCTTTTATGTGCAGTCGTTGCTCAATCCATCGTTTGCCTTTACCAAAAAAAATTGCGTGCATTTTATCCCGGGCATTCTTTATGCCTTGTTTTCGCTGGCGATGTTTATTACCGACAAGCTGGTGCTGCAACGTTATTTCTTTTTGGCCGATGGTGCCGACCCGGATTTTGACGCATGGTACCAATGGACAGGCTTCTGTTCCATGCTGGTTTACTTTATCTTATCGCTTCGGTATTATAATGTGTACCGCAACATCATCGTGCAGTTGGTAAGCTATGCCGACCAGGTGCTATTCCGCTGGATCCGGAATTTCCTGCTGGCCTTTTTACTGATGCTCATTGTGCGGTTGGTATTTAACCTGCTCGTAATGGCATTTCCTTCCCTTGGCAATTACGGCGGCACATGGTGGTATTTTCTCAGTTTCGCCATTATTTTCTATTATATCGCTATTACCGGTTATTCGAACGCTATCGAAAGCAGAGTCTCATTTCGGATACAGCACTTACTTACCAATAAACCTCTGCTGCTGCTCCAATACAGGTCAACCACTGATTTGCAAATCAAAGAACCGATAATAGAAGATGCAGACTTTGTTGAGATCAGCAATCCCCAAAAGGAGGCTTTTGATACCAGCTTTCCCATGGACACATGGACTGAAAAAATAAGCCTGCTTTTTACAACAGAAAAACTGTACGAAAACCCAGAATTAAGCCTTTCTGATCTGTCAAAAAAACTGCAGACCAACCCCTCTGTTTTATCGCGGATCATCAACCAGGGTTTTGGACAAAACTTCAACGACTTTGTAAATGCCTACCGCGTGAATGCCGTGAAAGCAAAACTGGAGGCGGGGGAACAAAAAGTGCAGACCTTGCTGGGAATTGCCTTCGATTGTGGCTTTAACAGCAAGGCCACTTTTAACCGCGCCTTTAAAAAAGATACCGGTAGTTCGCCAAAAGAGTGGCTAGCAGCTAATATAAAATCCCCTTAAACTACATTGATAGTCAATCCTTTGGAATAAACGGGCCTTTAAAAAAAAGCATCCCGGTTATTTGATACCATATCCTTCTGCCTCAAATTATGATTTGAGGCGACCAGCCTTTGCCGATACTTCATTTTTGGGTTGTCAAAAAAAACAACATCCCAAAAACTTTCTTTACCATGAAGAATATCGGCATACTCATAGCTTTTCTCCTGGCCTCCCATGCCCTAACGGCACAGCAAAAAGACAGCACCAGGCAAAAATTTGACACCCTCAACAACAAGTTGAAAAACGTAGTGGTTACTGCGCAAAAACAGTATATCGAAAGGCAGTTAGACAAGATTGTACTAAATGTTCAGAACGACATCACTGCTGCCGGCAGCAGCCTTTTTGAAATCATTCAGAAAGCACCGGGTGTAAGCATTACCAACGATGAAAGCATTAACATGAGTGGCAAAACAGGGGTCAACGTGCTGATAGATGGCAAGCCCACCCAGATGGGCCAGCGGGACCTGGCCAATTTTTTAAAAAATACCCCCGGAAATATGGTGGATAAGGTAGAGATCATCAGCAACCCGGGCAGCAAATACGATGCACAGGGCAACGCCGGCATCATCAACATCCGCCTGAAGAAAAATAAATTGCAGGGCACCAATGGCAGCCTGAGTGCCGGCTATACGCAGCAGGTGCATTACCGCAGCAATATGGGTATCAACTTAAACCACAGGCAGGGAAAGATCAATGCATTTGGCAGCTATACCTATGGCAACAACCTCCAGCATACCAAAGGCACGCTTATGAGACATATAATTGGAGGCAACAGCACTAAAGTTTTCGACAATAACACAGTCGATATTGACCCGTATCGCAGCCATAACTTTCGCGGCGGTGTTGATCTGTACATCAATAAGAAAAGCACATTTGGCTTCCTGGCAACGGGCAGCGTGGGTAATAATCCATTCAAAACCATTGGAGTCACCAATATTCAAACAAATGGCATCACCGATTCTTCGCTTCAGACAAACAATGAAAACTTCAATGATGCAAGACGAATGAATTATAGCGCCAATTATAGATTTGAAGATACCCTTGGAAATGAACTGAACATAGATGCCAGTTATAGCAGTTTTAAAAATAGAATCGAGCAGCAGGTGTCCACCGACTACCTGAACAAACAATCGCAGAAATATAATTACGGTGCCAACCGACTGCAAACAGTTACTGGTATCCATATCTATTCAGTAAAAGCCGACTATACCAAAGAACTAAAAAAGCAACAGGCGAAGGTGGAAACCGGGATAAAATACAACCGTGTACAAACCAACAATGACCTGGCCGCCAGCAAATGGACCAACAATATCTTTACTGCGGATACCGGCCGTAGCAACGATTTCTACTACACCGAGAATATCCTTGCCGCTTACGTCAGCTACGGTAAAAAGACTAAAAAAATAGAATACCAGCTGGGGCTTCGTGCCGAGCGGTCCGTTATCAAAGGCATTTCCACCGATCTAGTCCAACACCGCATCAGCCACCCGGACACCTCCTACTTCAATATTTTCCCCACCGCCTTTCTACGCTATACTATTAATGATAAAAACAATGTGGGCTTCAGTTATGGCCGACGTATCAATCGGCCCAATTACCAGGATCTAAACCCATTTGAAAGTATCATTGATGCCTATACTACCGAAAAAGGGAATCCGTATTTGCGGTCATCGTATGCACATACACTGGAACTGACCTACACATATCATGACGCACTAAGCTTTGTTTTTGGGTACAGCCATACCAAAGATTATAGCCAAACCATCACCGAACAAACAGGTGAAAAGGCTTATTCACAGCCGCAAAATCTAGGCGTGCAAAACACCGTCTATCTAAATATCAGTCTGCCCATGCCGGTAAACGATTGGTGGTATAGTTACACGTACATCAGCGGTTTCTACAATCAGTTTAAAGGCAAGTTACCCGATGGTGCTATTAACAACGGTAGCCTGGGTTTTACCTGGTATCTGAATAATAGTTTTTCATTGGGAAATGGTTACAAAGCCCAGCTAAGTAGTTGGGGCAATGGTGCCACCAAAGACGCCTTATTTAAAACCCGTGCCCTGGGTAGTCTCGACATTGGTTTTTCTAAAACTATTTTTAAAGAAAAAGGCAGCCTGAAATTAACGGTTGTAGATATTTTTAATACCCAACGCTGGCGTCAAAGTGTAGCCTATGCCAACCAAAATTTTAGCCTCGATCGTAAATGGGAAAGCCAGGGACTGCGGCTACAGTTTACCTGGAAATTTGGTAAACAGGACTTTAAGGCACGGGAGCGTAACAGTGCTTCAGATGACGCCAACGGCCGCATCAAAGAGAAGAAGAATTAAGGTTGCTTTATTCTTTACGAAAGCCAATACGTTCTCTTTCGCTCCATTTTCTTTCTGCAGCTTTCTCATCCAGCAGGTTTTCCATGGCGTCGTAAATTTGGTTCAGTTGGACGTCGTGAGCACCCAGCCGGTCTTTAATTTCCTTCAATTGTTGCTTCAGGTCCATTTGCTGCAATGTGAGGCGACGAATTTCCACAAAAGCCCGCATGATGGCGATGTTCATAGAAATAGCTTTGTCGGAATTAAGGATGCCACTCAGCATGGCCACGCCTTGTTCGGTAAAGGCATAGGGGAGGTATTTTAGATTCCTCCCTCTGCCAGGATTCTTTAAGGTCACAAATTGTGACCTTAAAGAATCCGCATTGGTCGAGCTGTTTAAGTCATTCACTATGTTCAAGGTCACAAATTGTGACCTTGAACGACCACCACTTGAACTTTTGGCTTCTAAACTCAACCTTTCGTATTCCTCCTTGCTAAGCTGAAACATAAAATCGGATGGAAAGCGGCGGTTGTTTCTTTTCACTGCCTGGTTGAGTACTTTGGTCTCTACTTCGTAAAGCGTAGCCAAATCAAAATCCAGCATTACCCTTTCGCCGCGTAATTCGTAAATCCGGTTTTGAATACTTAGTATTATTTGCATGGGTTTTAGTTTTCATGAATTAGAATCAACTGCGTAAATGGCAGAAATTCTTTAAGGTTGCAATTTTTAACCTTAAAGAATACTTCATGGACAGCCAATCCAGTATTCCTTCCAGGTTCAAGGTTGCAAATTGCAACCTTAAACAGCTACCCTTTGAGGTTGCAATTTGAAACCTCAAAGGTTGAAACCGATTTTTCAAGGACTAACATAATAACCTGCCAGTCGGTTAAAAAATCTAATACACCGTTTCAAGTTTCAGCACTATGAATAAATCTCAGCTCAACGATAACAATACCAGGCCCTTCAATTCAAAATAAATAATCTTGTGCCAGCGTTAGGGAAGCTATGTAATTTGCCACCACCTTACATCCCCTGCCAAACCTGCTTATGACCAAAAGAACCTGCGCCCTGCTAGCCATTTTTTTAGCCATTTTCCCGGGTGTCCATGCACAACAAAAAACAACCGACTGGGCAGATATAGAGCAATCCATCAGCCTCAAAAAAAACCTGCTGGTGCTTCAAAAACAGGTAGAGGAATTACGGCAAAACAAGGAGGTGCAAAACAATCCTATTTCTGTAGGAAGGCTATATTACTACCAATTATTGATTGATGATCTGCACAGCGAAGACAGTTCCTTTTTTAAAAAATCCGCTTTCATAGATAGCATACTCAACAGCCCGGCACCACCGGAATTAAAAACAATTATGCACCTGTTGCAGGCTAAAAGACTGTCTGCATTTATGCAAAAGTTCTTTTACAGGGGCAACAAAAATCTATTCCGAAACCCGGGCGGCCCTGTCTATAGCACTATGAGCCGTGACCGACTTGACAGCATCATTCAAAGGCACTTTGATGTGGCACAACGCACTGCAGTATCATTCAACAACGTTGACCCGGAAACCTTGCTGTGGCTGGCTTACGACCCTTTAATGTTTTTGTTTAAACCTACATTCAGCGATATTGTATTTGCCCAAAAACTGGCTTACCTGGAGTCGCAAAAAAATACCCGGAATTATTATGGCATAAAACCTGATTGGCTGCTGCTTACACCCGATGAATTAATCAAAACGACAGATACCATAGCCGCCTTTACAAAAGACGAATGGAATATTCTTGGCAATTACAGGCAATGGGCCGCCATGCATAAAAGCACAGATCCCAACGCTTATTATTTTATCGAAACACTGGCCCGGAAATTTCTCTACAACAACCATCAACCCGATTCGCTTTCTGACAAGCGCTATGAAAACTACCTGGAACAACTCGTGCGATCTCCATACACTGCTGTAAAGGCCAATGGGGTGTACCAGCTTTGTTTGTTATGGAATAAAATGGCAGGCACCTACAACCCTGGCAATGATGGATATAATTATAACTATCGCTGGAGTCCTCAGCCAAAGTTTGACTCTGCCATTCGCTTCCACTATGTAAAAGCATTGAAACTATATGAGCAAAATGCTGTATTACTCGACAGTTTCAGCTATATGAAAAACATCTTGTTGAGCATGAAGGAGCAGATGAAACAGCCGAAAGCAAACATGGAAATAAACCATGTTCATTTGCCGGGCGAAGCCATACCGGCTATGTTGTTGTACCGGAATGTAGAAAAGCTTTATACAAGATTGGTGAGAGTGACCCAGGCTTATGCTCTCAAAATGGAGGCATATAAATTGAAGGAAACGCGGCACCAGTTGCACCTTGCGAGTTATAGTAACAATAATAATAAAACATTCGAAAGCCCGTGGGAGCTGATTAAGGATCTGTTGTCCAGTGGCGATTTTACCGATAAGGTATTTGACCTGCCTAAGCAGGATGACTTCCAGAACCATAATTGTTTTTTGAAATTCCAGGGGCTGGATATGGGCTGCTATATTCTATTGTATTCCAATTCGGAAATAAATACGAGTAACCAAAAGATAGACTACCTGGAACTGCAGGTGAGCAACATGGCTGTAATTAATAACGATGAAAAAGTTTTTGTGCTCAACCGGAAAACCGGGTTCCCATTAATGGGCGCATCGGTTATCGTCCAGGAATCCGGGTTTAAAAAAATTGGGGATAGCAGTATTTATATCACTAAGGAACTGCCTGTTAAACTGGTGAATAATGACGGGTATGTTACCGTAAATAAAAATGCCGACTCGATCAAGGTCATCAATGGAAATGACACTGTCACCACCAACTATCATGCAACTAAATACAATGTGCCTGAAGAAGTGTACAACGATGATGACTATGATGATATGCAGGAATACTATGAGGACCAGACAAAACTGCATCTTTTCACCGATAGGGCTATTTACCGGCCAGGCCAAACCGTTCATTTCAAGGGTATTTTTATTACCCGCAATCCAAAAAATGGTGAGCCATTGGTGCTCAATTGGAAGAACCTGAAACTGCCTTTTTTCAAAAAACTGTTTTACAAACTGGTGCTCAAATTCGGCAAGCAAAAACTGGAGGTGTTTGTAAATGATGCTTTCGGCAGGGAAGTGGACACTCTTAGTGTGTTACCCAACAAGTTTGGGTCTGTAGCCGGCTCTTTTGTTATAGCTAAAACCGCTGCCACAGGTGACTGGGAATTTGATACAGATGACATCGATATTGACGACCGGAACAATGGCCGCTTTAAAGTTGAGGAATACAAACGCCCGTCGTTTGAAATGGCGATAGAAAAACCGAAGAAAGCGTTACAACTGACCGATAGTTTTTCTTTGAAAATAAAGCTGAAATCTTTTGCAGGAGCCCTGCTGAATAATGTGCTGGTAGAATATACGATCAGGCGAAACGGGGCAGTTCCTTATTATGACACGCTAACAGGAAAAATGTTATCAAGATCAATAGAGGTAGAAATTGAAAACGATGAGGATAATTGGGGTGAAGGTTATACAAACGATAAAGGCGAACTGGATATCCAGGTTAACGACAGCCTTCTGAAAAAATACCATTTTTCAAATGATAAAACATGGACCGCCTACTACCATATAGAAGCCTCTGCCATAGATGCCAGCGGAGAAAGCCATGAGGCATCTACCAATATGTATCTTAATAACCGTCCTGTAAGAATTGATATTCCTGTTGCAACCATGCTGGACAGGAGCGAACTGAAGCCCTTGTACATTTCTACCAAAAATGAATTTGCCGGCCATGTGAAAAAGCCAGTGTCTATAAGCATTTACAGGCTGATACATACTAAAAAAACATCGGCGGAAACTTACTGGCCCAAAGCTGATGTATGGATGTACCCTCCGCAGGATTTTGAAAAATGGTTCCCCGGAACGGTGCCGGAAACAGTGGAAACAAAAGAGGGAAAAGAACTCGTTTATGAAAAATCTCTGATGGCCGGCACTGATGAAAAACTGCTGCTGCCAAAGGATTTACTGCTCCCGGGCAGGTACAAAATAGAAGCCGTTAGCAAAGAAAATGGAAACATTAACGGCGAAGCCAGCCGCGAATTTTCAGTATATGATAAAGCAGCGGCAGCCTTGCCCGAACCAACTTCCTCTTTCCATTACCTGCCTGTCAACAGTGTTGAAAGCGGGAAGCAGTTGCAGTGGCTGACAGGCAACAGTGTCCAGGATATCTTTTCCATTTATCATATTACCTGGTTCGCCAAAGGCAGTAAAGGTGTTAAGGCAAAATATGCCTATAATATCAAG
Source organism: Bacteroidota bacterium (assembly GCA_040386335.1). Taxonomy (GTDB): domain Bacteria; phylum Bacteroidota; class Bacteroidia; order Chitinophagales; family Chitinophagaceae; genus JAZKFT01. Next base: position 203,991 of record JAZKFT010000011.1, read on the forward strand.
ACCGAAAAGAAAGGCTTAAACGTGTGGAACTTCGTAATGCCGGGGGATGCGCATGGGGAGATAACGATTACACACTTGTATATTTTCAATAATCATTTGTACAAAGACCACCAGCTGGTGTATACTCCCGGAACCGGCAAGGATAATCCTGAAATAATTGTCGAAAATTATCGCAGCAAACTAACGCCCGGGGGCAGGGAAACTTTTACTGTAAGTATTAAAACAAAAAACGAAAACACAGCAGCAGAGCTGATGACAACCATGTATGATGCTTCGCTGGACAAGATAGAAAAACATGAATGGCGACTCCCCAATTTTGATAAACGGATGAACATGAAAGATAACTGGGGCGGAAGTATCAATGATAAGATAAAGGGTTCGTTGTACAGCTACCCGGTCCCTGATCGTTTAATGGGCGATTATTCGGAAGGAGCCAAGGCATTGTGGTGGCTGAATCCATTATCTATCCAGTATGGTACTCTTGCCAATTTCGATTTTGAAAACCAGTTGAAATTTGGCTTTAGTAGTAGTAATTTCGAATTGGCGGGCAGACTTTCCGGTGTCAATATCACAAGCACTGCGGGCTTGGAGGAAGTAGTTGTGGTTGGGTATAGTTCTGTTAAAAGAAAGGAATTGACCGGGTCTGTTGTCACCATTCGGGGCGCAGCCACATTTAGCGGTTACAATAACGCTTTATATGTCATCGACGGCGTTGTGTATGATGGCGATATCAGTAAGATCGACCCCAATAAACTTACAGAAATAATTGTATTGAAAGATGCAGCAGCCACCGCTATTTATGGCGCCCGTGCTGCTAATGGCGTAGTGCTAATCAGCACCAAAGGTCCGGTCATACTGCCAAATATTCCAGAAGAACCACCACTGGTTATACGAAAGAATTTCAACGAAACGGCTTTCTTTTTTCCGCAGGTGCATGCCAGCCGCGATGGGTTTTACAATATCAGTTTTACCATGCCCGAAAGCGTCACCGAATGGAAATGGAAGATGATGGCACACACCAAAAATGCAAGCTTTTCCTATGCTGAAAAAACCATTGTTTCACAGTTGCCACTCATGGTACAGCCCAATATGCCAAGGTTCCTAACCCAGGGCGATAAGCTTATCTTAAAAAGCCGCATCAGCAACATGGATACAGTAAATATTAATGGCACTACTACTTGCATTATCGAAGATGCTGAAACCGGCGAAGACATCAGTGCCGCTATTTTAAAAACAAGCAGCAATACATTTTCCATTCCTGCAAAAGCCAATGGCAGCAATGCTTTTGAGCTGAACATCCCTCCAAATTTTCTCCATCCATTGAGAATAAAAGTGATTGCGAAATCTGCCGGTTTCAGTGATGGTGAAGAGCATGTAATACCCATCCTCAGCAAAAAGATATTGGTCAACACAGCCGTTCCTTTTGTCATGAGCAAAGGTGCCGATACGCTTATCAAAACACCCGACATACCGGCCGATGCAACAGCTTACGGCATGGGTGTATATATAACACCCAAACCACAGGCAGCTATGCTTAACTCCTTGCCCTGGCTGGCTTTTTACGCTTACGGCTGTGCCGAGCAAACCTTTAATAAAATGCTGGCTTACTCTGTGGCCACCAGGCTGATGCGTACCGATACTGCTGCGCAAAAAGCCATGCAAAATATCGCCCCAAAAGAACAAAAAGCCGATGATGCTTTACCGGACGAACTTGGAGAAGAAACGATGCCCTGGCTGCAATTAAACCATGCCCATGATGTACAGCAACAGAAACTACGCAAGTTGCTGGACACACTGAATGGCCACCGGGTCATTGAAAAATATATGGACGACCTGGCAGGATTACAAAACTTCGATGGTGGCATCACATGGTTTAAAGGAGGCAAAAGTGACCGTTATATTTCCAACTATCTCCTGGGCGGGTTTGGCAAACTGGAGCATGATTCATTACCATTTAGAGTAAACAGTAATGTGGTAAGCAAATACTATTATTTTATGCCAAAACTGCTCGCCTATTGCGATGTAGAATTTGAAAAGCAAAAGGAAAGGCAGGTTTATTTCACTGATGATATTTCTTTCCTGCATGCCCGTAGCTACTGGATGAAAAGCAACAAGCCATCCGCAGCATTGCAATATAAAATGGATTCTATCCTCGCAGCTTTGTGGCGGCGGATCGATCACTATAGCCTTCACAAACAGGCAACGCTAATCATTACTGCATTACGATTTGGCAAACCCTATTCAGACAGCGCTATGCTGCAGCTGAACTCCATTAAACAACTTGCTATAACGAACGACGGGCACGGTACCAGGTGGAAATTAATATCGAACGCCGACGACCTCGATACACAGTCAGAAGAAACGATTGTACGCCTGGCCGAGGCCTTTGAAGAAGCCAGCCAGTCAAAAGAAACCGTGAATGGCATTATTCAGTGGCTGCTGCAAAACAAACAGGATCATAACTGGAGTACCACCAAATCAACCGCCGCTGCTATTGGATTACTCAACCGTCAAAAGCCGGTGACAACGGGTGCACCGGTGCATCTGTCTTTAAATTTCGACAATCAACCCACCACAGTTACGGATGATATGTTCAGCGGGAAACTGACTGCTTTTTCAGCTTTCCAAAATTTCCCGGCTTCAGTAAGTATCAGGCGAAGCAATGCTACGACTCTAACGCGTGGCGGTCTCAACTATTATTATTTCACGGCTAATCCACCGATGGCTGAGGATATTAACACGGTTAGAATTTCAAAAGCTATTGAAAGGCTTAACGCCAAAACAGGCAAATGGGAACCCATCACAGAAAACACGGTTTTAAAAATTGCCGACAAGCTGCAAACCACCATTACCATTACCGCACCACGGCAGTTAAACTATGTTTTTATCGATGAAAAAAGGGCCGCTGCTTTGGAGCCTGCCGATGCCAGTAGTGGTTATGAATATACCCGCGGTTTTAGTTATTACAGATCGGTGCGGGATGTAGGTTTCCAGTTTTTTGCGACCAGCATTCCATCGGGCATTTCCTCTATCAGCTACCAAACAGTGGTGGCGAAAGAAGGTGTTTTCAGCAATGGTACCACGGCATTGTCTTGTATGTATCAGCCGGGGGTAAGGGCTTATTGCGGGGGAATGATGTTGAAGGTGTTGTAGATGATTGTGTGGGTGTCTCCTGGCAGGTGGTCGAAATTTATTGGGTGTCGCTTTTTTATCTGCATGATTCAGACGCCAGCATGGCGTCTCTACGGTGGTTCGCGATGGATGATTCTTCTATCTTCGCCGCATGACTCCGACCATTTATTATTGTTACGATGCCTATTGTGGGTGGTGCTACGGCTTTAGCCCCGTTATAAAAAAAATTTATGAGGAATACAAAGACCGCCTTCCATTTGAGGTGCTTAGCGGTGGTATGATCATAAGCGATGATCCAAAACCAATCAGCGTTACTGCCGGGTATATTTTAAATGCCTACAAAACCGTGGAAGAACTTACCGGTATCCGTTTTGGAGAAGACTACCTCTGGCATATTAAAAACCCCGACCTCAGCGATTGGTTTCCCAATAGCGAAAAGCCGGCCATTGCATTATGCATTTTTAAAGATTTTTACGAAGAACGCCAGGTGGAATTTGCTGCCGATCTGCAGTACGCCCTGCATTACGAAGGCCGGGATTTGTGCGATGATGAGGCCTACCGCAATCTCCTGGAAAAATACAGCATCCAGCCGGAAGCATTTTATACTAAGCTAAAAAGCGACGAGTATAAGGAGAAGGCTTACTACGAATTTGCCTTGTGCAAACAATTACAGGTAACCGGCTATCCACAAGTGCTGATACAAACAGGCGAAACCAATTTTTACCTGCTGGCCAAAGGTTTTACCCACTATGAAGATTTAAAAGAGAGAATAGAAAAGGTTCTTGCAGAATTGCCGGCGTAAATAGTTGCCTTCAAAATCTTAAAAACTCATCAACCGGTGAACGAATTAACCAATCAACTACTCACCACTGGCTTCCCGAAACTTCCTAACCCTGGTCTGCACATTGTCCCTGATGCTTTTCCAGAAAAAATTAATATCGGCGATATGGTAATTTTTTTGTTTCAAAAAAATACCTCCAAGGAAACGTGGCCTGCTGGTCCACAGAATATTGCCGTTTACCCGTGCACTTACATTGCGTGTTTTTACACGGTTAAATTTTAGCAGGATGGTACCCTCGTTGAGCTTACGGCTTGCCGCTTCTTCATTCATTTGCCATGTGAGCGGGTTTATGACGGTTGCCTTAAAATTTTCCTGGCTGATATAAGGAGGAATATAGCCTTCCCTGAAACTACGCCAGCTTACGAAGCAGCCAGTTTGCAGAGAATCCTTACAAGGTAAAACCGACGCAAAATAGTCAGTTCGTACCGGCATCCCGATCAGGTATGCGGCCACCATCTTTTGGGCCAGTGGATTGTTTTCTATCAATTCTTTTATCAGCCTTGCAGCATGAACGGTGCCCTGGCTGTGCGATGCAATAATAAATGGCCGCCCACCATTATTGTGAACCATATAATATTCAAAGGCCGCTTTTACATCAGCGTAGGCTGTTTCAAAAAATGGTTTTGAAATTGAATCGGCAATAAAGAAAGACTGATAATGGGCCTGCCTGTAACGCGGCGAAAATACCCGGTAATGATTAAAAGGTGTAGCCTGGTTTAAGATGGTGGTGTAATCGGTTTTCGCGTTGAGACTGTCGTCGTTGATATTGGCATTCCACCTGCTGCCGCCGTTTGGCTCCGCAGCTATTTTTGATTTATCAGTATAGGTAGTGGGGTAAATAAAAAACACATCTACGGAGCTGTCCTGATAATCTTTTCGGTAACGTACCGGTAAGCTGTCGGACGGATCATGCTTGTAAGGATGCGCCGCCCAATAGTAGAGATTGCTGTAATCGGGTACAGGGTTATTATTGCCATTCGCATAGCTGGAAACCTGGTATTTGGGAGCACTGCTGCAGGATACCAAAAGGAGCAGCACCAGGCTGGCAGCTAATGCAGGCCATTGATAAATGCCGCTGGCATTGCATGAAAGCATTCTCTTCCGGCTTTCAGCCACCTTATGTAAAAGGAAACGGGAAATGGAAAAACGGTGGCTTTTTGAACAGACTTTTGTCATGATTTTAAGTGGCATCCCGGGGTTTATTAACCCCGAAAAAAACGCTGCAAGCTAAAAAAACCTTTTGTAGTTTTACCGACC
>JAZKFT010000012.1:0-258577 GCA_040386335.1 Bacteroidota bacterium
TCAAGCACGGTTCTGTGAGAGGCTTGGGCTGAAATGCCCTTGCCTACTCGACCTAGCAACGTCTAAGAAATGTCATTGCACATGCTAATGACAAGTAGCTTAATCGTATAATTATCAGGATGTGACTGCTTTGACATCGCCCTGAAAGGGCAACACAAATTAGCCCAGGGCATCGCCCTGGGTGAACAAACGCATACATAATCAAGCCCTGAAAGGGCGTAACAATTGTAGTTCAACATGATGATTACGTGGAATGCTATTCCGCCCATTAAGGGCTACCAACGTTAACGAAAAGTCATTGCACATAACTCAAATCGAGTCATGAGTCAGTTTGAACTTTCGGTACCATTTATTTGCCAGCCATTAAGCCTGGAATAAGTTGTGCAAAATCAAGCTGTGTTTAATTAATTTTTTACAACCTGTTTTTGCACAAACCTGTGAAAAATTAGCCTGTGTAAAATGAATTAAGCACAAGCCGATTTTGCACAATACCAAACCTGGCTTACACTGTAAATAAAACGCAGGTATAATCTTGAAAAAGAACGATACTGGAAATTCAAACTAAGACACAACCCAAATTCGTTTTTACCTGTGCTTAAGGTTGCCAGCCAATTCTTATAGCATTACCCCGCCGGCACAAACATCTCCTTCAAATACGCCAGCTACCCCATCCCAACCTTTTCTCACAACAATTTTGCTATCAAAACCTGCCCACAAATTGGGGAAATGTCTCTACATCGTTTATGTAAAATCGTCGATGGACATCCAGCTATTCCTGTTCCTGTTGAGCAGGCCTGAACAACCGGTAATAAGTTTCTGCAGTCAGCACTAAGCGGTACAGATTTTGAACTACCCAATCGGTTTCCCTGAAAGGTGAGCAGGGCAAACTATGCAGGTGAGTGTATGGCAGGCTTTCATTTTACAATCAAAAACGCCCAATCCATGAAAAAACTTTTAATCATTGACGACGATATTGATATGTGCCTGTTACTCAACAGGTTTCTTACGAGGAAGGGGTTCAAAGTGACTGAAGTGCATACCTGCATGGATGCATGGGATCATCTTCAGTTTAACCTGCCCGACCTGGTAATATGCGATGTGTGGCTGGAAGACATGGACGGTATTAGTTTTCTTCGAAAAGTAAAAGAAACGATGCCAGAGCTACCGTTTATTTTCATAACAGCCTACGATGACATCAAAACATCAGCCACCGCTATTAAATACGGGGCCATCGATTATGTTACAAAACCCCTGCTACCCGAAGACATTGCGGCTATCGTTCAAAAGGCACTGGATAAGGTCAAAAATAACCAGAAAGCACATTTTCATACAGAACCATCTGTTTCCGGCATACCCGATTTTTATTCCGGCGACACCGAAATATTCAGGAAACTCAGCCGGCAGATAGACCTGATAGCGCCAACAAATTACAATGTGAGTATCCAGGGCGAAAGAGGCACCGGGAAAGACCTGGTGGCAAGAGAAATTCACAGGAGGAGCTTTCGCCGCGACAAGCCATTCGTGGTGTTCAATTGCAGCGCCTACACCGGAGATATGGCCGCCGAAGCATTATTCGGCAGCGAAGCGAACGCAGCAAATGACTCAGAAGACCAAGGTATAGGTTACCTGGAACTAGCCAATGGTGGCACGCTTTTGCTAAATGAAGTGGCTGATTTATCTCCCACAGCACAGGCGATGCTGGTAAAAGCGATCAAAAGCAAAAAGATGACAAGACAAGGCGGCAAACCGGAAATAGAAATCGATGTGCGGTTTATTTCAGCAAGCCACGAAAGCCTGTGGCATGCGGCCCATGTGGGCAAATTAAATGAAGAAGCATACCACCTGTTGAACGACTTTACAATCGACATCCTGCCACTAAGAAACAGGAAGGACGACATCATGTTATTCGCAGGGCATTTCCTGGAAACAGCTAATGCAGAACTTGATAAAAATACAAGCGGGTTCAGCCCCGAAGTAGAAATAATTTTTAAAAATCATGTATGGCAGGATAATTTACGTGAACTAAAAAATGTGGTGAATAAAGCAGTCCTGATAAGCCAGTCTCCTGTTATTGATTCCGGCTCGTTACCTGCTGAAATTTGCCCATTTGTAAAAGGCCCTTCTTTTGTTTCTACTCAACAAATGGGTGTTTTGAGTTAAACAGGGCTTCATTGCATGACATAAGGATATTTATTGGCACACCATTTTCTTATGTGTATGCAAAGTGTCCTGTAAACCAACATCCATTTATGCTTCCACAAGCGATAGCTACGATAAAAAAAACCATTCTTGATCCCTTCCTGGGAGATAGTTCCGTGAATAAATATTCGAAGGAAAAGCCGCCTTTGCGTTCCGAATTATACTCCATCGAACAGATGGAACAATACGCAAAAACGCTTGCGAAAAATCATGTGCTCACTTCCGGTCATCCTTCAGAGCAACTGCTGAAACGCCTTGCGGAGAATGAAGAATTATTAATGGAAGTGCATGGCTTGCTTACAGCATCGGTAAAAGCGAATCAGCGCATTGTACCAGCCGGCGAATGGCTGCTCGATAATTTTTACCTGATAGAAGAACAGGTGTACACTGGCAAAAAACACTTACCCAAAGGTTATAGCAAAGGCTTGCCCCAACTTGCAAAGGGTAAATCTGAAGGCCTTCCCCGCGTGTACGATATTGCTGTAAGAATCATATCGCATAGCGATGGCCGCGTGGACCTGAGAAGCCTTACCAGTTTTATACAGGCATACCAAACTGTCACTTCCTTAAAACTCGGCGAACTATGGGCCATACCGATCATGCTACGCCTGGCTTTGCTGGAAAATTTAAGAAGACTGGCAACACAGATCGCTTCCGATATATTAAATAAAAACCAGGCAGATGATTGGGCCGACCAGATGACCAGCACGGCTGAAAAGGATCCCAAAAGCCTGGTATTGGTCATAGCAGATATGGCCAGGAGCAACCCGCCCATGGTGAGTTCATTTGTGGCCGAACTTACGAGAAGGCTCCAGGGTAAAGGTTCTGCACTCGCCCTGCCGCTGAGCTGGATTGAGCAGCGGCTCTCAGAAAATGGATTGACCAGTGGCGAATTGGTGCAACTCGAAAACCAAAAGCAAGCGGCCGACCAGGTGTCTATCAGCAATAGCATCAGCAGTCTCCGTTTTCTGAATACTACCGACTGGCGTGAGTTTGTGGAGGATACCAGCATCGTGGAAAAGATCCTCCGTACAGACAAAGATGGTGTGTACGAAAAAATGGATTTTCATACCCGGGATACTTACAGGCATAGCGTGGAGACGATCTCCAAGCATTCTCTTTTGTCGGAAGAAGCCGTAGCAGAACTGGCTATAAAAAGTGCAGCGGAAAATGCAGCCGCCAATAACGATCCCCGCACATCGCATGTAGGATATTTTCTGACAGGAAAGGGTAGGGCTACCATAGAAAAGATCGTGTGTATGCGGTACTCTTCCCGTGAAAAATGCAGGAAAATATTTAACCGGGTCCCGGGATTTTTTTACAGGGGTGGCATCATTTTCCTGACCTTATTTTTTACCAATTTCCTGTTATGGAGGGCGTTTGCCGGAGGTATTCAGAACTGGTACCTTCTTCCATTGGGCGTTATATGTCTTATAGCCACCAGCCGCCTTGCATCTACCCTGGTTAACTGGGTGGCCACCATTACTGCGAGGCCAAACCTGTTGCCAAGACTGGATTTTTCCAAAGGCATTCCAACGGCGAACCGCAGCATGGTAGTAGTCCCCACTTTGCTTGGAAATGCTGCCGAACTCGACTCATTATTAGAGGCGCTGGAAGTGCGGTTCCTGGCTAACAGGGATATCAATCTTCATTTCGCCTTACTCACCGATTTTAAAGACGCCGACAGTGAAACACTCGAAGGCGATCATGCATTGCTGCAACTGGCAAAAGAAAAGACCATTGCCTTGAACAGGAAATACGGGAGCATGAAAAATGAGAATTTCTTTCTGTTTCACCGCCCGAGAAAATGGAACAAAAAGGAAAAAAAATGGATGGGTTACGAACGCAAGCGTGGTAAACTGGCGCAACTCAACGCAATGCTGAGAGGTGAGGGAAGGGAGAATTTCATCATGATCGTAGCAGATGAATCAGTCCTTCAGTCTGTAAAATATATTATCACCCTGGATACCGATACACAATTGCCGCGGGATGCCGCCTGGCAAATGGTAGGTACTATGGCGCATCCACTCAACCATGCCTTATACTCCAAAGAAAAGCAAAGGGTTGTTGATGGGTACAGCATCCTGCAACCCAGGGTTTCCAATAGCCTGCCGCTTTCTGAAAGCTCTATGTATGCACGGATACATGGTAACGAGCCCGGAACTGATCCATATACTAGGGCCATCAGTGATGTGTACCAGGATTTGTTTTGCGAAGGCTCTTTCATTGGAAAGGGCATTTATGATATTGATGCCTTTGAAGAGGCGTTGAAAGACCGGTTCCCCGACAACCGTATCTTAAGCCACGATTTGCTGGAAGGCTGTTATGCCCGTAGCGGGTTGATCAGCGATGTACAATTGTATGAAGAATATCCGTCAAGCTATAGTGTTGATATCAAGCGCCGCCATCGCTGGATACGTGGCGACTGGCAGATAGCCCGCTGGCTTTTTCCCGGGGTGCCGGGCCCGTTAAAGCGACATAATAAAAACCCGCTTTCATCGCTGTCTAAATGGAAGATTTTTGATAATCTCCGGCGCAGTCTTGTGGCGCCGTCGCTGGTGTTATTGCTGTTGTTTGGCTGGATACTGACCGGGTCTCCCTGGTTATGGACTGTGACGGTGCTGCTTATCATTGCCCTGCCTTCCGCCATCATTTTTGTTTGGGATATCAGCCGCAAACCGGACGATATGGAACTGTGGCAGCATGTGATGTTTTCGGTCCGGTCCACGATCAATAATTTATTGCAGCATGTGCTTGATTTTATTTTCCTGCCCTACGAAGCCTATATCAATACCGATGCTATTATTCGTACCAACTGGCGCTTATTTATTTCTCGCAGAAAATTATTAGAGTGGAATCCGTCGAACAATGCCATTAATAATTCTCCCAAAACCTTGTTGCAGTTTTATGGCGCTATGTGGTTTAATGCGATACTGGCTGCAGGGTTGCTGGTATACTTTTTCCTGAATTCCTGGCCCGCATTTTTTATTGCAGTACCAGTGCTGGCTTTGTGGGGTGTTGCCCCCTTTGTGGCATGGCATATCAGCCGGGAAACCCAAAAGAAGCAGGCCAATCTTTCAAAAAACCAGCAGGCTTACCTGCAACAACTGGCCAGGAAAATATGGGCTTTTTTCGAAGACTTTGTAACCCAGGAAGACAACTGGCTTCCACCTGATAATTTCCAGGTACATCCCTCTCCAAAAACAGCGCACCGCACATCACCCACCAATATTGGCCTATCCCTGCTGGCAAATTTGAGTGCCTGGGATTTTGGATATATCAGCACCGAAAAACTAATAGACCGAACGGCCAACACGCTTAACACCATGCTGGCGATGGAAAAGTATCGCGGGCATCTCTACAACTGGTACGATACGCTGACATTACTGCCGCTTAACCCAAGATATGTTTCCACGGTGGATAGCGGCAATCTTGCAGGCCACCTCATTACTTTGAAACAAGGCCTGGTGGGAATCGCCAGTCACCGGATTTTCAACAACAAGGTTTTCGATGGGCTATCAGATACGATCAGGCTATTAAAAGAAGTCAATAAAGACCACGGAGGCACCGATGCTTTTTTGCAGAAGCTTACGGAAATACAAAATATGCAGCCACAGAACCTGCCCGAAGCGAAGGTTGCTGTGGATACTTTGCATGATTTGTTCCAGTCAAACCTTGCCGGCCTGATGAATAGCGATCAGGCCGAAACGGCCATGTGGGCTAAAAAAGCGGCTGCCCAGGTATCAGATGCCTGTAACGACCTGGCCACGATAGCGCCCTGGTTATTGCTGCCTGCAGTACCGGCGAAATTTGCGGATCTGGCGGATCGTGTAGCCGCAATCCCAAGCCTGGCCTCGCTTTCAAAATTGGAAGCTGAAATGTTGCCGCAAATAAGAAGTTTTTATGTGGGAGAAAATACAACCGATGAGAACCTCTGGCTGGATGGATTTTCAACATCGGTAGTGGATGCAGGCCGCAGGGCAAAGGAGAGAATACTAATCCTGGAAAACCTGGCCTTGCAGTGCATGAAGCTGGCAAATATGGACTACGATTTTCTCTACGACCGGTCGCAGCATTTGCTGTCGATTGGGTACAATGCCGAAGAAAACCGCAGGGACAACAGCTTCTACGATTTGCTGGCATCGGAGGCAAGGTTAAGCACCTTTGTGGCTATTGCACAAGGCAAACTGCCGCAGGAAAGCTGGTTTGCACTGGGAAGACAATTGACCAATACAGGCACCACCCCGATCCTGCTATCCTGGAGCGGATCTATGTTTGAGTACCTGATGCCGATGCTGGTAATGCCTTCTTACGGCAATACGCTGCTGGACCAAACCCATAAAGCGATTGTTGAAAAGCAGATAGACTATGGCAGAAAACGTGGCGTTCCATGGGGCGTTTCCGAGAGTGGCTATAATATGGTAGATGCCAATCTTAATTACCAATACCGCGCCTTTGGCGTGCCCGGGCTGGGCTTCAAACGCGGGCTGGGCGAAGACCTCGTGATCTCACCTTACTCCACCATCATGGCATTAATGGTAGCACCAGAAGCTGCCTGTGACAACCTCGAAAAGATGGCGGAAGAAGGTTTTGAAACAAACAGTTATGGATTTTATGAGGCAGTAGATTATACCACTGCCAGGATGCCACGCGGACAGACATTCGAGATCATCAAATCATTTATGGCCCACCACCAGGGCATGGGTTTTTTATCACTCGCCTACCTGCTGCTGGATCAGCCGATGCAAAAAAGATTCGAAGCTGAAGTCGGTTTCCAGTCCACGCTGTTGTTGTTGCAGGAAAGGATTCCAAGGGTTTCTACTTTCTATTCACCAAGTGTGCATGTGGCAGATACCAGTGTGGTGTCGGAGCATGTTATGCCAATGCGGGTGATCAACACACCGGCTACCACGATGCCGGAGGTGCAGTTACTGTCCAACGGCCGCTATCACGTAATGGTCACCAACTCCGGCGGTGGATATAGCCGCTGGAAAGATATTGCCATTACCCGCTGGCGCGAAGACAGCACCTGCGACAACTGGGGCACTTTCTGTTATATCCGCGATATGGAAACACAGAGCTTATGGTCGTCATCTTACCAACCCACATTACAGGAAGGCGATAATTATGAAGCCGTTTTTTCGCAGGGCCGGGCCGAGTTCAGGAGAAAAGACCATTTGCTGGAAACACATACAGAGATCGTGGTGTCACCCGAGGATGATGTGGAACTGAGAAGGATACGCATAACCAACAGGTCACGGAAAAAAAGGTATATCGAAATCACCAGCTATGCCGAAGTGGTGCTGGCACCTGCTGCATCCGATGCCGCGCATCCGGCGTTCAGTAATCTTTTTGTCCAAACAGAAATTGTAAATAACCGTAATGCGATCGTATGCAGCCGCAGGCCGAGATCGGAGCATGAGCATCCACCTTCCATGTTTCACTTAATGAAAGTGCACCATGCCAAAGTGGAAGGCGTTAGTTATGAAACCAACCGCTCGAAATTTATTACCAGGGGAAAAACGATCAGTAACCCCGGTGCACTTGGCCAGCAACAACCACTTTCGGATACCCAGGGTTCTGTGCTCGACCCGGTTATTTGTATCCAGTACCGGATCGTGATAGAGCCACAAGAATCCGCCACCGTGGATATGGTGATCGGCATCGGTGAAACACGGGACATCTGCAATGGCCTGATGGAAAAATACCAGGACAAACACCTGACCGACCGTGCATTCGAACTCTCGTGGACGCATAGCCAGGTGGTGTTGCGGCAAATCAATGCCGTGGAAACAGATGCGCAGCTGTATGCAAGATTGGCTGGCTCGGTTATTTTTTCCAACTCATCGCTCCGTGCCGATCCCGATATTATCTCCCGGAACCAGCGCACCCAATCGGGTCTTTGGAGTTATTCTATTTCCGGTGATCTGCCGATCGTTTTGGTACAAATAGAAGATGCCGATAAAATAGGAATGGTGCAGCAAATGATACAGGCCCATGCCTATTGGCGTTTGAAAGGCCTGGTGGTGGACCTTGTGATCTGGAACGACGACCATGGCAGCTACCGGCAAAACCTGCAAAACGAAATACTGGGTTTAATAGCACCGATTATTGGTGCCGATGTAAAGGAACAACCCGGTGGTATTTTTATCCGCAGTGCCGACCAGATCAGTAACGAAGACCGCATTCTTTTCCAAACAGTGGCAAGGGTGGTGATCTCCGACACGCTGGGTACATTGGAAGAGCAATTAAACAGGCGCACCAAGGTTAAAAGTATTATCCCATATTTTAATCCAACAAAATTTCACCCAACGCTGCCACTTGCGGTATTGCCACCGGCCGATCTGCAATTCTTTAACGGGCTGGGTGGTTTTTCAAAAGATGGAAAGGAGTATGTGATCGTTACGTCACCCGGTAAAGTAACACCGGCACCATGGATCAATGTACTGGCAAACCCTGATTTCGGAACCATCGTTTCAGAAAGTGGCCAGTCGTACACCTGGGTGGAAAATGCGCATGCCTACAGGCTGACACCCTGGAACAATGATCCCATTGGCGATCTTACCGGTGAAGTGTTTTACATACGCGACGAGGAGAGCGGCAAGTTCTGGTCGCCTGCGCCGCTGCCGGCCCGCAGCAAGCTTCCTTATATCACCCGCCATGGTTTTGGCTACAGTGTGTTCGAACATATAGAAGATGGCATTCATTCAGAAACCACAGTTTTTGTTGACCTGCATTCGCCCATAAAATTTACGGTGATCAAGTTGCATAACCAATCGGGGCGGCCACGCCGCATTTCCACTACCGGTTATGTAGAGTGGGTGCTGGCAGATCTGCGGCCTAAATCGCTGATGCATATCATCACCGAATCGGATACGGAAACCGGTGCCATTCTTGCCCGGAATTCTTACAATGCCGAGATGGGTAGCAAAGTGGCATTTTTTGATGTGGACGATCCGCTAAAATCATTCACGACCGACCGGGCTGAATTTATAGGGCGTAACGGAACCCTGAGAAACCCCGAGGCCATGAGCAAGGCAAGGCTTTCCGGTAAATCGGGTGCGGCGCTGGATGCTTGTGCCGTGATACAGATACCATTTGATATGGCGGAAGGCGAGGAGCACACCGTTGTGTTCCGGCTCGGTGCTGGCAGGGATATTGCTGACACTGCGAGCATCATCCGTCGTTTTAAAGGCGTGGCGCCGGTGTTGGAAGCACTGGAAAATGTAAAAATATACTGGCAGAAGACTTTGGGAAAACTGCAGGTGCAAACCCCCGATGCAGCTACCAATATTATGGCAAACGGCTGGCTCACCTACCAGGCGCTGGCCTGCAGGGTATGGGGCCGCAGCGGCTTCTACCAGTCGGGTGGTGCCTTTGGTTTCAGGGACCAGTTGCAGGATGTACTGTCGCTATTGTTCACCGATACAGAAATTGTAAGAAGGCAGATTTTGCTGTCGGCCTCCCGCCAGTTTAAGGAAGGGGATGCCCAGCACTGGTGGCATCCGCCAGCAGGCCGTGGTGTGCGTACTACCTGCAGCGATGATTATTTATGGCTGCCGTTTGTGGTATCGAGGTATGTAAAGCACACCGGCGAAATAGCCATCCTCGACGAACCTGTGGGGTATCTTGAAGGACGCTTGTTGAATGTGGGTGAAGAGTCTTATTACGATCTCCCAATCAGGTCAAACGCGTTCGACAGCCTGTACAACCACTGTATAAAATCCATCCTGTTCGGCTTAAAATTTGGCGAACACGGACTGCCACTGATCGGCTCCGGCGACTGGAATGATGGTATGGACAAAGTTGGCGAACACGGCCGCGGAGAAAGTGTATGGCTGGCGTTTTTTCTTTATGATGTGCTGATGCGTTTTTCAGAGATCGCCACCATGAAAGGCGATGAGAATTTCTCGAAGAAATGTAAAATGGAGGCCGATAAATTGAGGCACAATATTGAAGCCAATGCCTGGGATGGCAGGTGGTACCGCCGCGCTTATTTTGATGATGGCACACCGCTGGGATCAGCCGCAAACGACGAATGCCAGATCGATTCCATCGCCCAGAGCTGGTCGGTACTTTCTAAGGCAGGCGACAGGCAACGTAGCAATATGGCCATGGATGCTGCCAACAAGCACCTTGTAGACCGCCAGGCCGGTTTGATCCAGTTATTCGATCCGCCTTTTGATAAGTCGGTCATGAACCCGGGTTATATTAAAGGCTATGTGCCCGGCGTAAGGGAAAATGGCGGCCAGTATACCCATGCAGCCATCTGGCTGGTAATGGCCTTTGCTGCTTTGCAAAAGAAGGAACGGACCTGGGAACTCTTGCAGATGATCAACCCCGTGAACCATGGCAACTCGGAAGAAACAATCGCCAAATACAAGGTAGAACCCTATGTAATGGCTGCTGATATTTACAAGCAACCCCTCCACGCCGGCCGCGGTGGCTGGACCTGGTACACCGGCTCCGCCGGATGGATGTACCAGCTAATCGTGGAATCCTTCCTTGGCCTGAAACGCGAAGGCGAAACCCTTGTATTCACTCCCTGCGTACCCGAACAATGGACTTCATTTGCCATCGACTATCGCTTTGAAGAAACCCAGTACAAGATCCGTTTCACCCAGGGCAAACACAGCGCCGGGCTCAGGGTTTCAATGGATGGTGAGGAGCAGCACAGCAACGGTGTAATGCTGGTGAATGATAAGATGGAGCATTTGGTGGAGGTGGAGATTGGAGTGGGGGTGGGGGAGTTGGTTGGGTAGAAATGCATTTTAAATTCACATTGTAATCATACTGTTTTTACCAATTGCATTAAACCTGTTAGCATTCCCGAAACAATTCTTAACTGATTTTTATATTCTGTGTTATTTAAAGTTTCCAATTTGCCAAGATTTAAAACTACTTCGTCAATTTTTGGCTGGAAACCTCGTCCATTAGGTATTCTTCTAATAGGACCTAGGAACAAAGCAACTTTTAATTCTGAAACTACACTTAAAAAGCTCTTCAGATTTTCGGCTGTATATGCTTCAAATGAATGAATACCGTCATCAAAGTTATCAATTGACAAAATGAGATTTTCTAGATACCCTACTATCCATTTAATTCTTTCGTCACCCACAAAAAGCTTCATTGCATCCGTAGAAGTAAGTTTAGCAACAGCATTTTGAAACCCTAGTATGTCTATATAAGGAACTTTCTTTGTCGCCTTTTTCAATTCGTCAATTCCGCTTCTTAATGCGGGTAATTCAGTACCTATGGTCGTCAAGTCAGAAGACAGATTTGTGACCCTTGTTTCAAACCCACTAATATTAGCACTAGCTTCTTCAGCAGTTTGTTTTGCGGAATCAGCCTGTGCTTTAGCTTCTTTCGCCTTTGAATCAATTGTGTTGCATGTATTCTCAAAGGTTGACATTCTTCTCTCAAGATTTTCCTTACTGAAGTAGTTTACAAAAATTGGAAGCAGTCCACCAATGATTGCTAATAAGCCAATACCTAACGCAAGAAATGTATTTATTCTATCGAGATCATACTGCGAATTTTCCTGGGTCCGCTTAACTTCACTTTCAACTTTGTCCGTCAAATACTCAATGTGGGCATTAAATTTTTGCAAGTCTTCTTCTTTCAGTTTATAAATTTTTGTAGAATCGGCTTTGAGGTTGGTTAATGGATTTGTTACTTGACGGGAAACATAAATTTTATTGTTTCTGTCAAATTGAGTATTAAGTAAACAGACATTAATTGCTACTCCAATAATAAAAAGAATAATCACACCAATGAAAATCCCTATGTACCATTTAAGGGAGCCAGGACTTCGTGTATTATTTGCTGCTGTTTGATCTGCCATTTTTAATTGGTTGTTAAGAGTTGTTCTAGTTGAATTGGAATTTTATAACTTAAATCCCAGTATTCGCCAAACGGGCTTTTGGTAGTTGCTGATTCGATGTCTTTTGCTGGAAATAGTCTTGCAAATACTGTTCTGTTTTGAATTGGAGTTTTCCATTCTACATTTTCCTGCGGTAGGTCTGATGGCTCTCCATTTTTTTGCTCAAACTCCGCAATCGCATCCAAAGCAGAATCAAAGACAAGTTCATCATGTGTGAAGAGGATAAATTGCAGAGGCATTTCGCTATTAAATTTTTTAAAGAGGCTTAAAATTGTTGATATGAACTGTTGAAAAGTCGTTTTACTGTTATAATCGCTCGCATAAAATACATCATCAAGAACCAACGGTAGATTTATTCCTGAATTTTTCCTGGCGGCTATTACTACACTAACACTTACCATTGTGCAGAATAGGCGAAAACGAAATGTATTAAAATACTTTGAAGGAGAATGAATTTCGAGTTCACCAGTTCCGCTGTTTAATCTTTGTATTTCAGCGACTATGGTTGTAATAATTGATTCAGGGTCATCATCAGAAACTTTCTCATCAAGCCTGATTTGTAGAGCGACATCTTCTTCCTTCAAGTAGCTACCTAGTATTTCTTCAATTGTTTCCTTAATGGGTTCAAAAGAAATTGCGACTAGCTTGTTTACTGCAATATTTAGAATTGTAGCGAATTCACCAGCTTGTGATTTTATTTCCCCAATAGTATCTATAATATTTGTTAGTCGTAGAATTTCAGTTTCAAGATTGTTAATCTGTTGTTCCGATACCCGGATTGCTGTTTGATGATTATTAATTTCAGATTCAAGAACAATAATTTGTTGTTTTGGAGAAGTGTTATTTTGTTTTGTAGTCAATTCCGATTCAATTTCTATAATTTTTTGTTGCCTTTTTGTTGCAAAATTCTCAATTGCCAGAGGGATATTTGAAATATCTATTAAAAGCATGGCTTCTTTATCCTTGATAAGATCGAACATTGCCTCATCCTTTTTTGAAAGGATATCATTCGAAGAAATTATGTTTGAAATATTTTCATCAATAGCCATTAATACCCTCGTTTCGTCTGCAAGGACATTTATCAGCTCCTTTCCATTTTTGTGAACGTCGCTAAACTCTGAAATTGCAACAATCCTGTCGATTTCTGATTTCAAACTACGGCCAGTTGACTGCAACTTTATAAGGATGTCTTTAATTGTATACTGTATGTTGCGGATACTCTGTTCTAAATTTTTAGACACAGTTTCAAATTCCCTGATTTCTAATATTCTCCCTTCAATTTTCTTTTTAATTTCAGAGACCGGGGATCGCGAATTTTCACAAAATGGACAATTCTCCGATTGGTTTATTAATTCCAGACCCAATGAAAGGAACTGTGCTTCAGTCTGAAGATTTTGATTTACAGAAAGCCCTAAAAAACTTTCTCTAGCATGTCTATAATCGTCAAATGCTATTCGGTACTTAATTTTGTCAAATTGAAAAATAAATGAGGTTAATTTTATTTCTGTTATTACGTTTGCAAGTTTTTCACGACTTTCATCATTTACCGTGTCTTCATTGCTTTCTTTTAATTCCTTTATTTTTTCAGTCTTAAAGTTAATTTGGTCTCTATTTATTTTAATTTCAGAAGCGAATGAATTTTTGTTTATAACAAGTTTGTTTCTTTCTGTTGTTTCCTTTGACCGTCTGTAGGTGGAGATGGATTTCAAGAGATTTGTGAAATCAAGATAGTCTTGCAACCCTAGGCTGCTAGCAATTAGTAGGTGAAAGGATTCTGAATCATCGTTTTTACCTAGATAGTTTAGTTGCCCTTTTTTATATATATCATAGTCGCTTATGAAGTGAGTATCTGGATAAATTGTTTTTAGCTCTTCTTCGGTCTTGAAAACTTTATTTCGTAAAGAAAAACTACCGGAAGGAGTTTCTATTTCACACTCAGGGGTTTCATTAAAGTGCTCTAAGTATTCAAGAAAATCATTTTCTCCTAATGCTTCAGGATTTGAGACTCTCAATTTACTTTCTGCCACTTCATGTGAATAGATAAATTCAATTGCATTAAAAAGAGAAGATTTACCTGTGCCATTGGGACCTAAAAAAATGCCATTTTGAATTTTTCCCTCATCAAATAGGTCGATTCCAAATTTGCTTGAATTTTTTATCTTTGGAATGCCTCGCACATTTGCAATGCGGACTGATTTTAGTCTAAAATCCTTCTTCGCATGTTCGGATTCTAGTCTAGATGTTTCATTAAATTTAATATTTGAAAAGGCGGTATCAGTAAAGTTGGAATATGCTGGCATTAGGCTTTCAAAAAATTTGTCCTTAGCACTCCGATTCAATCGTTGATAATTTAGTGCTATAGTCTTTGCAACTTTATTTTCCATAGCACTGGATTTTACAAGATTGAAAAGATATTTGTGAAAGTTTCTTTCTATGCTCATTTTCTGACTTTTAAAAACTTTAATTCCCTTTTTTAGGTTTGGGAGTCTGCTATGTCTGCACCTAGTTCAGTAGCTTAAATGGAACGGGGTGGTAGCTTTGGGCGGATACGATATTTTATGTTCCTTCTGCTAGACCTTCTGACACACAATGAATCAAAAGTACACGAAACAACCAAACAATGAACAGCGGACTTTCAGCCGGAACTAAAGCTGAACAGCGAGATGTTACTGAAGCGCCAACATCTTCCCCCATTTGAGCAAAACTGGGTACTATATGCTGTTTTGCTTCATGACTAATCTCTCAAGCCAATTATATTTTATTATGCTCCTAAAGCTTTTCACTCCATTTTCATAAAAGACAAAGCATAAGTATGAGCGATGTCTTTTTGGATTTATTAAGGTCCAACTAACAGTCTTATTGTCAGAAGAAATTATCGGTTGCGGGCAATCTCTTCGGTTCTTTATAAAGGCAAGTTTATCAAGTTTCTTGTAGTTAATAGTTGTACTGAAGTACGGCATAAGAAAAGCTATTGCCATTTCTACGTCTTTCTTGCAATTAAATTGATAAGAAACAATTCCCGTGTTCAAATCCGCATAGCATGTATGCCAAAATGCATCGTCGCCGTACAAGCTCGGAGATATGTAGCCACAAATGTGATTGTAGATTGTATTTGGCAGAATTTCTTGAAGGGGTTGCCAATAAATAGCTAGAGTATTTTTCCTTCTTCTTACAAACTTAGTCACTCTCGCATCTTTTGCAAAGTAGGCACCTTCATCTAATTTGTCAATATTTGAAACTTCAATTAAATCAACTAAATCATCTGGCGTGGGCTTTTCCGGAAAAATTATTTTCTTGTTCTTAGTGATAGATGCTACAAAATTTTCATCGATGTCAATAGTATTTGTGCTGTTAGCTAAAATAGGATTAGTCTTGTGACGCCGAACGCCAAATCTTTTTAACGTGAAAGGGGGACTAAAATGGTATAGTGTTCCAATTCCTAAAATCAAGGATAGCATAGCGGCTAAAACTATTCCTAACGCTGTAGACTTTGTCTTCTCAACGACATCAACTGGCAATGTAAATAGTGCATAGAGAGTTAGGATAACTGTAGCAATTTTCGACAGTAAATTGTAAAAATCTCTTTTAAACATCAGTTATAAAATTACGTAGAACTCAAATATAACTGTCACTCCCCAGCATTCAAAGCAAAGCCGCAATTAATCTAAAGTTAGACAGTTCTGCTGTCCTCACATAAATCACCCCCTTTTTCTCATAATAAATTACTATAGCCCCACAACCAAATGATTTTGTTTGTAGGACTTTATGATTTGCCCTATCGCTGATATTTTTAAATACCTGTAAGCCGCTTCCTAAAATAGTTGTCTGAATGGCGAGTGGAGGCAGCCTTGCTAAAATTCGCAAAACATAAATGTTTCAGGTTGCCATTATCCTTCATAAAACTTGATATTATTTTCTTTCAGAAACTCCTTAATAATATCCACATGAACACAATGCCCAACATGTAGAAATGGCTGATTGGTGGCTTTGGCTGTTTTGTCGCCGGCTTTATATTCAAAGTTTTTCATGTCAAAGCCAAGATGCAAATGGTTCGTCACGGTTTGCATACCACATACAATACCTTCCTGGTTAAATAGTGGGCCCCCGCTTTGCCCTTTCAGTCCCGGAGTGCTTAATTCAAGGCCAATCATTTGCCCACTACTATCAGCCAGGTGTCTTGTGAGCATGCCTTCAATGGGGAAACGGGGTGTTCCGCTTTGTCCTGTGTTTGTCCACTCAATAGTATCAGTGGCTTCATTCAATTGGAAATTTTTAAACTCAGGAAACGGATAACCAAGCCGGCATAAAAATTTACCTTGTTTTAAAACGGAGCTGTCTTTAAGAAAGGTTGCATGTGATTGGTATGCCGGGTTTTTAAAGTTCTCAAATATTAATATCGACAAGTCATATTTCGGATGATTGATCCAGCGGTAGCTGGCTGTGGGGTCGGTCGTACAATCAACAAACCTTTCGTAGAGTTGCGCGATAACGCCCGGTTTATAATTGTATTTCGCTTCCAGATCTTTAATCCGCTGGTTGTATTTGTTGTTCTTTCCAATAACGGCTTTTTCCTTCGAAAAGTTCTCGTAATGGGCGTTTGTTTTGGCACGATTGCCAATGACGTCGATCACATGCTTACAGGTGATGGCACAACCAAGTTCATTTACAAAAAATAGCGTCGCTGCCCCGGGGCTAACAAATTTTTCATTGTAGTTCCGGGATATGGTGTGAATCGGTCTTGTAAACTGGCCGACTTTTTCTATTGCTTCTACAAACATGTCTGTTGGTCCTGGTTAAAATGTTTCAAATGGGCAGTCCGGTCATTACAGCCAGCGTTGTAGCCTGGCCGGTATGCGGATATACTGTTCTTCGTTGTTAGGTAGGTGTCATACTATCCGCCATTTTTTGCCGGCTCATAGTAATGGACAATTTGGCCGCCGCCCAGGGTTTTTGACTTTATGAGTTTAAGAATTTTCCTGTCGTTTATGTTTTTAAATAAGGGCAAACCCTTTCCCACTATCACCGGGTGCACACATAGTTGGTATTCATCTATTAAGTCGAGTTGCATGAAGGCTACTATCAATCCCGGACTGCCAATATAGATGTCTTTGCTCCCGCCATCGCCGGATTGTTTGAGTGCTATCATTTCTTCTTTGATGAGTTCGTTTTTCAGGGTGGTATTTTTCCAATCCACCTGTTGAAGCGTCCGGGAGAAAACGATCTTTGGAATATTATCGATCAATACGGCAAAATCATCCGTTTGCTGGTTGCCGGTAGGCGTTTTTACAATAGTTGGCCAATAACTTTCCATTAACTGGTAGGTGATCCTCCCGTATATCAATGCGCCTGCATGCCGTAACATTTCATTATAATGCTCGTGTAATTCGTCATCTGCAATCATACCCGTGTGGTCGCAATACCCGTCAAGGCTCATATTTATTGCCGCAATTATTTTTCTCATATGGCTTATCGTTGATTTTTTGTTTCTCCTGGTTTCCTGCAAAGACCCATTGTGTTTCACATGCATCCTGGTCAGGTGGCAGGAATATAAATATCAAAAGTTGCTCCTTTATGTAATTCGCCTGTTGCTGTAATGTAGCCATTGTGATTCTCCACAATTTTTCTTGCGATGGTAAGTCCCATACCCGTGCCTGAGACTTTTTCCTTGTCATGCAGGCGTTTGAAAATCTCAAAGATCTGTTCCTTATATTTTGGATCAAACCCGATTCCATTGTCTGTAACTGTAATGTGACAGTATTCTTTTTCGGGTAGCAGTTTTTCGTTTTTTGCCTCGATTCCTCTAATTATCCTGCCCTTAATGAATACATGAAGTGGCCTGTCATCACTTGAAAATTTAAGTGCGTTCCCCACCAGGTTGTGGATCAGCTGGCGAAACTGCACAGGAATAATATTCGCATGACACATTTCGCCTATTTCAATAACCGCATTCTGTTGGGCAATGGCTTCTTTGAAATTGTTTATTACTGCTTCTACAATGGTGTGGAGATCTACGATTTCAAATTTTCGCTCCGAAGTAGTGGTGCGGGAATATGCCAATAGTTCATCTATCAAAGATTGTAGCCGGCTTCCTGCGTCCCGTATTCGCATAAGTGCATCCTTGCCTTTATCCGACATGTTTTGCGATTCCCTGTCAATCAGCAGCCGGGAGAAGGTTTGTATTTTTCTTAATGGCTCCTGCAAATCGTGGCTCGATATAAAAGTGAATGACTCCAGTTCCTTGTTGGCATTGATTAACTCTGTTGCACGCTTCTCCTTTTCTTCATTTTGAAAGGCAAGCTCTTTATTGGCGATCAATAGTTCGGCGGCCCGCTTTTCCTTCTCCTTGTTTTGATAAATGAGTTCTTTGTTGGCGAGAATCAGCTCGGCTGCAAGTTTTTTATTTTCTTCATTTTGAAAGGCCAGCTCTTTATTGGCGATGATGAGTTCCGCAGCCCGGTTTTCTTTCTCCTTGTTTTGAAAAATAAGTTCATTGTTGGCAGTGATCAACGCTGCCGCCCGTTTCTCTTTTTCTTTATTTTCGAAAGCCAGTTCTTTATTCGCGATGATGAGTTCCGCTGCCCGCTTTTCTTTCTCCTTGTTTTGAAAAATAAGCTCCGTGTTGGCAATGCTTAATTCTGCGGCCCGTTTTTCTTTTTCTTTATTTTGAAAAGCCAGTTCTTTTATTGCTTCGGATAATTTATGTTCTGTCATATCGGGTAAGCATTATTTGTTTGAGTGTTAGCTCAGTTTTCGGTAACGATCCTTTTTTGTGGTTAGCAGGTGTGCAGCGACATCGACAGAAAACTTTGTTTCTTAGATACTATTGGTGGGTTCGGTTAGGCACCAGTTGCTTTCGCTCCTGGTAATGGTACATCGGGTAAAAGATGCCCTGTTCGACGGCACTTACGGTTTTTCTTTTTCAAGTCGCCATTGATGAATACAGGAATCGCCGCTAAATTTAGATATAAAAGTTCGTTGTTGATTTTATTGCCCGGCGATATTACCGGCCCGCCATATAGAACTATCACTGTTCGAAACCTTCCTGAAAAGCAGAAATGCCATTCACTAAGGAACGCTCCGATAGGAGCTCCCTGTTTAAAGCCACACAAAACCTTTGGTAATCAAAGGCTCCGTCAGGAGCCTCCTGTGATTTTAGGCGACTCCTATGGAGTCTATGGTTATTAAGAATGCTTCGTTTCTATAAACAGGATGGTCCTCAGGACCAAAATTGACAGGCATTACCTGTTCGAAGCTTTACAGTTAGAGGTTTCGAACAGTAATGCATATAGAACCTGCGTCTGATGGGGGTTGTTGCGGTTAGCGTAACATTCCCTTTTGGTCATTTTATAGCATTAACCAGCGTCGCAACTAAGGAATGGCATGATTTTTTGGTATTTCCCTGGCAAAGGATTTTATGAAACACATCATTCATGTACCCATTGCCATCTCACTATTTTTTGCAGTAGGGTGCAACAATCACCCCGAAAATCAAAACAAGATGGAAACAGAGGTAAAGACCACGGTAGCCAGCGTGGATACAGCCATTTCAAAAGACGGCACTTCAATCGCCTACGAAAAAACCGGCAGTGGACCCAACATTATTTTGATCAATGGCGCTTTGGCCCACCGGAAATCGTATGCCGGAAACGATCTGCCAGCCAGGCTTTCAAAGGATTTCACCGTGATCATTTACGACCGGCGTGGTCGGGGTGAAAGTGGCGATACAAAACCCTATTCTGTAGAAAAGGAAATTGAAGACATAGAAGCCATTATTGATGAAACTGGTGGCAGTGCTCACTTATTTGGATCATCCAGTGGTGCCGCCCTGGCACTTCTCGCTGCTGAAAGGCTTGGTCCTAAAAAAGTAACCCAATTGGCGCTTTATGAACCACCGTATGGTTCTGGCACCAAAGGAGATATTGCCAAGGAGAAACAAAAGATAAGGGAGCTGATAGGCCAGGGAAAACCAGCAGAGGCCATCAGTTTTTTTATGGAAAAGCGGGGAACGCCACCGGATAAAATGGAGGAGATGAAAAAATCTCCGGCATGGAACGACATGGTGCGCACCGGCCACACGCTTGTGTACGACTTTGAAGTGTTGGGAGATGGCACTATTCCTGCTGCAACCGCAAAAAATATAGCCGTGCCAACCCTTGTAATGAATGGTGATAAGAGTTTTGATTTCATGTCGGCAACGGCAGACAGTATTGGGAAAACAATTCCCGGGGCGTTGCGTAAATCGCTCAAAGACCAGGGTCATAATGCATCAGCAGAATCATTGGCGCCATTATTACTGGCGTTTTTTGGCTCCCGTCCTTAGAATCCATAGACGACATACCTGTCTTTGTAAACACCTTTTTCAATTCTCCAGATCACGGTATAGTAACCTGCTCCGTCGCTATTGGCTGACTGGATGTAAAAGATATCATTTGCACGGTCATAATTGGCCTCTGTAGCACTTAAACGCGGCTCAAACAGGTTGGCAAGCGCAGCCCTTGGTAAAACAATTTTTCTCTTTCCAAAGGACACTACAATTGCCTTGTATTCTGAGTGCGGCATTTCTCCATCTGTTCCCCAAAAGTCTTTCCCGTTGATTTTCTCAATCTGTCTTTTCGACTCTTTATGAAAAGTGAGCTTGTAACGACTCCGGTCGAAGCTTTGTTGGGTCACCATCACCCTCATTGAGTCTCTGCCTAAGGTGATACTGGTGGCTCCTTTTTTGACAACAGCGAAAGTATCGTGAGTTGAAAGCAATTGCAGTTTGTTGTAGGAGACATAGCCTTTTGCTTCCACCTTGTTCTTTGTATAGCTGATATCTATCCAGTCGCCTTTTTCGCTAAAGCAATAAACAAATTGTCCATTGGTTAATGTATCGGTCGCCCTGGCATCCGGAAGCGGCGAATTCATGACAACACAATAACCGTCCTTATCCTGGATAATTGCAAATTGTCCAAAGGAGAAAGACGAAAGGAAAACCAGGATATAGGTTAAGATAGTTCTCATTGAAAATGAGATTTTAATTGCTGTCATGAGCAGGTTTTGGTTTCGTTACCATTTTTGCCAAACTAAAGGCTGTATTTTCAAGTTATTTGGCGGAATTAGGTTCTTTATACACCATTCCATATTTTTTTTCAGTAATCGCATATTCTTCTTCTGTTTTTTCTTTGGAGGGCATTCCGGCGAGTGTTCCATTCTCAATGAAATATTCTTCAAATCCAGCCGGCGTATACTGAAAAACCATTGAAAGGTTTTCTTTGCCGGTATTGTGTAAGCCGTGCCAGGTGCCTCTTGGAACAAATACCACATCCCCTGTTTTCACTTCAATCGATTCTTCATCTAAAGTTAGTGTGCCTTCGCCTTTGTGAATGAAAATCAATTCATCATGATTCAGGTGCTTGTGAACACGCATTTTACGTCCGGGGCTCTGCTCCTCCACACAAAATGACATACCTTCTACACCATGTTTGGCTTTGGAAATTTTTATCGTTACCGGAACCTTTCGCCTTCCCGTTAAAATATGTATTCCTTCATCTTCATGAACAACAATTCCCTTGTCGTTATTAGCAACTGTTTTGCCAAAACCAAATTTTGGTAGTCCGCCAAAAACGGCAGTACAAAATCCCACAATTCCTGTTTGGAGAAATTTTCTACGGGGTTGTTGAAAGAGGTTCATCGTTTAATTTTTGAACTAAACAAGGTAACTAAATTAAATCTGCACATGAGTTTTTTTACGTTATGGAGAAATAATTTAATAAATAAGGCAGTAAGCAGTGTCATCCCATTGTGTATAACAGCGTGCATAAGCTTGCGAGGTTTACGGTTTTTTATGTCGCAAAAACTGTTACGCTGTTTTTCACAGCAATGTGCGTGGCACTCGCTGCTGATAACAAAATGGTTTGCAATTAATATAAAATAACTCCGGAAAGTCCGAATAAAAAATCCGACCCTTAAAGCCGGATTTTGATAAATAATTCGCCGGTAAAACTCCGGAATTATTTCTCTTCCTTAAAACTAAGCGACACAGAGTTCATACAATACCGAAGACCTGTTGGCTTCGGGCCATCGTCGAATACATGGCCGAGATGAGCGCCACAATTGCTACACAACACTTCGGTACGAACCATCCCCGCAGTATTGTCGGTGTCTTCAATGATATTTTTTTTCACCGCCGGCGCATAAAAGCTGGGCCAGCCCGTACCGCTCTCAAATTTGGTGGCAGAGTTAAAAAGAAGCTGGTTACAGCATATACAATAATAGTTTCCTTTTTTGTGATTGTCCCAGTAGGTGCCGGTAAATGCCCGCTCGGTGCCCGCCTTCCTGGTGACGACATATTGCTCGGGGGTCAGTTGCTTTTTCCATTCTGCATCTGTTTTTGATACCGGGAACTTTTTGGGGAGCTCCCTTTTTTTCCATCCTATGGCAGCGATCGCAAAAAAGGCGATGCCAATAATTAGTAACTGTTTCATGTCGTTTGATTTAATTTTTAAACCTACGATGCGTTTTCTTCAATAGATTTAAAACATTTGGCGTAGACAATTGTTGCGGTTTCTTTTAACTTCATCTTTCAAAATCAGAACCTCATGGGTGTGTGGCGACAAATAGGCGAATATCTTTTCCTGCGTAAAAAAGATCCCAATGCGCCCGACAGTAATTTTCTCCGGAAAATGCACGGTATTAATCGTATTTCCATTTTCCTGTTTTTGATCGCAATAATTATTATGATCATTAAGTTGATCCGGAGGAGCTGATCCGGCAGCTAGTCATTGCGAGGGTTCTTGCCCGAAGCAATCTGTTACTATTTGTTAGATGTCTAATACTTTTATGTACGCA
The DNA here is from genome assembly GCA_040386335.1 of Bacteroidota bacterium. Lineage (GTDB taxonomy): Bacteria > Bacteroidota > Bacteroidia > Chitinophagales > Chitinophagaceae > JAZKFT01. The sequence goes on from JAZKFT010000012.1 coordinate 22,913, forward strand.
CCCTAAATAATAGCAGCAGATTGCTTCGCCTGGGCAAGAACCCAGCCTCGCAATGACTGGGTAGCAAGAACCCAGCTTGCCAATGACTGGGTAACAAGAACCCAGCCTCGGAAGAACTGGATAACAAGAACCCAAGCTCGCAATAACCGGCTGCAAGGCCGACGTCATCAATATATATTTTGCCTAATCTCAGGCTCAACACTCTCAATGACATTGCCCGCCAGTATACCCTCTAATTTTTCTGATCCGGAAAACATTTACGCTATCACGTACCCACCATTCTAACAATAATCTCCGCCGAGGTAGCTGAAGCATTACCGCCTGCAGCCAATAAATTCCAGAGGTCCTCATAATCCTGTTTCATGCGGTTGGCTACGTAATCATTTTGTAGCAGGTTTGTAAGTTCGTCAAACACGCGGTCTACATTCATTTCGTGCTGGATCAATTCGGTAACTATGGGCTTATCCATGATCAGGTTGACCAGTGAAATGTACTTGATCTTGATGATGCGTTTGGCGATCTGGTAGCTGATGGGATTGGCTTTGTAGCAGACGACCTGGGGTACGCCAAACAAACCGGTTTCTAAAGTGGCAGTGCCGCTGGTAACCAGTGCTGCAGTGGTTTGCATTAATAAGTCGTAGGTACCATTTTTAACCGACGATACATTGGGATAAGGTTGCAGCAGCGGCTCATAGAAAGCATCTTCCTGGCCCGGCGCCTGCGCGACTATAAAATGATATTCCGGCATTCGTTTTGCCACTTCCAACATTACCGGAAGCTTTTTTAAGATCTCCTGTTTTCGGCTGCCGGGTAATAAGGCCACTATTTTTTTGTCATTTCCATGGCTGTCTTTTGCTGTTGAAAAGTTTAATTTGGGGCCGGCTTTTTTTGCATCCGATATCACTTCAATCAGGGGATGACCAACATATTCCACTTCGTAATCCCATTTCTTAAACCAGGGTTTTTCAAAAGGAAGGATGCACAGCATTTTGTCCACGGTTGCCTTTATATCTTTCACCCTTTTTTCCTTCCATGCCCATACCTGCGGGCTGATGTACCAGGCAATTTTGTAACCCAGTGGTTTGGCCCATTTGGCGATGGGCAAATTAAAGCCGGGGAAGTCGATCATGACGATGATATCCGGTTGGTATTGGGTGATATCATGTTTGCAAAAGTGCATATTGCCCAGTATGGTCCGCAGGTTCATCAATACTTCGGCAAAGCCCATAAAGGCCAGGTCTTTGTAATTCTTTACCAGTGTTGCGCCGGCAGCTTCCATCTTATTGCCGCCCCAGCAGCGGATCTCAGCGTTTGCATCGCGGAGCTTTATTTCACGGATCAGGTTGCTGCCGTGGAGATCACCACTGGCTTCGCCGGCTATGAGGTAATATTTCATTATGGTAAAGATAGAACCTGTATTTAGTTGGAGCATTATTGTCATTGACTCTTGATGACTGCAATAGCGGGATACGAACCTGCAGCAGGTTTTTTATCGGGGCGGAGTATGGTTCGTGAGACAGGACCCATGGCGGCAAGAAAAACGTGCACAAAATAATCCTCAAGTTTTTTGAAACAGCAAACCCATGTACAAGATCCCTACAGGTGGGTAGGCAAGGGCATCTCAGCCCAAGCCTACCCGAACAGAATTAATCCTGTGCATTGACCTATTGGTGGATTAGAGTTTGACGGAGGCCTTCAGGTCTATACATTTAATAAACATGCAGTGGAGCGCATAATCGTGAAATAGAAGTTTTAACCTTACCCGTTAATAAGTGGTGAATTGGAAATTGAGACGGCAGCTGATCTCTATTTTAAACCCATTAAAAATGATATGGAAAAAGCAATAAAAAAGGCAGCGTCAGTAGAAGAAGAAAGAATTGTCAGCAAAATCTATTTGATCAGAGACAGAAAAATCATGCTTGACAAAGACCTTGCAGAACTCTACGATGTAACTACAAGCAATTTAAACAAGGCAGTAAAAAGGAATCTAAAACGTTTCCCGGAAGACTTTATGTTTCAGCTTACGGACGCTGAATTCAAAAACTTGATATTCCAAAGTGGAACATCAAGTTGGGGTGGAACGAGAAAGATGCCTTATGGTTTTACAGAGCAGGGTGTAGCTATGTTATCGGGTGTATTAAATAGCGACAGGGCAATTGAAGTCAATATTCGCATTATAAGAATATTTACGAAGCTTCGGGAAATGTTACTTACTCATAAAGATATTTTGCTCAAACTGGAGAAGATAGAAAAGGAGTTTATGAAACAGGAAAGCCGGACAATTACGAATGAAGATAATATCCGAATGATTTTTGATGCTCTAAAAAAACTGCTCAACCCACCCGTAGAACCCAGAAAACGAATTGGTTTTAAACCCGATTATTGACCCGGTTTGAATGCCATCATCAAACCGGTGACTAAACGTGACACCCCGACGCTGCGGTGGCCTCGAAAATGCTGGTATTTTATACGGCTGGGAATTTCTTTGCAACCACCATTGCAGACTTTTATCTTATGTTTTAGAACCCACCAGTTGGTTCGAGCATCCGTGGCTGTTGCACACGTCAGCCGGCAAATCTGCGGATAGATTTCTTAATAATGAGCCGATGTACGCTTGTCCATTCTCCGCTATAAAAAAATAAACTTCGAATATTCAATTCTACAGGGGTTCAAAAATGAAAGTTCCGATTGCTTTGAGTTGTGCAACAGCCACATCCGCTTGGACCTAAAATATTGCAGCGTCCCGCTGCAGCAGCGGACGCTGCAATATTTTAGACACAGGCGAGACGCCACTATTGTTCGAAACCTTTAAAGAAGCACTGGTAAACACATTCAAATAGTTCCGGAGGAACTTCCTGTTTATAGCCACAAAAACCCTCCGGCGTTCTGAGGCTCCGCCAGGTGCCTCCTGTGACTTTAGGCGACTCCTATGGAGTCTAACCTCATCAAAAATGTTTCATTTCTATAAACAGGGAGCTCCGATGGAGCTTAATAGACAATCGTTACATCTTCGAACCTGGTACGGGTTAGGGTTTCGAACAGTAGTGGCGAGACGCCTGCGCCAATACGGAGGAGTATGGTTCGTGGAGACACGAACCATGGCATCAGGATCGTTGCGGGGCTGCCGGCGATACAAATTGGCGTCAGAGACAGGGGCTTTTTATCGGGGAGGAGTATGGTTTGTGGAGACAAGAACCATGGCATCAGATTGAGCCCAACGGGCTCACATGTTTATAGAAAAGAAACAGAAATTGTGAGCCCGACCCCAACGGGGTCGCATGTGAATGTTGACCACTTGCAAAACCATCGCGAACCCATGGGGCATTCGCAATTTAGATGTGGAAATTGAATTTAATGAAATGTTACCCTGTGAATTTTCAGATACACCATACTTACATGCGACCCCCTTGGGGTCGGCCACGACTATTGTATCGTGTTCTATAAACATTTGAGCCCGTTGGGCTCATTCCCTTGTTTTAGCGTCCTTATCTAAATGACATAGCCCGTCATGACAATGGTTATTAATGGAAAAGTTTTACCAGCTAATATTTCACCTGGCAATTGTCGCAGAAATAGGTTTGTCTTTTTGTTTTGCCTAAGATTTTTTTGTGCAAGGGAATATCGCACCTCGGGCAATCCTTTTGTTCATAAGCCTGCCAGTGACCCGAAAGTTCATTTTTCATTTTCCACTTCAAAAAATCGAAAGCAAATTTCGACGCATCTCTTGCCAGGGCCGAAAGTTTTGGGCCCGGTACATCACCTGCCTTATTTTGGGGATGGATCCTGGTCCTGAATAAAACTTCATTCTTGATAATATTTCCAACGCCGGCAAAGATTTGCTGGTCCAGCAACAGGTCGCAAACCAGCACTGCCGGCTTTTCTTTCATTTTCTGGACCGCCTTTTTAGCATCCCATTTTTCGTTCATAACATCTGCTGCAAAATCGTACATCTCCTTGAGCGGCTCCTCTATAATTTTTACGGAAGTCATATAGAAATACAGGTCGGTATTGGCAAAATGCAAATGCAGTTTGGGATTGATCTTTTTTGTTTGATCTACCAGGTAACTGCCAAACATGAGGAAGTGGATCTGCACGGTAAAATCTTTAAAACACAATAGCAGGTGTTTGCCCCAGGTTTTGATATCCATGAGCTTTTGGCCATAGAGCAGGTCCATGTCTACTTTAGCATAACCTTCCGCGGAAATCACTTTTTTGCCAATAAAAGGGTGGAGTTCTTCTTTGGTCATTACAAGTGTGGGTCCTTCTGGCATAAGAAAATGTATTTGATCCTTATCCATACAAAATCCCCGCCTGAAATTTCCTTCTCAAAATGGGGTTTCGGTGGTGGGTTTAAAATGTTCGTTTGGCTTGTACAGGTTGTTTACCCTATTGCTGAATAAATTCCTTTTGCCCCCTGTCCCCTAAAGGGGTGCCTCTGTGTAACAGCGGGTACTTGCTATTTGTATTTAATAATTAAAACGCCCGACCAGATAATCTAAACTTAGCGACTACACAACTACTGTGTGTCAAATTTAATTCGGGTCTTTGTATTTGAAATACTAATGCTGCACAGATGCACCCCTTTAGGGGACAGGGGGCAACGAAATTTGGGATTCAAGGTGACACTCGGTTAAAGCCCTGGCTTTGCTTAACTTTGAATGATATCGATCTACACGGATTCGTTTCAACCAAATATGCCCAGACCCTATTCCAGGAAAAAGAAATTCATTCGCCTGTCGCTGATCATCCTGTTGTCGTGGCTGGTGTTGGCGCAATGCACATTTAAATTTCGCACCAGTGATGCCGCGGCTTTAAAGGATTTTCAGAAAAAAGCGATTAGCGTATCATTTGATACAGATACCATCGATGGCCACCAACTACATTATGTGCAAACCGGCCTTGCGACCGGTCCCACCATTTTTTTTATCCACGGTTCGCCGGGCAGCTGGGATGCATTCAAAAACTACCTGGCCGATACCGGCTGGATCAAAAAATATCGCATCATCAGCATCGACAGACCAGGCTTTGGTTACAGCGATTTTGGCGCGGCAGAAAAAGTGCTGGATCAATGCCGGTTGCTGGAACAGTTTATTCAGAAACACAATAATAACCAGCCATTATTCCTGGCCGGCCATTCTTTGGGCGGGCCGATCATTTTGGAAATGGCTTCACAATTAAAAACCATGGTAAGTGGTTGTATTGTATTGGCCGGTTCCGTTAGCCCTGCCCTGGAAACGAAGGAATATTACCGATATGTGTTGGATGTATTTCCGCTGAAGTACCTGGTGCCGGGAGCCTTTAGACCCAGCAATACCGAACTAAAATATTTTAAAAAGGAAGTGGGAGTGATGGCGGCAGATTTGCCGCAGATCCAGTGCCCCATATTGGTGATCCATGGAGATAAAGACAAATTTGTTCCTGTAGAGAATGCGACGTTTATTAAAGAACAAAATCCAGCACATGTAACCGTAAAGATTATCCGGGGCGCCAGTCATTTTATTCCCTGGCAGCATGAAGATTTCATAAAAAAATCCATGAACGATTTCATGGATTCGCTGGTTCATGCTATCCCCAAAATTTAAATAGGAGAGAGGCGATAGCAAAAATCACTGTAATTCCAAACACGCCTTTGGCAGTTTTGTCGCGGCGGGTATTGATATATAAGGTAAAAACCACCACGTTTAAAAACAGGCAGACCATGGTCATGCTTGTAACGAGGGTTTTGTTGGTTTTAAGATAGTAGAAAAAATCAGACAGGCTGTAGGCACTGAATTTCCATAAATAAAAAACAAGGACACCAAGAAGGGGGGTGATTAGCCCCAATACCAGGCCCAGTTTAATGTTATCTCTTTTTAGAATGAATTGCCCCACTGTTGTTCTAGTTTTTCTTTTTGTTTATAATCGGTAAAGTCTATACTAACGGGTACTACGCTCACATAATTGTGTTCCAGGGCCCACACATCGGTATCGCGGCCTTTGTCGAAGTTTTTAAATTCGCCGGTAAGCCAGTAATACAGTTTGCCATGTGGGTCGTTTCTTTCTAAAAAGTCTTCCTCGTATTTGGCATATGCCTGCCTGCAAACCCGGATACCCATCAGCAGTTCCGGTCCTACTTTCGGGATGTTTACATTCAACAACAGGTGCTTGTCCTGTTTTTTACTGAGTAGTTTTTCTACGATCGTTCGCACTACCTGGCGTGCCGTGGTAAAGTCGGCATCCATGCCCCAGTCGAGCAGCGAGAAGCCAACTGAAGGGATACTCTCAATAGCGGCTTCCATGGCCGCACTCATAGTACCACTATATATTACATTGATTGAATGGTTCGCACCATGATTAATGCCACTCAGGCAGAGGTCGGGCTTCCGGCGCAAAATTTTATCCACCGCCAGTTTCACACAATCCACCGGCGTGCCATTGGTTTGCCAGCTTTCAATACCCTCGAATGTATTGGTCTTTGTCATCCGCAACGGGTGACCGATGGTTATGGCATGTCCCATGCCGCTTTGGGCTTTATCAGGTGCCACCACTACTATCTGTCCCAGGTCCTTCACCGCTTCCACCAGGTTCTTAATACCGGGTGCGGTAATGCCATCATCGTTTGTTATCAATATGATGGGTAACTCTTTTTTCTTTGCCTTACTCATATGCTATTTCTTTAAATTTTTTGGGTTCGGCTTTCGAACCCTGATGGGACGACATTGGCGACGCTCCTTTCGATTGTGGTGCTACTATGAAACCTGCCAAACCACTCCTTTTTCTGTTGCCTTTTTATCGGTTAGATGGAGACGCCAGCATGGCGTCTCTACGAGCCGTTAATACGCCCCACCGTCAACAATTCATAAATCATAAATCATAAATCCGAAATCACAAATCATAAATCACAAATCACAAATCACAAATCAGCATTCGGGCATCAAAAATACACGCTGGTTCACACCTTGCGCGGAATTTTCTTTAACCCTGCTGAAAAATAAATTTCGCATATCAGGTAAACTAACTAATTTAGCCACAAACTAAACGAATTAGTTATGAGCCAGGCAGGACAAAACTTAAAATATCTACGCAAGCAAAAGGGTTTTACCCAGGAAGAAATGGCCGAAGTGCTAAACATTAAACGATCGCTGGTGGGGGCTTATGAAGAAGAACGTGCCGAGCCGCGACTCGAAGTCATGCAGCTAATCTGCGACATGTTTAAACTATCACTCGAAGATTTCCTGTTCAAAGATTTGAGTGAAAACAAGCTTGGCTACCTGCAAAAACGCCGGATGGCTAAATTAGGCGAAGAGCGTAAAAACCTGATTCACCTGGTGCCGGTCCGGGCCGCTGCCGGTTATATGAGCGGCTATAGCGATCCTGGTTTTATTGATGAACTCAACACTTTCACCCTGCCTATGCTCAGTCCCGGCAACTACAGGGCTTTTGAGATCATTGGTGATAGTATGCTGCCCACACCAAGCGGTAGCATCATTGTTGGGGAAAAGGTGGATGATATGGAAAATATCAAAACCAATGATACCTATATAGTAGTAAGCCGGCTGGAAGGCATCGTATACAAGCGCGTCGAAAAAACCGGCCGTAGCAAAAGGCAGCTTACACTTATTAGCGACAACCCGGCTTATGCACCTTATAATGTAAATGCTGAGGACGTTATGGAATTTTGGAAAACCCAGTTTATCATCAGTAAACCGGGTGGCCGGCCCAATTTTGATGTAAACCACCTGGCCAGTGTAGTAACTACCTTGCAGAACCATGTTACGAATTTAAAAGGCAGGGTCTGATCAAAAAGTTTCCTGTTTAGCATATTTTCAATGAGTATCCTTTGTCCAACAGGCAAAGGATATTTTTTTATGGGCTCTGCCAGCCAGTAGTACAGTGGTTTGCAACTTTACATTCTGAATCTTATAAAAAGGTTGCTCTTTTAAAAACGCCTGTTCTTACATTTACCGCCATGGCTTCTTTTCCTACCAAAATATTTCTCATCGGTCTTATGGGCTCGGGCAAAAGTTACTGGGGCAGGCAACTGGCTTTCCATTTTCATTACCCGTTTCTTGATTTGGACAAAGGCATCGAAATTGCCGAAAAGAAAACCATTACCGAAATATTTGAGCAGGAAGGAGAGGGGCACTTCCGGGAAAAGGAAAGACAAACATTGCACCAGCTCAATAAAGACTATAGCAAATTTGTAATGAGCTGCGGCGGTGGCACTCCCTGCTTTTTTGACAATATGGATTGGATGACAGCTGCGGGTGTTGTAGTTTGGCTGCGCCCGCCCATGGAGGTACTGGCACAACGCCTGGTGACTGGTAAAGAGAAAAGACCTTTGATAAAAAATGCCCGTTCTGAAAGCGAAATAGTGGACATACTTTCGCGGCTGATGGAAAGCCGGCTGGCTTTTTACAACCAGTCTCACCTAATTGTGGAAGAACCCTACCCTACAATAGAAACGTTTGAAAATTTACTAAGACATGCATAGAGGACTAATGATGATAGGTACATTGCTGGGAGCTTTTGCGGTAGCACTCGGTGCTTTTGGGGCACATGCGTTAAAGCAAAAACTGGGAACTGAAGAGCTGGCCGTTTACCAAACAGGCGTGCAATATCAATTCTACCATGTAATGGCCATTTTTATCACAGCCTCATTATACAGTAAATTTTACCGTCCGGCCGTTTTATGGGCAGGCCGCTTTTTCGTCAGCGGTATCGTATTATTCAGCGGCAGCCTGTATTTAATGACCTACTTTAAAGCCTTTGGTGGCCCGGAAGCAAAATGGCTTGGTCCTGTAACCCCGGTTGGCGGCGTATTTTTTATTATGGGATGGCTCTTGCTGGGCTGGATCATTAACAAAGGGAAAACACAAAAACCGGCGTAAGCCTTGTCAACAGCAAATAACTCATTACCTGTAAACACCGAATTGAAGTAGCCTCACCGCGTTATTGTTCCCTGCCGGCGGGGACAGGTTTTGCCACCGCCAAAACCAGGGGTGGCATGCGGAGGGCGAATGACCCATTAACCAATGACCTCCTTATTTCTTCCGCATTTGCTCAATAATTCCAGTGGTGGAAAAACCTTCCAATATCGGGTTAATAACCACCCTGCCACCATTGCCCATTACTTCTTTTGCACCAACAATTTGCTCCAAAGTATAATCACCGCCCTTTACAATGACATCAGGTAAAAGAGTCGTGATCAGCGTCAGCGGGGTGTCTTCATCAAATACGATCACAGCGTCCACCATTACCATCGCAGCCAGCAGAAGGGCGCGGCTTTCTTCGTTGTTTACCGGCCTTTCCGGTCCCTTTAACCGTTTAACCGATGCATCACTATTGACACCCACAATAAGATAGTCCGCTTCTTTGGCAGCATCGCTTAACGAAACAATATGACCCTGGTGTAAAATGTCGAATACACCATTTGTAAATGATACTGTTCCTCCGGTTGCCCGCCAGCTATGCACCTGGCGCAACAGTTTTTCGAGGGTAAAAATCTTATTTGGGATGATGTCAGGCCGTTTCAACTTTCTTCTTTTTATTAATGTATGGTAAAATAAGGAGGCATATAAAACCTGTAACCACCACAATGCCCGTAGAAACACCCCACATCAGCCATCCAAACGATTGACCCTGTGGAGCAGCAATATTATAAAGCAATAAAACCTTCATGATCGCAAACGGAAATGCCCCGATACCACCCGGTGTAATGATCATGGCCAATGAAGCCAGCACCAATACAGCGCAAGCAGGACCTATGCCGAGGTGTGCAGTGTGTTCCATGGCGCTAAACCCGATATACACCTGGAGCAGGTACAAAGCCCAAATAGAAAAGGTATGGAACAAAAACATTTTTTTCCTTTTCAGGGTCCTGATGGTAAGGAGTCCCTCTTTTATTCCGGAACCAAAATGGGCAATTTTTTTGATCACCGCATTTTCTTTATACCGCTTAAACAGCCACCTGATCAGCAGGATGGAAACAGCGATAATTCCCAGTATGATAAAGAGTTTGGTCCAGTTAAAACCTTTCATACTTCCTGCATTGTCCTGGAAATAGCTGCTCACTGCTCCCCATTGAATGGTGAGCGTGAACAATATAAAGATGAGAAAGGAGATAAGATCGAAAACGCGTTCAATCACGATTGTACCGAAGAGTTTATCAACCGGTAGTTTTTCGTAACGGCTTAAGAAGGTGCATTTTAACACTTCACCCAACCTCGGTACGGCGCTATTGGCCAGGTAGCCTATCATGGTGGCACAAAACATATTGCTGATCCGCGGATTATACCCCATTGGTTCCAGCAGGATCTTCCAGCGCAGGCACCTGGCAAGGTGACTTAACAACGCAATAACGACAATCACCGGCATCAGCCAGTAATTGGCATTTTTCAGTGAATTAAAGAATTGTTCTTTACCCTCAGCTGTCATTCCTCTCAGCTGCCACCAAATCAGGAAAACGCCAAGCCCTAAGAAAATAAGATACTGAAGACCCGAAATAAGCTTTTTACGCATAGCATGCAATCTAAAATCAATAGTGGAGAATGGGAAAACTAATTAGTAACGTGTTAGGCTAAACGCCAGACGCTTGACGCTGAACGCTTGACGCTGAACGCTGAACGCAAAAGGCAAAAGGCAAAAGGCAAAACGCCAAACCCTAAACCCTAAACCCTAAACCTTAAATTTTACAACCTATTCCCTTCCTTCGGAAAAACAACCTTCGGTTCAAATGTTTTGGCTTCTTCAAAATCCATGGTGCCATAGCTCATGATAATGGCGATATCTCCGGGCTGCACCATTCTTGCGGCAGCACCATTCAGGCTAATGATGCCGGAATTTCTTTCGCCTTTTATAACATAGGTATCCAGGCGGTTGCCATTATTTACATCTACCACCGTAATCTTTTCGTTGGCTATTAATCCTGCAGCCTCCATCAGCGCTTCATCTATCGTGCAACTTCCAATATAATTCAGGTTCGCTTCGGTAACCACGCACCGGTGGATTTTTGATTTCAAAACTTCTATTGTCATCGTTCTTTTTTTGCGGCGGCAATTTACAGCTATGTAACAACGCGGCAGGGGAACTGTTTTAATTTTTAGACAAGGGGCATCATTTTAACGGCTCAAACCGATTCTTTTTTAATTCAATTAACAAACAAATTGATTGACGCTGAAATCTCAATGTTTAAACATTGTATATTTGCCCTCTAAAAAAATTACTACTGTATGAGTAATGAAAAAAAGAAGCCGGGTGCTTTGAGAAAAAAGCTTTTGATCGGTGGTTTAATTTTTCTGCTGGCCGGTGCAGCTGTTGTTTGGTACATTTTTACTGAAAAATTTGCTGATACCACGGGTGAAAAGGCAGCCTATACCGTTACCGCTGACGCCCTGATACAAGAGTTTAGCCAAAATGATAGTCTCGCAAATATCAAGTACGCCGAAAAGATCGTGGTGGTAAGTGGGATAGTTTCAGAAACTGAATCGGCAGATACCACCATTAATATCAAGTTTACCGATACCACAACAGGTTCCTATGCCATTTTTGCCTTCCAGGAACAGCACCTGGCTGAAGCCAAAGCCATCAAAGTGGGCGACCAGGTTTCAATTAAAGGTTCTTGCAGCGGTGGCGCTTTCAGCAAAATACTGGACGCAGAATTCATCACTTTTAAAAGGTGTGCACTCAATTAAGTACTCATTCAAAATTTCAAATAACTCAAAAAACAAACCTTCATGAAAAAATCAGTTTTGATTATCGGCCTGGTAATAGCCGCCGGTGCAACATTTGCCCAAAAGAAAGTTACCACATCAGCTATCGTTTCCTTTGATGCTACTACCAGCAAGGACGCATTACCCAAGGCGGATAACAAAACAGTTGTCGCCAGTTTGGATACGAAGAAAGGTACTGTTGCTTTTGAAGCGATTGTCAAAAATTTCGCTTTCTCAAACCCAATGATCCAGGACCATTTCAACGCTGAAAGCTGGATGAACTCTGAAAAATTTTCAACGGCTGCTTTTACCGGAAATATCACCAATCTTTCTGCGATCAATTTTAAGAAAGACGGCACCTATACTGCACAAGTAGAGGGCGATCTGACTATTCACGGCGAAACGCAGAAGGTGAAAACCACTGCAACTATCGTGGTAAGCGGCAGCACCATTACAACAAAATCTGATTTTACTGTGAAATTGGAGGATTATAAAGTAAGTGGCCCGGCGATTGGTGCTGGTAAAGTGTCTAAAGAGCCAAAGATTACAGTTAGCGCAGAATTCAAGTAATTAAGATGGAAAGACTATAACTAAACTGTAGTCACCAATAGATCTTAACAGGGCACAGGTTCTACGGAGCTTGTGCTTTTTTTATGGCGGCAACTAAGGCCGCTATGAGTGATTCGGTTTTGTATTAGTTCAGGATCATATTGTCGATCAGCCTCACCTCCCCAACGAAAGCAGCAATCAATGCCACAAATTTCGTTTTCGGGTCAAAATGATTTGCAAGTTCCAGGTTCCCGGCATCCGCTATTTCCACATAGTCCACTTTTACAAATCCTGCATTCAATAAATTCTGAACGGCAGTTTGCTTCAGTATGGTGAAATCTATTTTAGGCAGGTTTTCCTTCAACTGTAATAATTGCTGGTATATGGCTGGGGCTATTTGCCTGTCCGTTTGGCTCAGACGCAGGTTTCGGCTGCTCATGGCTAGTCCGTCAGGTTCGCGAAGGGTAGGGGCAATGTTTACAGACGGCCTGGCAACTGCTCCGTCTTGTTGCGCCATGATCTCTACGAGCCTTTTTATCACCAGGCATTGCTGAAAATCTTTTTGCCCTAAAAATAATTCGGTTGGCTGTACAATTTGCAGCAGGCGCTCCACCACCTGGCATACTCCCTGGAAATGTCCCGGCCTGAACGCTCCGTCAAGGACGCCTTCCAGCTTTCCGAGGTCGTAATGCTTTTTAGCGGTTAACCCGTTCGGGTACATTTCTGCCACCCGCGGCAGAAATATTATATCGGTTTGCTGTTGTTCCAACATCCGGCAATCCTGTTCTATCGTGACCGGGTATTTCTCAAAATCTTTGGTGTCGTTAAACTGTGTGGGATTTACAAAAATGCTGCAAACAGTTACCGGGTGGCGTCGCCGGCTCTCTTCAATAAGCGATAAATGACCACTGTGCAGGGCGCCCATCGTGGGTACAAATCCAATTGTTTTTCCTGTGCTTCTTTGGTTATCAAGCCAATGCTGCAGGCCGGCAACGGTTTTGAAAATGATCATCTTGGGGTGAATATGTGGAGAATAGAATCTAAACGACGGTTGAAGTACGCTCGGTTTTCGCTACTTTTGCCAACCTTTTTAAAAAAGGTAAACATTAAATAACAACCATGAGTACAAAGAAAAGGATTTTATTCATCGCCAATGAAATGAGCCCCTACTTAGAGTTGACCGAGTTTGCGGAGACGGTGAATAAATTAGCCATTCTTTCAAACAACAATAACCTGGAGGTGCGTTGTATTATGCCCCGCTTCGGAACGATCAACGAAAGAAGGCATCGCCTGCACGAAGTGGTACGTCTTAGCGGTATAAATGTAAGTGTGGATAACGACGACTATCCATTGCAGATTAAAGTGGCATCACTGCCAAATGCGCGTTTGCAGGTTTACTTTTTAGACAATGAGGATTTTTTCAAACGCAAATTTGTGTTTGAAGACGAAAATGAAAAATGGTTCGAGGATAATGCACTCAGGGCTATATTCTATTGTAAAGGCGCCTTAGAGACAGTAAAAAAATTCGGATGGCCTCCAGACATTATCCATTGCAGCGGCTGGATGACAGGGCTGATACCCATGTACCTGAAAACGGTGTATAAAAGGGAGCCCGTATTTGCCCATAGTAAAGTAATATTTACTCTTGGTGAAACAACTTTTAAGGAAAAACTGGGTAAGGATTTCCTGGAAAAAGCGACTATCAGTGACCTTGTAAAAGAGAAAGACCTTGCACCATATGCCGATTGTAATAACGTTGGCTTATTCCGTGGCGGGGCTACCTATGCTGATGCCATTGTATTTGGTGCTGCCAAAGTGGACAAAAAACTCACAGAAGAATTTTCGAAAGTGAAGGGCAAGAAAGTGATGGCCTATATCCCCTCAGATGGTGATTTAACAGCCTATTTGCAATTGTATAACGATCTTGCCACCGACTAAAATCTTCTTACTTAGTCGCCTGTTATGGTCTTTTCACTGATGTTTTAAACCAAATCTGCTTAATTCATTGAAAATTTCTGCCGGGTCTTTCGCTCATCATCTAAAACAATTGCCGGTGTTTCGTTTACGTTCGTTTGGGATAATTCTATCCATTTTATTTTTTGTAATAGCCTGTACTAAAATTGATACTACAAGATTAGGGAGTGACCTGATACCGGTAGTAGATAATGTAAATACATTCGACACATTGCTGGATGTTACCAGCAGGAATTTGCTTTTCGATGATTCTACCAGGTTGTCAAAATCGGAATACCATGCGGTAGGTGCTATTACGGGAGACCCTTTATTTGGATCGGTAAAAGGTGACATTTATATGGAGATGATGCCTGCTATTTTTCCCAGCGCTTTCGCTGTGGATAGCCTGGTGGGTGGGGACGCCGGAATCGATTCTATAGTATTGAGCCTGCGTTATGAAGGTAATTATGGAGATAGTGCCGGCACTAATCCTATCACTTTTACCGTACACAAAATTACCGACCCTATTCCCATGCACCCTGATACATTGGGGTCATTTCCGTCTGTTTATAATTTGAAGCAAAATTTTGTTACAGGATCCGAATTGGGTAGTAAAAGTTACACCAGGATTAAAAACATTAGCGATTCAGTAAGCGTACGCAGGGACACCACTAAATACAAGGTAGCTAACCAGGTTAGGATTGTTTTAGATAAGACAGACGCAGGATTGATAAAAGCACTCAGGGATACCAAGGCTCTTAAAACCGATACTTTATTCAGGAGTTTTTTCAAGGGATTTAAAGTGTCATCAACAGTAGGAGGTAATGGCGCAATGGCCTATATCAGCCTTAGTGATACCTCAACCCGACTTGAATATTATATCAGGAAGAAAAATGGCACAGGTAAAGTAGACACGACTTCGGTTGCTTTCTTTTGCGGCAGCAATGCCGGACATGCTAACAATATCGTAAGAAATGTGGCCGGCTCAGAAATGGCGGCCAATAGCCTGAGCGATAGTTTATTGTACATCTGTACTAATCCTGGTTCTTATGGGCGAATTAAGATACCGGGACTAGCAGGCGTCTCCAACCGCATCGTTCACCGTGCCGAACTTAAAATAATACAGATACCTGATCCCTTGTCTGTGCCGGATAAGTTGAGGCCACCTTCTTACCTGTACCTTGACAGGTTTGATACGGCCGTGGACAGGGTAAAGTGGACCCCAATTCCTTTTGATCTGAATCCCGGCGCCAATCCGGTATTTCCTACTACCAATACCAGCTATCCCTGCTTCCCTTCCGAAGCCGGTATTGACTATAGCTATTTCGGTGGCATATCGCCGGTTACAAAAACTATAAACGGTCAGCCGGCATTGGTGTACACCTTTAATCTTACAAGGTATGTACAGAGTGTTGTAACAAAGCATGCTCCTGTTCTTGATCTCCGTTTATCGTCTATATTATTTGCCGAATACTTTGATTGTACCGGTGTGCAGTACATACCTGTAACCGGAAACAGGGTAGTGGAAGGACGAATAAAACTAGGTGGCGGCGCTGCCAGAAACAGCCCTTTCCCATACAAAATGCAGCTTCGGATAATTTATTCAAAATTATAAAGGGCTGCCATTATATTTGCGGCCTTAAAAACAACCCCATTAACTTATGCCTTATTTGTTTACATCGGAAAGTGTCAGCGAAGGACATCCCGATAAAGTAGCTGATCAGATTTCTGATGCATTAATTGATAATTTCCTCGCCTTCGACCCACAGTCGAAAGTGGCTTGCGAAACATTGGTAACTACAGGACAGGTAGTTCTGGCCGGTGAAGTGAAATCTAAAGCTTACTTAGATGTACAGGAAATTGCCCGTGGTGTTATCCGCAAGATCGGGTACACTAAAAGTGAATACATGTTCGAAGCGAACAGTTGCGGAATTCTTTCTGCCATCCACGAACAGAGTGCAGATATTAACCAGGGAGTAGATAAGCAAAAGAAAGAAGAGCAAGGTGCCGGCGACCAGGGTATGATGTTTGGTTACGCGACCAACGAAACTGAAGATTATATGCCGTTGGCATTGGACCTGGCTCATAAAATCCTGATTGAGCTGGCTGCCTTACGTCGCGAAAATAAAGCGATTAAATATTTACGCCCGGATGCTAAAAGCCAGGTAACACTGGAGTATGATGACAATAATGTTCCGGTTCGTATCGATGCGATCGTAGTTTCTACACAACACGATGATTTTGATACAGAGCCTAAAATGCTTGCCCAGATCAAAGCGGACGTCATCAACATCCTGATTCCACGTGTAAAGGCCAAGTATAAGAAGTATGCGAAGCTGTTTAACAATGATATCAAATACCATATCAACCCAACCGGTAAGTTTGTAATTGGGGGCCCACATGGTGACACTGGTTTAACCGGTCGTAAGATTATTGTAGATACATACGGTGGTAAAGGTGCACATGGTGGTGGTGCGTTCAGCGGAAAAGATCCGTCAAAGGTTGACCGCAGCGCTGCTTACGCTACCCGGCATATAGCTAAAAACCTGGTAGCTGCTGGTCTTTGCGATGAAATACTGGTTCAGGTTTCTTACGCGATTGGTGTGGCTCAACCCACTTCTATTAACGTGGTAACTTATGGTACTGCAAAAGTGGAAATGAGTGATGGCGAAATAGCTAAAGTAGTAGAAGGTTTGTTTGATATGCGTCCTTATTTTATCGAACAACGTCTAAAATTGCGTAACCCTATTTACAGCGAAACTGCAGCTTACGGACATATGGGTCGTAAGAGTGAAGTCGTTAATAAAGAATTTGCCGGTCCTAACGGTAAAATTCTTAAGAAAAAGGTTGAACTGTTTACCTGGGAAAAACTGGACTATGTGCCGAAAGTTAAAAAGGCATTTGGTTTAAAATAAGCCCGGCTGAAAATAAATTAAGAATCCCTGTTCATTTTTTGAGCAGGGATTTTTATTTGTACATTGGTAAAATGAAAAAAATAAAACTTATATGGCTGGCCTTTTTTACACTGGCAATGATGACCATCATGACCCTGCAATGGAACTACACCCAGCCTAAAACTGCCAAAAGCTTAATAAGTCTTGAACTGGTCAGGGAGCAAGCTGATGCGATGGCCATTGTGAATACCTGGAATATAGCCGGGGCCATACAGAATACTTATATTGATTTTCTCTTTATCATAGCCTATGCGGGCTTTTTGTTTGCCGCGATGTATCGTTTTGCCTCATTACTGAAAGGCTGGCTGAATAAGGCTGGAAAGGGGCTTGCTTACCTGGCCCCGGTGGCCGGCATATTAGATTATATCGAAAACTTTAAGATGCTGCAGTTTCTCAACGATCAGAATAATTTTTCATCGCCATTTTATGTAGCGGCAATAAAGTGGGGGATTGCAGGCCTTTTAGTATTACTGGTGATCATCTTGCCTTGTGCATATGTTGACCAGCGAAAAGGCACTGTTAGTTAGAACCAACCCGACTACCTTGAAGGAATGATCCTGATGATCACAAAATTTTCTTCCTTCCCATTTTTTGAACGCTTCTGTTGCTGAATATCGATGGTTTTAATATCGTCTGTATCTATGTTCAGGTCTTTAAGATCTTCAAGAGTTACGGGGCTATTGTCCTCATCATCGCCTGAAATAATCACTTTTTTTTCTGTATGGTTTTTCGTGCGTTTTTCTTTAATAACGGCAGGATTGTTCCATTCAAAGTGGAAGTTTTTTCCAAGCTTTTTAAACTCGAGTAACTCAGGCAGCTTCAGTGTATAGGTAAGTGCCTTTGCTGATTTCGACCTTGACTTTGCTGAACTTGCATCGTCGCTGCCTGTTTCTTCGTCGTCTTCATCGTCGATATCTTTCTTTTCAGTTGGGCAGGTAGACTTTTCCACTTTGATCTTATTTAAAACCCTGGCATTAACACCGTTAAAATGATAGGCCATCTGATCGTCCTGCTGGTGAAATGCACTGATTTGTGACTTTACCTGCTCCCTGTATTGTACCCTGGCTTCTTCCACAGCCCTTTTGATTTCCAGCTGGCCTTTTTCTAATTCCTGTGCTTCCTGGCTCATTTTGTCCCTTGCTGCCCTCAACCTGCTGAGGGCTACGGTGCGGGCATTGCCATTTGCATTAAGTACGATCCTGGGTGAAGTAACATTCACACCTGCGGCAAGAGGTGCTGTAAATCCGGGAGCGGCCGGCATAATATGTACCATATTTACAGGGGGTACTGTCACATTTATCTTGGGAAACGTTTTCATGGCCTCATTCAGCTTCAGAATTGCAGGCGCCATATATTCGTCGATACTGGCCAAAGGTGCCATCCTGTCTCTAAGCGGTTGGTTTTCAAATTCTCTTGCTGCCGCTTCAAGTTTTTCCAGTGCTTCGTTGTTTTCCGAAAATTTGTCTGCCCAATTTGTAACCTCTGCAATATACGGCTGCATATTTTTCTCTAATTGTTCACCATAGGCTTTTCCAATGGCTTCGGCTTTTTCGCCCCATTCCTTTCCCTGCTGCTCTACTTCTTTAAGATCTATATTTTCAGCAAAACTTCTGATACCCTGAATGGTTTTAACCAGGTCGAAAGCGGCAGGTGCCGCCGGTACAGGTTGCGTATGTATTTTAGTCTCCGTAATTGTTTTAGGCAGATTATTTGCTTTATAAAGCTGGCTTTCAGATGCAACCGGCGTCTTTATTTTGGGTTTCGGAACGATCACGGTGAAGCCAAGGCCAAGGATGGTTAACAACAACAGCATGTATAGCTGTTGACGGTAATTAAACGCATGTGGTTGAGGTGCCACCATGCGTTTAACCCTGTTCAGCAACTGGAAAGACTGGTTGTCTTTGGCACTTAAAGCCAGTAGGGTAGCGGCATTATTTTTTTCAATGGTGAGCAGGGCTTTCACATAATCTTTGGCGCTGTACTGAAACTGGAGCACATAATCATCGCAACTGTTTTCTCTTTCCTGCCTGATTTGTTTTAGCAACAAACGCATAAATGGATTGAAGAACAGGCATATTTCTGCTATTTGTACAAAAATGTTGATGAGATAGTCGTGGCGACGTATATGAGCGAGCTCATGAAGAAGGATGGCTTCTACCTGCTGTGTGTTCAGGCTGTTTAAACTGGCAACAGGTAACAGGATAATCGGCTTCCAAAAACCCATAGTTAATGGGCTTTGAACATAATGCGAGGTAAAAACTTTTACTTTTTGTGTGATCTGTAGGATTTCAGCATTGCGTTGCACAAATAAGCGCCATTGGATGTCAACTTTTCCAAGGCCCTGGGTGGCGAAGAACCGCACTTGCCGGAAACCATTGACCAATCTTACTCCCAATAATAAGAAAACCAGTAAGTACGCGCAACTAATGTAAGGTGAGAGACTCTTTAATGAAGCCAAAACCGAATGATAAAAAAACAGCACCTGGTTTACAAAAGAGGAGCGGTTAACGGTTTCATTTGAATCAGAAAATGTATAGACCGGTGCAAAAGACGCTTCCGGTGCATTCACATAATTGTAAAAAAAAGTAATGGCGAACCATACAAAACCAACCATCGAAGCAACCGTGGCAAATTGGTATTTACGGGACGCACTGAGTGTAAACAAACTTGTGACAGCTGCATAAATGAGCCAAATAGCAGCCATTTGCCAAAGGGAATTACCGATGGCACGCCCCAGGGCTTGTAGAAAGGCCGATTGTTCGATAGGGAACATAAGCGGTTATTTTAGTTGATCCAACAATTGCTGAATTTCCTCGATCTCTTTTTTGGATGGCTTTTTATTGCCAAAAGCCTGCATCATTAATTGCGAAGCAGAACCTTCAAACAAACTGTTGACCATTTTTCCTACAATGTGTTGCTGGGTTTTATCCTTGCTAACATTGGCTTTGTAGATATGCGTTTTGCTGCTGTCGTCGCGGGTTACCAGGCCTTTCTCATGCATAATTTGCATCAGTTTCAGGGTGGTGGTATAACCTGCATCTTTTAAATCACTTAAGGCTTCATGTACTTCACGAACCGTAGCAATACCCTTTTGCCAAAGCACCTGCAATATCTCCAGTTCACTCTCCGTAGGTTTGGGCGAATACGATTTTGACATAATTTTTGTTACATTTTTCCAAATGTACGATTAGGTTCGTAAACGGAATGTAAAAATTATGGAAGGTATTATTGTTGGAGGAATGGAGCGGGGATAGATAACCAGATGGCCTAGGTGAAGAATTGATAACAAGTGAAATGTGCAGGTAGTATTTTAAGCTTACATTGCCTTCGCCAGGCACCAGCTATCTACTAATGGTTGACCGCTTGAATTATCAAAATGATTCAGGATTTAAATTGATCAAATAAACAGGCCTCATGAAATAGCTAAGCCTGCGTGTAAAACACTAAGAATGCTTAAATCCTTATCAGTTCTTCTTATAACAACGGTACTTCTATCTTGTAAAAAGGATAAATTCAATGAGTGTACAAGTCATTGCAAAACATATTCGATATCTGGAAGGGCTTTTGACGGTTCAACCCAAAAGGGACTTTCAGAAATACCAATTAAACTGAAATGGTCCTACTTTCGTTTTTGTATTTTTTGTCCCGGCCCTCTGGAAGACATTTATCATGGGAAAACTGATGTCAATGGAAATTTTTCTTTTACGATAACAGTTGATTCAACATTATTTGCTGATTATTCTCTGGAGGTAATTTTCCCTGAAAAAGAAAATTATCAAAAAGACTGGCTAGGTTCTTTTACATCGTTAAATGCATCAAATAATTTCCAAGTCGCCTATTACCCAATTTCAAACTTAACCATACAATTACATAGAACACTGGCGGACAACTTCAAGAGCTTGCGACTTGTACATAACTGGTCACCAATATACCTTGCCTCGCAGGTCGGCTTTAAGGAAGATTATGAGGGACCAATACCCAATGGCACGGGAGACACCACTATAAACACTCAAACTATTTCCGGGCTTATCACAAATGTTACGCTTTGGAAAATATTCTCAAATGGTACTTCTATTGGAATTAAGGATTCATTATTGTGTAAGACTGGTGCCGCTAACATTGTTAATATAAACTATTAATGATCGTATTTTACAGAGATATATTTCATGTGTTCGTCTCAGCCTGGGATTAACGTAATCCTTTGCTTTTGATGGAGCTCTTATATCGGTAATGAGACCATCCATTTCCAGGCCTTCACTACGTTTATTGTAAACCCATTCATTTTTATTTCCCTTTCTTCATCGTGCGTTACCAATAGCAGGTTGCTACAATTAAAATACAGTGCGGCTTCCAGCAGGCCGTTTAATTCCCTGGCTAGTGTATCGGGGTTATCTGTGCTAAAACAAACCTGCACCAGTTGTGTAGCTACATCCATTTGGGTCAAAATAAAATCACACTCCTTACTGCCACTATAAAAGTATAAGCCCCTGCCAAATGGAAATTGCCGCCTTAAATGTAGAAAAACAAGGTTTTCGAGCAATATGCCATCGTCGCTGCTGGTGCGTGTTAGCAAGGCTTTTAAGAAGCCATTGTCGATACAGTAATATTTTTTATCGCTAAAAGTTTCTTTGTTTAATGATGGATTCCAGCGAGGTAGTTTTTGAAAAAAATAGATCGCTTCCAGATAATCGGCGACCTGGTACAAAAAGTTCTTATCACTTTTTATACCGCCCGTTTTCATTTCGTTGTTGATTTTATTGATAGAGGTGCTTTTGGTTAGATTAGCCAGTATTCGTTTTACAAAATACTTTAAGGCACTGGTGTTTTTTATGTCATACCGCTCTACCAGATCTTTGTAGAGCATTACAAAATAGTATTCCTGCAAGGTTTGCTCCATAAACCGGTAACCGCCTAAAACCAATTCCGGGAAGGCACTATGATTTACGTATTCCTTATAAGCCAGGGTAAGTTTTGG
Organism: Bacteroidota bacterium; assembly: GCA_040386335.1. Classification (GTDB taxonomy): domain Bacteria; phylum Bacteroidota; class Bacteroidia; order Chitinophagales; family Chitinophagaceae; genus JAZKFT01. The sequence goes on from JAZKFT010000012.1 coordinate 45,034, forward strand.
TATTTCTTTTAAGGAATGTATCGCAGTATTGGTTTTTGTAAAGAAGCAATATTCGCTGAACGATAGTGGAAATACTTCAAACTGTAAGGTTCGGCCACGTAGAGTGGTGGCTATATCTGTAGCCAGCATTTTGCTGTTGCTGCCGCTTAAAAATATGTTTTTGGTAAACGTGTCGTACAACCTGCGCACAAACTGTTCCCAGCCATTGGCCACCTGAACCTCGTCGAAAAAGATATAGGTTTCTTCAGGTTTGGTATCCGGATACAATTCCCTGAATGCCTGTATGATTGTATCAAAGCCATTGGGTTCGAAGGGTAGCCGGTCGTCATCAAAATTTAAGAACAGTATGTTATCCTTAGCCACATTTGCCAAGAGCAATTGATTGATGGTATCCATCATAACCGATGTTTTGCCACCACGCCTTACACCTGTAACAGTTATTATTTTGCCACTGTTTATAGGTACACTTTGGTTACGATGTACTATTTGCAAAGGCAAATTCTCTGCAAAATTGGTATAGATTTCAATTAAGATATCCTTGCTTATCATTCAACAAAAGTATTTATCTTCTTGATAAAAAGGAAAATAATTTAATTATTGTCTTTTTTATCAAGAAAATAAATTAAGAATTGCCTTAAATAAAAAGAAAAAATAAAAAAATGGAATCCTTTCGAATTCCATTTTTGTAAAGTTATGTCGGCTATTTCTTTTTTGCCACCGCCCTTTTAGCCGGTGCTTTCTTTGCGGCCACAGCTGTTTTTTTATCAAAGGCACCTGGCACCTGGAATTTGATCATTTCCTTTACTTCGTCCAGGCTGATTACGGCTGCTTCTTCCGGCGTGTATTTGCTTTTTCCCGGTTTACCCAATTTCAGCATTTTTTTACCAAACCGAAGAAAGGGTCCCCAACGGCCATTCTCGATGGTTATTTTCTCGGCAGGGAATTGCTGGATATAACGGTTGGCCTCTTTGTCTACCTTTTTCTCAATCAGTTCTTCGCAATCCTTTTGAGTAAGCGTATCAAAGTTGTACGCCCGTGGAATATTTATGAACAGGTCTTTCCATTTGATGAATGGACCAAAGCGCCCTTTACCTTTTGTTACTGGCAATCCTTCAACAGTGGCAATGGGGGCATCCGCCTGTTGCTTTTCGCCAATTAATTGCAGGGCTCTTTCCATGTCCACTTTTAGCGGGTCTTCGCCCTTGGCAAGCGAAATATACTCTTCGCCAAATTTTACATATGGGCCAAAACGCCCAATCCCAACCACGAGTTCCTTATCCTGGTGGGTGCCTAAACTAAACGGCATTTTAAACAAATCAAGTGCATCTGCGAGGGTAATGGTTTCAATACTCTGGCCGGCACGCAGGCTGGCAAACAGTGGCTTGTCATTCTCATTGTCGCTGGTACCAATCTGCACCATCGGCCCAAATTTTCCCATCCTTGCAATAACGGGCTTGCCGCTTTCAGGATGTGTGCCGAGCGATTTTTCGCCGGTAGCACGTTCGGCCGTTTCCATGGTCTGCGACACATCTTTGTGAAATGGGTCGTAAAAATTCTTCACCATTTTATTCCAAACCTGTTTTCCTTCGGCGATTTTATCAAATTCCTCTTCAATGCTGGCAGTAAAGCCGTAGTTCATCACATTGTCGAAATGCTTGCTGAGAAAATCTGTGACAACGCTTCCAAGATCGGTAGGGAAGAGTTTTGATTTTTCTGTACCAAAAGTTTCCTGCTCTGTTACTTTGGTGATATTGTCGTCTTTCAATTTTAAAATCCTTACGTCACGGCGTGTGCCATCCTTGTCTTTTTTCTCTACATAATTTCTTTTAAGAATGGTAGAGATCGTAGGTGCGTAAGTTGAAGGACGGCCAATACCCAGTTCCTCCATCTTTTTTACCAAAGAAGCCTCAGTGTAACGGGCCGTGGGGCGTGTAAATTTTTCGGTTGCCAACATTTCCACAAAACTCAGCGGCTGACCAACGGCAAGGTTTGGAAGCCGGCTTTCCTGTCCTTCGTTTTCGGTTTCTTCGTCGTCGGTGCTTTCCATGTACACTTTTAAGAAACCGTCGAATTTTATCACTTCGCCACTGGCAGTGAGCTCATCTTTATTGGTGCTGATGCCGATTTTGGCTGTTGTTTTTTCGGTTGCGGCATCGCTCATTTGAGAAGCAATAGTGCGTTTCCAAATGAGTTCGTAAAGGCGTTTTCCATCGGCGTCATCAATGGTTTGGTTATCCATATACGTAGGCCGTATGGCTTCGTGCGCCTCTTGTGCACTCTCGTTTTTATTTTTGTATTTGCGAAGCTGCAGGTATTTTTCTCCGAAATTTTTATTGATGGCCTGGCTGATGTCGGCGATGGCAGTGTCGCTGAGATTGACACTATCGGTACGCATATACGTAATGTTACCATTCTCGTATAGCTTCTGTGCGACCAGCATTGTTCTGGCAACACCATAGCCCAGTTTACGGCTGGCTTCCTGCTGCAGGGTGGAAGTGGTGAAAGGCGGTGCAGGTGATTTTTTACCCGGTTTTACCTGTATGTCATTTACTTTATACGCCGCACCCACGCAGCTTTCCAGGAAGGCTTCAGCATCATCCTGCTGCTTAAATTTTGAACCTTCGGCGGTAAAAGAAACTTCACGCCCATTAATATCTTTTGCTGTGAAAATAGCCCTTACTGCAAAACTGCTTTCGCTGGTGTGCTGGTTGATTTCACGTTCTTTTTCAACAATGAGCTTTACAGCTACAGACTGTACCCTTCCGGCGCTGAGACCACCCTGGCGGCCTATTTTACGCCATAAAACAGGGCTGAGTTCAAAGCCCACGATCCTGTCGAGTACACGCCTGGCTTGTTGGGCATTTACCAAATCCATATTAATAATGCGTGGATTGGCAACGGCCTTTTGAATGGCCGGTTTTGTAATTTCATGAAATACAATGCGTTTAGTGGTCTTTGGATCCAGGTTCAGCACTTCTGCCAGGTGCCAGCTAATGCTTTCTCCTTCGCGGTCCTCATCCGATGCCAGCCATACTTCATTGCTTCTTTTTGCGATGCTTTTTAGTTCCCTTACTACTTTTTCTTTTTCGTCGGGTACTATATAATTAGGCATGAAATTGTTGGCGATATCCACACCCATATCGTTCTTTTCCAGGTCGCGGATATGGCCATAACAACTCTTCACTTCAAAGTCGCTGCCTAATATTTTTTCAATGGTCTTAGCCTTTGCGGGGCTCTCTACTATCAATAAATTTTTTGCCATATTTCTATACTATAACAGATAAGATCTGTAGAATTAAAATGAAAAATGCCGGGTTGGTTTTGCTCACAATTATCCGTTTGCCGCTGATTCTTACCACCGCAATATTAGTGCAAAGTTTAAAAAATGAATTTTTTCTTGGCTGGCACGGGTGGATAACTGCTTTTTGAACCTTAATAAGCAAGCTGGCATTCAAATAATCATTAAGCAGCTAATACCAATAAACAGAAGGTATAAAAGCTGGCCGGGAATCGCAAAAAGAGACAGAATTATATAGGAATGGTGTCGCCGGTGGGGCCGGTTTTAGATTTTAGTTTCAAATTGCACGTCCCTATAAAGACTATCCACCTGAATTTCTATATCAGCAGACAATATTTTAAAGGAGTCATTTTGGGTTTTATACTCATGCAAAATCCAGGTATTGTCGGGTTGCCGATCATATTTCTCTACTAATACCTCAAGGCTGGATATCAGGACATATTCTTTGAGGCTTGGAATATCCCTGTATAATTTAAACTTGCTTCCGCGATCGTAATCCTGGGTGGATAGCGATAACACTTCGATTAAAACAGATGGATTGGTTACTACATCGTTATGCTTTACGAGGGTTTCTATTTCACCACAAATAATAGATAGATCGGGATATGTAAAGAGAGAGTTTAATTCTGAATGAATTTTCAATGCACTTGGGAAAATTTCACAGTTCCCACTTTCCTTCAAATGCTTATCGATTCCATAGAGCGTATTCCTGGATATTTGGTTATGTGCTATCGAAGCAGCCGCCATTGCGATAATCTGACCCTGGTAGAACTCATGCTTCTCCAAAGCCACGGCTTCTATTTCGAGGTATTCTTCAATTGTATACTTTAGTGTAGAAACCGCACTCATTTTTACATATTTCAGTTAAACTAAAGAATTTATTAAAGACTGCTTGCCGGGATAAAACCGTTATCGATCATAGAAAATCTACCACCAATTTCTTAACAGCATTCTCCCTGTAAATGCCACTATGACCCAAACCCTGGGTAAAATGAAACTGTACATTGCCAGGTTTTATTTCGGCTAAGGGCAGCACATCTTTAATGGGAGTAGTAGGATCATCCTCGTCGTGTATCCATAAAATATCGGCACCTACTATGGGCAGCACCCGGCTTACAGAATACCAGCTAAGCGGCAATTGTTTTATATCTTCTATCAATTTATCAAAGGATACCCTTAAATCATCCGGAAGGCGAAGCAGGCCAAAATAATTATCCACGGCCGTGGTACTTTCCGTGGCCGGTGCTATCAGCACAACCTTTGGTAATACAGTGTGCGGTATTTGTTCTAAAGCCAACATAAGCGAAAGACCGCCAAGACTATGGCCGATATATGCATCGAAAGGACCACTGAGTTTCATTATTTCCACAATGGCATCGCGATACATGAGTGCATTAAGCCTGGTGCCCTGGCTGAGTCCGTGCGCCGGGGCATCAAAGGTGTACACGTCATATCCTTTTTTTAGCGAGGATGTAATGAATTTTTCGAATGAGCGGCTACTGCCCGCAAAGCCATGAATGATCAGTAGCTTTTTCCCCGAAGGATGATCGCTGGAGAACCGGTATCCCATCAATGTGTATCCTTCGTATTGAAACGGAAAGCGATGTGCATGCTTAAACAAAGGCGTGTCTTTGCGCCTGGTATTGGTATGTGGTTTTGTAAAAATGTCGAGCGCAGCTTTGGCAGCGGTATCTATCGACAACCTTTTTAGCATCATGATCTTGGTGCGGTAGTAGTTGATGCCAATACGCTGTGTGAGTGAAAGCTGATGTGATGCCATAACGATAACTTAGCGGATGTTTTTGCCACAAATTACAAAGGAACAAAGGTTCACAAAAACTTTGGTGCAAGGAATTATTTTAGAATTGCCGGTAATTCGGCAAATGATAAAGAGATAACATAAACCATTGCCGTTGGCTTTAGCCAACGGCAATGGACTTCAAATAATTTAACAGATGAAAGTATCTATCATTGGTTCGGGAAATGCAGCTACAGTACTGGGCCGGAAAATAAAGGCCGCCCGGCACCAGGTGCTGCAGGTGTACAGCCGCAATATGCATCATGCCGAAAAGCTGGCTGAAGAACTGCAATGCAGTGCCACGGATGCGTGGTCTGCAATTACCCTGGAGGCTGATATATACCTTGTAGCCCTGAGCGATGCAGCCATACCCGAAGCGGCTGCCATGCTACGACCTAAAAAAGGGTTGGTGTTACATACGGCAGGCTCGGTAAGTATGGAAGTTCTGAAAGGTACCTCAGTTAACTATGGTGTACTGTATCCATTACAGAGTTTACGAAAAGAAAAAAAGGAGTATGAAAATATTCCGTTGTTGGTAGATGGAAATACTGCTGACGACCTTTGCCTGGCAGAGGATTTCGCGACCACATTAAGTAACCAGGTTCAAAAAGCAGATGATGCGTACCGGCTGAAACTTCATGTAGCCGCAGTGCTGGTTAATAACTTCACCAATCATTTATACAGTCTTGCCGCAACCTTTTGCGACCAGGAACAAGTTCGTTTTGGTTTGCTGCAGCCTTTGATTGAAGAGACAGCTACCCGGTTAAAGGAATACGACCCACGGGCAGTTCAAACTGGTCCGGCAGTCCGGAACGACCAGCCAACGATCGACAGGCATTTGCAATTGCTGGCAGCATATCCGGATTTACAAAAGGTGTATGAGGTAATCACGGAGAGTATCCGTTCGTAGAGACGCCGTGCTGGCGTCTTACTCATGCAGATCAATGTAAAAGACAGAAACCCTGCCATAGCGTTTTAGCGAAAACAAACAAAAACCCCACCTTTCGGCGGGGCTGTGTTACTGGCAAACAATCATGAGCCTTTAACACTAGTGCTATTTGATAGGCCAGATGATATCGGTTAATATTTCTTCAGGTTTCACAGTGGTGGGGTCATTCATATACTGTTCAATTGACGTGCCATCACTGGTTTTTCCATGATCTTTTATCCATTTTTCCAACTCAGCATAGCCGGTAGCTAATTGGGTGTATGGTCCGTAAAAGTGGCCAACTACCACATGTTTGGCTCCAAGGTTTCTTACCACAATTCCATCGCAGCTTTTAGCCGGGGCTTTATCCACGATCATACCACCCCAAAATTCATAGGGAGATGACTGGGATTTGTAAGATGCTATGGGCGCAGATGGCATTTTCAACCCGTTGCTGGTGGCGCAGGCGCCTACAGCCTGGTAAATAGCCCCCAATTGTGGACCTATTTCATCAATGGTATTGGCCTTGCCGATTTTGGTAAGAATAATGGCTGGTGCAAAATCTTTCTCTTCAATGGTCATAGTGCCGGTTACATTACTTGCATTGCCTCCATTATTTTGGACTGTACCCGGGGTTTCGGCCAATTTTTTAAGGTTGGCCAGGCTTTTGTCGAATTCGCCGCCGGCCATTTTATCCATTACGCCCAAAGCACTCATCCATTTGCCCATTACACTAAAAATGAATGGTGCTTTGCTCATATCGCTGTTCATTTCCCATTGAACTTTTGTGCCGGCACCATCCGGAGTAAGATTAAAAGCTATGGGGGATGTACCCATTCCATCTACAGTAAGGTCGCTTACAACTGTTGTATTGGGTTTGCTTTCCGTAATCGTCATGCTGCCTTTGCCTACATCGCTATTGTCGCTTTCCCAACTATAGGTAGCGCCTTTCCCAGTTGTATTCTCGCTCATTTTCACTTTCCAGTCAGGATCCATTTGGTTCCAGGTCATCCAGCTATCGTAAGTCTTTAAATTATTTATGAAGCTAAATACCGTTTCGGGCTTAGCATTAATGACAGCGCTGCGTTCAATATGCGACGTTTTCGGAAGAAAAAAAGAGATACCTACCACCAGTACAATAAGCACAAGTAGTGAAAGGAGAATGCGTTTAACCCATTTCATTGTTGAAGAAAGTTTTGGCCTGTATAAGTTATTGTGCAACAAATAAACATAAAGCATTTGAACTGTGCAAGGTTTTTTGACAGGGCAATTAATTTGATTTTCGACGCCCTTTCAGGCAATTCCTGTTATTTCATGCTTACCCGTAAACGGTATAACCCTACTTTTGCAGCCGGATTAAGAATCCGGGAAACATCATGTACAATATTCATTTTAAGTTTGAGCAAAAAGGTATTACCCCAATTACTATAAGCAATGCCATTATTGGTGATTCTATATTAGAAACGGCTCTTAAAAACGACATTGATCTTCATCATAACTGCGGTGGTGTATGTGCCTGCAGTACTTGTCATGTGTATGTAATCAGTGGCGACGATCACCTGGAAGAGTTGAGCGATAAAGAAGAAGATTTTATAGACCGGGCTGTAAATCCCAGGATCAATAGCAGGCTGGGTTGCCAATGTGTGCTATTGGAAGGTGAAGGTGATATAGAAGTATTGCTGCCGGACCAAAGCCAGTTTTTGGGAGAATAATTTTTTAGTTGGCAGTTTTGCAGTTGACAGTTTGCAAAAATAATGGGAGCCACTATCAAATGGGTTGCTAACTGCCAATTGCCCAACTGCCAACTTTATTCAAAACAACCAACCGAAAAGATGCATTACGAACCACCTATACATTGGAAAGACCACGAAGACATAGCCATGAAATTGTACGAACGCTTTGGGGATGATTTTACCGAAAGCAAGATCTACCGCATTCGTTTTACGGAATTGCTGGACTGGATTTTACAAATACCCAACTTTGCCGGCACCCGTGAACAAAGTACCGAAGGCCACCTGGAAATGATCCAAAGCGGCTGGGTGTATGAGTGGAGGGATAACCAGAAGTAAAGCCGGGAATGTGGAAATGTGGGAAATGTGGAAGTGTGGAAATGGAACAACCGTTTCTGTTATTTCCATTTCCACACTGAACGCTGCGTTAGTAATGCGCTCTCATTTCCACAATTATACAATTCCACATTTCCCACATTTCTCATATTTCCACATTTAAAAAAATGAACGTCCTCGAACTCCTCAAACCCATTAATACTTTTGTGTTCGATGTAGATGGTGTGCTTACTGATGGCACACTTTTTTTATTCCCGGGAGGGGAGATGGTGAGGCGTATGAATATTAAGGATGGCTATGCTTTGCAGCTGGCGGTAAAGAAAGGTTACCGGGTGGTGATCATTTCTGGTGGATTTTCTGAGTTGGTAAAAGAGCGGCTGGAACGCCTGGGCATCAGCGACATATTTATGAAAGTGACCGACAAGAAGCGGGTGCTCTCGGAATATTTGCAGCATCATGGTATTGCCTGGCCACAGGTTATTTTTATGGGTGATGATATACCGGATGCCGACGTCATGCAGCAACCAGGTATTGTTGCCGGTTGCCCCGCCGATGCTGCTACCGAAATCCTCAAGATCAGCCATTATATTTCTCCCTTTAGCGGCGGTATGGGTTGCGCCCGGGATGTGATAGAAAAGGTGATGAAATTGCAAGGGAACTGGCAGCACGTGGAAGATGTGGCGAGTCGTTAGGGATTAGTTGATTAGGGATTAGTTGATTAGTAAGAACAGGGTAGGCAACAGTTTATTTACAATTCAATGATCAGTTGTGCGAAGCATTCAGCAGTTCCCATGTTTAACAATGAAAAATGGCAGAACAAGAAATTTCATCACAGACCTTCAATAAATGGCTTAGGGTTTTATCTCCATGTGTCATAGCAATTGTTTTTTGCCTTTTGGTTATGCTAGTTAGTCTTTTTAGTATTGAAAAATCGGGCGGGTGGAGTTTTTTAGGCGCCATAATATTTTTTCCTGTTTTACTCGTTTTGTTGTTCTTGGACTTTATTGTAAAGCTAATTTTCAAGACAAGAACATTTTATATATGGCTGATTGAGCTTGCCCTTATAATCACAGGAGTGTTTATTTTTTTAAAATGGATTTATGATTAACGACTTTTGAGGTGCGCACAAAAGTTGCTTTCTACAACAGCGGCCGAAGAATTACTATCAAGCTGACGATTTGTTTACTTTGGACCTTAAATCAACACCTGCACTGCCAATTTCGCTGCTGCGCAAAGCAGTCCGCCGTTACCAGTCAACTAATGAGACCTAATCAACCAATCACCAATCCCTACTTATCTTCACCCCTATGAACCTTATCGGCCCGTTTTTTAAGCTTATCCGCTGGCCCAATCTTGTTTTTATTCTTATTACGCAGGCGCTGTTTAATTATGGCGTGGTACATCCTTTGTTTCGCCAGGCTGGGCTGGCTCCGAATCTGAATCATAAAAATTTCATACTGCTTTGCATTGCATCGGTGCTGATAGCAGCTGCCGGTTATATCATCAATGATTATTTCGACGTTAATATCGACCAGATCAATAAACCAGGGAGAGTGCTGATTGACAAGGTCATTCACCGGCGCTGGGCTATATTCTGGCATATGTTTTTGTCGATGTTGGGTGTAGTGCTGAGTTTTATCGTAAGCTTTTCGCTCAGCGACGGGTATTTTATAATTGGTTTTGTGAACTTTCTTTGTGTGCTGATGCTATGGTTATACTCCACCACATATAAGAGAAAAATACTGGTCGGTAATATCCTTGTCTCACTGCTTACTGCCTGGACGGTGCTGATTATTTATGCCGCTGAAATTCCGCACCTCTGGGATGTAGCTCCGCTGGTGCAGCAACGCTACCAACTGGTACTTACCAAACTGTTGCGTATTGCTGCGTTGTATGGCGGTTTCGCCTTTGTAATATCGCTGGTTAGGGAAGTAGTAAAAGATCTGGAAGACATTGAAGGCGATCGCAGGGAAGGCTGCCGCACCATGCCAATAGCCTGGGGTGTTCCGGCCTCCAAAATATTTGCCGCGGTATGGATGGTGGTGCTTATTGGCATATTGGTGGTAACCCAGGCTTACGTCATTACATTTGGCTGGTGGCTGAGTGCTTTGTATATCATCGTTGCTGTAGTGGTGCCGCTGGTTTATATTATGAAATGGCTCTATGCTGCCAATAAAACCGATGATTACTCGAAGCTCAGCCGCTGGATCAAAATTGTGATGCTCACGGGTATTTTGTCGATGACCTTTTTCAGGTTTTATTTTTAGTAGCATTTGTGTTCCCAACTTTCGTGCTACTATAGGGCGACATTGGCGAACGGCTCCCCCGATTATTTCGGGGCTCTGTTCACCTGGTTGCTACCATATAACATAACAAAAGTTGGATCATTTCTTTTCCACCCCGAACGGTGTACTCACCGGTATAAATGACATCTGAACTTTATTTTCCTATGTGGCCATTCAAGAAAAAAAAGACTTCACTGCAACATCTAACGCCCAAGACCTTTGAAACTGTTATTTGTATTCCGGGAAACTGGAGTAGTTGGGATGAATTTATTCTGGTATTAGTAACGGCGACAAACGGTGAGTTTTTAGCAGCCGGTAATATTCTTATGAATGTGAAAAAGAAACAGCACTATACCATTGAATTTTGCGAACGGGACGATAAAATGGAAAAATCATTTAGTTATGCCGGCCTTGTTAATGGGGTGAGTAATGATTTTATCAGTGAAATTGGAAACCACAAAAACGTGATTTATATTTCTGGCCCAACCGGAAGCTTAGATGGGGCTACACATATCGCTTTTGCTGCTGGTGCTATTCTAAAAGCCGGCGGGCTCGGAATTAAAATTGAGACAGCAGGTAAGGCATTTGAGAAGGATGACTGGCATAACCTGCTTGAGACTTTTGAGGAATCAAACTTGTATAAAATGTTTGTCTTAGATTCCATTAGCGACGAAGATGGAACCGTTTTTTCTTGCGGAATGCAAAATTTAGGCTTCAAAGACACCATAGTTTCTGGTGAAGAATTTCAGCAAGCCGCCGCGCTAATTTCTATATTTGGGTATTACCAAATTATTGACAAACCCATTATACAAGACAGGCAGACATTTAGTACCGACACAGCATCACCTATGTTTAGGATAATGGACGAACCTAAACAACCCTACAAAGGGCACAACTTATTTGGAAACCCTTTTGGAATGTGGAGATTGACTAAAGTGTAAACGATTTTCAAATAGCCACCTACCGCCACCAACCCTTGTCAGGATGAATGCCAGACCCGACAGGAGTACAAATAAAATTAAATATGTCTCAAAAAATCATTCTTGCATCCACATCTCCCCGCAGAAAGCAGCTCCTGGAGTGGGCTGAAATAGAATTCCAAATTATCACCCATCCAACAGATGAGATAGTGCCGGAAAATGTACCTGTGGAAGACGTGCCGGTTATCATTGCCCGCGAAAAAGCACTGGCTGTAAAAGAAAAAGTAAAACTATGGAGCGAGGGCCGCACTATGGAGGACATACATTACCCGATCCTTGCGGCTGATACCATTGTAGTGTTGGATACCGAAATACTAGGTAAACCAGCAGACCGCGAACATGCCATCGAAATGCTGATGAAACTCCAGGGCAGGCACCATAAAGTAATTACCGGTGTGGTAATCCTGAATAGCGAAAAAGAGATCGCATTTTCTGACACCACCGATGTGGAATTTCACCCGCTGACAGAAGCACAGGTTACATTTTATGTGGACCGGTACCAGCCATACGATAAGGCGGGCGCATATGCTATCCAGGAATGGATCGGCGTTGTAGGCATTAAAACCGTGTCTGGCGATTTTTATAATGTAATGGGATTGCCGGTGAGCAGGGTTGTAAGAGCCTTGGGGGAATTGTAGTTGTAAGCCTTCGGCATATGTTGTAAAATAGCACCCTGAATAAATAACCCTAAACCATGGAAGCAACATTAGTAAGCCCCTATCAAAAAAGAATTGAATCCATTGACCTGCTTCGTGGGCTGGTAATGATTATCATGGCACTGGATCATGTACGTGATTATTTTCATGCCAACTCCTTTCTATTTGATCCGCTGGACCTCGATAAAACCAATCCCGCCATTTATTTTACCCGTTGGATAACGCATTATTGCGCCCCGGTATTTATGTTCCTGGCGGGCACCTCGGCCAGCTTTATGGGTCGCCGGAAAACTAAAAAGGAGCTATCCTTATTTTTATTGACCCGTGGTTTATGGCTCATATTCCTGGAGCTTGTGGTCGTAAACTTTGGCTGGAACTTCGATATCCTTTTCCACAATATTTATTTCATCACTATCTGGGCGTTGGGTGTAAGCATGATAGCACTGGCGGGGCTCATTTATTTACCACGGCCCATTATTCTTGCCATCGGTTTTATCTTCGTGGCCGGGCACAACCTGCTCGACAATATCCATATACGTGAGAATACGCTGCCAGCTTTTGGCTGGGCGCTATTACATGATCAGGCCTTTTTCTCCTGGCAGGGCCACAATGTTTTAGTAGGCTACCCGTTGCTGCCGTGGATCGGTATTATCGCACTTGGTTATTGCTTTGGTGATGTATATGCTCCATATTATACGCCGGCAAAAAGAAAAAAAATGCTGATTTTCACCGGGCTGGCTGCGATAGCTTTATTCATTGTTATCCGCCTGGTGAATATCTATGGCGATCCTTCGCAATGGAATAGTCAGCGATCGGCTTTTTACACTTTCCTTTCATTTTTAAATGTCACCAAATATCCCCCGTCGTTATTATATGTACTCATGACTTTGGGGCCGGCTATCCTGTTTCTTGCTTTTACCGAAAATGCCAGGAGCGCTGTATCACGGGTTATCTCTGTCTACGGTCGTGTACCCATGTTTTATTATCTGTTACATATTTACCTGGTTCACTTGTTAACCATTTTCGCGGCGGCCCTATTCACTAATTTTAACTGGAAGCTTTGGCTGTTGGAAGAGCCTCTCTGGTTCACTAAAACACTTAAAGGCTATGGATTTTCTTTAGGTGTGGTGTACCTGGTTTGGATAGGCATTGTTATCGCTTTATTCCCCTTGTGCAAATGGTACGACCGCTATAAGCAATCGCATAAAGAAAAATGGTGGCTGAGTTATTTATAAAGCAGTCACATGAAGGAAGATGAACAAAAAGCGGGGCCTCAGCAAACGTTAGAAAATATAAATGAAAACAACCTGTAGTAAATAGGGGAGAAGTAGTAACATTCAACCGTCCCTATGAAAGCGGCATCGGTCAATTGAACATTTGCACATTTGCACATCTGCATATTTTCACATTAACTATGAACGAGCGCCTCCTTCAATTCATTTGGCAGTTCCAATATTTTAACCGGCAGGATTTGTATACTGTGGCCGGCGAACCCTTGCAAATTATTGCTGCCGGAGATTGGAATACCAACCAGGGGCCCGACTTTAACCAGGCCAGGGTTAAAATAGGGGAGACGCTTTGGGCCGGCGAAGTGGAGCTACACCTAAAAGCCAGCGACTGGCACAAACACCATCATACAAAGGATGCCCAATACCGTAAAGTAATATTGCATGTAGTTTGGGAAAATGATCTCCAGGTCAAGGATCAAAACGGCATTCCCATTCCAACTTTGGAAATACAGAACAGGGTTTCCAATTTATTATTGACCCGTTACGACCACTGGATGCAACAGCTGAGACCCATTCCCTGTGGCGCAGACATCGTATCTGTTTCGGCACTTACATGGCAAAACTGGAAGGAAAGACTGCTGGTGGAAAGATTGGAGCAAAAAACCGAACACATTCAACAATTGTTGCAGCAAACCAACAATAACTGGGAGGAAGTTTTCTGGCGCCTGCTATGCCGTTATTTTGGTGCTGGTGTAAACAGTGAATGTTTCGAACAACTCGCCACTTCATTACCCTTAAATGTGCTGATCAAACATAAAAATCAGCTGCAGCAACTGGAGGCCTTATTGCTTGGGCAGGCTTGTTTATTGAATAGAAGATTCACGGATCATTATCCTTTATTGCTTCAACGGGAGTATGTATTTCTCCGAAAAAAGCACCAGTTGCAACCTATCACCAAAACCCCTGTTTTCCTGAGGATGCGGCCGGTTAATTTCCCCACCGTCCGGCTGGCGCAACTGGCTATGCTTATCCATCAGACTGTGCATTTATTCAGTAAAATCAAAGAAGCTACTGATATTAAGGTTGTCTATAAATTGTTCGCCGTTACGGCTAATGATTTCTGGAATGATCATTATCAACTGGATGAAACCAGCGAACATCAACCGAAAAAATTGGGTAGCCAAATGATCAATACTATTCTTACAAACGCAGCGGCGCCAATGTTGTTTGCTTTTGGAAAATATGCCGCGGAACATAGTTACTGCGATAAAGCCATTCGGTGGATGGAGGAACTGCAGGCGGAAAAAAACACGATTACCAGGCTATTCACTGACCTGGGGATAGAAAATAAATCTGCCTTCGATTCACAGGCTTTATTGCATTTAAGGAAGCATTATTGCGATCAAAAACGTTGTTTGGAATGTGCGGTTGGGAATGCGATTTTGAAAAGGGGGTGATAAGCTATATGCGGAACGCTAAACGCAATACGCAATAAGCTAAACGCACATTAAGAGAATCTGGGGAGCTGATCTACCAACAAACTAGTCAACCGATAAACTAATCAACTAATCAACTAATCCCCAATCAACTAACCCCCTTCCTTCTCGCCAATTCCTTTTTTATCAACCCCAGTTCCCTACCGGTCTGGCCGCTGACGCTGCTGTTTTCCTGTGCACGACGCATTAGGTATGGTACCACATCGCCGATGGGGCCAAAGGGCAGGTACTTGCTTACATGGCAGCCCTCTTTGGCCAGGTTAAAAGTGATATTGTCGCTCATACCATACAACTGGCTAAAATGTACATGCGGGTGATGATGAGGCAGGTTTATTTCATTCATTAACTGTACCGTGAGCAAATTGCTCTGTTCATTGTGCGATGCCACGATCACGGCAATATGCTCCAGGTTAGCAATGCAATAACGAACAGCATCGTCGTAATCCACGTCGGTACTGGCTTTTGATGGTTGTATGGGGCTGGCATAATTCATTTCTTCTGCACGTTTGCGTTCCTTTTCCATATAGGCACCACGAACAAGTTTGGCACCTAAAATAAAATTGCGATTGACGGCCGCTTCGTGCATATCCTTTAAAAATTTCAGGCGGTCGTGCCGGTACAATTGCACGGTGTTGTATACCACTACCCGCTTTTTGTTCAGTTCGTCCATCATTAAAATGGTGAGTGCATCCACCGGATCCTGTATCCAGGTTTCTTCTGCATCCACCAAAACACCTACTTTTTTAGAAGCGGCGACATCGCATATCTTTTTCATGCGAACAACCACCCGTTGCCATTCTGCCTTTTCTTCTTCACCCAGGTTTTCAATAGCTTTTACATAGCGCTTCATCAGGGTCTCAGTTCCGGCCGTCATATCGGCATCCAGTTTTTCAAGTAGGGCAAAACGTGCAAAGCCCGTTACCTTAATGCTCATAAACGGGATGTTTTTTTGAGTGCCGGCATAGTTGATCACCCGTATAAATTCTTCGCAGGCATGATCAAAATTTTCTTCTCCCTCTTTTCCCTCCACGCCATAATCTAAAATCACCTGCACATCAAACTCTTCGAGCTTGTCGGCCACTTTTGCAGTTTGTTCCAGGGTTTCACCACCTACAAACTGCGAAAAAATAGTACTGCGGACGATGGGTTTTACAAAAGGCAGGTTCCATTTAACGGCCCACGGAGTCAGCTTTGTGCCAAGGTTAACGAGCCATTGCCTTCCCATGCAGGAGAACAGGAAATGGGCTTTCTTTAGTTCTTTGTCGGATTTGTAGGCAAACGCGTATTCAGTATTGTCGAATGATATCATGAAGAAAATTTACTGGTTGCAAAGCAAACGAAAAACAGGCAATCATCGGTCATTAATCAGTGTTTTGCGCAACCGTTAGCCCGCCTTCTGATATTGTTGGTTACAGACTGGCTACCAATGACCAATGACTATTGACCTTTGACCAATGACCATTCACTGATAACCAATCCGGCTCCTTATTAAATAGCCTGGTGGTTAAATGGCTGCAGCACCATTTCGCTGATTACGCCGCTACGTGGTTGCTGGCATAAAAACCAAATGGCTTTTGCGGCCTCACTGGCATTGATCATCTTTTCGCGTTGTACCCGAAGGTCTATCCCATCCCAAAATGGCGAATCAACGCCGCCCAGAAAGAGGTTTGTGATGCGGATCTCCGTTCTTTTTATTTCTTCACGGATACTCTGCATCATGCCGGTGAGGCCATATTTACTGGCACTATAGGCCGCGGCTCCGGCCATTGGAACTTTTCCCAGCACACCTGGGATGTTGATGATGAGTCCCTTTTTTTGTTCCTTCATGTTGGGTAAGATCGCTTTAATAAGGAGGAATGGCCCAACAAGATTGGTATGAAGTGTACGAATAAATTCTTCGGCACTTAAAGCATCCATTGTTTTAATAATTCCAATACCTGAGGCGATGATAGCAATATCCACAGCTGCTATTTGACGGTGCATGTCATCAACAGCCCGTGTGATGTTGGTTTCTGAGCAAATATCCACTATGAATTGACGTGTTGCCGGAATGCTGAGGTCGTTGCCAATAGCCTGCAGCTTCTCCTTATTTCTGCCGGTAATAAAAAGAGTTGCCCCTGCAGCGGAGAGAAGTTTGGCAGTTCCGCTCCCCACTCCGCCGGTAGCGCCAATGATCAATATATTTTTTCCTTTAATGGATTCCATGTAGGTTTTTTAGTTTGTTTTTTACAACAAAGTATAGTGCAGATTGTTGTGGTCTGCATGAGTTTTGCCAGCATTGTTTTTCCGCACCAGCTATACAAAAAAAATCCTGCGCTGGTAAAAAACTACCCTGTTTATTTGGTGGAAGAATGGCTGTTTTTTGATCAATACCAGTTTCATCAACAAAAGCTGGTGCTGCACCGTGCCAGCATGAAAGCTTACCAAAACTACCTGGAGGGTAAAGGTTTTGAGGTAGTGTATATTGATGCTGCCGACGAACGGAGCGATGTAAGAAAACTAATTGATTTTCTTTCGGCAAAGCATATAACCAGCGTTAAATACTGCGAGGTGACTGATGATTGGTTAAATAAGCGGTTGGAACTTTCCTGCAAAAAGAACAACATGGCGCAGGTAGTGGAAGGAACGCCCGGCTTCCTAAATAGTATGGAAGAAGTTGCGGCGTTCTTCGATAAAAAGAAGACTTATTTTCAAACTGACTTTTATACCTGGCAACGAAAAAAACGAAACATTTTGTTGGAAGCAGACGGCAAACCCATTGGCGGTAAATGGACCTTTGACAGTGATAACCGCCAGCGATTTCCCAAAGATGAAAAAGTTCCGGTGGTTCATTATCCCGCAGAAAATAGTTATGTAAAAGAGGCAAGAACTTATGTTGCCACACACTGGGCGGATAACTACGGCAATGCATGCGATTTTAAATACGCCACCACGTTTGCAGAAGCCGAGGCCTGGCTGGATGCATTTCTCAATACCAGGCTGGGAAAATTTGGAAACTATGAGGATGCTTTGGTAAGTAATGAAGGAATTTTATACCATTCTGTGTTAACACCGGTTCTGAATATCGGGCTGCTGACACCAAATCAGATCATCACCAAAACCCTTGACTACGCTGCATCTAACGAGATTCCAATGAATTCGCTGGAGGGCTTTTTAAGGCAAATTATGGGCTGGCGTGAATTTATCAGGATTGTATATGAAAGAGAAGGCAGCAGGCAGCGTACTAAAAATTACTGGGGTTTTACAAGAAAAATTCCAGCCAGTTTCTGGAAAGGGGAAACGGGCATACTTCCGATAGATACCATTATTAGAAAAACTTTGGCAACCGCCTATAACCACCATATCGAACGTCTGATGGTGCTGGGGAATTTTATGCTGCTTTGCGAATTTGACCCCAACGAAGTGTATCGCTGGTTTATGGAAATGTATATTGATGCCTACGATTGGGTGATGGTGCCCAATATTTACGGAATGACACAGTTTGCAGATGGCGGATTGATGACCACAAAGCCTTACATAAGCGGCAGCAATTATCTTAAAAAAATGGGCGATTTTAAAACGCCCCCGACAATCAAATCAGCTGCAGGTACGCTCTTTGAAAATGAAGATGGAAGGCATGATTGGGAGGCTGTTTGGGATGGCCTTTTCTGGCGGTTCATGCACGTACACCGCCATTTTTTTTTACAAAACCCCAGGCTGGGGATGCTGGTAAAAACCTTTGATAAAATGAGTACTGAGAAACAAAGACAACACCTGGAAACGGCAGAGAAATACCTGGATACACTATGACCAAAAAGAAACCCTGGAACCGCGTTAACCTGCCCGTTTACAGCATCAGCTCTAAAACGGAAACTAATGAAAATATGCATATCTGCACTTATGTCAGTGCAGTAAGCATGCAACCCAAACGCATGATGGTGGCCATTTATCATGGTACACAAACTTTAGTGAATGCTGAAGCACACCCACATTTTGTATTGCAGTTGCTGGGTGCCGGTCAGTACAACCTTGTAAACCAGCTGGGCAGGCAAAGCGGTAAAACTGTTAATAAAATCCAGCGTCTCGAAAAGCGAAAGTTGCTGACTTTATGGAACGGCTTTAAAGTATTGAAAGATGCACTGGCAGTGATGGAATTACTGGCAGTGACCCAGGTAGAAGGCGGCGACCACCGCTTGTTTTTGTGCGATGTTACTGCTTACAAAAACCTGAATGATGGCGAACCTTTAACCACAACCATTTTACATGAAAAAGGAATTATCAGGATATAAATTACTTAGTCAACCAGACATCGATCGTATTGTAGAAATGGCCTGGGAAGACCGCACACCTTTCGACGCTATTGCTCTGCAGTTTGGTGTTTCTGAAAAGGAAACCATTGGTGTGATGCGCCATGAAATGAAAGCTTCCAGCTTTAAAATGTGGCGCCAAAGGGTGCAGGGCCGGGCCACTAAACACGCTGCATTAAGACCAAGTGACGTGGATCGTTTTAAATGCAGCAGGCAAAAGGAAATTGCCATGAATAAAGTATCAAAACGATAAACACAGCCCTCAAATATCATTGAATGAACCAGCCTCTGTTTACTACCAGCCATGCAGAGATATTGCAACGGGTAGACGCCATAGATCCGGTGATGTATGGTAAGACCCGGAATTTTATCGATGGTGCCATTACGTACCTGTCGCCGTATATTTCGAGAGGGGTCCTTACATTACCAAACGTGGCCCAATCTGTACTGGCAAAAGGTTTCAAGCCTTACCAGGTAGAGAAATTCTTGCAGGAACTGGCCTGGCGGGAATTTTTTCAGCGTGTATGGTGGCACCATGGAGACAGTCTTTTTACCGATCTCAAACAGCCGCAGCAAAACGTATGGCACAAGCTCATGATCGCCGCAATAGACAATGCAACAACCGGTATTGAAGCTATTGACCGACACATCAATAACCTATACCAAACGGGATACATGCATAACCACGTACGCATGTATACCGCAGGCATTGCCTGCAACCTGGGCCAGGCACACTGGCTGCAACCCTGCCGGTGGATGTATTATCATTTACTGGATGGCGACCTGGCCAGTAACACCTGCAGCTGGCAATGGGTGGCCGGCAGTTTTTCATCCAAAAAATACATTGCCAACCAGGAAAATATTAACCATTACCTGCACAGCAACCAGCGGGATAGTTTTTTGGACCATCCCTACGAAACCGTTTTTAACCAGCCTGTACCCGAAGCGCTGCAGGAGACAGTAGCGCTCCATTTAAAGACAGAGCTTCCCGAAACAGATGTATCCATTAAACTTGATCGTGATTTGCCACTGCATATCTATACTACTTACTGGCTGAACCCGGACTGGCGAAAAGATGAACTGGCCAACAGGGTATTGTTGATCGAACCATCCCATTTTGAAAAATTCCCGGTGAGTTCTAAAGTGATGGATTTCTGCCTGGCACTGGCAAAAGAAAATATCCCTGGCATACAGGTTTTTGCCGGGGAATTTGAACAGCTTAAGCTATTTTATGGTGCTGATACATTCATCAGCCTCAACCATCCGCTGCACCAACATTTTACCGGCACCAGGGATCCTTATCCGTGGATGTTTCCTCATGTGGCTGGCTACTCCAATAGTTTCTTTTCGTTCTGGAAAAAATGTCAAGCGCATTTGCCTGTTTAAGTCAGTGGTAACGTAACAGCGTTAATTTGTCATTAGGTCGTTATGTCAATAGTCATTAGGTTTGAATTTGGATAAATGACCCATTGACTACAGACCCAATGACCTATTAATTATGACAATTCTATCAACCACCGTTTACCGATACAGCATAGCCATGGTGCCATTTACAATTGCTACAGGCACAATGGAGTACGCACAGAATATCCTGATTCATGTTCACACCAGTGAAGGCATTACCGGTGTGGGCGAATGCTCAGCGTTTCCAATGATCGTAGGCGAAACACAAAACACCTGCTTTGCGCTCGCCAAAGATTTTGCCACGATATGGAAAGGCAAGGATGCCAGCCGTATTGAAGACCGGTTGCAGGAACTGGAAGAGTATATCACCAACAACTACACCATCAAAAGTGCCTTTGATATGGCGCTGTATGACATTGCTGCCAAAGCAAAAGATATGCCGCTGTACGAATATTTAGGCGGCCATTATTTTGAGCCGGAAAGTGATTTAACGATCGGGATCGGCGATGTTCAAACTATGGCCGATACGGCCAAAGACTTTGTGCAGAACCGCAAAGTGAACATGCTTAAAGTAAAAGTGGGCAAAAATGTAGCTGATGATGTGGCTCGTATTTCGGCTATCCGGCTGGCTGTTGGACCGGATATTAAAATACGGATAGATGCCAATTGTGGCTGGGATTTTGAGCAGGCCCTGCAGGCCCTAACGGCCATGGCCCCAATGAATATCCAGTTTTGCGAACAGCCGATGCCCAAATTTCGGGATCATAAAATGGCTTCGCTTAAGCGCATATCATCCATACCCATTATGGCCGACGAAAGTGTGTTTAGCCATCACGACGCCAAAAGGTTGATCTACAATAAATCCTGCGATTATATCAATATTAAACTCTGCAAAGCTGGTGGCATCAGCGAGGCGCTCCGGATACACGACGTGTGTGAAGTAAATGATATTCCGAATATGCTCGGCGGAATGCTGGAGAGCCGTGTGGCGTTAAGTGCCAAAGTGCACCTGGCGCTGGCCTGTCCAAATATCCAGTTTTATGATTTAGATACTTGCCTTTTGGGGCATAAAGTTGATCCGGTCATCGGAGGGGTTCAATTTGACGGGATGAAGTTAAAGTTGCCCGACCTGCCGGGCATTGGGGCAGATGCTGATCCTGTTTATCTAAAAGGTTGTGAACAATTCACCGTGTAATTTCGCGAAGCCGGCTATATTTTTTTCTTGTATTTCAGTGGTTTTACTTGCATATCAGGGTGGTCTGGGTGAACAGTAATTGTTTGTAACCTGGGATTTAGCACCACATCCACATCTTCCATTGGAATTACACCTAACAATGGCTCCGTGTTTCCTGGCAGCACCAATGCACGACACATTGTATTCCGGTTGGCAAAATAGACTGAAACCGGACCTACCACTTCAAATTGTTGTTTTGAACCATCAGCCTGTTCATAGTTTTCGTAGCCAATATTTCTGAGTCCGAGTTTGGTTCTGATGTTTTCATTGATGGATAACATGTAAGCACCGCTATCTACTAAAAAACTTTCCTCAATTTTTCTAACGGCATCCTCTACTATCATACCTTCTTCCAGTTTTATTTCATCGGCCGTATTTACAAGCAGTAGCGTAGCCCTTATAATCCCCATGTTTTCCATTTTACGAGTGATTGTAACCAAAAATAAGACAATTAAAACCCTTGCCTGAAATATTTCGGTTGTTACATTCAGTGAATCATATTGACAAACGACGCCACAATTTTTGACCTAATGACTGTAAACGCAATAATTTACCTTCGCCGCCATGCAAACAAAAAAAGTATCCGAAACCTTTTCGGTAATGAACGAATTGGTGTTGCCCAATGACACCAACACTTTTGGAAATTTAATGGGTGGACGACTGATGTACTGGATGGATATTGCCGCCGCCTACAGTGCGGCCAAACATTGCAATGCCCCTGTGGTAACCGCTTCTGTTGATAATATTTCTTTCAAAAACCCCATTAAACTTGGGCATTATGTGCGCATAGAGGCCCATGTAACCCGGGCGTTCAGTACGTCTATGGAAATTCATTTAAAAGTGTGGGGAGAAGATACGCTGCACCAGTTTAAATATGAGAGCAACGAGGCCTATTTCACATTTGTAGCCCTTGATCCGAATGGAAACCCGCGCACCGTGCCACAGGTGGAGCCCGAAACAGCCGATGAAACTAAATTGTTTGAAGGCGCCTTGCGCCGCCGCCAACTCAGGTTGGTTTTGGGTGGAAAAATGAAGGCAAACGATGCTACGGAATTAAAAGCATTATTTCAATAAAAGGTAAAAGGCGTAGGGCGTAAGGCCTAAGGTAGAGAAAGCCATAAAAGATGCTTGATTTTGACTCTAAACCTCTAACTCCTAAAGATTCACCAGAAAGCTCAAACTTTGAACCCTATACCCTAAACCCTTTACCTCTCCCTCATCTCATAATATGAATTACGACTACGTTATTACATTAAAGCGACCCAGCTATAAAGCAATCGACATCATCAGCCAATTGTTGCTGCTGTTGTTCCTGGTGTCTTTTGGGCGGTATGCCGCTGAAGTGGGTTTTACTAAAACCATACTGTTGCAATCCATTATTCCGGTGGGTATTATCGCCTTGTGGATATACACCGGTTTCCGTTCACGGGAGAGAGATTTTATTCCATATTATAGGCTGCCTCTTATTATGGCCGCTTTGGGTTGGTTCCTGATACCCATTGGCTGGCGCTGGATTGGCCTGGGTTATGGAATACTGGGTTTGGCTGAGCGCCTGATAAAATTTCCGGATGAGATCGGGTTTACCAAAGACACCGTGGTCCGCAATACCTTTCCCAAACGTAAATACGAATGGGTGGATATTGAAAATGCCATCATCCGGGACAATCTTTTCACACTCGATCTACGCAACAATAAGATCATTCAGAAAGAGCTGGATGAACCGGTAAGCAAGGAACTGGAAGCAGAGTTTAACCAGTTTTGTAAAGAGCAGCTGCATTTTTCGCTGGAGGCAGAAAGCAAGCAGTGAGGTTTGGCTGGAAGGCTTTGGCGGATAGACATAAATAAATAGCGTGGTTCGTAAAACCCTGTCAGGCCGAAAGCCAGGCCTGACAGGGTGGCCCAAATCATAAATCCGAAATCATAAATCCGAAATCAAATGACTCCCTATATATTATACTCCGATGGTGCCGGCAATATTTTTGAAGACACCAGTCTCTACGTTACCGGCCGCAGCGGCTGGGACGCGTTTGAAATACCCGAAGACCACTGGATAGAATTGCCCAATGGCGGGAACCTGTACGAACTACCCGGGCGCCGGGGAATTGGGATAGACGTGGCCACAGGCGAAATGCGGCTCTGCGAGAAAGGCTGGGCCGTAGCGGCTTTTATTCCGCCTGCGCATACCGGTTTGTTTTTGGCTGCCTACGAAACGGTGCTGGAAGAAGCACCGGTATTGCCATTGTTTTGCTATACCGCCGCAGGCTGGTTTAATGAGAAATTCTATGTTCCGGCTGTGCGTATCGAACAGGATATCCGCCAGGAATGCGCCGGGTACGATGCCGATAAAATAGCAACCGGCAGCCAGCAACTGATAGACCATTACCCGCATAACCGCCTGGTGCAGCACCTGATGAATACCTGTTGCAATACCTACGATTGCCCGGCAGCGAGAAACTTCGCCCTCGGCCGTTGGGAATGCCCGGTTCCGGTAAGCCCGGCCTGCAATGCCAACTGTGTGGGTTGCGTATCTTTTCAGCCTTTGGATGAGACCATCACCAGTCCGCAGGACAGGCTGACTTTTAAACCCACCGCTGAGGAGATCGTGGAATTTACCGTGCCACACCTGGAAACGGCCCCGTTCCCGATCATCAGTTTTGGGCAGGGCTGTGAAGGCGAGCCTTTGCTGATGTGGGAAACGATCCGCGAATCGATCATAGAAATACGGAAGCATACCGAAAAGGGGAGCATCAATATCAATACCAATGGCAGCATGCCCAAGGCAGTGGAAGCGCTTTGTAAAGCGGGTCTTAACAGTATTCGGGTAAGCACCAACAGTGCCCGCAAGGAAATTTATACGCCTTACTACCGGCCCAATAATTACCAGTTTGAGGACATTATTGAAAGCCTGAAAGTGATGAACCGCCATGGCGGCTGGACCAGCATCAACTACTTTGTTTTCCCCGGCATGACCGACAGCATTGCCGAATATGAAGCCCTGCGAACACTGATTGCCGACACCGGTTTAAAAATGATACAGTGGCGCAATTTCAATATCGACCCCGATTGGTATATGGGCAAAATAGGTGTACACGACACGGGCGAATGCATGGGTATCAAACAAATGATGGAACTGATCCAGGAAGAATTTCCGGATTTAAAGTTTGGATATTTTAACCCGAGTATACAAAGGATCAAAGGGGATTTTGCAATGGATTTTGCGCATTGAGAGCCGGATTAAAATGAAATCATTCATTATTGGTCAGCTGTCAGAGGAAATAATTATTGTTCTCTAATGGAAAACTTGTAAGTTTGTTCTCTATTAGAGAACTTTTAGTTTATGTTCAATATTATAACCCGAAAGGCATTGTTGGAATATTGTAAAGAATACCCCGAAGCCTCCAATGCCTTGCTGGAATGGTATCATGAATTAGTAGAAGTAAACTTTAAGTCTTTCCAGGAATTAAAAGCTGTCTATGGAAATGCAAGTTTAGTTGGGGATGACCGCATTGTATTTAATATCATGGGCAATCATTACAGGCTTGTTGTCCGTATGGTATTTACCTATAAGGCCATTCAAATCAAATGGTTTGGTACGCATGCTGAATATGATAAAATCGATGTGACTACTATTCAAAATAGAAAATAAATTCATTAATATGAAACTAAAGCCAATAAAGACTAAAAAAGAGTATGAAGCAATGCTGGATTGGGTGGATACTCAATTTGATGTTTTGCCAGGTTTAAATAGCCCAGAGGGAGAGCAATTGGAGATTGCTTTACTTCTGATTAAGGCATATGAAGATGTGCACTATCAAATACCCACGCCTGACCCGATAGAAGCAGTGAAAATAAAAATGGGGGAGAAGGGCTTATTTAGCAAGGACCTTGTAGCATGGGTTGGCAGCAAGGGGTATGTTTCAGCTTTGCTCAATAGAAAAAAACCGCTGACATTGAAACTTGCCAAAATCTTTCATCAACAATTAGGAATCCCGGCGGTTGTATTTTTAAATTGACCGCTTTGGAAACTATGAATTGGGTGTAATGCCATTAGTCTTTCAACCCGAGTATACAAAGGATCAAAGGGGATTTTGCGCATTAAACAAACAATAACTAAACAAAAACTATTGCTTTAAAAATTTTCTTTCTATGCAAGAAACACACCAACAGTCCATAAAAATACCAGCCAAAATTGGCCACAGTTATACGTTTTCAGAGTTCCTGGATTTTAAGAAACTAAATACCAATTTTAAGAACCACAAGCGGCTCCGTGTTTTTCATACGCACGGCACCCTGTGTGCCAACCCCGGCTGTGGTAAAGAAGGCATCTACCTGATAAAGGCCGCCAACAATCAAAATGGTTTTCACATAGATGTGTACACCAAAGATTTTGAAATGATGACCATTGATCATATTTTACCAAGAAGCCTTGGCGGAAGTGATTCGATCGAAAATCTTCAACCCATGTGTAATAGCTGCAATCATAAAAAGGGTAATAAGGTGGAGGCGAAGGCTGTATCTAATAGTTAAGCGTTTTTTATAAAATGATTTTTGGTAAAAGTTACGGTCAATGATTAGATACGGGTTTCTATTAATGGTCACTTTTTTAACCTCTTCTCTGTATTCGCAAAAGTTACCCGATCGCCCCGGTTTTTCTAAAGTAGATAGTTTGGCAACGACTGTAGTGTATGATGGTGATATTTATCAGCTAACCAAAATGCTGACAGATTCATTTCCAATGCAAGTGGTTAAAGCAAGGGCTATTTTTCGGTGGATTGCAGAAAACATCAGTTACGATTTTCAGTTCTACAATAAGTATCATGAGACAGATAAAGAACAGCCAACCTACAAATGCAGGGGAGCCGAAGATTGTGCCATAAAGAAAATAGAATGGGAAACCAGCTACCTCAGTAAAGTCTTAAAAAAGAAAAAAGCGGTCTGCCAGGGTTATGCCATGCTTTTTCAGAAAATGTGCACTATCGCCGGACTTAAATCGGAAATAATTCCAGGCTATGTAAGGTCCAGGTATTACCAGGTGGGCGGCATGGGGAGCCTGGACCATGCCTGGAATGCTGTATGGATAGACAGTGCCTATTATCTCGTTGACGTTACCTGGGCAGCTGGAGGATGTTCTGAAAATGAGGACGGCAAGCTATTGGCCTTTCATAAACAATACCATGATTATTACTGGCTCACTCCGCCCCAGGATTTTGCCAGGAACCATTTTCCCAAAAACAGTCAGTGGACACTGTTGAAAAATTATACCAAAGAAGATTTTTCACAAAATCCATATTACCTGCCGGGAGCATTGCCTAAAATAAAATTGCTGGAACCTGTCACTGGTGTCATTAATGCGAAGAAAGGAGATACTATAAAATTTAAAATCGACTATTCGGAACAGGTAAAATACGTACAAGTAAATTCCAATATTTTCAGGAACCCCGATGTGTGGGTGGTGGAGGATGCGAACAAAAAAACGGGCATTAAAACACTTAACGCATTTGCGTTAAAAAGACAGCAATACATCGAATACAAACAACAAGGCAATGTATACGAATTTGAATACGTGGTAACGGATGCCTCACTGTACTATGTAGATATTCTTTTTGATACGCAACGGGTAATGAGAAGTAAGGTGAACATAGTAAAATAAGGTCGGGTTTGTAAATGACCTTTAGATAGGTGAGGTTCTTTCGTCCGGACGGGGTTTTCACTTCGGCCTCTCAAACTGAAAGTATCCTTCGTGAAACCCCGACCTGCAGTGAGCCAACCACCTTTCAATCTAAATGGCGGCATTTTTTCGATTCGTATCCCATTTACAACCGCTTCCCATTAATATCCAACTCCACCAAATTAGCTTTCCCCAGCTTTTTTACTTCTTCCCATTGGGTGGCTTTATCACCTACGACGAGGTAGATCATATCTGCTTCATTCAATTGTTCACGGATGATGCTCTTAAAATCGGCTAGTTGCATACCCACCAGTTGTTGCTGTTTGTCTTCCAGGTATTTCAGCGATTTATTGTATTTGCTGATCTCTCCCAGCATCGCCAGTTTGGCTCCCAGGCTTTCGTATAAAAGCGTGTTCTTTTTCTGTACTTTATTTTTGGTAATGCTCACCTCGGCGTCGCCAAAGCTTTTTTCGTAATCGCTGAGCATGTCCTTAATGATCTGCAATGAGGCCAGTGTTGCATTGGCCCTGACACTAGTAACGGCTGAAAACGGCGCTATTTCTTTTGCTTTTACTAATTGCGAAGAGGCACCATAGGTATATCCCTTTCCGATACGAAGTACCTGTGTAAGCTTACCGCTTGATCCGCTGCCCAGCACTTCGTTGGCAAATTCGAGTTTATCGCTATTGGGATTAGCAGTCGAAAGCCCTAATTTTCCAACATACAATACCGACTGTTTTGAACCGGGTACATCGATAAAGAAAACGGTGCCGCTATTTGACTGCGCCGGGATTTTATAAGCAGGCAGGCTTACGGGTTTCGCCTTCCAGTCTTTTGCCAACGCTGTCAATGCATTATTCACTCTTTCTTTGCCGATAGAACCGGCTACATGAAATGATGCCACAGAGGGCGAAAAATAATTATTGTAATAAGCCTTTAGGTCGTCCATCGTAATGGCGGCAACCGTTTGTAAAGTGCCTGTGGATGGATATCCGAAAATGTGTTGATCGCCGTAAATGAGCTTATTAAAATTAATGCCTGCAATAGCCGTAGCATTCGCCTCCCTGCCTTTTAAACCTGTAAGCAATGCTTTGTATAAACGTTCGTATTCGGTTTTGTCCCAGCGTGGTTGCAGCAATATTTCCTGCACCAGTGCAAAAGTCGGTTCAAAATTGCGCTGCAGGCAGGTAGCCCTGATCCTGGTTTCTTCATTGTTACTACTAACGAATATGCTGGCCCCCAACAGGTCAATCGCTTCTTCCAGTTCTGCCGCTGTTTTAGTAGCAGTGCCCTGCATTAGCATGCTAGCCAGCAGCGACGATACGCCTGATTTATTTATAGGATCCGCCCAATGACCACCATTCAATACGATTTCAAAATTAACCAGCGGTATCTCGTTACTCTCTAATCCAAATGCCTTCATACCATTGGCAAGAGAAGCCGTCCAGATAGGTGGCATTTTAAAAAGTGGCATCTCGCCGAAAGCAGGTTCAGAGCGGTTGTGTTTGGTCTTTGTTTTCTCAAACTTTGCATCTTCACCTGGATTTACATCCTCATTCTGTACGCCTGCCACTACAGGTTCTATCCAAACTGTCGCGGCCACCGCGTCAGTCAATGCCAATTCTTTTTTGCCTTTGGGAACAAAACTCGTTACCACAAATGGTTTGTTTTTTATGTATTGTTCAAACACCCTTTTTACATCTTCCCTGGTAACTGCCTGAACCAATTCTGCCTCTTTACTTACATAACCGGGATCGCCTTTAAACTCATTGTCCCTGCCCAGTTGTTGCGCCTTATCCAATATGTTTTCTATACCCTCGTAAAGGTTAGTTTCCAATTGCGCTTTGATACGCAAAAGGTCTTTGTCCGGGAACGATTCCTTTTCAAACAAAACCAACGCTTCATCAATGGCGGCTTTTACATCGTTTAATTTTGTGTCTGCATTTCCGCGGACTCTCATATAAAATTCACCCGCGATCTCTTTACTGCTCTGGTTTACATTGGCATTGGGCGCCAATTTTTTCTGCTCCACAATCACTTTGTAAAAAGGGGATGTTTTGCTACCACTCAATAATTGCGCCAGCACATTTAAGGCATATTCATCCTTATGGTATTGTTCCACCGAGGGAAATACCATCGTTAACTCTGGGAGTTTCGCAAAATTATCTTCATAATACAAAGACTGTGTTTTGGCCAGCTTTACCGGCTGCGGTTTCATCGGTTCTACTGCCGGTCCCTTGCGAATCTCTCCAAACCAAAGCTTTACCCGATCTTTTGTTTTGGCGATATCGATATCACCGGCAATGACTAACGTGGCATTGCCTGCACCATAGTATTTTTCATAAAACTCCTTTACATCTTCCAGCGTAGCGGCCTGGAGATCCGGAAGTAAGCCGATTACTGTCCAGTTGTAGGGATGTGATTTGGGATAGAGGTTGGATACGATCACTTCATTTGTAGAGCCATAGGGCACATTGTCGTAGTTCTGGCGCTTTTCGTTTTTTACCACCTGTATTTCTTTTTCCAGCGCTTCTTTGGTTACGGTGTTGATCATGAATCCGAGGCGGTCAGAATCAATCCACAGTATCTTTTCAAAGGCATCTTTTGGAACCACTTCGTAATAAACGGTGCCATCATTCCAGGTACCGCCATTGCGGTTGCCGCCCCACTCGGGTATCAGTTTACGATTGGCGCCACGGGGCGTATTTTCCGAATGGTTAAACGACATGTGTTCAAAAAAATGCGCAAAGCCTGTTTTGCCGGGTTTCTCACGGTTGGAGCCTACATGTACAATAGTGGAGACGGCTACTATAGGGTCGGAGTGATCCTCATGCAACACCACTTCCAGGCCATTGTCCAAAACAAATTTTTCGTACTTGATGCCGAAAGGTTTGGTCGCAACGGTTTTCGGTGTTTGCGCAAATGAAATACCTGTAGCAACCATTAACAGGACGATACACAACAATTTTTTTAATGAAGACATGGCAGTTCGATTATTGATCTAAGTAAATGTAAAAAAATATTGCTTGGCAGCGTTTTATTTAAGCGGTGAAATCGACCTGCTGGCAAGGCTGAATCACCAAAAAGATGAACGATGAAATGCACGAATCTATTCCGGAGTGGTGTTTCACCAACGGTAGCAAAATGAAAGCACAAAGGTGCATGGCGTCCACTGTGCCTGAAATAATGCGGCCTCTTGTGATGAAGAATGGTGGCTGTTTACGCCAAAGGGATAAGGCTCGTAAATGTCGGGATCCCGGTGATACAAAGCAAGGTTGGCGATAAGTTTTTGATAAGTATGTGAAAACTGAACTGCAGGAATTGGATGTATTTAAAGATTTCTTTTTGAAACAGTAGTTTAGAGATCAGGAAGTTCCCTAAAAGCTGTCGTTAACAGCAAATAACAACAAAGCAGAAATCCGTAAACTTGTACCTCAGTTTTATGCAACAACTTTGGCAATTGAGATAATCTTTCATTTCTATGGTACTATCCGAATTTATTCCAGGGCCCCGTTTAACAGCGTTTGTTCGGGTATATAGGGTAGTACACTTTTTTTTTGCCGACGTTACAAACATTCCTTACAAGCCCTACCCTCCCAGACCAGAACATTGTTTGAGTTTTTACCCAAGAGATACGGAAACAGTTGAATATGCAAATAGTGGTACCAAAATTACCAACTTAAAAGCTGTTTTGATCGGACAACAAAACGAGGTTACCAATAGATTCGTAGGCCGGGACTTTTTAGTTTTTCAAATCGTTTTTAAGCCAGGAGCATTGTATCGGCTCACGGGCATCCCTTCTTATCAAATAACCAATAGTTATTTTGATGCAGAGACCGTTTTCCCAAAAGATATAAAAGAGGTAAATGATAAACTCAATGATGCTGCCAACTTTCAAGAAATGGTGGCGGTGGCAGAGTCGTTTTTGTTGCAACAAATTAACCATGGCGTAAAAGAATTTCATAGGTTAGACCAGGTAAGCAATATGATCTTAACCGCCACTCAAAATTTGAATATAGATTGGCTTGCAAAAGAATCATGTTTGAGCTTTAGGCAATACGAACGAAAGTTTATAGAACGAATGGGTATCTCACCAAGGCATTTTAATAAAATCGTAAGGTTTGAAAATGCTTTCCGCCTAAAAAATAAACAACCTCATTTAGATTGGTTAACCATAGCTATTCATTGTGGTTACTACGATTATCAACATTTGGTAAAGGATTACAAGGAATTTACAAACCAAACGCCCACTGATTTTCACCTCCTCGACAATGCTTCCCCCGAAAGAAAATTTGGAGAATCGGATACCTACTAAAAATGTCGTTTTTATACCACCAAACCCCTGTCCACCTGGCTGACATTTGTATTGTACCATTTAAACAATACAACTATGGAAAGGAAGAAATTTCTATTAACAACAGCGGCAGCTATTCCGGCACTCCTGATTGGAAAAAATGTTCAGGCACAAAAACCAAAATGGCCTGGCAAAGGTTTTGTAGTAAAAGCCACAGATAGCAGGTTTGGCGAAAAAACTGTAATCGGTGGCAAAAGTCCCAACGACATTAAAGTTTCGCAAAAAGACACCAACGGTGAGCTGACCATTTTTGAATACACCGGTAATGAAAAAGGCGGACCGCCACTGCATGTTCATGCACAGCAGGACGAGATGTTTTTCATTGTACAAGGCGAATATCTTTTCCAGGTCGGCGAAGACAAGCATCAATTAAAAGCAGGAGACACCATTTTCTTACCAAGGACAGTTCCCCATGCTTTTGCTCAATTAACAGAAAACGGAAAAATGTTTTTTCTTTTTCAGCCATCAGGGAAAATGGAAGACTTTTTCAGAACAATAGGCAACCTTACCGGGCCGCCAACACCAGCGCAGGGAGCTAAAATATTTGCCGACCATGACATGAAAGTAGTGGGACCGCCCTTAGAATTTTAGAGCGTCAACCGGTGACAATAGAAAGGTTGGCAGCCAGGTGGTTTGGGACCAGTAAATTGGCGCCGGGACGAGTACTTAATCGCCACCGCCACAACCGCCACCACAACCGCCGCTGCAACTGCTACCTCCATCGCCTCCGCCATCACCGCCACCATCAGAAGAGCCGCCGTCTGAATCACCCCAGCCGCCGTCCACTCCTGCACCACCAAAGTCACCATCGCCAAAATCATTAAATTCAGGGAAAGTACTGCTGTCGGAAATGGATCCATCGAAAGAATCAACCAGGGTTCCGTCGCCGTAACCACCATTTGAGCCGTCGCCACGGCTCTTTTTCCGCGACTGGTATTTGCCGTATTTCACGATTTCATCATCAAATTTGGCTACGCCCCAGATATCTTCCGGGGGAATGATACCGAACTCGTTTTTGTAAAGGTTCAGCGTATCTATAAACTGTGCACTAAAACGGCCTGTCTGGTCCTGTATCGGCACCAGTTCCGGGTTATGGTCGAATGGACATTCAATGACGCTGTTGCAGAAATCCCGGTAGCCTTTTGTGAAGAGGATATGTTCGTGCCAAACAATGTCGATCGCTTTAGAGGGAGTCACTTCAAAATCGCTAACCACACCCAGGTATACAAATTTTTTGTACTCAAACACTGCTTTCAAAGCCATGCGCCCGGGCCAGTTGTGCTTTCTTGCGATCTTGGCTGCAAAAGCGCGGCTCGACGAGCCATCGCCTCCGAAAAGCTCTTTTACATGGCCCCATAGGCCCGCCGGAACAATATGGTTAAAATGGTAGCACTTAATTCGGATCCATAATTCTTTTTTGGTCATAAGAGTAGGGGATTGTTTAGGCTTGTTAATAGTTGTGGGTTTCAGGTTGCCAGTCGCTGGTTGCCAATAGCCAGTACATAGATAGCTCGAACCGGTAACCTGCAACAGGTAGCCCGGCAACTTTATGCAGTAAGTTAAAAGCTTTATCCATATTTTTCACATATGAATCAAAAAACGGTACTCATATTCGGCGTAGGGCATCTGGCTTACCGTTTAAAAAAACATGTCGCTTTGGAGAAGTACAAGGTGGTTCATTCTTCGATAGACGAAATACAACCGCGCCATGAGATCGGTACTTTTTTAGACAACCTTCATGCGTTTCTCAATAAGACGGATAGCAATGATATAGCAATGATATATTTGCTGGATGAAAGGGATGAAAACAATTTGCAGATGATCATTTCGCTTATTTCTATTTTCTCTGATGTGCCAATAACGGCCGCGTTATTTAACGAAAACCTGATCCCACACCTGGAGAACCAGCATAACAACTTAACCATTTTCAATCCTGCAAAAATTGCGGCGCCAGCGTTTGTAGCGGCTATTTATCAGCCACTCTCCAGGACACTTCCGCCCAACCCGGTTAAGAAAAATGAACATGAGCCTGCAAAGCAAAAAATGTCGCTTACCAGCAAGCTGTTACTCGGTTTTGGTGGTATTATATTGGGTGCCATCACCTATTTTCATTTCTTCGAAAAGCTGTCCTGGCTTGACTCGATCTATTTTGTGGTGGTAACATCCGCCACGGTAGGCTATAGTGATATCAACCTGTACCAATCTGAACCCCTGAGTAAAATAGTGGGCATTTTGCTCATCCTTTCCTCTACAGTATTTATCTGGATGATCTTTTCGTTAACGATCAATGGATTGCTGCAACGCCAGGCACAACTGGCATTGGGTCGAAAAAAGTACACGATGAAAGATCATATAGTCATCTGTGGGCTCGGGAGACTGGGTTATTTTATTGCGGAGGAATTGTTGCGCAGAAATGAAAAACTCATCATCATTGAGCAAAGTGAAGATTCCAAGCATATCGATTATTTCCGGCAGGGGGGTGCTGAAATATATATTGGCGATGGAAGGCTGCCCAAAGTGCTGACCGATGTAAATGTGGCCCAGGCCCGTGCTTTGATCTCTGTTATCAACAACGATACCATTAACCTGGAAGTAGGGCTGAATGCCCGTCTGCTGAAAAATGATATCCGGCTGATCCTAAGAATCTTCGATGAAACGATGGCGGGAAAAATAAAGGACTACCTGCATATTCATTTAACGCTGAGCGCATCGGCTATTGCAGATGATAAATTTGCAGAGGTGTTGAAAAAGCATCCCCAGGACTAAGCCCATTGTTCATTCCGGTTGAGTTAAACTGGTAAGCAGCAAACCTAGTTTAGTGGTAGTGTTACACAGATTCCTTTTACTTCAATCATACGGTTATTAACTGCTTGCACAATAGCTCCGTTCCGGGCCTGGATACTGGCGACCTCTGCATTATCATTGCTTATAATACATGGAAAAGTTACGGCTGCATCCACTATTACATGTGTTTTGCTGGTTGGTATTTTATTGATGTTCCAGTTAGCTGCTGTATGCCAGTCGCTGCTTTCATTGCCTGTCCAATGCGCTACCTCCAGAACTACCGCCGCCACTGCGCTGCTGCTGCACCCGATATTATTGGTTACGGTTAACTGGTAGTTACCAGGCGATACAGCAGAAGGAGTTGGTGTATTCCAGGAAGCAGTCAACCCGGTAGTATTGTATAACAAAAGCAGGTTCGTTGTATCTCCGGGACAGTTCTGATAAATTGTAGTATCCGAACCGATGTAAGGCGCTGCACTACTGGTAATATTCACGTAAGAAGTATCTCTTGAAATGCATTTACTGTTGTCCACAGCGATTAATCTTGCCTGGTAAATGCCCGGTGTAAAATACGTATGGGAAATTGTTGGAGAAGCAGTAACCACAGGTCCGGAACCATCTCCGAAATTCCACTCGTATGATGCAGCGATGGCCACGGTGTCTCTAAAATCAACGGTTAATGGAACGCCACAACTGCTGGTATCGCCATCCTGTGAATTTATAGATGATTTTATGCCTCCTCTTATCCCGCTCAAATCAAACCTGATCTTAACAATCGCTTCGTTGCAACCTGCACCGGAACTGTTGGTAGGAGCCCATGAACCGGGTGTTGTAGGAAAACTGACAGTGCCGCCACAGTTGGCGCAAAAGGCCTGGTGTAGAACGCCGTCTTCATCAAAGCGGCTGGCAGCGCCATCCACATGGTCTGTTGCGCCGCCGTTTTCGCCAAAAAAACTACCATATAATTGGCTGATAGCATTTTTCTCCAGTACAAATAAATAGAAATCTTTTCCGTCTGTAGTGGATTGAAGAGCGTTCGGCGTTATTGTCATTCCCATAGTACCAGCATTTGGAAATTGAGGAATAGATGCCTGTGTGATACTGCCACCCCAGCCGGATACATACACATTTTCGCAATTATCTACAAAAAAAGCAGTGGGGGAGATATTGGGAGCCGCAGCGTTGGTGCCAAAGACTGTCGAATACAAATAACCGCTTAGATCCTTCTGCAATTTTCCAATAAACTGTTTTCCACCCGCCTGGCTGAAAGCCGCATTTTGAACCGGTAAATTGCCTGTTGTAGTTGCCAAAATATAGGGGAAGCCAAGTTTATCCAGCTTTAGTCCATACACCTGCTCATTGGCCGCTGTAGCAATATAGGTTGATTTTAGCAAGGTGCCGGACGGGGAAACTACTGCTACAAATCCATCTATATTTCCGCCGGGGTTTTGCCCTACTGTACCTGTTTTATTGCCGGGAAAATTAGTGCTTCTGGTACCACCGGCGATCCAGGTATTGCCAGTTTCCGGGCTTATACTCAACACATAAGCCACATCATCTCCCGAGCCTCCTAAAAAAGAGCCGTATAATTCGTTGCTGAGATTGCTGTCAAACTTTAAAAACAATGCATCTTGTAACCCGGATTTTGCGGGTTGAAAAGCGGTCCCTGCTGTAACCGGAAAATCCCCCGACTGTGTACATGAAGCGAGCAAAATATTTCCAGCCTGGTCAAACATGGCCTCGCATCTTGAGTCATCATTATAGTTTTGCATCAATGAAGAGGGCTGTGGGTTAGGGTACTTATTCCGAATGTTTACGCCGTCATCAGAAATCCCTCCAATCCTGATAGACCCGACTAATCCGGTTCCGGTTGGGTTCAACTTCAAAACAAAAATATCCCATCCACCACCCGTTCCAATAAGCGGCCGTGTAACCGGAAAATTACCTGAAGTAGTTCTTCCTGCCACCACCAGGTTGCCCTGTGCATCGGCAATGAGACTTTGCGGAGATTCATTGCCAGCTCCGCCAACGTAAGTGGCATAGATACGCTGCGAGCCATCGCTGCTAAGTTTAATGATACCCATATCGAATCCAATGGCATCTTCACCGGTATTGGTACCTCCACCAAATGTGGTTTGAAAAGCCCCGGTACTTACCGGGAAACCCAAGCCAAATACAATACCGGCACCAAATGATGTTCCGCCTGGTCCATAAGTGGCCACATAACCCCAGTTGTCGGCGGTGCTGCCGGTAAAACTGCTGAATACAAGGGTAGGATCAATAATTAAGGTTTTGCTGCGATCGTAGCTGCCTAATTGAAACCGGGCAGTTTTTCCTGACACCTGGAAATGGCAGGGAACTTCAGTGTGTACACCATTTTTTAATTGATAACTAAACGGTCTGTTTTCTTTTATTTCTCCCACAGATGTTTTTACAAAAAGCTCACCCTCTTTTAATTCCAGTGCCTCCACACCATTGTAGGTTAGGGCCAGTTTACTAATGTCTGCATTAGGGTGAATGATAATGTCGTATTTCATTTGCCCATCCTGACTATAATAGTGTACATCTATTCCAGGGTACATATTTTTATAAATAGTGCCTCCATATATTTTACATTCACTTGCCCATTCCTTTGGATTGCTACTGGTAAAATAATTATTATAACCGGGCCGGAGTTGTTCCGGAATAATTACAGGGTCGGGATTGCAATGATCAAACAGCACTTCGTATGCGTGGGACCTCAGGGTAATAACTTCGGGAACTGGCGATGCTTCAACATGGCTTCCATGAAACCAGGATGTTACATTTTGAAGATCAACAGGATGGTGCT
The DNA here is from genome assembly GCA_040386335.1 of Bacteroidota bacterium. GTDB lineage: Bacteria > Bacteroidota > Bacteroidia > Chitinophagales > Chitinophagaceae > JAZKFT01. The sequence continues at coordinate 82,330 of JAZKFT010000012.1, forward strand.
GCAACACTTTATAACCAGCAGATTCAAGATAAAAAGCGCCAGTTAACAGTTTGGCCTGAAATTTCACTGCTTTATTCCATTGGCCTTTGTTTTCAACGAGTTCAAGGTTTTGTGTGATTCCTGTGAAAGCCAATAAAGTGATGAATGCTGTTGCTACGACCTTTTTCCCCTGCATAGTATTTTTTTTGTTGAAGATAAGGGGATGATCCCCTTGCTAACGTTGGAAGCTGAACTTGATAGAAAATTAATAGACGCGGGTATCGGTTTCGATATGCTAAAGTCAAATGGAACAACTTTAAAGGTCCCCAATTACACGAAGTCCGCAACACCGCTTTGTTTTGGTATATTTTAAGAATTATCTTGCCAATAGATCTGTTTAATTAAACCGTCTTTTTAAAATCCCGATAATATCTCCTGCCTATGAACTCTCGTCGCAAATTTCTAAAAAAGCTTTCAGTTCCATTTATCGCCATTCCATTTTCAAATTTTGCCGCGGCGGCAAACAGTGAAGAACAGCCATACTTACCCAGTGTTGGACCGGTATTGCGTGTTGCCATTATGGGATTGGGCAGCTATGGCACCCGCGTAGCCGAAGCAATGAAAGATTGTAAGAGAGCTAAACTAGTTGGGGTTATCAGTGGAACACCCGATAAAATTGCCGCCTGGCAAAGCAAATACAGTATACCGGAGAAGAACTGTTACAACTACGAAAACTTCGATGCCATTAAGGACAATGCTGATATTGATGCCGTCTATGTCATCACCCCAAATGCACTGCACCGCGACCAGGTAATAAGGGTAGCAAAGGCTGGCAAACACGCTATTTGTGAAAAGCCGATGGCTATTAACGCGAAAGAAGGGCAGGAAATGATTGATGCCTGTAAGAAGGCGAACGTGAAATTGTTGGTGGGGTACAGGATGCATTTTGAACCCAAAACATTGGAAATAATAAGAATGCGAAATGATGGTGAGTTGGGGAAGGTGCTGTTCTTCCAGGGCTTGAGCGGTTTTAGAATAGGCAATCCCAACCAATGGCGGCTGGATAAAAAACTGGCAGGTGGTGGCTCTTTAATGGACATTGGTATTTACTCTATAAACGGCGCCAGGTACATGATTGGGGAAGACCCTGTTTGGGTAACGGCGCAGGAAACAAAAACCAACCCGGTGATTTTTAAAGAAGGGGTGGATGAAACGGTTCAATTTCAACTTGGTTTTCCAGGCGGCGCCGTGGCTTCCTGTCTGTCTACCTATAACATGAATAACCTGGATCGTTTTTTCCTGACTGCCGAAAAAGGCTTCGCAGAATTACTGCCTTCCACAGGCTATGGGCCGATAAAGGGACGCACCAATAAGGGTGAACTAACGCACCCGCACATTACGCACCAAACGGTACAAATGGATGAGATGGCCGCCATTATTTTAGATGGTAAAAAGCCCATCGTTCCGGTGGATGGTGAAGAAGCAATAAAAGATCTGAAAATCCTGGATGCAATTGTGCTGGCGGCAAAAAAGGGGAAGAAAATAGCATTGAACTTGTAAAAAATGCTTGCAGTAATGCCAGCTTGGATCTCCACGTAGGAAATAATCAACAAAATAATTTTCAATGCTCAATTTTCAACTCCGGGGCAAATTGGTTATTGAAAATTGTTCGTTGGTTATTGAACATTAAAAATGTGGTGATACGGTCAAAAATGTTAACAGCCGTGTCTGTCAAAGCCTTGGTCTAAAGGGTTTAACCGGATCTGTAAATGGCAGCACCCCGCGTACCCGAAGTTTACGGCGATACACTTTATCTTTTGCCGTCACGTACAACACATCAAAATTTGTCCCTCCAAAACAAACATTCGAAGGCATTGCTCCTCCGGGCAAAGTCAGGATGGCATTTACACGACCGGTCTGATCCAGTATTTGAATACCCAGGCGGGATGTTACATAAATGCGGCCGCTCGTATCGCAACGCAGGCCATCGCTCCAGGCATTTTCAGCATCGTCTGGTACATGTAGCCAGCCATAGCGTTGCTTATTGGCAAGTGTTCCGTCGGGCAAAATGCTATACACCCAAACCCAATGCGAGGCAGACTCGGTAACATATAACAAAGATTGGTCAGGCGAAAGACAGAGGCCGTTGGGAAATTTCAATCCTTCATCTGCTACCATTCTTTCACCGCCCGGTTTCACCAGGAATATTTTGCCAGGACGTTCCGCACCATTGGGCGAAGTGATATACATATTACCATTTTTTGCCACCACCAGGTCGTTCCCGGAAATGGTATCCAGCACCACAGTTTCTTTGCCAGCGGCATCATAGCTAAGAACCTGTTTTGTTTCGCCGGCTACTACAATGCGCCTGCCATCCGGACCAAATGCTGTACCACTGCCTCTTTTAGCATGTAAATCAAGTGCTGTGAGCTTGCCGGCTGTAGATACTTTATAGGTTTTGGAAGTCGGAATATCCTGGAAGAAAACTTCACCTGCTCCATTGGTAGCAGTGCCTTCGGTAAAACTATAGCCTTCGCCCACTAATTCCCAACCTTCGCCCGGGATAAGGATATCGCTTAGAAACTGATTTTTAGATTTGCCCGCCATCACGGGTTGTGGGTGATTCTTCCAGAGCCATCTCATAGCCTCCGGAAAAAGAGAACTTGCGTGCCTGCCATTGTGGGCACCCACACCCCATGCGTGCATTACCTCGTAACCCGAAAAGCTAAGGGCACGCTCCATGGTTTGGTTGGCCATCCACCAATCACCGGCGTAAATATTAAGGTCGTTGGACCCATCCTGCAAAAACACGCGTATGGGTTTGGGTTCGTATTTACGGATCAGTGTCGGGTAGCGGTCGCCTCCACGGAGACCAACATAAGTACCAATAGAACTAAACACCCTGGAGAACGCATCCGGCCGTTCCCAGGCTGCGGTAAAGGCGCAAATGGCGCCGCTGCTGCCGCCACCGATGGCACGGTCGTTGCCATTTTTTGAGAGTCTGATGTTCCTGCCATCCTTTGTTTTTTGTTTTTCCACATCGGGTAAGATTTCGTCCAGGATAAACCGGGCATAAGCGTCGCCCAGGCCATCATATTCAAAACTGCGGTTGAAGCGGTCGAGTGCTGTTGTGGGGTTGGTAGCGGGTATCACACCGGGGTTGATAAACACGCCGATAGTAACCGGCATTTCTTTATTGTAGATCAGGTTGTCAAAAACCGTGGTGGCTTTGTTCTGTATGCCATCCTGGTTAATGTACACACAGGCAGGTTTGTCAGCCTGGTATTGTGCGGGAACATATACCCAATAGTCCCTGGTGGTGCCGGGAAAAATTTTGGAACTGGCAAATGTCAATTTCATTACTTCACCCTTTGGAACTCCGGCATGTTCCACCGAAGCACTGTCCACCGGGTAATTTTGATCGTCGGCCTGGCTAAAAACACCCAGGCATAATAGCATCAGGACAAAGCACAGGAATATTTTCATGGAAGCATTTTTTAAGGAGAGGCAAGATGGAATGAAGCCGCCAATTCATTCAAATATAACCATTACCATAAAAATCCATGCAATAGGAACCTGCTGAAGATGCTGAAAACTTTACATTAAGTTTGCGAATTCACCAGTTTGCGTGGAATCATTTTCCAACTGCTAATAACGCTTGAGCATATGAAAAAAATTGGATTGATACGGGAAGGCAAAGCCCCCACTGATAATCGCGTAGCCTTAACACCGGCCCAATGCCGCTGGCTGGAAAGCAATGTAGAGGGTGTGCAGGTGAAAATACAAACCTGCACCACCCGCTGTTTTACCGATGATGAATATCGCCGTGCGGGTGCCGATGTATGCGAAGACCTGAGCGACTGCGACATACTTCTGGGTATCAAGGAAGTGCCGGTGGAAATGTTGATACCCAACAAAACCTATCTTTTTTTCAGCCATACCAAAAAGCTGCAGCCGCATAACCAGAAACTATTTAAAGCCATACTGGATAAGGGGATTACGCTAATTGACTATGAATGCCTGGAGCATGAAGATGGCAAACGCATCATCGGGTTTGGATTTTTTGCAGGTATCGTCGGCGCTCACAACGGAATGATGGCCTATGGCAGTCGCACCGGCCTGTTTACGCTGCCAAGGGTGTTTCATTGCAAAGATTATCGCGGGCTCATCAATCATTATTTTGGTGTAAAACTGCCCAATATAAAAATAGCCGTTACAGGCAGTGGCAGGGTGGCACATGGCGTGCTGGAAGTGATGAACCTGATGGGCGTCGCCGAAGTGGATGCGGATGAATACCTGGAAAGAAATTTTACTTACCCGGTGTATGTTCAGTTAAAAGGTGCCGACCTGTACACACATAAGCAATTAAAAACCTATAAGCGGGAACATTTTCATAACAATCCGCAAGAATACCGCAGCCGGTTTTTGCCTTTTACGCACTGCACCGATATATTGATGAATGGCGTTTATTGGGATGCCAATGTGCCCAGGCTTTTTGAAAAAGAGGATGTGGACGAATCTTTTACAATTGAAACGATAGCTGACATCACTGATGATACCAATGGCTCTATCCCCATCAACCTGGGCGACCAAACCATACCCGATCCTGTTTACGGGGTTGACAAAAAGACTTTTGAAAAAACAGCGCCTTACCTGCCGCAAAGTATCGATGTGATGGCCGTGGGTAACCTTCCAAACGAATTACCCAGGGATGCTTCGCGGTATTTTGGAGAGCAACTGATCAAATACGTGCTGGATGATGTACTTAAAAATGGCAGTGATATGATCACAAGGGCTACGATGGTAAAGAATGGAGAACTTACGGCTAATTACGATTATATGAAGGCCTATGCCGAAGGGGACTAATTCCGGGTTACAGGTGCAGGTAGTAGTCTTTCAACAACGTTATGAACGCATCCGAATATTTCCCTCTTTCCGTTTCAATAACTATTTCCTGTTCCGTTATTGCCGCTTCGTTTTGCCTGCCAAACAAAATCATTGTGCGGAAATAACCGTGTTGAGGCGTTTGTTTTACCATAACTTTTTTCGCCGGGAAAAGGGAAAACATGCCTGCGATTGCGATCACTTCATCAGTACGGTATCCCGGCAGCAATATAAAAAAATGACCATCCGTTTTTAGTAACCGGTTTACGGTTTCAAACAATGCTTCCAGCGACAGCTGGCTGCTATGGTGGGCGGAATTCTTTTTTGCATCATTACTTTGCAGCTGTTGTTCGTAAAACGGCGGATTGCTGATAATAACATCGAATAAATATCCCGGTTCGAAATCTTTTATGTTTTGATGAACAACAGTAACGCTGGATGGCCATGGCGAAGCACCAACATTTTCCGTGGCCTGTGCTGCAGCATGTTCATCTAATTCCACAGCATCGATATCGACTGTTGGGTTTTGCTGTACATACATGAGCGATAGCAGACCGCTACCTGTGCCAATATCAAGGACTGCATGCTTCATGTTTAAAAATTCTTTGCCAACAGCTAACTGATGACTGCCAACTGCACACCATGCCCCAAACAAACAACTATCTGTGGTCACCTTCATGGCGCAGCGGTCGTGAATGATGGTGAATTGTTTGAACCGGAAATAAGGATTGGACATATTAGGGAAGGAGGGCGTCGATGTGCCCCGAAATCTATTTGATTACGAGGTGTAATTTGTATTCGACGGCACTTTCGAACCTGTTGGCTTTAACTTCGGTCGGGGTAGTAGAGGTAATGTTAAACGTTCCATTGAGCTTTTTAAATACACCTGTTTCCGCAGGGAAATTTGACTGTACGCTCATGGTGCTGGTATTGCCTGCCCAGGTGCCGACGGCATTGGGAAAACCGGGCTTGGTGCCATAAACAGTACCGTCGGTATTAAATTTAAATTCATACCCTTCGAATCCGCTGGTAAGATCTGTGGGGCCTTCGTAAAAACTTCTCATGATCCAGGTATTTCCGGTGATAAGGTTCACCAGCAGGTCTTCTTTTTTCTGCTCAATAATCTTGCTTACACAACCAAAGGCCAGTGACAGCGTCAGTGCCAAAATGGTAAAATAAAATTTATTGCCACGCATCAGTTTAGGTTTTGTGAGTGTGTTTGATACTATAAACTTAAACAATAATTGAATGGCAGTTACCGTGCCAGCTATTGCTGACCGATATTGATCAGTACACCGGGCTTAACATTTGTCTGTGCATTTTTTAAGATCACTGATTTGCACCAGGCATTGGCGGTAACATTTAGTGTATGATTGACCCTTACTTTGTTAAAATACTGTGGCACCTTGCCGGTGGCCCAAACGGTTGGATCGTTCCAGTTTCCCGCCTTTACGGTCGCAAATTCAGGATAAAATTCAATGACAAAAGTACCCAGCGTTTTGCTGGAATGTTTGGGCGCTACCGGCGATGTTCCTGTAAGTGGTGCAACGGCAGTAAGGGTCATATTTACAGGAATGGAACTGCTGGTATAGGTGCCGGTATCGACTGGTGTACGCAGCGAATATTGAACGTCAAAGACCGCATATGAAACATTTGCCATTGCCGGGTTGATCAAGGGTACCGGCACAATATTTTGCCCGGTGTAGTTTTGAACGGTTATGTAATATTTGTGCGGCTCGTACCGGTTTTGCCTTACAAAATAATAGTTGGCTGCGGGGTGGGCATTGGTATGTGTAGAATTGGAATCTACACGATAAAGACTTTTCCAGGCAGCAAATGTTTTTTCACTGAATGGATTCGGAACATTGGCCTGGTTGGTAAAGTAGGTATTAAAGTCCCAGTTGGCAAAGGGTGGTGAATCATTCACCTGTTCAATCAACTGCCTTGCATTATTGGGCAGGTAGTTACTTTTATACGCGTAAATAAAGTTATTTCTAAACGAGCCGGAATCCCACTTGTGCAACAGCAGCGGCGCAGGATCGCCATACAGGTGGTTGTTGTTGAATTTTACATTTACATCCCAAAGGGTTTCGTCTTCAGTTCCTAATTCCACATTTTTTCTTTGACTGGAATACGGCATATAGGAAGCCTGTGTGTTATCGGTAGTGTCCCTGTAAAATATACTGCTGGTTACAGTAAAATTTCGCACCCTGGCATTGTTGCTTGCATTGGCGCCGGCAGCCAGCAGGTTCATCCGCCGGCTTTGGTTGCTGGCGGTATTGGCCCCTGAATTAAAAACGGTACAGCTGTCTATCAGAAATCCACGCAGAAAGTCGCTGGAAGATGAGTAGAACTGTATGCCAATACTAAAGCCATTAAAAACAAAGCTATTTACAAGCCGCTTTGGTTGGGCTTCATCACTGTTTTGAACATAGAGGCCAGGGCCATGGCCGCGGCTGGTATTCGTGTAGCCGTTATTAAAAACAAAGCAGCCGTAAACTTCTGCATTTAACGAGGTGCTCCAGTAGCCAATACCACCTCTTGGGCAGTTATGAATGCTGCAGTTAATAAGTTTAGCAGATTGACCATAGATATACACGCCGTTTGCGGTATAAATGTCCGGTGGCGGATCTACACTACCAGCTGATATCCTGGTGCTGGCATTGGTGGTTATTTCCAACCCTATAAAATGGCTGTACTGGCCGTTGATGGTAAGTACCACCTCATCGGAAATAGTGCTGGAATTGCCCATTAAAACGGCCCTTTCGTTGGGGTAATTTCTAACGACGACAGGTGCTACACCAGTTCCGCTGAGGCCGCTGCTGAAATGGCCGAGGTATACACCACCCCTGAGCCAAACGGTATCACCTGGCAGCACCAGGGTGGATGGCCGCGACAATCCGTAAGAAATAGGCCATGGGCTTGTGAAACTTCCTGAATTGGTCGTTAACCCATTTACGGATACATACCAAGACCCGGCTAAAAGCCGGGCCGGTAAAAAGGATAATAAAAATAGGGTGACAATCACACACACCGCTCTTTTCATGCACACACAAAATTTAATCAGACATGACTGTAAAAATCATGCCTGAAGACAATTTTCATAGAATTGGATATATTATTAACAGAAAGGCCCAACAAAAGCTGGGACCATTCTGAATATTTAAGAATCAACCTGTTATCAGGCTACGGCCTTATTAACAAGGTCAGCAGCTTCACTTAAAAGAATCGCACTCTGCACTTTTAATCCACTCTCGTCTATTAGTTTCTTGGCTTCCGTAGCATTGGTACCCTGGAGGCGAACAATGATAGGAATATTGATCTCACCAATGGTTTTATAGGCATCGATTACACCCTGGGCCACACGGTCGCAACGAACAATACCGCCAAAAATATTGATCAGGATGGCTTTTACTTTTGGATCTTTCAGGATGATACGGAAACCGGCTTCCACAGTTTGCGCGTTGGCACTGCCACCCACGTCCAGGAAGTTGGCTGGTTCGCCGCCGCTTAATTTGATCATATCCATCGTAGCCATAGCCAGGCCGGCGCCATTTACCATACAGCCTACATTGCCATCCAGTTTCACAAAATTCAGGTTGAACTGGCCGGCTTCTACTTCTGTAGGATCTTCCTCGGTCACATCTCTTAAAGCCGCAAGGTCATTGTGCCGCATCAGCGCATTTTCGTCAAGGCTCATTTTGCAATCCACGGCGATCATTTTATCGTCGCTGGTTTTAAACAAGGGGTTTATTTCTACCATGCCGCAATCAAGGCCTACGTAAGCGCTATATAAATTGGTTACAAATTTTACACAGCTTTTAAAAGCATCACCACTAAGGCCCAGGTTAAAGGCGATCTTCCGCGCCTGGAAACCTTGTAATCCGCCAGCCGGGTGAACCCATTCTTTAAATATCTTATCGGGGGTATTGTGGGCCACTTCCTCAATGTCCATTCCACCTTCGGTGCTGTACATGATCACGTTCTGGCCTTTGGCCCTGTCCAGCAATATTGACAGGTAGAATTCTTTTACGGGGTTCGGGCCTGGATAGTACACATCCTGGGCTATTAAAATTTTGCTTACCTTTTTTCCGGCAGGACCGGTTTGGATCGTAACCAGGGTGCCTCCTAAGATATTGCGGGCAATGGTCGTTACATCTTCCAGGCTTTTGGCAACCGCCACACCTCTTTGTTCTTTACCAACTATTTTCCCTTTGCCACGGCCACCTGCATGTATCTGGGCTTTTATTACAGCAAATGAGTTGCCAGTCTGGGTCTTTATCTGGCGGTAGGCTTCTTCAGCACTCATTACGTTATCTACTGCAATGCCTTCCTGAACAGGGACATTGTATTTTTTCAGTAATTCTTTCGACTGGTATTCATGCAAGTTCATGGCGGAGAATTTTTTTGGTGGTGCGAATATAAGACCGCAGGCTGAAAAGAAAGGTGGCTAATTCGCTCCGGGTGTATTTCAAGTTGTCGCGGCTGTAAAGGACGTCAGCAGAGGCGATAGCCATGGACTTTATCTCTTCTGGCAACAATACAATATTAAATGTGTGCCATTGCTAGGTTTGGTCGTCAAAATCATACCAATTGTCACCATGTAGTTCTCTAAGTTCTGCATCTTTATGTTGCTTGTCTATTATACTTTGGATATCTGCCATTTGGCAAAGTCCTAAAACTTTCTTTTCGTCCCATTTGTAAGTAATATGCTTTTCTGTTTCGTAGGGCAACCGCTTAAGTATGTCGGGAATTTCATACTCAAAAGTCAGGATGCAAAGATGTTTGTGTCCATGTTCAATCGAGTCCAACGGATACCAACCCTCATAGATTGATTGTGTCAATGTGAATTTTGTATGGCTATAAATCGCCGCATTGTCGTAATTAAAAATGCAGTCGAACTGTTTGGGGATGTCGAAATCTGCATATGCATAAGTAGTAAAAACTGCAAGTTCTTTTTCGGGATGTGTCCAGTTTAAAAACCTTTCGTAAGCAATACCCTTTTCTTTATCCTTACAGCGTCTTACAGTTTCCGCTTTAAACGCTGTGATTGTTTTATCGGAAAGAATAAATATTGCCTGCAGAAATTTTTCAGACGGTCTGCAAAGGTCTTCTTTCAACATAAGCTACATTGATATTTTGTGACGTACAACATTTGACGTGCATTTACTGCAAGCACAATTCAGTATCTAAATCCTAATTTTTTTGCCCCGTGTTTTTGTCAAAAAACCGCCGGAAGAACAGCAGGTGGTATGGGATGGTGTTTTTCCAATAATTCCAATCGTGTTTGCCCGGCCGTTCCGTATAATCGTGGGGGATTTTTAGTTGCAATAATTTTTCGTTCAGCTTCCGGTTACCCTTGATAAAAATGTCTTCAATGCCACAGTCAAAAAATATTTCCAGGGAGTCTTTCGGATAGCGTTCGATAAGATTCAGTATGGTATATCTGCTCCAAACAGTTGTATCACCAATTCTTTTATTGATGTCGAATTTGTTCTTCGATTCAAGCAAGTCCACACCACCGCTCATGGAAGCAACAGCGCCAAATATATCCGCATGGCGAAAGGCCAGCCAAAAGGCTCCATGACCACCCATACTCAAACCGGTAATGGCCCGGTGATGCCGGTCGGGTATCGTACGGTAAGCCGAGTCAATAAACTTCGGAACTTCGATGCCCACATGGGTTTCGTAACGGTAGCTGTCATCAACCGGGCTGTCAAAATACCAGCTGGCATAAGCACCGTCCGGGCAAACGATCAGGCATTGATATTGGTCGGCATAATTCATCAGCAATGGCTCTTTGATGATCCAGTTACTGAAATTTCCGCTCCAGCCATGCAACAGGTACACTACCGGAAATTTATTCTTCTTTTTTTTGTGGCTGTCGGGTTTTATCACCACGCATTTAATCTCCTTATGCATGGAATTGCTGTAAATAATTACTGTATCCACAGTGCCGGCAATGCAGTAAAAACTAGTCTGTAAGAAAAATAGGCAAATTGCCAGCCACTTTAAATAAATGCGGGCATGCCGTGGGACTGCTTTCGTTCCGGGAATCATCATTTCTTGTTTTTTATCAATTGCTTCAAAAGGGTCAAAAATTCATTCCGGCCAATCATCCGGGCACCCAGGCTTTCGAGGTGTGCGGTGTAGACCTGGCAATCAATCAGTTGAATGTTTTGTTTTTTCATCTCGCCAACTGCTGCGATAAATGCTGCTTTACTGGCATTGCTTACTTTGCTAAACATGCTTTCGCCAAAAAACACCTGGTCTATTTTAATACCGTAAAACCCGCCCACCAATTCCTCGTTTTGCCAGGCTTCGTAGCTGATTGCATAGCCTGATTGATGCAATTCTGAGTAGGCTTGTACCACATCTTCATTGATCCAGGTGCCGTCCTGGCCCTTTCTTTCTGTATACTGGCAATTTCGGATTACCTGTAAAAAATCCTTGTTTGACGTAATGGAGAAGTCCTGGCGCTTTAACACCTGCTTCATGCTTTTGCTCACTTGCAAGTTGTCGGGAAACAATACAAATCTTGGGTCGGGGTTCCACCAGATAGGCACAGGGCCCTCATACCAGGGGAAGATTCCGCTGCTGTAAGCCAGTAATAGTCTTTCCATGCCCAGGTCGCCGCCCATACATAGCAGCCCGTCTTCGTCTGCATCTTCGGGTGGCGGAAAAATGAGTTTATTGGAAAGGAGGATCACTTTTTACATGTTGATGTAAAATGAAATTAGGGAATAGAATGATTCATTGGGTTTCGTTGGCTGAAGCCAACGGGAATGGATGTAAGCGGGATGAGTTTTTAAACTAAAAAAGGAAGCAAGCATCGATGGTGATGTCGTTGGCTGAAGCCAACGGGGATGGATGTAAGCCGGATGACTTTTTAAACTTAAAAAAAGAAGCAAGCATCCATGGCCGATGGCTTCAGCCAACGGAAAACGGAGAGGAAATCAAATCATAAATCCACAACAGGCCAGCCTTCACTATCCCAACGCAATTTCTCCATCCGTAATTTCGATCTGCCATTATCGCCAGCATCATAACCATGGAAAATAAGCCAGTCGACACCATCGAAACTTGCCACCGCATTGTGGCCAACACCGTACCATTTTTCGTTACCTGCCAGCACTATTGTTCCACCGGCATTGGCCATGGAAATGCCGGCGTTATCCAGGTAAGGTCCTTGAACGTTTTTACTCCGGCCAACGATCATTTTATAGGTACTCTTTACCCCTTTACAGCAATAATCAATCGAGGCAAAGAGGTAGTAGTAGCCATTTTTGTGAAAAATAAATGGCGCTTCGATTGCATTGCCGCCAGCATCTTTTGGGTTGTCATCTACCGCGGGAGGGTTGTCTTTTGACCGTTCTTTTTTGCGGCTGGCAATTGTTGGCAAATTCTGCGGATTTTCTGCAATGCCCAGCCGGTCTTTGTTGAGTTTAACCAGTTTAAGTCCGTCCCAAAATGAACCGAAACTGAGCCAGGGCTGGCCTTTTTCATCGGTGATGATATTGGGGTCTATGGCATTCCAGTTTGTTTTACCCGGGTACGATTGAATCACCCGCCCATGATCGGTCCACATAAAATCTTTTGAATCGGGGTCGAGGGTTTTATTAGTAGCTACGCCAATGGCGGATGTGTTTTTTCCAAAAGCCGAAACAGAATAATAGAGATAAAATAAGCCGTTATGGTAACTGATATCCGGTGCCCAGATATGGCCCCGGAAACCCGGAATGGTATCCAATGCCCACTGGGGCGCTTTGTCAAACACCGGTTTCTCTTTTCTCCATGTTGTAAGGTCGGATGAACTGTACGCAGAGATGCCGCCGCCAGTACAGAAAAGATAGTATTTGGAGCCTTCTTTTATCATCACCGGATCATGCACCGGGGTTTGCGCTGTGGTGGTAATTGTGCCTACAGGTGGGCCCTGTGGTCTTCGCCTGGTAGTGTCTGTAGAATTGGTTTGCGACCAGGAAAAACCGGCGGTTAATGCCAACAGAAATGAAAGAAATGTTTTCATAAGGGCCGGTTTATTTTTATTATGGTACCTGTAGGGGCGGACCTATGTGTCCGCCCCTGACTTTAGGAGGCCATCGAATTTTTCCAACACCAAATTTCGATCTGTATTTTAATAATGCATGCAATCGTCACATTCAGGGTTGACACATAGGTCAACCCCTACATTCGAACCTCCCTTCATATTTCACGCATTCGTCAAATTCAGGGTTGACACGCAGGTCAACCCCTACATTCGATCCTCCCTTCATATTCACGCATTCGTCACATTCAGGGTTGACACGCAGGTCAACCCATACATTCGAACCTCCCTTCATATTTCACGCATTCGTCACATTCAGGGTTGACACGCAGGTCAACCCCTACATTCCGACCTTCCTTCATATTTCATGCATTCATCAAATTCAGGGTTGACACATAGGTCAACCCCTACATTTTTACCCGAATAACGGTAAACGAATAGGGTGCCAATGAAAGGCCGATATTCTTTCCTTTAATATCCATTACTGATTCCTGTGGTGCAATTGTAGTTGGATTATCAAGGGTGTTGATGGTTAAAAGGTCTGCACTTTTCAGCACGGTAACGTTGGCTTGTTTGGGCATTTTCTTTATGCCATCCATTTTAGCTTCGTAGGCCTGCTCCTTATCCGAAGTATTTACCAGTTTCAGAATTACTTCATTGGTTTGTTTGTCGATACAGGAAGATGCATACAAACCGTTTTTGCCGGCAATAATAGAATCGTTTATCAACGTGGGTACCACCTGAGACCCTTTGTTAAGTGAGTACAATTTTTGAACATAGTAATTGGGTGTTCCAAAACTGCGGAGGTTGTCTACCCAGATCATATCGGGCGCCCATTGCCAGCCTTCTGCATGGGCAAATAAGGGGGCATAGGAAGCCATGGTCACCACATCGGCATTGCGCTCCAGGCCGGTTAAGAATGCGGCTTCGGCAATGGCGGTTTGCCAGTTGTTTTTATTGTCTACACTTACCGTTTTATCGCTTTGCGCAGCGTATTCGCCGGCAAATATTTTAGGGCCTTTGCGGTCGTAATTGTCGTAGCGGCTGGCATTTTGCAAAAACCATTCCGGTCTGCGGTAATAGTGTTCATCGATAATATCCGCATTCATTTTCCGCAGTTCACCGTTCAGGTAGTCAAAACGATCGCCATTGGGATCGGTGCCCGAACTGTTTACGAGTTTGAAATCAGGATATTTTGCCTTAATGGCTTTTGTAAAAACTTTCAAACGTTCCAGGTATTGTGGCCCCCAGTTTTCATTACCCACACCCATCATTTTTAAATTAAAAGGTGCCGGGTGGCCCATATCGGCCCGGGCTTTGCCATAGGGAGAACTTACTGGTCCATTGGCAAATTCTATCAGGTCGAGTGCATCCTGAACATATGGATCCAGCTGGTCCAGCGGCACTGTTTCGGCTGTATTGAACTGGCAGGCCATCCCGCAATTTAATATGGGTAAGGGTTCGGCCCCAATATCTTCAGCCAGCTGGAAGTACTCAAAAAATCCAAGTCCGAAAGTCTGGAAATAATCAGGTGCCGGCTTGTGCGCAAACTCTGTATTCCAGCGGTTGACGATCAGTTGTCTTTCTTCTATCGGCCCGATGGTTTTTTTCCATTGATAACGGGTGGCCAATTCATGACCTTCCACAATACAGCCGCCAGGGAAACGGATAAATCCGGGCTTCATATCGGCCAGCAGTTGAATCATATCTGCCCGCATGCCGCCCGGCCTGTTCTTCCAGGTGTCGCGGGGAAAAAGAGAGATCATATCCAGGTCAATGGTGCCATCGCCTTCAAACCAGATCTTCAACTTTGCTTTCGGTTCTGTGGCGCTAGCATCAAAATGTATGGCTGCTTTTGACCATTTGTCACCGGTGGCCATTGTGATCAGCGTAGCACTGCCAATGTTTTCATTTTTGGAGTTCGATAATTCGATATGCATTTTGATGGTGCCTGCCGGCTGCCGGTACATCACTGAAAAATCGTATGTCATGGCTTTCTTAATACCCATGCCCCGGAAGCCCTCGTTGACTAACCCTACACTGTTTTTGGATTGGTGCAGCGTTACATGCAGGAATCTTGGATTGGCGGTATTGGCCTGCTGGCGATTGGTAACAAGGAAATCGCCTTCTGTATCTGGCTTGCCCAACACTTTCCATCCCATCATGGGTTTATAAAATTCAAAGGAGCGGTTTTTGACCAGCTCGGCATAAATGCCACCATCGGCGCCCATATTGATGTCTTCAAAAAACACGCCCCACATGGTAGGTTGAATCGTGGCCGTTGGCTGGTTCACTTTTACAGTGATCAGGTTATTGTTTTGAGCTTTCGTTTGTACCCCGGTAAGTAAAGCCACTAAAAAAATCAATTCCCATCTAAATATTTTCATGCAATCGTTTTGTAAATGATAAAACTTGCGGCAATTTAGTTAACTGCCTATACTTCACTATCCTGTTCTATTTCTTTTTACCCCAGATAGCTGTTCCTGCGTTGTTCAAACCGGTAAATACAAGTGTTGATGTTTTCTTGTTTTCCCAATCCCGTTCGCGGCTTACAATCACTTTATCGGTAAAGCCATTGCTGTATTTCAGTGTAAGGGTTGGCTCCGTATAGGTCCATGTATTGGCTGCAACGCCGTTAATGGTTCCCCCTGCATTTAAGATAATAGTAGCAGCTACCTGCATATCAGGATTTGTTTGTTCATTGCCATAGCCGGGCACAATATTATAACCCATGATGATCTGCTCCCAATCACCCACAAGGTCTGATTGCGGAATGGAGGCCTGCGTCACATTCGCATAACGCTCCGGCGATACGACCGGCCAGCCGTCCGTGGTCCAGAAGATTTTACGAATGTGGAGATCCATGTAAAAACTATTCACTGCCGGCCTCCCCTGGTGGGCCATAAAATAGTTGCCGGCACCATCGTCAAACACGCCTGGGTGCGATACGCCCTGCCAGCCACCATGGCCCATAAACTGGTACGGAGCCAGGATCATTGGGCCATGATCGATATTGGTATTGGCATTGACGCCGTTGTAATCCAGGAACGGGCCTTGTGGATTATCGCTGCGACACACCCGCACATTGTATTTTGTTTGCAACCAGTCGTAAGCAATAAACAAGTAATATTTATTTAATGCCGGGTTATAAATTATTTCTGCACCTTCGATGTTTCCGTTGTATTTACCCGCGGTGAAACCCCTGTTAGCTACCCTTACACCCTTATCGCCGTTTACAGCTGCCAGTCCCGTCGCCGGGTCAAGTTTTAGCATATAGATGCCATCCCAGGCTGAGCCGTAGTAAAAATATTGTTCACCAGCAGGCGTGGTGATTACCGTTGGGTCAATAGCGTTGGTTTGAATAGCTGCATCATTTTTAGACACTACTACCAGGCCTTTTTCTACCCACGGCCCTTCGGGAGATGATGAAGTGGCAAGTCCGATAACACTTAACCTGGCCACAGCACATGAAAGGGAGTAATACATGCGATATTCGCTGCCAACCTTTAGTACATAAGGTGCCCATAAGGCCTCAAAAGCTGTGCCGCCGGATGTGGTTATAAACTGTTTGCCCATAGCGGGTACGCCGTTAAACGCCCAGTTTACAAATTTCCATTCTATGAGGTCTTTAGATTTGCGGACCTGGATTCCGGCGGGCACTGCAGTGCCAAAACCCACGTCAGTTCCGTAGCAGTAATAAGTATCGCCAAACTTTTTAACCGAAGGATCATGCACATTGTACGATCCCCATTTAAGGTAAAAAGAAAATGGCGCTACATCTGCATATGTGTCGTTAATGGAGTTTATATCGAATGGTGGAACCACAACTACTGTAGTGTCTACACCGCCTGGGCCAACAATGTCTTTCTTTTTGCAGGAGGGCAAGCTAAAGATGGCTAAACCGGTAAATGCAACCGACCCCAAAATGCTCAGATATTTTTTCATAGTTGCTTTTATTGCGTTGTGTTTTGCACCAGTTTTCCTAACTGACAGGGTAGGCGCGAAGCTGGCTGCTTGCCATCATTTAGAATAGTATTCATAGAATATTGGGTTTAAAATACGGCTGAAGGCTCGAACCCCTGCAGTCTTGTGGTTTCGGAAGTATTTTTTTAGTACGAAGGGTTTTGCGAATACCCGGGATTGTTGTCTATTTCAGTTTGCGGAATCGGGTACAATTCGCGGCCCGGCAGGTACGTGGTCATTTCCGGATCACGACTTTTGAGTAATGCGAGTTTGGTCGCATCGCTTAACCATCCCCAGCGGCGTATATCATCAAAACGGTGGCCTTCCAGGCAGAATTCCAATAGCCTTTCATGTGCCAGCTGATCTCTCATTTGTGCCTGTGTCATATTGGGCATTGTGGTGGCCAGGTTTGGTAGCCCCACTCTTGTACGAACCCGCTGTATCAGAGGGTACGCAGCCGCTGTTTGGCTTGTCTCATTCAGACATTCAGCATACATCAGCAAGATGTCGGCGAAACGTAATATTCTTTCGTTAATGCCGGACTTCCAGTCAAACTCGTCGGGCTTGTTGCCATCTCCATTCTGGTATTTGCGGCAGAATAAATCATTGAGATCTGCTGCATTGCCACCAAACCTGGTAGCAAAAGGTACACCATATATCATGGCTCCCGGCTTGTTATAAAAAATGGTGGCATCCAGTCTTGGATCGTCCTGGTTGCTGATTGTTTTCTCTACCAGGAATTCATTAAAAACCGACCTGGTAGGTTGTACATCTGTCCAGCCAAAACTGCGTGGTGCAAAGGTGATGGCCCTCGCAGAAGTTTTACCCCAGCCCGATGATGGAATACCACCCCAGCCCAGATCCTGGCCGCCTGCTGCCCTTGAAAACTGTACTTCAAAAACCGACTCTTTATTGTTCTCTGCCGTTTCTGTAAAGTTGTCTTTGTAGTTCGGCACCAGGTCGTAGACATTTAAGTCTATCACCGCTTTGAACTGTACGGCGGCTTCAGCATACTTTTTATTAAATAGTAATGCTTTGCCCCAATAACCTAAAGCTGCGCCTTTGGTGGCACGGCCAATATCATCGCCGGTATAAGTAGCTGGCAACAGTTCCGATGCCTTTTTGAAATCAGCGGCTACCTGGTCCCAACCTGCCTGCTCGGTTGATTGTTTTACAAAAAAATCTGCATTTGTTTTTGGCGATTGTGTTGGCAATGCCACTTTTCCAAACAGGTTTACCAAATGGAAGAAATACAAGCCTCTTAAAAAATGCGCTTCGCCAATGATCCTGTTTTTCAAGCCGGCATCCATTGTAATACCCGGCACATTATCCAGCACCTGGTTGGCGCGGGCAACGCCTTCGTAATAGGATGCAAACGCCCAGCCATAGCCAGCCCCATCCGCAGTACCCAATGCAAAACGCCCAATATTTCCAAAGGCAGTCCACGGACTGTTACTCTTAATATCATCACCCCTGATATCCAGCAACGCCGGTGTGAAACGCATGTACATGCCATCAATTAACAAGGTTCCGTATGCTGCATTTACGCCCTTTACAGCATCGGCACTGTTTTGCCAGAAGGTAGAGGAAGTTTGATCGTTTGGATTGGCCTGTTCTAATTTTTTACTACAGCTGGTTGCAAATATTGCAGCAACTATCAGTGTTCCGCCTAGTATTGAATTGTATTTTTTCATGACGAGAAAATTTGTTGTGATAAGAAATTAAAAACCTACCTGAACGCCCACCAGGACAGAACGTGGATTGGGGAAAGAACCGAGATCGAAACCGCGGCTGAATAAACCGTCACTGATAAAATCAGGATCGTAGCCACGATATTTCGAGAATATTACCAGGTTTTGGCCTGATACATAGGCACGGAAACTCTTGAACACTTTGCCTTTGAAAATGGTTGATGGCAGTGTATAACCGATCTGCGCATTCTGCAATTTTACATAAGACCCGCTTTCAACAAACCGATCTGAAAAACGGCCGTTTCCGTTGGGATCGTAAATAACCGGGCGTGGCACATTGGTATTGGTGTTTGTAGGTGTCCAGTAATTCAGCTGATCTGTATGGTGGTTAGAATATTGACCAATCATCAGGTCGTGGTACACGCCATTGAAGACCTTATTGCCGGCATTCCCCTGTAGGAAAAATGAGGCGTCAAAATTTTTGTAAGAGCAATCAAAATTGAAACCATAACTCAGTTTGGGAATGGTGGTGCCGAGGTAAACCCTGTCATCATCGGTAATTTTTCCATCAGGCTTCCCTGTTAATTTACCGTCAGCTCCAGTGCCGTTCACATCTTTAAATCTAACATCACCTGGTTTTGCACCTGTTTGGGTTGCATGCGCCGCAACATCCGCGTTGGTATTAAATAAGCCTTCTGTTATAAAGCCAAATAATTCGCCTACAGAACGACCTACTTCGGTTTTACTGCCAGTACCATAAATGGGATTATTGGTACCACCCAGTTTGATCACTTTGTTTTTTAACGTAGTAAGATTGCCACTAACATTATACCTGAAAGCACCAGCCTTGTCACCGTAACTAACAGTAAATTCCATACCTGTATTTTCGGTTGAAGCCGCATTGGTAAAAATGGAAGAAGGCACTGAACCTACAGAAAGTGGCAACGGAATATTGGCTAACAAATCTGTTGACTTACGCTTGTAGTATTCAGCAGATACCAATAGCCTGTTATTGAACAAACCAAGGTCAGCGGCTATATTTAATGTAGCCGTAGCTTCCCATTTGATGGCCGGATCTACCTGCGATACGGTCGTGGCACCGGGAGCCAAAGTATTGCCGAATACATAGCTGGCATTGGCGTTGATATAGGATTGGAAGAGGTAGTCACCAAAATTCTGATTACCTACTTCTCCATAACCGCCCCTCAATTTCAGGCTGCTGATCTGTTTCGGCAAACGGATAAACTTCTCGCTGCTTACATTCCAGGCAGCGGCAACAGAAGAAAAGTCACCGTATTTGTTGGCAGGGCCGAAACGTGAAGAACCATCCCTGCGATAGTTGGCGGTGAGTAAATAACGATCACCATAATTATAATTGGCACGGCCCAAATAAGAAAGCAGTGTATTGGTAGATTTATAACTGAACGCAGCCTTATCAGCTGGGTTGGTGATGGAACTGAAAGTAAGGAATTGCAAATCCTGTGTTCCGGATGCAGTAGCGGTAATGTCTTCGTAATTCCTTGCGAGGTAGGATGTTCCGGCCAACACTTCCAATTTATGTTTTCCTTTTTCCCACTTGTAAGACAGGGTATTCTCTATCTGGCTGGTGTTATCAATACCATTACGCTGGTTCATGTAATAAACCGTATTGAGGTAATAAAAGCCAAGATCATATTTGGGTTCGTAATGGAAGTTTTTATAATCCGTACGGTCGTAGCTCACGTTGAGTTTGTACTTTAGGTTTTTGATGATCTCAAATTCACCCCATACATTTCCCAGGAAACGGTTACGGTCGTTGTTATCGGTAACCAGGTTGCCAAGTCCAATCACATTTAAAGTAATAGCCCTTTGTTTTACATTGTCGGAGCCACCGTATCCCCCTAAGCGGTTGGCATCGTACACAGGCATAGTGGGGATCGCGGTGAGCATACTCGTAAGTGCGCCGCCAAAAATGGCATGTCCGTAGGTGGTGCCAAAGTTCTGTTTATCACTTTGGGTATAGGCTACTTTTGCACCATAGGCAAAACGGCCAATTTTTCCCTGCAGGTTACTATTAAAAGTGTACCGATTGTATTCCTGCGGGCCTTTCAATGTGCCTGTTTGGTTAAAATAACCCAGGCCCACATTAAAGGTTGCTGCTTCTGTGCCGCCACTCATACTTACGCTATGATCCTGGATATTGCCGGTTTTGTAAAGTTCTTCCTGCCAGTCGGTATTTACGTTTGAAATAAAAGCCGGATTAGTCGGGTCGTTGCCCGGGGCAATGCCAAGACCGGCATTTACTTCGGCTGCATTGGTAATTTTCTGGTAGCCAACCCTGTCGGTAAGGCTCATCCGCTGAGCAATTTTTTGGCCACCGTAGTAACCATTATAGCCCACTTTCATTTGCCCTGCCTTCCCTTTTTTGGTGGTAATAATAATAACACCTTGTGCAGCCCGGCTACCATACAATGCAGCGGAGGAGGCGTCTTTTAATACCTGCATACTTTCTATATCGTTAGGCGAAAAATCGTAGGGCGCATCAAGGGGAACACCGTCGATTACAAATAGCGGGCTGTTATTGCCAAAAGTGCTGATACCGCGGATCTTAATTTGCACAAAACCTCCTGGTTCGCCAGAACCCTGCACGGTAACACCAGCTGCCTGGCCCTGGAGCATTTTAGCGATATCGTAAGTAGCAGTTTTTTTGGCGTCTTCCAGCTTTACCACCGATACAGAACCAGTCAAATCCTTCTTCCGCTGCGAGCCATAAGCCAATACCACGACATCATCCAGCGGATCGGCTTTGGATTCCATCAATATCGTTAGTGTATTTGAATTTCCTGTCTGCACTTCCCTGCTATCCATTCCGGTATATGAAACTACCAGGGTAGCATTTTTCGGTGCATCAATACTGAATTTACCGGACGCATCGCTTACTACAGCAATTTTCGATTTCTTAATTGATATTGTAGCACCTGCAACCGGCATCCCGGCGGCATTGGTAACGGTTCCGGTTATTTTCCTGTTATCCTGGCCTTGGGCCAAAAATGACAGTAACAGCAAACAGGAAGCCAGCAGTTTCTGCAGGTTCCGTTGCACTTTTTTGAGTTGTGAGTTTCTTTTCATAAAGCAAGCTTGGTTTTTGGATGTTATTGTAGCAGAGGTTAGTAATGGCGGGAACGGACGTTAGAAATCATAAACGTAATCGGGTAAAATTTTTCGGGGGAAAAGCGGGGTTCGATAAGAACCTGTTGGATACAGTTTCATATAACAGCAGCATTTTAGTTGTTTGCAATCGGTAAGTGTTAATATTACACTTATTAAAAATCGTTAAAAAAAACCGGGTGGCACCGGGCTCTGATGATGATGCCTTGGCATGATCGGGAAGCAGGGTAAAGGTGTTACTATTATTTTTACAGTTGTCATCATTTTGTATCATTGTTTCATCAAAAATGCTCAATCTTACATTTTGTAGGGCAACAAAGCCAACCCGAGTTTAACTAACAAAAAATGCTTCTATGCCAACTCTATTTGCCTTTTTTGTAATGCCTGTAATTGTCTGAACTATAAGATCACCATACTCGCCTGCCTACTTCTACTGACTGCGAAACTTAGCAGCCAGCCATATTCATTTCGCCACTACCAGGTAGAAAACGGGCTTTCCAACAATGCCGTTATCTGCAGCATGCAGGATCAAAAAGGCTTTATGTGGTTTGGTACCAAAGATGGGCTCAACAGGTTTGACGGCTACACGTTTAAAATATTTCGCAGTGATCCCGACGACAGCGGAAGTATTGGCAGCAACTTTATCCATAGCCTTTACGAAGACCCGAATGGTGTTATGTGGGTTGGCACAGAAAACAGGCTTTTTAAATACGATGCCACCACCGAGAGTTTCACTATGATACCCGATACGGCGTTTGGGCAGATAAGAGATATACAAATGGATGGGTATGGCAATCTCTGGTTCATATCTGGTTTTACGCTGGTAAAATATAATGAGGTAAATAAAAATCTCACCTATTATAGTACTCCGCAAAATTTTGAAGCTACCTCCATCTGCCTTACTGCCGATAAAAACCTTTGGGTAACTACTGCGTTAGGCCTTTTAAAAAAATACAACCCGCAACATCATTCCTTTAGCAGTTTCGATCTGTTTTCTCACTCACCCAAAACGGTGTCCCGATGGATAGAGAATTGTTTTGCAGCGGCTGATGGATCATTGTGGCTGGGAACTTCCAACCAGGGGGCAAAGGTGTTTCAGCCTGGTGATGCTTCATATGTTGATGTGCTTACCTACAACCCGGACAAGACTGAGATCTTCGTTAGAAATTTTGTTCAGAATACCGATAATGAGATCTGGCTGGCTACCGAATCCGGAGTTTTTATTTATAATATGAAAGCGGGGATTTTTGACAACCTGCAAAAGCAATACAACGATCCATATTCTATTTCGGACAATGCGGTGTACACTTTTTGTAAAGACAAAGAGGGCGGTATTTGGGCAGGTACCTATTTTGGTGGCATCAATTATTATCCCAGGCAGCAACTACGCTTTAATAACTATTTTCCAAAAAACGGGGAGAATGCATTAAGCGGGAATGTGGTAAGGGAGATACATGCAGATAATCGTGGAAGCCTTTGGATAGGCACCGAAGATGCCGGCCTTAACAGGCTGGACACGAGTACGGGAAAATTTACATACTATAAGCCAACAGGTGCCGACGGAAGCATTTCTTACATGAACATACATGGCCTGCTCGTGAATGGTGACGAACTATGGATCGGTACATTTGAGCATGGTTTGGATGTCCTCAACATCAACACCGGTAAGGTTATCCGCCACTACAGCAAGGGTAACAACGGGAAGTCTCTGACCAGTAATTTCATTTACTGTATTTACAAAACCGACCAGGCGGAAATACTCTTAGGAACCACTATGGGTGCCTATACCTACAATGCCAGCCAAGATCATTTTGATCCCTTGCCCGGCATGCCATTATTGAACTGGTATTCATCAATTTTAAAAGATGAAAAAGGAATTGTTTGGGGAGGCACTTACGGCAATGGTATCAATTTTTACAATACCATCTCTAAAACATCAGGCAATTTCCGGTATAGCGCGGCCGACAAAAGCAGTCTTAGCAGCGACCGCGTAAACAGTATTTTCCAGGATAGTGATAAGAACCTTTGGTTTGCCACAGAAGGGGGATTATGTAAACTATTGCCTGCAGGCGATAAATTCAAAAGATACAATACTCAAAACGGCATGCCAACAGATTTTATACTGAGCATGCTGGAGGATAGCAAAAAAAATCTTTGGATCAGCACCAGCAAAGGGTTGGTTCGTTTAAACCCTAAAACCGATGATATCACTATTTATACCAAAGCCAATGGATTACTAAACGACCAATTTAATTTTAGTTCTGCATTTAAAGATGCCTCCGGCAAAATGTACTTTGGGAGTGTAAAGGGCATGATTAGTTTTCATCCCGATGTATATATCGTCGACAGTATTAATCCGTCCGTATTCATTACAGGTTTCCAGGTGTATAATAAGGAATTGACGATTGGCAAAAATGGAAGTCCACTTACAAGCTCCATCACCAACACTGAAAAAATTTCACTTGCTTATGATCAATCCACCTTTAGTATCGATTTTGCATCGCTGAGTTTTACAGCCCCGGAAATGAGCGAATATGCCTATAAAATGGAGGGCATGGATAAAGACTGGACTTATCTTAAAACGAACCGTAAAGTTTACTTCACAAATCTTAAGCCAGGCAACTATACTTTCAAGGTAAAGTCTACCAGTAACAATGCTAAAGACAACCAGCAGGAAACCAGGCTTGTAATTGAAATTAGGCCGCCATGGTGGGCTTCTGTACCGGCTTATATTTTGTATGCTTTGGCCGGTTTACTCATCACCCTGTATTTTATCCGTAATTACCATAACAGGATTGAAGAAAAGAACCTGCGGAAAATAGAACATCTCGAAATAGAAAAAGAGAAGGAACTATTTCAGGCTAAACTTGAGTTTTTTACCAATGTTGCCCACGAAATAAAGACACCACTTACACTAATAAAAGGCCCGCTGGAAAAAGTGATACGTAAGGCCGGCGACGTGCCGGAGATAAAAGATAGCTTGCGGATCATGGATCGAAATACCAACAGGCTGATTGATCTGACCAACCAATTGCTCGATTTCCGCCAAACAGAAATAAAAGGGTTCGGACTCAGTTTTGTGCAGGTGAATATTGTGGAATTACTGGAAGAAACCACGGCTGGTTTTCGCACACTGGCCGAGCAAAAAGGCCTTTTTTTCAATGTGGTATTACCGGCTTCACCAATGATTGCAGCGGTAGATATAGAAGCATTTACTAAAATACTGACCAACCTTTTAAGCAATGCATTAAAGTATGCACAATCCAGGGTGGAAGTGAAATTATTGCCCTGCAGCATATTGGAAAAGCATCTTACCATAGAAATTGGAAATGATGGTTACCTTGTTCCCGGCGACATGAGGGACAAAATTTTTGAACCTTTTTTCCGGCTCAAAGAAACCCAAAAACAAAAAGGTACCGGCATTGGGCTCGCATTGTCACGATCGCTAACGGATTTGCATAAGGGTAAACTGTACCTAAAAGAAACAGGCGGGGACATGAATGTTTTTGTACTGGTAATGCCATTGCACCAGGATAGTCTTACAAAATCATAAACACACAACTTGCCAGGTGCACCAAAACTGATACTATGAAACCTGTTTTATTATTGGTAGATGATAATGAGGAAATACTGGAATTCCTGGAGCATGAGCTCAATGAAAAGTATATGGTTGCTAAAGCCACCGATGGTGCTGAGGCGTTACTTGTTTTGAAGGAAACCGTGGTGCAACTTGTTATCAGCGATATCATGATGCCTGTAATGGACGGGTTTGAGCTCTGTAAAATCATAAAAACCAATTTTGAGTATAGCCATATACCCGTGATATTACTCACCGCAAAAAACACCTTGCAATCGAAAATAGAGGGGCTGGAACTGGGCGCAGATGCGTATATCGAAAAGCCATTTTCGCCGGAATACCTGCAGGTGCAGATCAGCAACCTGCTCCACAACCGGGCTAAAATAAGGGAGTACTTCGCAAATTCGCCATTGGTACATATTAAAAGCATGGCGTATTCAAAAGCAGATGAGCATTTCCTGGAGCAGGTAAACGAAGCCATTCAGAACAACCTAGCTGATGCCGACCTGGACGTAGAAAAACTGGCGAAGCTTGTAAACATGAGTCGCCCTACTTTGTATCGGAAAATAAGATCCATTGCAGATCTCTCACCAAACGAACTGATTAATATTACACGTCTTAAAAAGGCTGCTGAACTCCTTGCGGAAGGAGACTATAAAATTTATGAAGTCGCCGAAATGACCGGCTATAGTTCACAAACAAACTTTGGCCGCAATTTCCTAAAACAGTTTGGAATGACACCAACTGACTACCAGGCAAGTAAGCCCGCCGGAAAAAAGGAGGAGTAAAAGGTTTAAATCTTTGGCCGCGGCTAAAATGAGTCAAGCTGTAGCAGATTAAAGTTATTTAGGTGCATTCCCTTACTTTCGGCAAAACATCATTCCCAAATGGCAAAAGAAAAAGCGAAAAAGAAGGAAACAAAATCAAAATCACTGATCACGGATGCGGCGCACCAGTTTATGATCAAATATGTCAACACGGCAAGCCCCGTTGGCTTTGAAAGCAGCGGGCAGAAAGTGTGGCTGGATTATGTAATGGCTTATGCGGATGAAAAAATGACCGATCCGTATGGCACAGCTGTGGCTGTGATTAACCCGGGACAGGATTTTAAAGTGGTAATAGAGGCACATGCTGACGAGATCAGCTGGTTTGTGAATTATATAGACGACAAGGGCCTGATGTACCTGAAACGCAATGGTGGCGTTGATCACCAGATAGCGCCGGCAAAGAGGGTTTTTATACATACTAAAAATGGTCCCGTAAAAGCAGTATTTGGCTGGCCGGCGATACATACCCGCCTGAATGCCGACAAGGAAAATCAACCCAAGGTAGAGAACCTTTGGCTCGATTGCGGCGCACGGAGTAAGAAGGAAGTGGAAGGAATGGGCATCCATGTGGGTTGCGTGGTTACCTATGAAGACGGCTTTGACGAACTGGCGTTTGGCTATTATATCGGCCGTGCGTTCGACAACCGGATCGGTGGTTTTATGATAGCAGAAGTGGCCAGGCTGTTAAAAGAAAACAAGATAAAACTTCCCTACACCTTGTACGTGGTAAATGCGGTGCAGGAAGAAATAGGCCTGCGTGGTGCCGAAATGATTGCCCGCCGCCTGAAACCGGATGTAGCCATTATAACCGACGTTACGCACGATACCAGCACCCCCATGATCAGCAAAATGATACAGGGCGATATACAATGTGGCAAAGGCCCATCGCTGACCTTTGGTCCGGCGGTGCATAATAAGTTACTTGACCTGATAAGGGAAGTTGCCGAAAAACAAAAAATCGATGTGCAGCTGAATTCAGTAAGCCGCAGTACCGGCACCGACACCGACAGTTTTGCATATGCCAACGATGGATGCCCGTCGGCGCTGATTTCTATTCCATTACGTTATATGCATACGACGGTGGAAATGCTGCACAAGAGCGATATTGAGAACACCATTAAACTGATGTACGAAACACTGTTGACGCTGAAGCCGGGGACGAACCTGAGCTATTTTTAAGGGAGGTATAAGGTATTAGGTGTAAGGTGTAAGGTGTAAGGTGTAAGGTAAAAAAGATCAGTAAACAATCTTGCACAGGGGCACCCTTCTCCGCGAGGCAAAGGGCTGGGGATGAGGCCCGGCCCGCACGTTTCGAAATCATAAATCCTACATCATAAATCAAAAATCTAAATGGTGTTTTTAAAAAAAGTATACCGATACAGCAAGCCGTTGGGTATCGGTATGCTTTTTTTTGTGCTCGTGCAGTTGTTTTGTTTTTATAAAGGTGGGATGGTATTTAGTCCATGGTATAATTATGGGATGTTTTCGGAAAGGATAGAAATGAAGCCCCAATACCCGGTAAATAGGGTCGACGGCCTGCGCGGAAAGGATTATACGCCGCAGACATGGGACAAGATTCATTATACGTTGCAGCAGATCCAGGACCAGGGCAAAAACGATTCCTTGTATGAAAATGAAGTCAAGCGAATTTTTTCGAAGATGCATTTGCCGGTTGCAAAGAAAAATAAATTTATTTCGCTCACTGCAGACGAAAACGCTGCTCCATGGTATCGGGAATATATTTTAAGCACCTTAGGAATCCCTGATATTTTGTGGGTGGCAACTACAATCGATTATAAATGGGATGGTGAAAAGTTAGTTTTCTTGCAAAATTCCGACCGATAGTATGGAACAATTTTCTGCTTATCACCGCCAGCGCCTTACATTTCTTTTTGTCTTGCTATTCTATATCCTGGCAGGCTACAAGTGGCTCAATGGCATGTGGATGTACCAGATGCAACCGCATTTTTTTAATACCCGATTTGATGGCACCACCTGGCTATTTATGCAAACGGGCATCCATCAATGGCTGATTGACAATAAGCCGGGCTGGATCTTGTTTGATGCTTTTTTTTATTCCATACCGTTACTGTACTGGCTTGCCTACAAGCGCAATATTAAGTGGGCATCATGGGTCGCAGTGCTCATGCTGATTGTTAACTGGGTGTATGCACAATGTTATACTTTGTATCCCACCAATTCCATCGAGGGCCATGTGGGCTGGCTGCTGTATCCATTTGTGCTGATGACGGTGAGGCTGAAAAGTTTTTACTTTCTCATGAATGCGATGCGCTATTTCTTCCTGTTCTTTTTTGCATCGGCTGCTATCTGGAAATTCAGACAGGGCGGCCTTTTTAACCCGGAACAAATGAGCGGCATTTTACTGATGCAGCACAAAGAATATCTTGTTTCGGCACCTGATTATTGGTACACCCATTTTATTTATTGGCTGGTTAGACACCAGGTCGTTGGGTATATGTTGTACCTGGCCGGCACTGTGCTGGAACTGGCTTTTATCATTGGCTTTTTTACCAAAAAATACGACAAACTCTTGCTGTTACTCTTTATCGCATTCCTCATCTTGGACCTGCTGATTATGCGGATACCTTATTTTGAAATTTTGCCGATGGCGTTGCCGCTATTGTTCTCGAAATATGCAGAACCCGCAGTTGAGAGGCATCGAAAATAGAAACGCCAGTTTTTTAAAAAATGGAGTTGCTTGTCGGAGTGTTTGAAAGTCTACAATTTCCTCTCCATATTCAGAGTAATACCAACCTGGTGGTTGGCCATATTGCTTACATACAAACCGGTGGCGTAGCGAAATTGAAACTGTTTGTAGGTGATGCCCAGCCCTCCGCTAAAACCTGCGAGGCCGTTTCCAGCATTGCCAAGGCTTTGTTCTTTTCTGCGCAAAAAATTATAGCCCAGTCCCAGGTCAATATTTTTACTGAGGAACAACTGAACACCTAAAACCAGGTGCGATGAAAGTTTATTAAAAAAACTGGTGGGCTTACCCTCTCCTAATCCATTCTCATTTGTGAAGGCGGAGTCGTTGTAATAAATATCCCAGCGATGGGCCTGCTGCCAGGCCAGCGAAAACTGGATCGGTGCTTTGGCCAGTCTTTTTGTAACACCCACCTGAACATCAAATGGTAGTTCATCTTTTGAACCATTTTGATAAACCGATAATTGCTGCCCCATATTCCGTGCAACAATGGCAAACCGGAACAGCTGAACTGAATCTGTATAAGTCAGTCCCACATCTGCTGCAATGCCGGTGGCTACATTACCGCCATAGTTACTATTGATATATTTTACATGAATCCCGGCACTGAACCGTGGCACAAATTCCTTAGCTGCAGAAAGGGTGACTGTATAGTCATTCGCACGAAAATTTCCCTGCACATTACCTACCGCATCGGTTTGCGGGGTGCTGCCATAATTAAAATAGCTGATGCTGCCACTTACATTCAGATCCTGTTTTTCCAGGTGATGGTTGTATTGGGCATAAAGATTTTTTATATCCGCTAAAAAGAAATTGAAGCTCGTGGAAACCTGTTGGTGGTTGGTCTTATTCATCAGTGCCGGGTTATTCCAGCACGCAGTGGCATCGTTGGTAATCGCCGAAGGCTGCACGCCACCCAATGAACTGACAGCAGGAGAGGGCCCGAGTTTTAGAAAATTAAAGACACTGTTGCCGCCCAATGTTTGGGATTGAGAATTGAATATTGAAAATTGAAAAATGAGAAAAAGTAGCCCAAATGCATTATGTGAATCTGATTTTCTCATGGTGGCAGTTTAAAACTATGGTCATTTGAGCCTCACCCTCTTTCCCTCTCCTCGCGGAGAGGGACGGTGCTGTAGTGCATATCCAAACAACAGTTCTTCCAAATCATCATTATACCTTCCCAGGCTATCTGAATCACGAATTATTTCATTTGCACATCTGCACATTCCTTCATTTCCACATTTCCACATTTCTCACATTTCCACATTCCTTCATTCTCACATTTCCACATTAACGCTTCAAATACCGCTGTATCTCCTTCTTCGTATCCCGTTCTTTAATGGAATCGCGTTTGTCGTGGATCTTTTTTCCCTTGCCCAGGCCTATTTCTATTTTGGCCCAGCCGTTTTCGTTAAAGAAAATTTTGAGCGGAACAATGGTATAGCCTTTCTCTTTTGTTTTGGCTTCGAGTTTTTTTAGTTCTTTCTTATTGAGCAGTAGTTTTCTCTCCTGGGTAGGCAGGTGGTTGTAGATAGTACCCAATTTGTATTCGGAAATGTGGAGGCTTTTTACATAGAGTTCGCCCTTATCAAACAGGCAATAGGCATCGTTAAAGCTGGCCTTGCCCGCCCGCAACGATTTTACTTCGGTACCCGTAAGCACCAGGCCGGCAGTGAATTGCTGCTCTATAAAATATTCGTGGTATGCGGCTTTGTTATTAATACTCATTATTTAATTTCTAGTGAAAGGTTGCTGCCTTTCTCAGCCTGGCTTAACACGTAATATTTATTGTTGAGGATAGCTGTGCTAATAAATCGGCTTTTTTCATCGGTTGTAAAATTAGGTTTTTCATGTTCTAATATTGATTTGAGTTCGGCTGACCCATGCTGAACAATACTGAATTTCCCATTCGCCTCTTTTTTTAGAAAAAACATCTGCGATTCTAATTGCAACCGAAGTATGTCTTTTGTATCAGAACTGTTATACACCACAAGGTTCCTGGCTGTTGCGGCAACAAGCGTGCTCACTAATGCACCCACGCCCAGGCCATACATAGCACTACCTGCCATCATCAGAATTTTGTTTAGTGGTTTCTCGCCCGATATCAGGATAGTTTGAACTTGCAAATACTGCCTGCCGCCTTTGTCAATGGAGCGTACTGTCAAATGTTTTATTTTCTGATTTTTGAACAGCGATGAAAATGGCAGACTTTTCCCGACTACTTGTCCATCGGTTGATGTTGCAAATAGTACATTTTTTTGTACCACAGTGTCCTCACGCCCGTCGTCGTTTTCTATGTCCAGTATTTTTTCCGCAATCAGGGTATTACAGGAAATAGTGTGTACTATAAACCTGTCCTTAGCGAGATAGGAAACAAGATATTTTTTTTCATGTTGAATAATAGAGAGATTGTCTGCTACAAGATCCTTTTCCGTACCTGTTATGCTTTTCATGGGAAACTGATGGTATATCACGGAGCTATCCAATGTGAAGAATCGTTGTACAAAGAGGCTGTCTTTTGTAATGTAAAATAAATCAAGGGTGTCTTTGTAATTGTTTGTCCTTACCTGGAATGTTTGAAACGGGTCTTTCGCCTTTTGAAACTTAGTAAGATAATGAATATCAGATTCTTCAAGCAAGTCAGCCAATTGTTCATGTCGCATTTGAGTGAGGTTCGCTTCCAAACCGAATTGGGTGCGTTTCTTAACTACACCTTGTTCAATTGTGATAACCGAAAATAATTTCCTGGCCTTTGCATAAGTAAATACTTGTAGACTACCAGGGAAACTGATCACCCTTAAAATTTTTTCCCCAATCAGTGGGTCAACAATCCATTGTTCCGAAACACCGGATGCCGTGTTTAGACTATTCACTAGTATTCCCCCGGCATTTCGGTTTGAAAAAAATACATATTCACTGCCATTGTCTATTACTCCACCAATGCATTTGAATTCGCTGCTAAAAAAATAGTTTGGCTTGTCCAGGTATTTAGGAATTTCTTTTATAGATGGGCCATAGTTGGTGTACCACCTGGGCTCGGTTGCCGCCCTGATAATATTACCGGAACTATCCAGGATCAACCTGCAAATAGAATCGTTTGATTCGTAGGAATAGCTGAGAATACCTTCCTGCGAATAAACCCTGGACGTGAATCCATCGACCTCATTCCATTTTGCTTTTACCGGAAATGAAAAAGGGATGTCTTTAATTTGGCTAAATAAGGTAACCTGGGAAAAACATAAACTCAATAACAGCAATAAACGCATGGTGTGTGGTTATTATAAAGAATAAGGGGAAGCCGATAGTAGCACAACATATGAATCCCGTACATACGGGACCAATGTCGCCCGATTGTAGTGCAAAAGTTGACTATCAAAAAAATCAGGATCTAAACAAATCCAGCATTACGGCCAGTTTGTCTTTTAAATCTTTGCGGTTCACAATAAAATCGAGGAAGCCATGCTCTAATAAGAATTCGCTGCGCTGAAAACCCTTTGGCAAGTCTTTTTTAATGGTTTCTTTAATAACCCTCGGGCCTGCAAAACCAATCAGGGCGTCGGGTTCCGCGATGATAATATCCCCGAGCATAGCAAAAGAAGCCGTGGTACCGCCAAAAGTGGGGTCGGTACAAAGACTGATATAAGGTATTTTGGCATCGCTGAGCTGGCTGAGCTTTCCGCTGGTTTTGGCGAGTTGCATCAGGCTGAATGCACTTTCCATCATACGGGCACCGCCACTTTTGTTGATGATCATAAAAGGGATTCTATGCTCAATGCTATAATCAATGCCTCTCGATATTTTTTCACCCATCACACTTCCGAGGCTGCCACCGATAAATTCAAAATCCATACAGGCAGTTACGAGGTCGTGGCCGTGTAATTTTCCCACGGCTACACTGATGGAATCGTTGAGATCAGTTTTGGCATAGGTATCCGTAAGGCGTTTACCGTATGGTTTAAGATCTGTAAAGCCGAGGAAATCCTTGGACCGGACATTGGCAAACAGTTCGGTGTATTCCTTATCGTCGTATAAAATATCGAAGTATTCTTCGCTGCCGATGCGGTGATGATAGGTGCATTTAGGGCAGGTGTAGAGATTTTCTTTTAGTTCCATTACCGTGCAGGTGTATTTGCAATTGGGGCATTTTATCCAAAGCCCATCGGGCGCATCCCGTTTTTCGGCAGTAGTGGTAACAATATTTTTGTGTTTCCGCTTAAACCAGCTTCGTTTTTCCTTTGCCTCTGCTGTTTCCAGTTCTTCGCCGGCAAGGTTAATTTCAAAATCGTCGATGGATTTTATTTTGTCTTTGTCTTTGTCGCTCATGGTCTTAATTTCTGTTTGCCAAAAAATTGGCTGTTTTAAGAAGAAAAGGGCCTTTCGTTGAAACGAAAGGATATAAAACCGGGCTGTGGGTGTGAATGATCAACCGGGGTTTTCGGTTGTATCTCCAGGTCGCAGGTTATTGAATGTATCAAAAAATGACGACAATCGTTACTGCTTCCATATTCAAATATAAAAAACCTGTCCACAAAAGAAGACAGGTTTTTTATACCGGTTATTTTATGTTTTTCTGCTGGTAGTGGTCATATTACAGGTGTAAAAGCCAATGAACCAATTACTTATTAACCAATCAACTAACTACGCATTCCGGTTAATGCAATTCAGATCGTCGAAAGCCACTTCCAGGCGTTTGATCAATGACTCTTCACCTTTACGCAGCCATACACGTGGGTCGTAATGCTTTTTATTGGGTTTGTCGGCCCCGTCAGGATTACCCAACTGGCCCTGCAGATAACCTTCGTATTTTTTATAGTTCTCCAAAATGCCTTCCCAGAATGCCCATTGCAGATCGGTATCGATATTCATTTTAATAGCACCATAACCGATCGCTTCACGGATCTGGTTTTGCGGCGAACCACTGCCACCATGGAATACAAAGAATACGGGCTTAGGACCTGTGCCCAGTTCTTTTTCAATATACACCTGGCTGTTGTGCAAAATTTCAGGACGTAGTTCCACATTGCCCGGTTTGTACACACCATGCACATTACCAAAAGCCGCGGCCACAGTAAACAGTTTACCCACTTTGCTCAGTTCGGTGTAAGAATAGGCCACGTGTTGCGGCTGGGTGTATAGCTTGTCGTTTTCCACATCGCTGTTATCCACGCCATCTTCTTCGCCTCCGGTTACCCCTAACTCTATTTCGATGCTCATGCCGAGCGGCGCCATGCGCTTATAAAATTCCACCGAAGTATGGATGTTTTCTTCAATTGGCTCCTCGCTCAGGTCCAGCATATGGCTGCTGTAAAGGGGCTGTCCTTTTTCTTTGTAGAATTGTTCCCCGGCATCTATTAACCCGCTCACCCAGGGAAGCCATTTTTTTGCCGCATGATCTGTATGCAGGATGACTGGTACACCATAATGTTTAGCCACGTTATGGATATGTAAAGCACCCGAAATACCACCGGAAATATTGCCCTGCAACTTATCGTTAGGCATCCCTTTACCAGCTACAAACTGTGCACCGCCGTTACTAAATTGGATAATAACGGGAGAATTTACTTTAGCTGCTGTTTCTAAAGTAGCGTTGATGGTGTTGGTGCCAATGCAATTAACAGCAGGCAACGCAAACTGGTTGTCCTTTGCGTCGTTGTAAATTGCCTCCAGCTCTTCGCCAAATAAAACTCCGGCTCTGTATTTTCCCATGGTGTAATTTTTTAGTGTTTAATTAATTAGTTGGTTGATGGTAGGTGGACAAATGTAAGTGATTGACCAATGAATAAGAACAGGTGGAAAAAATGGGTATTTTTTCTTTTTACAGCAAATTTATTAGCAGGGACCGAGCTGCCTGGCTAAGTTACATTTGTACCGGATAAATAAAAACCAGGCACATGAATTATTACGAGAAAAAAGTAAACACAGAAATGACCGCCTGGCAAAAGCAAATGCTGAGCAAACCCTCATTTTTTAATAAGCTATCCAAAAGAATCCAGGCAAAGATCAATAGCTGGATCCCTGAAAAGATCCATAAAGCCATTACGGAAACCATTAAGCAAATGGTGCGTGGCGTACTGTTTGGGGCGAAACATACCACGGCAGATTCGCTTACCAATGCCACGCTGCAATTACGGGAAGCGGGGGTACAGCAGCGGATAGATTTTTACCGCAAGACCGCAGCCGTAGAGGGCGGTATCACCGGGGCCGGCGGCATATTATTGGGGCTGGCTGACTTTCCGATCCTGATCGGCATTAAAATAAAGCTGCTTTTCGATATAGCATCGCTTTATGGTTTTGATGTGGATGATTATAAAGAGCGGGTCTACATCCTGCATATTTTCGAACTGGCTTTTTCCAGCCACGAGCACCGGCGCAATGTGTACCTGAAAATGACAGATTGGGAGCAAAAGAGTAAAAACCTGCCGGATGATATCAACCAGTTTGAATGGCGGCTTTTTCAGCAGGAATACAGGGATTATATCGACCTGGCAAAAATGGCCCAGTTAATTCCGGTGATAGGAGCACCTGTAGGTATCGTGGTGAATTACCGGCTGATAAAAAAACTGGGCATTACCGCTATGAATGCCTACCGGATGCGGTTGTTGCAAAAGGAACTTGTGTAAAGCTGGCATATTTTTTATAGCTGATTCCATCTAAAACACCCACTTCATGAATCTGCAAACACAAATCATTTGGCTATTTGTACTGGCCATTCCCATTGCATGTATCGCCTGGACGGTAACCCATGAAGAAGTGTTTAGAGAGCCGCGGGAATATTGCATTGGCCGATCGAAGAATTGTAAATCTATCTGGGAGCGTAAGTTTTTTTATCTCTTTACCTGCGAGTATTGTTTCAGCCATTATGTTGTAATATTCATGCTCATCATTACAAAATTCACATTGCTGTACACGGGTTGGCGCGGCTATCTCATAGCAGGTTTTTCATTGGTGTGGATTGCGAATTTGTATATGAGCCTGTTTGGTAGATTGAGAATAGTTATCAAGAAAGAAAAAACGGAAATCGAACTAAAAGAAGAGGTATTGAAAGAGAAATAAATGCAGGTTGAAAGGATGAAACAGTATTAGAATGACTGAACCTAGCGTAGGTTAAAGAATGACAATATACTTAATAAAATAAAAAAACACCCACCGACAATTGATCCATATTTATGGACCATTCCTCCTCCGTAAGAAGTTTTCCCCCAACTTAATCCCAGAGTTAAACTGAAAATCCCCATGCCTAAATATGTAAGACCGTTCTTAAAATTGGCACCTTCATTCGAAGATTTTTCCTGGCTAAGCCCTAAACATAAAATAAATATTCCCAATCCCAAAAACAATAAAGTATACCTGGTTTTCTTACTCATCTAACCTATAATTTGCTTGGTGCATCGGGCGTTATTAGCCTTTTTTTGTACTGTCAATTTTGACATCAGCCGGTTTATTGAGTCGATCCTTGTTCATTTCATAAAACATATCATCACATTTTTTCAGGTACTCTTTGATAGGAGGTAGCCCTACCGAAAGTCTTCGGGTATCCAAATTCAATGTGTCGGCACAAGGCTTGATCTTAGTTCCGCTTTGGCCCATATTTACCTGTGTTCCGTAGATCTGTTGTTTGCCTTCGTTAATATTTATTCTATCAATCAGGTAGGCATAGTTTTGACCCGAAGCGTTTTTCTTGTCCACCTGGATTTTCATCAGGTCCAAAACCCGCTTCTGAAACAGGACATCAAAATCGCTGTGCTGAACCAGCATCCAGTAGTTGTTGGAGCTTTCCTTGCCTACCAGGTCATAGCCGGGGAAGCCATAGGTGTCAGCAATGTTTTTTACAAGGGGGAAATTTGTACGAATGATTCTTTTAAAGGCCCGTTCAGCACTGTCTGCATTTTTTAGTTGTAATGGACTTTGGTCTTCGTCTCTAAGGCTGTCTATTTGTTTGGAGAGTGTGATATTTAATTTTTCAGTTTGCCCAATAGCCACAACTCCTGCCATAGTAAAGGCCATTACCAAAGCGGTTAATTTAAAGTGTCGCATCATGTTGAGGTTTTGCCTAAAACGGCTGGACCTGGCAAAAAGTATCATGATCAGTAGAGTACATAGGTAATGCCATTCACCGCCTGCCGCATTTGGCCGGACTTAAGCCCGCCACCATAACCAGGTCTGTCAAAGGAAGTGTACCAACTATAGGTGGTGCCACCGATCGTTTTAATCTTTCCCTTGATAAGCTTATCATCAAAAGATGAGTAATAAGTAATGGGTGAATTGCCGATTAATTTTATTTTCCCTTTAAATGCCTCGTTCTCATAAGCACCATAATAATCCACCTGCAACATCCCCATGGTTTTTACTTTACCCTGCAGGGCCTTATTGTCAAAATTAGAAAAGTAGTCAAACTGCTGCGAACCTACCGATCTGATCTTGCCCATTTTGAATGGCATGGAACCGGCACCATAATAGGTGATCTCTGACGAACCGATGGTCTTCACTTTGCCCCTCGCGGCAGAATCGGCCTCTTGCCCATAAAAAGCCACACGTCCCGGGTAGGGTTGCAGTTTTGGTGAATAGTAGTTACTGTTTCGCAGCGATTGTTCCTCAGTACCCCATTCCAGCACCCTGCCATCATCTGATACGCGGATAAGGACATTTCCATCCGTTATAAACGAAAAATAAGAGAACTGTGTAGCACCTGAAAAATTAACCTGTGCCAATTGCTGGGCACCAACTGCGATAACCATCGCCAGGAACAAGATTGATAGAGAAATTTTTTTCATGGTCTTTTTGGGTTGAGGGGGATTTTAAACCTCTTGCAAAGTACAGCTTTGCTGTAAAAATACGGTCCAATCCCGCAATAAGCGGGACAAGTTATTCGACGTGCAATTTTCAACCCCGTAACAAACGGACCAGGGATCGCTCGTTTAAAACGCCAGTCTCCCGTACTTCAAATTTGAAATTTGAAATTTTAAATTTCAAATTGATGCTACATTTTTATCGCCCACTCCTGAAGCATCGTTCTCCCCAATAAAGCGCTGGCTTCTGAATCACCTTTGAAGCGTTCTTTTTTAGGGTTCCATTGCAAAGGACGTTTCAGCTCGTAAGCAATATTGCCCAGCGTGCAAACCGATGCAGTACGATGTCCTGTTTCCACATCACTGACGGGTTTATTTCGGGTGCGCATAGCCTTCAAAAAGTCTTTGTAATGGTTTTCGCTTTTGTACACATGCTTCTCTGATTCACCGATTATTTTGTCTTTTAATGATACAGGCGTCGTTTCCAGTTTCCCCCTGCCAACTCTTATTTCCCCTTCGGTACCGGTAAATAAAACGGCATTGTTCCATTCCCATTTTTCGTGGGTCATCACCACACCGTTCTCATATTTGTAGGTTAAAACCGGGTAGTCATTGCCATTAGGAGCAATGATCTCCACCGGGCCGCTTTCATCCATATTCAGCGCCCATTGCGCTATGTCGAACATATGCGCGCCCCAATCGGTTACCATACCACCTCCAAACTCCTTGTAGTTGCGCCAGTTGGGGTAAACATCTTTGCTAAGCGGTGGTGCCAGTTCTGCATTAAAATTCTTGTATTCGTTGGGTCCCAGCCAGGCTTTCCAATCCAGGCCCGCGGGTATTGTCTCAGCGGGTAAATTATAGGGGGTAGGAGGTGGCCCTACATTTACTTTAACGCTTTTGATATCGCCGATATAACCGTTACGTACCAACTCTACAGCCTGCCGGAATTCCGGCCAGGAACGCTGCATATTCCCGGTTTGGAAAACACGTTTGTGCTTACGGGTGGCATCCACCATGGCCCGGCCTTCTATGATTGTCAGGGATAAAGGTTTTTCGCAGTAAATATCTTTACCGGCTTCGGCAGCCAATACGGCCATCACAGCATGCCAGTGGTCGGGTGTGGCAATCACAACGGCATCCACGTCTTTCCTGGCCAGCAATTCCCTGAAATCGTTGTAAACCGGAATTTCGGGATAGCTGCCCAGTGATGGATTTTTTTCGTACACCCATTTTACTTTATCCAGCATCCTCGTTGCCTTGTCTTTATACACTTCACTGATGCCTGCAACCCTTGTTTCATTGGTGGTCAGAAAAGAGTTGACGAGCAGCGGGCCTTGTTTGCCACAGCCTATATACCCCAAAGAAATAATATCGCTGGGTGGGATATATGAACTGCCGTCCGACCGTTTTCCCCCCAACACAAAACGGGGCACGATCATAAATCCGGCAAGGGCTGTAGCCGTCTGTTTAATAAAATTTCTGCGGCTATTGTCTGCCAGGGGTTTCTTTTGCATATGGTCGATGTTATTAAATGAAGCAATACCGTTCGGCAATATACAACGTCGGCCCGCTTCATTAACGAATATTGAAAAGAATTCCGGGCATAAAGCGCCAGGCCCCGGTGGTGTTATGTGAACTTGTGTTATGCTGACATCGAAAGCACTTTTAAAGCCAGCAACCAACCAATTAATGTAAGCAGGTTGCGTACATAGTTCATTCGCACCCATAATGCGATCTGGCCGGATGTTTTGGACGACGCCGGTGCTTCAGCCCGCATCAGCTTAATAGCGGTAGGGATGAAAAATACAAAGGTTCCCAATCTTTCCACCAGCACAATCAGCGCCGAGGCAAGCCACCAGTCATGTCGCAATCCAACCGATTGTATGGCGGTTACCAGGTTTGCAATCGTGAGCAGGGTAAGCGGCATGGTGGTGACCATTCCCCAGAATTTACGACCTGTATCGGTTTCGTTCATGGCTTTAGCATTCAATTGAAATCCCGTTCCCGGTGATTTGGTAAACCATTGGGGAAGGATAATCCTTGTTTCATAAAGCCCGGCACCGAATGCGATACCGAGATTGATGATAAATAGCCACAATAGAATTTCAGGGAGCTGCATGCATGAAGTTTTAATTGGGTGTAAACCTGGTGAAAATTTGATTTACGCCGCTGGCGTTGAAAACCAACGAATTTTTTCAATGCAGAAGGCTACAAAATTATTACCATTTATGAACGATACCTTCCTCATCAACCTTGCTGATCCATCTTTCCCTTCGCCTCCATGCACCACAACAATTCATTGATAAAAACCGTGGCTCTTTTGTCTGTGGCCTCCTTATCTGCGGGGGTTCCCAGTTCGTCAAATGCTGTTTCTGCCTTTGGTACAGGGAACATGGCAGGCACCGTCCAGGCGCCAATTTTCCAGAGGCTGAACTGCAGTGAAGTGATCACCTGGGTGCCGCCAAATATGCCGTCCGATACGGTGGAAATAGCGATGGGCTTCCGCTTCCATTCGGCGTATAATACATCGGTTACATTTTTCAGTGCGGCAGGGTAGCCACCATTGTATTCCGGCGTTACGATGATGATCCCATCGGCTGCCTTGATCTTATCAGCAAAGGCCAGCAACTGCGGTGAAGGCGCTGGTTGCAGCCGGAGCCTTTCTTCAAAAACGGGAAACTGGTAGGCATGCAGGTCCAGTATTTCGGTGGTGGCCAACTGGTGTTCCTGTAAAAATTTTTCAAAATATAAAGCGACCCGATGGCTTTTGCGGCCAATGCGTACGCTGGAGGAGATGATGGCGATATGTTTCATAAAATGTGTTTATTGGTTCAAACAAATACCCATGCGGAAAGTTAATTGCATACACGAAAGGATCACTTCATTTCCTGCAATTTCTTTATTTCTTCCTCCACCCGCTTATTGGCTGGTTCCAATGACAGGACTTTTTTATAATAGTCAATCGACAGTGCAAATTGCCTGTCTGTTTTCAATGCCTCTGCATAGCTGTCCAGCGTATTGGCATTTTTTGGATCATCTTCCGTTGCAAGTTTTAGCACCACCAGGCTCTCTTTCACTTTGCCGGAACTGAGAAGCGAGTAACCAAAATCATTTAAAAAATTGTTTGATTTTGCGAGACTGTAGCTGCTGTCATTTTTTATTTCCAGGTATTGCTTCAGCATTTGCTGTAGTCCTTTATCCAGATAGGTTTCCGTAAGTACAACGGTGATGGGCATTTTGGGCATTTCAAATGGCTGGTCCGTCAATATGGAATAGATGGCGGAACCAGTATTATCCAGGCTTCCCCTTTTATGTGTGGTGCTGTTGTCAAGCAAGACCACATTAATATCGTCTTCCTTAAATCGTATCAGGAAGGAAGAAAATCCATTGATACCCCCGGGATGACCAATAGCTGTTTTCCCATTTTTCATTTTGTTGATATAAAGCCCGAATGCATGATTACCAATTACGGGTGTAAAAAATATCTGCCTGCTCTCTGCCGACAATAGCCCATCGCCTTCCAGTGCCGTTTGCCAATTCAGCAGATCATCCACAGTCGAGTACATGGCACCTGCAGCATACGTACTGGTAGCCATATTGATCGGGTCTGCATTTACATAACCTTCGGAAGTGTAGTTGTATCCTTTGGCCCTGTTGGCAAGCAGTGAAGCAATCGAATCAATTCCGGTGTTGGGCATGTTGGCATTCTTCAGGATATTTTCTCTCAACGCATTAGCATATGATTTCCCGGTTACAGCTTCAATTATGAGCCCAAGTAGGTAATAGTCGGTATTGCAATAAAAGAATTTAGTGCCCGGTTCAAATGACAGATCCTTGTACTGGCAATAGTTTGCGGCAAATTCCCGAGGCGGAATGTTCAGCAACGCAAGTGTTGCAAAGAAATCCGGCCTCGCCGTATAATTGGCCAGACCTGAAGTATGCGAAAGCAGGTTCCTGACAGTTATTCTTGAAGCCGTTTCCTTTGCGTACCAGGGCAGGTAAGTGGAAATGGTGCTGTCTAAATGCACCAGCCCTTTCTCCCTTAGTTGCATGATCAGTACCGCAGTGAATTGTTTGGTGATGGAACCTATCCGGAACCTGGTTTGCCGGTTGTTGGCAACACCCAGTTCAAAATCTGCATCACCATAGCTTTTAATAAAAACGATTTTGCCTTTTTGAGTCACAAGCACATTACCATTAAATTGTTTGATAGCGGCATAGGATTTTAACAGCGCATATATTTGCTGTGCTTTAGATTTTGGGGGCTGGGCGGTTAGCTGAAAGGGTGAAATTGAAAATAAGAGTAGCGGAAAGATTATGGCGGAGATATAACTATAGTGTTTGCTCTTGGTTGTTGTGTTCATTCGATTTTTTTTGAAATATCAATTGCCGGACAATTTTGGTTAGTCGAAGTTTTCGTAAATACTATAATCACCTAAGAGCGACATAAATTTTTTGTCTTCATTCTTCCAATGCTTGTCCTTCTTCAGCTTTTGAATGATCAAGTCTTCAATTTCACTATCTCTAAATTTAAGTAGCTCATCTACAGTTCTATAGTAATCAGTTGTACCAGTCTTTCTAAAGTCAGTTTTTTTCAAGTACTTTATTAATGATTTTTTTATATTATCAAAATTGTCAGCTCTGTACCAGGTGCATAAATAAAATAAGGCCTCGCGATTACCACTATTAAATGCCAGATCCTCAATTCGATTTTTGTAAGGAGCAGGATATATTCTATTTTCTAAAGCCCTTGTCATTAACAACCAGTAGGAATTTTCGCGAAATAATATGATACTGTCAAGTTGCAAAAGCATCTTGTCGGAAGACCTTGCTTTGTCATCAACATTATTCCAATATTGGTGATATAATTCACTTGAAATGTTGTCGCTTGATTTAAAGCATCCTGAAAAAGTAGGAACTTGTTTATCATGAGAAAGAAATTTTAAAAAAATTGTTTTTAAATCAGGATAGGATTTGTCAGCTAGTGCCAGACTTGCATAGCAGGCAACAACGGCGTTTTTGTTGTCGGTTAGTTTTAATAAATCTTCAACTCCTGCAATTTTCTTTAATTCTAAAAAGTTTTTATAATTGTCGCCTTCAACTCCCGCAGCGCCGATGTGTGCCGATTGTACTTCGTTTATTACGGCCATCTTGCTCACAATATCTACAAGATTTTGGGGTGTTTCTTGAAAAAAAATTGAATCAGTTTGATGCCGCTTGTTTATTGAATCAGTTATATTTTTTCCCTTGAAATTATTTTTCTGACCACAAGAGTTGTTGCCGAATGATAAAAAAGCGAAGACTAAAAGGATTGTTAACTGGTTCATATTTTTGTTCTCAAACGGATGCAAAACCGATTTATTTTTTCGTCTCTATAAAACCCCTTGCCACCTCTAACTCAGCCCTCTTCGAATTTGTCGGCTGGCTTATACTTAACAATTGTTCATACCGGGCCCTGGCCATGTCTGGCTTGTTACATTTTTGGGCTGCCACCGCCGCGCCGTAAAGCCCATTAAACCGGTTGGGATGTTTTTTCAAATTAGCCTCATAGGCATCGAGGGCTTTATCAGGTTGGTTTATTTGCAGCAGCATGTCGCCCAATAACTCCCTCGCGGGTAAAACTTCACCGGGGCTAACCGGGTGTTTTTCTGTTTTGTCTTCCATGTCTGCAGCTTCTGTCATCAGCCTTATTGCATCACTGTTTTTTACTTCTTTCAATAATATCCAGGCTTCAGCGGTTTTGGCCTGCACCAGCACGTGGTCAGCTTTGTAGGCATCTTTTTGCCGGGTAAGCTCATCGTGAATGATGGATAAGCTTTTTAATTCAGCCCTCGCAGAATCGATATTGCCCAAATGCGCAGCACCCATGGCACGGGCAAAATGCACAATGGCTCTTTGCCAGTGATGTTGTTCCCAATCAAATTTTTTGTTGTGTACTTCCAGGCTGGCGGCTTCTTTCCATAATTTATTTTCCAATACATACCGCGCCGGCATGGCTGCAAAGGCATAGGCCACTTTAAAGTTAAAGGGAGCTACATCGTTGATGGTTTTTAGATAGTCCCATAGCTTTTTAGCCTGCTCATTGTCTCCCTTTTGCAGGTAGCCATACATGAGGTAATCCAACGCATGCATTTCTTCATCCCAATGGCCTTTGATGCCTGCATTTTCTGCATAACACTTTGCAGACTCCGCAGCGGTAAGGTTCGATTGAATGCATTCGTCCCAAAGCCCCAGCCGGGTAAAAATATGCGAGGGCATGTGCTGGGCATGGGCCGAAGATGGTGCGATGGATGCATATTTCCTGGCAGCGGTCAGGGCCTGTGAGGCCAGTCCGGGATAATCGTAACTATGAATAATATAATG
The DNA here is from genome assembly GCA_040386335.1 of Bacteroidota bacterium. Classification (GTDB taxonomy): domain Bacteria; phylum Bacteroidota; class Bacteroidia; order Chitinophagales; family Chitinophagaceae; genus JAZKFT01. The sequence continues at coordinate 126,322 of JAZKFT010000012.1, forward strand.
TACAATGCCGGGATGTTCGGGTTGGCCAGGGTATAAACTGGTCAAAATGGAGTAGGCCTTTTTTTGATTGGCAAAAGTCTTGTCCGTTGGTGCAGCGGCTGCATCCAGTGCCAGGGCATAAAATATAGCAGACTCCTTATCATTGGGGTAAGTTGTGTGAAGTTTTTCCATCGCCTTTTCAAAACTAATAGCACGGGTACGATGGTCCAGTTTCTCTGAATCCTTGTAATACAGTTCAATGGCTTCGATGTAATCAGCTTCCCGCTGCGTTTTTTTGCTGATGGATTTCGCAACGGCAATTGCCTTTGCACCTTTTACAAGTTCCGGTTGCGTGGGCGGCGACCAGAGAGGATGGTAATTGCACATCGCCACGCCCCAATAGGCCATGGCACATCCGGGTTCATCCTTAATAATTTTGGCAAATACTTTTTCTGCCTCATCGTATTCAAATGAATGCAGGATGGAAATAGCCAGGTCAAAATCCTTTTTTACTTTTTCGGAGCAGGATGTTTCAAAACTCACAGCACCAAACAGCTTATCTGCAGGGCCGCATGATACTATGGCCCCGGTTTTAAGATAGATGGAATCGATGGAGGATTCGGACGGTACCGTTGCCCTTTGCCTGCATGAGACGAGAATAAATAATGCGAAGATGAGGTGGAGCCCTGGCAGTAACTTTTTCATAATGTAGAAGATCTGTTGATTTGAAATATGTTGCCACTCAGCCAAAAATAGGCAATGTTAGAGCCAAAGTCAACCCGGTTTTTTAGTGGGATTTCAAATTCGTCGACCCATTTAGACGTCCCGCTGCTGGCTGCACGGGTTTAATTGATTCGTCTGAACAGCTGTATTGTTAGGATTTTTAAAAAAATAAAAAAACTCTAACAATTTTGTTAGAATTTTCTTGTTAGGATTTTTTTCCTAACAAATATTTTCTAACAAAACTGGAATTATAGCTGCATATTAGATTTTTCAAAAGACGTTGGGGAAACTTCTAATTGAAACTGGTTAAACAGCCAGAATCTGCAAGCAGGCGGGCACGCGAATTAGTGATGTGAATCGCCATACTTTTTCAAGGCATCTTTCCAAAAAAGCTTTTTTACCATGAGCACACCTGCGCCCAGCTTTTGGGCTTCATACATATCAATATTGTCAATTTCAGTTTGGGTGTTGTGAAGGTTGCCTACGATGATATCAAAAGTGTGCGCATAATTAGTCGTCGTTGTCATCCAGTGCACATTGTCTTTATCATCGGAGATGGATGAAAAACTCCCTGGTTTTCCGTTTTCTTCAGCAGATTGTTTGATGAACATGAAATCCCCTAGATCCTTTATCCTGTCGTATTGTTTACACAACACTTCGCCATTGAGCACCCGGTGGCAGGACGACATGTTTTTATGCCCGTGTGGAATAATGGCCCGGTCTTTTTTCATTCCGAAAATGCGCCCTGTAAATGCGTAGTTTTCCGAGATGCTTGTCACTTTCGGAAAGATGGTATCTTTTGTAACGACGCCTTTATCAGGATATTGAAAATTCCTGACTGCTTTTTCAAAGTCGATGAACTTCAACAAATCTGAGAGGGGTAATTTATTATGAAAGGCATTGATCTTTTCCTGCCATTGAAACTGGCTGATGCTATCCACTTTTAAGTCTTTACACATCACCTGCAATTCTTTCAGCCACTTTGCTGTCATGTCTTTTAGCGGGGAAGCAAATAAGTTGTTGGTAAATAATGTGTCGAGAAATGCGATACTGGTAAGGGTCATCAAAGTATCCCTGGTAAAGGCTCTTCTGTTCATGATTTGGGGGGAATTGTGGAGAGTTTTATTTTATTTTGAAAGTTAGGAAAAATTATGATGTTTGGAGGAAAATATGTAATACCAGCAGGGCAGTTTAACGGAATTGAAAGATGTGGAAATAAGTGAGTCGTTAGTTAACAAAAATGTTGAGTCGCTCACACGTCGGGGTTTCACGGTTAATCCCCGATAATCTAAGCGGCTGCTGTGAAAACCCCGCCGGGAACGAGGTCTTGTGGTTAGACGAAGTAGATGGTCTGGCTTTCTGCCAATATTTTCTTTGAATATCTTAAACGTCACGGCGGGGTTTTCACAGCGGCGGCACCGATCTGTGATTCGCTATCGTGAAACCCCGACGCGTCAGTGTCTACGAATAGCTACCACTACAAATCCATATAATGCATCGGTCTGAAATGACGCACTTCACCAATTTCATAAAATGATGCACTGCTATGTTCATACGCGGTAAAATCTTTTACCAGCATCCATTTTCCGCTTACGGGGTTATGGTGTATGTATTTTATTTTTTGCAATAAAAAGATCGTTGAAAAAATTGGTTTGGCATCAAAGGAATCGATGAAAACTTTATGTAACTGGCCTTTTTTACTTTCTCGTACTGTTACCAGGCTTTTCAATTGTTGCAGCATGTTGGTATTACCGGTTTTTTCCAGGCGGTTGATGATTTCGTATGCCATAAATCGCTTGCCGTTCCCAACAATGTTGTTGAGGTTGAATCCATCTTTTTGAAAATGAAGGATAGCATGGAGGTGGTTTGGCATGATCACATATGCCAGCACATCGGCATCATAGCTTTGTTTTAAGAGACCAAACCATTGATAGACGAGATTGTAGCTGTTAGTTAGTTCAATGAGTGGTATCCATTCAACGCAGGTAAAAGTGATAAACCATGTTGAGTGGGTGTTGTTGTGTTTTAATTTGATGGCCATTTTTAGAGAGCGTAAAAATATTTAAAGCGTGGGTTAAAAATATGCATAGTCGCTCACACGTCGGGGTTTCACGGTAAGTTACCGAAGGTCGGGACGGCTGCCTGTGAAAACCCCGCCGGGAAGAGATGGTTTCGCTATTAATTGCGACCTGTAGGAGTCGCTGCCGTGAAAGCCCCGCTGGAACGAGTAGATATCGTCATATTAATAATTCCTTCCAGATTGCAACTTGTCATCCATACCACATAATTACCATCCTGAAGACCGGTCAGGTCAAGCATGGGGTTTCCCTGACCAAAAAACCTTTCGTCTGAGCGTATAGGTCCAGGCTCTTCTTTTAACCCTCCCTTTGTCCAATTTATAAAAGCGCTGTCAATAGTATAAAGATTAACGTTAGACTGACTTCCGCCAATCGGCAATATCAGCTGTATGCTATCTTTAAATGTTTGGCGTGAAATCATCACTGGTTTGCAGTCGGCTGTACCGGTTTCACACGCTTTCATGTATTTCTCATCAATAACCCGAACAATGAGATTGTTGCGCTGCAGGCCTTGTGCATCTAAAGAAAATGCTGTAATTGCGGTAAGTATTGCTATAAATATTATACGCATCAAAATGAGGCCGTTTTAAAAATGTCATACAATAATGAAGTCTGAGTAATTATCGGAAAATTCCAAACCTTATCGCCGAGTTTATTTTAACGTCGGGATGTAAACGTTATTACCCTACACAATATTTCCTCAATACCCCTCCGCACTATCATCACCCCTTTTATCGGCGGCAGCTTCAAACTTTTTGTTGCCTGTTAAAAGAATCATTTCTGATGCACTCCAGGGGCGGCGTTCGTTTATTTTATAGCCCATGCTTTGGAGTTGGGCACGAACATCAGCGGGGAACTCTTTTTCCACATCCACCTGGTCGGGCTGCCATTGGTGGTGGAACTTGGGGTTGTTTACGGCATCATGGGCGTTCATGCCATAGTCGATTACGTTGATGATGTTTTGCAAAACAGAAGTGATGATGGTGGTGCCGCCCGGGGTGCCAACGATCATAAAAGGTTTGCCGTCCTTTAGAACAATGGTCGGTGTCATACTGCTGAGCATCCGCTTGGCAGGAGCAATGGCATTGGCCTTGCCACCAATGGCACCAAACATATTGGGTACACCTGGCTGTGAACTAAAATCATCCATTTCGTTGTTCAATAAAAAACCGGCACCGCCAACTACTGTTTTGCTGCCGTAACCGCCGTTCAATGTGGTGGTAAGGCTTACGCAATTACCATCTTTATCTATAATGCTGATATGCGTGGTCTGCTCGCTTTCTTTGATCATGCCTGCTTTGATGTCGGTGCTTTTGCTCGCTTTGGTGCTGTCGTAGTCTTTCATGCGTTCTTTTAAATAGGCATCGCTTACCATGGTTTTCGCGGGCACTTTGTAAAAGTCGGGGTCTCCCAAATGTTCGGCCCTGTCAGCATAGGCGCGGCGTTCCACTTCAGTGATCAGTGAAACACTTTGTGCAGTTAGAAAGCCATACTGCTTCAGCGGCCGTTGCTCCAGCATTTTAAACATCTGGTTCATCAGCAGCCCGCCACTGCTGGGCGGCGGCATGGTGATGATATGATAGCCTTTATAATCAAACTCATTCGTTACTCTTTCTTTGGCCTTATAGTTTTTAAGATCGGCAAGGGTAATGATGCCTGCGCCACGTTCCATTTCATTCACGATCAGCCGGGCAGTTTCTCCTTCATAAAAACCTTTTGCGCCATTGTCGCGGATGCGTTTCAGCGTTTTAGCAAGGTCTTTTTGCACCAGTGTATCGCCTGCTTTCCACCAGCCATTTTTTTTACAAAAAACAGGAAGCGTAGTATTGTTCTTTTCAAAGGCTTTCATATTGCTGTCCAGGTTCCTGGCTTCCCTTTCGGTGATGACAAAGCCTTTTTCCGCGATCTCTATAGCAGGTTGTATCAATGTTTTAATAGGCAGCTTGGCATATTTCATTTCAGCAAAAATCCCCGCCACAGTGCCGGGCACACCGGAAGCCAAATGGCCGTTTAGGGATAACGAGGCGTTTGGCTTGCCCGTTTTTTTATTGACGTACATATCTTCAGTAGCTGCCGCCGGGGCCATTTCCCTAAAGTCGAGTGCGATGGTCTTTCCAGTGCTCATGCGGGCCACCATAAAACCACCGCCCCCAATATTGCCTGCACCCGGATACACCACTGCCAGTACCAATTGTGTGGCAATGGCTGCATCTATCGCATTTCCGCCCTGCATTAAAATGTCGGCACCTACTTTGGCTGCCAGCGGGTGGGCACATACCACCGTTCCGTTGCTGCCGGTAAAATCTTTTTGAATATTATACTTGTAGGGATTGATCACCATTTTCTTTCCCACATTTTGAGCGGCAGCAACACAAACAGCAACCATACATGTAAAAACCAAACCCGTTTTTTTAATGACTTTCATAGCGAAAATGTTTGTTTCTAAGTTAGTTAGGGGTAATAGTTTCAAAACTATTCTTTTTTCGGGCGTACCTTAGTAAATTACCAGACATAACCAAAACTAATGCACATGAGAAAATTGAGTAAACGAATGATTTCGTTGTTGGCCACTATGTTCCTGCTATTTTTTGCAGCAGCGGCCATAGCACAATCCGCAACTATTAAGGGTACGGTAAAAGATGCATCCGGCAGTCCGCTGTCGGGAGCTTCCGTAACGGTGGAGCCAAGGAACATTGGTACTACTACAGATGCCAGTGGTAATTACACGCTTAAAGTTCCGGCAGGCTCGTACATGCTGGTGGTTTCTTATGTTGGGCAGGCCACCCAACGGATCTCTGTCACGGTAAAAGCCGGCGAAACTTTCACCCAGGACCTCGGCCTTACTCCGGGTGGTGAAATAGAAACCGTCAGGGTAGTAGGTAGCCGCAGCAATACCCCCCGTACGGTTATTTCCACCCCCGTTCCCGTGGATATTATTTCGGCCAAAGAAGTAAAACAATTTGCCCAAACAGACATTACGCAATTACTCACCTATGCCGCACCTTCTTTTCAAAGTGCCAGGCAAACAGTCACTGATGGTACCGACCATATAGATCCGGCCGGTTTGCGCGGACTGGGTCCTGACCAAACCCTGGTGTTGCTGAATGGAAAACGCAGGCATACTACCGCTTTGGTAAATATTAATGGAAGCGTTGGCCGTGGTTCGGTAGGTACCGACATGAACGCCATTCCGGTAGCTGCGATTGAAAGGATAGAAGTTTTACGTGATGGTGCTGCGGCCCAGTATGGTTCTGATGCCATTGCAGGTGTTATCAATATCGTTTTAAAGAAAAAATACAAGGGTGCAGCTGTAAGTGTAAATACGGGCGGAAATGTTACGAATATGCCCTATTATACCAATCATCAACGAATTAATGACGGCAATACCACACAGGTGGATTTTTCAGTCGGTACATTTTTCAAACAAGGTGCTTATATCAATTTTAGTGGTCAATGGCTGAACAGGGATAATACCAACCGCAGCGGTTATGACAATATCCCATTGGAATATTACGGCAATGGCGGGGCTTTTCCTGCGACACAGGCTGGCGTTGATCCTGTGCTGTATCGTCGCTGGTTAATAGACCTCGACACCAAACTGGTAAACGAACGTGGCTACGACCGTCATAATATGGTAGCTGGTCAGTCGAGTTCGGAAAACTATGGAGGCTTTATCAATGCGGGTTTGCCGATTACCAAAAACATTGAGTTTTATACAACTATTGGTGCGTCGCACCGTACAGGTGCAGCTACCGGTAATGCCCGCATACCCAATGCGGTTACACAGCAGGCGGTTACCAGTGGCGGGTATCAATATTATCCCGATGGCTTTTTACCCGAAATTCACACAGTTATCAGTGACCAGTCCTTTATCGGCGGGTTGAAAGGAACTTTTATGGATTGGGAAATAGACCTGAGTAATACTTATGGCGAAAACAAGCTGGCTTACGAAGTGCAGAATAGTATTAATGCTTCGTTGCCACCGGTGGCAGAAGCCAATGTGCAGACCCATTTCGATGCCGGCAGCCTTAAGTTCAGGCAGAATACCGTGAACCTCGATATAAGTAAAAAATTTCTTGCCGGTGCCAACGACCTGAACGTAGGTTTTGGTGCTGAATTCCGTACAGAAAAATTTGATATTGCCGCAGGCGAATTGAACTCATATACCAATGGCGGACGTCAAACTACGCCGTTTGCGTTGCCATCATATCCTGGCGCAAATACAGCTCCTACAATTATTGGTGCATCACCGGCAGTACCCGGGGCCCAGGTGTTTCCTGGTTTTGCTCCGGCAGATGTGGTCAATGCAAAAAGGAATGTTTACGCCGGTTACCTCGACCTGGAATATTCACTGGGCAAATTGTTACTGGGCGCAGCTGCCCGCTTCGAATCGTATAAGGAATCTACCGTAACATATAATGGAACTGGTCTTAAGCTAACAGCCCGTTATGAAATACAATCTAACCTGGCGGTTCGTGCTTCTGTAAACACGGGTTTCAGGGCGCCGAGTTTGCACCAGCGGTATTTCCAGAATACATCTACACAGTTTGTAGGTGGATTGCCTTCCAACTCGCTTACTGCTAATAACGAAAACCCGATCGTTCGTACCGCTTTTGGTATCAACGAATTAAAGCCTGAAAAATCTACCAGTTTTACAGCAGGTGTGGTGAGCAAATTTGGCAATGGTTTTACGGTTTCAGTAGATGGCTATTTTATCAAAATAAAGGACCGTATTGTATTGTCAACACCGTTTAACCGCAGTTCCAATGCACTGGTAGATGCAATATTAACGGCCAACGGAGTCAGCAGTGCCACCAGCGCCCTGCAGTTCTGGACCAATGCTGTAAATACAGAAACGAAGGGGCTTGATATTGTGATCAGCAAACGTTACAGGATTGGTGTTGGAAGTGGTAATATTTCGCTGGCAGCCAACTTCAATCAAAACACGGTGGTGGGTAAAATACAGACCAATTCTGTGATAGACGCGGCTGTAAATAACCCCGGTCTTACAGATCCAACTAAGAACCCGGCCAACGATTTCAGCACCCTGTTATTCGATCGTCAGCAACGGGCCAGGATTGAAGTGGGACAACCCAAGCAAAAAATAAACCTCACGGTGAACTATGCCATTTCCAAATTTGATATACTGGCCCGCGTGGTATATTTTGGAAAGGTGACCAATTTAAATGCCGCTGATCCCAATGCCAAAAATGGGGCAGGTGTTTTCTGGAACGATGCAGGTTTTGGCGCTGACCAAACCTACCAGGGCAAGGCCACTACCGACCTCGTGCTGACTTACAAAGCCTGTGCAGGCATCAATCTTTCTGTAGGCGCCAATAACCTGCTGGATGTGTACCCCGACCAGATCTTTGTTGATCCGCGCAACAATCCAAACCAGGTATATGCTACACCAGTGGCATCAGCTCTAACTACTTCTAAAGTGGTAGGCGGCTATACCGCCGGCCGCGACCAAAGTAACCGTGGCCGTTTCCTGTTTAACGGAAACCAGTTTGGATACAATGGCCGTTACCTGTTTGCCCGTCTCGCTGTTGATTTTGTAGAAATGATCAACGGGCATAAGAAAATGAAAAAAGGGATGTAATTATTGGTCATAAAGCCAATGGTCATTAGGTCATTAGGTCAATGGGTCATTGGGTCAATTGTCATTTAGCCATCGAATTATTTATTGACCAATGACCTAATGACAATTGACCCAGTGACTGGTCAATCAGAAATATAACCCTTCCATAAAAAGAGACGGCCAAATGGCTGTCTCTTTTATTTTTGAACCCGCGACCTCCTGCTTTCAACTTATCTTCACAATACCTGTTATAAGCCTTTATCCTTTTTAATTGTTCAGCCGCATGCCATTAAGAACCGTCATTACCGGAACCGGAAGTTATATCCCCCATATTATTAAGACCAACAGCGAGTTTGCAGTACAGGATTTTTACGATGAAGGCCAGCGCCGGATTGAGTTGCCCGCGACCATCATCGCCGAAAAATTTAAGGGGATTACCGGAATCGAAGAGCGTCGCTATGCACCGGAAAATATAAACGCCAGCGACCTTGCGGTATTCGCCGCCACAGCAGCCCTTGACGATAGCGGCACCGATCCGGAAACCCTGGACCAGATCGTTGTAGCCCACAACTTTGGCGATGTATTGAAGCACACGATACAAACCGATATGTTGCCCGCCCTTGCTTCCAGGGTAAAGAACCAGCTTGGCATCAAAAACCCTAATTGTGTCGCACACGATATCATATTCGGTTGCCCCGGCTGGTTACAGGCGCTGATTCACACCGATGCTTTTTTTAAAGCAGGTCTTTCAAAAAAAGCCCTTCTGATCGGCGCTGAAACGCTGAGCAGGGTGATAGATATTTATGACCGGGATAGTATGATCTTCAGCGACGGGGCCGGCGCCTGTGTGGCAGAAGCGATAGAGGGCGAGGCGCACAGCAGCGGTTTTTTAGGATCGTCTACGCAAAGCCATTGCAATGTTGAAGCAGGCTACCTCGTAATGGGAAAAAGCAATTTCCCCTACAGCGACCCACGCATCCGGTACATGAAAATGAAAGGCCGTAAAGTGTACGAGTACGCCATGAAACACGTGCCGCTGGCGATGAAAGATTGCCTGGAAAAAAGTGGTGTGGAAATACAGGAAGTGAAAAAGTTTATCCTGCACCAGGCCAATGAAAAAATGGACCAGGGGTTTATCAATGAACTGTACAAACTTTATGGTATTACTGAAATACCGGCACATATTATGCCCATGAGCATTCACAAATATGGCAACAGCTCGGTGGCTACGATCCCCACTTTATTTGACCTGGTAGGAAGGGGCCAATTAGAAAACCAATCCCTGGCAGCCGGAGATGTGGTGGTGTTTGCATCGGTTGGTGCCGGGATGAATATTAATGCGGTTTGTTATAGGGTTTAGGAGTTTAGGGTTTAGAGGTTTAGGGGTTCTTGAAAAATCAGACATCAGACTTCAGACATCAAAAATCAGAAATAGTAAATGGCTCTTGTCACCAAACTTGTTTCTACGGAGGAAGAATTGCAACAAATTCTCAAACTGCAGCAGGCCAATACCAAAGCCCGTCTCAGCGAAGCTGAGATCATGGAACAGGGCTTTGTGACGGTGGAGCACACGCCGGAACAATTGCAGCAGTTGCACGATATTCATCCCAGTGTGATCGTAAAAGATGGTGATGTGATTGCTGGTTATGCACTGGTAATGCCCAGGGAATGTGCCGGTATAGTTCCGGTGTTGGTTCCGGCATTTAAGGCATTGGAAAAACTGGAATACAAGGGCCGCTCTTTGCAAAATACCAGCTGGTACCTCATGGGCCAGGTATGCGTGGCGAAGGCCTATCGCGGACAAGGCGTTTTTAAAATGCTCTACGAAGGGCACAAACAATTTTTACAACACCAATACGATTATTGTATTACAGAAATATCTACTACCAACAAAAGATCGTTGCGGGCACACGAAAAAGTTGGGTTTAAGATCCTGCACGTTTTTGCCGATGCAACGGATGAATGGGCGATCGTGGTTTGGGATTGGAATTGATGTCAAATACACAATCCGTTTTTCCCGAAGGCTAATCCTGTTTCATAAATTTTAGGGACCTGAATTTATTGTTTTGCTCACAGTACACCAGCACCGTATAAATGCCCCCGGCCAATACAGGCAAACGAAGGCTATTGCTGGTGAGCTGCCCTTCCGCTACTTTCTGGCCAATTGAGTTAAATACCTGTACAAATTTCAGCACATAGGGAGACTTTAACTGCAATACACCTGAAACAGGATTGGGTGCTACCAGAATGGTGTTTAGCAGCGTATCACAACTTGTATTGGGAGTTGTTGGAATATTACAGTTACTCACCTTAAGCGTCTTTTGCACCTGTCCCAGGCAGGTGAGTTCGTCCGAATACGTATAGACAATCGTATGAATGCCCAGGCCCGCGGCAGCAGGAGAGAAGCGGTTATTGCTTACACCAGGCCCGTTAAATACCCCACCAACAGGGGTGGCTGCAAGCGCAAATGCACTATCGTAAACACAAACGCTGTCTTTCAAAATCCAGTTAAAGGCAGGGCCGTGTGAGATGCCAACCGTTTTGGAAACAGGGAACACGCAACTATCCCTGCTGATCACCAGTTCAACAGTTCCCGCACTTACCGCAGGGAACCATAATACATCCACGAATGGGAAATTATCGGGGCCGATAATACTGCCGTTTACAGCCGTCCATTTATAACTGACGCCGGGCAATACCGGGCTGAAATACTGGGACGGATGGGTTCCATTGCTACATATATAATCCGGACCAGAGATGCTGGTGGTGAGTGCCAGCACTGTTACTTTTTTGGTGGCAGTGCCAAACACAATGGTTCCCTGGCTTAAGCGCATGGTTACGGTATATTCTCCCGGCTGCGCATAGAGATGTGTTATACTATTTCCTGTTTGCAAAGCCGATCCATCGCCAAAATTCCAGGTTGCGGTATAATTATCAAAACACAGTGCTGAAAAACGGAAACTGTTGCAGGTAATGGCTTTGGCGGTAAAGTCGGGGTGCGTGGGAACCGGTCTTTTGGCATCAATAAAGCCAGGAATGCTAACACCAGTATTGATACTTTGATGCAGGTCTGTCATGCGAATAAAAGATCCGTTTACAGAAGCTCCTCCCCATTTATCGGGGTTGGATAGGCGGGCAAAATAATTGTCCTGCGTCGTAATATAAATCTGGTTATCGGGGCCGGGCTGAAAAGGCGCTGCAAAATAAAACCCGGGGGCGTTGAAAATATTGAATTGAAAATCGCTCACCCTGTACTGAAAAAGCCAGTAGGGCAAACCGTTGGTAACCAGGTTGCTGCTCCGCATCAGGTAAAAATATTCGCCATTCGGGCTAAAGGCAGCACCTGTTTGAATATTGTTATACCCGCTAACGTGCGGCACCATTCTTTCATTTTTCACCTGCCCGGTGCGGCTATCAAAATCGTATATGGATGCTGCAGGTGCACCGAAGCCGTGAGGCGTGCACAATATTAGCTTGTCGGCCTGCCGGTTGGCTTTTAGCTGGTTTCCACTGCCCTGGTAGGCCTTGTGTGATCCCTGTGATATTACGGGAGCCTGTATCGGGTCAATACCACTTGCAGTAACCAGGAAAGAATAGAACTGTACATCTGCGTCATAGCCATGCGCTATGATCCAGTAATCGGTGCCATTGCAATGCGGTACTACCGTTAGAAACTGTGATAATTTGGCTGGTAGTGACGAATGTCTGAATTCTTTGAATGGCGTTACGGTATTGGTGTTAAGGTCCACTTCCACAAACTTTACACCCTCTGGCATTACATATAAATTGGAACTGGCGCCTGCTATAAAATATTTGCCGGGCTTACCGGGATAGGGTACATAACAAACGCCGGTGGAAGCATTGATATCACTTTTCCCAAAGATGGGTTCAGTCGAAATTTTTTGATGGTTTTTGTTCCATACGCTAACTGCATTGCTATAAAAAAGCAGGTTTCCTAAAGAATCACTCAGGCTTACCGTGCCCTGAATCGCAGGCCCCAGCATCGAATCGGACAACTCCCGCTGAATGGTATTTTTTGCCATTGCAACATTGGTCTGAACAGGGGCTCCCGAACTAAAATCAATGGAGCCAAAATGGCCAAAATACCAGTGCGACATGTGCAGCATTGACGAATCCAGTTTACAGTCGAGCACAGTGAATAGCAGCGAATCAGTCCTGGTATATCCCGACGCATTGCTGACCTTCAGGATGGCTTTGTAATTGCCTGATGTGGCATAGCTAACCTTTACGGTATTGGTAGTAGCAGATGCAATGCTTCCACCCGGGAATTGCCAGAGATAACTGGTTGCTGTATTGCCCACGGTAGGGTTAGAAAATGTAATGACTTTTCCTGCGCAAAACACCGCGTCGTTTGTATTTATTTGTGCATTTAAGAAAGATGGCACACATCCATTGGGCCCCAATACGCCTGTAGCCGCCAGGTTCTCAGGTTGCCAAATCGTAAACCGGTCAATATTGAGCGTGGACCACATGCGTTTTGATTGGTCCAGGGTAAAAGTGTTCATACAATCGTCGTCGGCATAACTCATATAATCGTTGATCATATCAAGGTTGGTGGTGCCGGTATTATAATTGGCCGTACAGGTGTTGGGTATGCTGACCCCACAAAAAATATTCTGTGTATTGGCAGGCTCTATATCGCAGATCATGTCGCCATTAAGGTCACAGGCATCGGTAGCGGCACCGGCTGCATTGGCGCCTGCGCAACCGCCCTGGAAAATATGGTAGAGGTTTAAATAATGCCCCACTTCATGGGCCAGTACTTTGCCCTGTGTGAGCCCAAAAAGATTGTTCAGCGGATGGCCGCCACCAGTTGTGTTGTCGCCAAAAATATCAGCCCGCATCACCACACCATCCAGTGGGTAGCCCGACATGATGGGCCGTGGCGCATAGCCCATAATATTGTTACCGCCACCGATTGTTTTTACCAGCCAGATATTAAGGTATTTTGTAAAAGGAAACCTGGTGGCAACAGGATGGGTAATAGCCAGCAACTGGTTGGCCGAAGCCGAAGTGATATTGTGGTTGGACGCACCGGAAGCGTCAGCATATCTTTTTACGCCAAACTCTGTGCCGCCGGGACCGCTAGCCCAGTTAGCGGTATCTCCAGTATTGCTGGCCAGGCAAAACCGGATACGGGTATCCTGCGCGTAGGCTGGATGGGATTGCCCATTGTATGCCGGGTAGGTTTTGCCAAACGCCGCATTGAGTGCCTGGATCTGCGACCTTATTTGACCATAACTAATATTTGTTCCCGTACCATAAGGCTCACCTGTTGGGAACACCACATGCACCACTACAGGAATGGTGTACACGCTATCGGCTTCCGCAAGCGTATTTCCCCTGGATGCAGGTTGGTGGCGGCCCCTGAGCATGTTGGCAGCATATTCCTTTAGTACAAGGTCTTTTTGCTCCTGAATTTTATCATAGCCTGGAATTGTTTGCCTGGCGAGGTTTCTTAAAAGGTCGTCACCGCATTTTATAGGTATAGCAGTCTGTGAAATGGCGTTATAAACATGCACTAGTATAGTAAGGGATAGCAGTATTCTTTTCAGGTGCCTGGAGCGCATGATAGCGTTTTATTGTTAGGTGAAGATGCAAGTAAAACTGCTGCCTCTTATTACAAAGAAAGGCGGGTTTACTTAAATTGCCTGACGAAGAAAAGCGCAGAAACATTGCAGGGTTCCAGGTATGAATTTTTGCTGAGTCTCGGTTTTTCAACATTCCGGGTCCCTGGAATCAAAAATTCAGATAAAAGTTGGCCGTAGGGCACAAAAAAACCGGGAAGCAACTGTTCCCCGGCTTATGAAAATTATCTTTTTTAATTTTCAGATGGCGTCTGTGCCATCATGGCTTCTACCATTTCAGCTGTGGGGCCGTAAATGGCGGGTTGGGTAGCACCCATTGGGCGGTAGTAGGTGGACAACTGGCCACGGTGATGGATAATATCAAAGAGAAAGCTCCAGCATATTTGCCCAAGCGGTTGCGTAAACAAAGTATTTCCGAAGATCATCATTGGCACATTTTTTCCTTCCCATGTGGTATCATCTACTCCGTCGATTAACGCCAGCAACTTGTCGGTCTCATTTACAAAAACATCAATAGCATTTTCAGTGCTGGGATAGTCAGCCATCACACGGTGGTTAATCACACCTGTTTCCACCGCTTCGATCAGGTCCTCTACATGCGATACAAAATGGTCTACCAACTGCTTGGCGGTGCGGTATTTTTCAGAAGGCTTGTAACTAAGCTTTTCGGCTTCGGGCAATGCTTTAAGAGCAGTCAGGGTAGGGGTTACTTCAGACTTCCAGCATTGCTGAAAAAATTCTTTGTTGGTCATGACAATCGTTTTTTTGTTTATAAAGTGAATGTTGAGTCTTATCAGCAGGGCAATGCAAAAAGATTTTTTGAAAAAGCCTGGAATTAGGATGATCAGGTATACGCGGTAAGATAAAAAACAGATTCAACAAATGAAAATCAATACAAGATATTTTTTATGGTAACTACCGGTGATCTTCATTATTGAATGACCCTCGTTCCCGAAAGAATTTCATAAACACCGACGTTGTTCTTTTGGAATACAATACCAAAGAGGTAACCAATAGCAAGTGCCTGTGAACCTAACAAACCGGTCAGCACCCAGCCCGGGCTTTCCTCGTTGACCGACAAATAATAGAAGAGCCTGAAAAGGAAAAAATGCGCCAGTTCCCAGGGTAAAAATTTAATGCAGTTTCTTACCAGGAGCTGCCAGAATCCGGCACCAACTAAATTTTTATTCACGATTTTCAATCCTGATTTTCTTTTCCCGATGGTGCCGCCATGTTTGCCATTCTCGGATAAAGTAAAATATAGAATGACGGGTAATGTTAGCGTAAAAAATGCTATCAGTTCGCCGGTTAAAGGGTTCAGACTTTGTAGCTGTAGCCGAAAAATTTTGGCAAGGGCAAAGGTTACACCCAGCAAGACAGCTATATAACCGAGGATAATAAAATAGTCAATGACAAATGCTTTCAGTCTTCTTATAACGGTTGCAGTTTGCAAGGTTTAGATTGTCTAATAAATATCTAAAGCGATTACAACAAGTTTGTCGGCTTGTATCCTATCCGGTAATGATTGATTGCTTTATACTTCGCTGGTTAATTTAGTAAAACCGATTACTTCACCATTATCGTCGTGCAGGGCCGTGATGAGGATGCTGCCCCAAAATATGGTTCCGTCTTTTTTAACGCGCCTGCCGATATGCCTCGCCCTGCCTTCTTTTTTGGCCAGTTCGATCAACTGTTCCGGTAGGCCGGCCTGCCTGTCTTGTGGCAAGTAAAATATCCTGAAATTTTGATCAAGGATTTCTGCTTCTTTATAGCCTTTTATTTTTTCAGCACCAATATTCCATGATAAAATGGTTCCGTCAATATCCATTAAAATAATAGCATAATCCTGTATTTCAGCAATCATCTTTTTATGAAGTGTCTCAAGAATCTCTTTTTTGGTCATGATAGGTTTTGTAGGGTTTGGCGATAAAGGTAGGGAACGCCGGTAAGCAATTGCCTGCAGCCATCAAATAGAAACTATTTAACTGGTGGCTTCCCCGGATGCTGTTAAAACGGGCATCTGTCGCGAACGGTGTTTTGAAATATTCAAAAAGAAGATTACCGATAATCCGTAATTTTCTTTTCTAAAAAGCAAAGAAAATGAACCCAAACAAAGCATTATGGGAAAAAGGCGATTTTACGCAGATTGCCGAAAGCATGCGGGAAAGCGGCGCGGCCCTGGTAGCAAAACTGGAAATTACTCCGGGTATGAAAGTTCTTGATCTTGGTTGTGGAGATGGCACGACTGCGATACCTGGAGCAAAGCTCGGCGCAAATGTGTTGGGTGTGGATATCGCAAAGAACCTGGTGGAAGCCGGCAATACCAGGGCAAATAATGAAGGGCTGACCAATTGTGTTTTCCAGGAAGGCGATGCCACAGACTTGCACGAACTGGAAGACCATTCTTTTGATCTGGTAGTCAGCATCTTTGGTGCCATGTTCGCACCGCGGCCATTGGATGTAGCAAAAGAAATGGTTCGCGTTACCCGCCCGGGCGGAAGGATCGTAATGGGTAACTGGATACCGGGTGATCCCACGCTGGTGGCACAAATATTAAAGATCAGTTCAGCCTATACGCCACCACCGCCTGAAGGTTTTATCAGCCCAATGTTATGGGGTGTGGAAGACCACGTAACGGAACGTTTTGTGGCTGCCGGCGTGCCGAAAGAAAATATCTCGTTCGAGAGGGATGGTTTTACGTTTAATGCTCCTTATTCACCGGCAGCATTTGTCGCTAGATTTAAAAATTATTATGGTCCAACCATGAATGCCTTTGAAGCGGCAGAAAAGAATGGGAAGGCGGCCGAACTACAGCAGGAATTAGAAGTTTTGTTCAATAGCCAAAACAAAAGTGGGGACAGCGAAACTACGTCCATAACTGCTACTTTTTTGAGGGTAACAGTTATCCGGTAAACACTGTAATGGTTGATGAATGAGTGGATGTTTGAACAAGTCACCCCACCGAATAATATATTGGAGATAGCTGCGAATTAACGTAGCTTCAAAAAAATTATCATTATGAGGTGGCTTATCAATTTCCTGATTACAGCGGTTGTAGTATATGGGCTATCAAAACTTTTAGCACCGCATGTAGCTATCAATTCATTTACAACAGCCATCATTTTTGCAGTTGTACTGGCTATCCTCAATGCCCTGGTAAAACCACTTATCATTCTACTTACCCTGCCCCTTACGATTATCACCCTGGGCCTTTTCTTACTGGTTGTAAACGTACTCATCACGATGCTGGCCGATAAATTCGTTTCGGGGATTAAAATAGATGGTTTCCTGTGGGCATTTATTTTTGGATTGCTCCTATCTGTTGTAACCACCTTACTTAATAAGCTGGAGAAAAAGTGGACTTTATAACTCCATATCAACCTGGACCGGCGCCGTTCCTCAATTGTTCAAAACCGGCATAGAGCCAGGATCATTACTGGTTCTAACAGCAACAGGCTACAACTCCGTTGGAGCATTCTGTTTATAGCCACACCTGCGATGCCATTCCCGGGCCCCGGAGGTGCCACCTTAATTCATAGGCGACTCCTCGGGAGTCTGGTTCAATCATCATTTTCGGTTCTATAAACAGGATCCTCCGCTGGAGCGTATGCACAGGGCCCCAGTTTTCAAGCAAGTGGATGTATAGGGTGATGTAGACACGATTTATGGTGGTGATGTGCATCTGACGGTACTATGCTGAAGCAAATAATCCGTGTTCATGCGTACCTTTCGTACCATCTCCTCAAAAAATAATCGGGGGAAATGTTGTTTCTATGGCCCTTGAAAAACTTCTCCTGATGCTACAAAAGAAATGCAACCCAAACGATTCATCCCATTTTAAACCCTCTCTGCTGTTACGTGTGGTAATAGTGCTGGTTGTTTTTCAATCACAGCTATGCGCACAGGAGACTATTTTGGATTATAAAAAAAAATTTATCGATCCCCCCTTCTCTGCAAAACCAAGAACCTGGTGGCATTGGACCAAAAGCAATATTTCGAAAGAAGGTATAACAAAAGATCTCGAGTGGATGAAACGTGTTGGTATCGCTGGTTTTCAGCTGAGTGATGTGAATGCAGGTGGTGGCCAAACGGTTACCAGTCCGTTGGTATTTGGCTCATCCGAATGGTTGGATGCCGTTCATTTTAGTGCATCGGAAGCAGAGCGACTGGGATTGGAAATGTCCATATTCAGTTCAGCAGGCTGGAGCCTTACCGGTGGTCCATGGGTGAAGCCGGAAGAAGCCATGAAGAAATTGGTTTGGAGTGAAACGACCATCAGCGGAGGCACCAACTTTTCCGCTAAGCTGCCCCAGCCACCATCTGCTATTGGTGCGATACGAAACCTATCATCTCCCGGCAGCGCTCCGGGGTTTTATAAGGATTTTGCAGTAATAGCATTTCCTGCCGATGCCAATTCGAGGAACGATATTCCCGCTATCACAACCAGCAAAGGTGCCATCAATGCCGAAGCATTACTGGACGATGATTTGAATTCGGCCGTAACAGTAAATACCGGCGGTAAACCGGGCGCTGTTTGGGTACAATTTACCTACCCGGCTCCCATAACTGCAAAAGCCTTATCCATCGCCAGCCGCCGCGGTATACCATTCGGAAGATTGATGGCCAGCACCGATGGAAACAATTATAATGTCCTCGCGACCTTCCCCGGGAAATCCGGATATCGTGGCAGTACGGTAAGAACCTTTTCATTTGCGGCTGTCACAGCAAAGTATTTCCGGGTGGAATTAACGGGTGCTCCATTCAGGCCGGCTGATGTGATCTCTGAAGCGACCACAGCACCGGATACGGCTTACCAGCTCAACGAACTCAAATTATTTACAACTGCCCGGGTCAACCGCTGGGAGGATAAAGCCGGCTTCAATTTCCTGTTTGAATACGAATCGGTAGCAACGCCAGACAATGGCGACGCCATAGCTCCATCTGCCATTATCGACCTGACTTCTAAAATGAATAATGATGGGATTTTAAACTGGGATCCGCCCCCCGGCAAATGGACCATCATGCGTTTTGGCTATTCGCTCACCGGCGCTAAAAATCGTCCGGCAGTGCCGTCCGGCTTAGGTTATGAAGCCGATAAGCTCAGCAAAAAACACATGGAATCTTACCTGCGTGGCTATACTGCGCCGCTGATGAAAACATTAGGTAAGCTATATGGCTCCAGGCTTCAATATATGCTTTTTGATAGCTGGGAGGCCGGCATCCAGAACTGGACAGACGAGATGCTTCCTGAATTTCAAAAACGGAGAGGGTATGATCTTAAATCATACCTGCCTGCGCTGGCCGGGCATGTTGTGGGAAGCTCCAACATCAGCGACCGTTTTCTCTGGGATTTCCGGAGAACCCTGGTCGACATGTTTGCAGAGAACTGTTATGGAACCGCCACTGAATTCCTGCACCAGCAGGGCATTAAGACCTATGGAGAAGCCGGTGGCGTTTCGCTGGAAAGCATGGAAGATGCATTGCTGAATAAAAAATACGTAGACATTCCCATGGGTGAATTTTGGGTGAAAGACCTGCACCCTTCTTCGATGTATTATGAGGATGTGCGAGGAGCAGCATCAGCCGGACATATTTATGGAAAGAATATCATTGCAGCGGAAGCATTTACAGGCGGTAATTATGAATCGCCTTATACGCTCAAGAAAATAAGTGACTACTGGTTTACGCAGGGAATTAACCGGATCGTATTCCATACCTCAGCACACCAGCCACTGGATACAAAACCTGGCAATACGATGGTGGGCACCCATATCCACCGGAATATCACCTGGGCAGAACAGGCTGCGCCTTTTATGAATTACCTGTCACGAAATGCATACCTGCTCCAACAAGGCCGGTATGTAGCGGATATCGCTTACCTGCTCAATGAAGGGGCGCCGTCCACGATGCCTTTTTGGGGAGGCGGTCTTCAACCAGCGACACCGGAAGGTTATCAGTTTGATTATGTAAATGCGGATGTGGTGATCAATAGCATGAAGACCGACACTTCAGGAAGAATGGTGTTACCCGGTGGAATGAGTTACCGTATTTTGGTGTTACCCAATACCCAACAAATGACATTGCCCCTGCTGAGAAAATTAAAAGAGCTGGTGAATAATGGAGCAACCATTGCCGGCCCCAGGCCCATGGCAGTTCCGGGCCTTAGCGATGAGCCTGGCTCCCAACAACTCTTCAATAATCTCGTCACGGAACTATGGGGAGACCTCGATGGCTCAAGTCGTACGCGGCGAAATGTTGGTAAAGGACAGGTGACCTGGGGTATGCCACTTACAAACATAATGACATCACTAAAGCTGGCGCCCGACCTGCAAAGCAACAAGCCTCTTGATGGTGAATTATCATGGATACACCGGCAGGATGGGGAGCATGATATTTACTTCCTGGTGAATCGCAGTGACCAGCCTCAGGATTACACTGTCCGCTTCAGGGTTTCCGGAAAGGAGCCCGAATTGTGGCATTCCGACAATGGCAGCACGGAACCCGCACCATATACCATGCTGAATGGTAAAACAACGATGTCTCTCCGCATGGATGAGCGTGAATCTGTATTTGTGGTGTTTAGTAAAAAGACCGGCACCTCATCGCGAAGCGTTCCGGCACCATTTACGCAGGAATGGATGCGTATTGATGGTCCATGGAAAATCAGCTTTCCCGAAAAATATGGTACACCTGCGTCGATTATGATGGATAACCTTTCTTCCTGGACTGAGAGCCGGGACAGTGGCGTAAAATATTTTTCAGGAACAGCTACCTACAGCAAGTCATTCGAAGTAAAAAAAGACCCCGGAAAATCAACCGTGTTACTTGACCTCGGTAAAGTTGGCGACATGGCTGAAATAATATTGAACGGCAAAAAACTGGAGCTACTGTGGAAAGCGCCGTTTCGCGGAGATATCAGCCATGCCTTACAAAAAGGAAAAAACATCCTGGAGATAAAAGTCACCAACGAATGGACCAACCGCCTTATGGGTGATAAGGATGCGCCTGCCGATAAGAAAGTGCTCCCGATTTATACCAATCCTTTCGGAGGCCAGTACCAACTTGCCGAGGCAGGCCTGATGGGGCCGGTGAGGTTATTAAAAGCGGACGAACCTAATAAGTAAGAATTTCAGGACGGATGCTAAACGCCTGTCACCATTTCTCCTTTGCCAAATCAGGCCAGATTAACCTGTCGTAAATGCTCCTGATCTCATTCATTTGATGCGGAGACAAATCCGGCACTTCCGAAGATTGAATATTTGAAAGCACCTGGCCGGGGCCTGAAGCACCTGGTATTACGCAACTGATATCCTTAAACATCAAAATCCATTTTAGCGCTATCGCCGATAGATTTGGCTGACCCGGGAACAATTTTTTTATTTCTTCTACTGCTTCGAGTCCTTTGAGATAATCGATACCAGAAAAGGTCTCACCCTTATCAAAAGCTTCGCCATTCCGGTTAAAGGTTCGGTGATCCTGCTCGCCGAATACGGTTGCAGCAGAAAATTTGCCAGTAAGGAGCCCACTTGCCAGCGGCACGCGGCAAATGATCCCTACGTTTTTATCTGCCGCGGCTGCAAAAAAATGTTCGGAAGGTCGCTGCCGGAGCATATTGAAGATAATCTGCACCGTGGTGACATTGTCATATTCGATCGCCTTCAGTGCCTCATCGATCTTTTCCACACTCACACCCAGGTTCTGGATTTTACCCTCTGTTTTCAGGTCGGCAAACAAGCCAAATATTTCCGGGCGATAGAATGTAGGGGTCGGCGGACAATGCAGTTGAATAAGATCTATCGTTTCCAGCCCCATATTCTGCAGGCTGTCTTCCACAAATTTCCGTAACGCGGCCGGCTGGTAGGCTTCATCTACATGTGGATTTAACTTACGGCCACACTTGGTGGCCACATAAATCCTTTCACTCCGGAAACGAACCACGCGGCCCACAGCTTTTTCGCTTTCCCCATCGCCATAAACGTCCGCTGTATCGATAAAGTTGATGCCATTGTCGATCGCAGTGTTTAAAATAGTGTCTGCAGTATCATGACTAAAATCATCACCCCATTTTCCGCCCACCTGCCAGGTACCTAATCCAATTTCTGAAATATCAAATCCTGTTTTTCCCAGTAACCGTTTTTTCATGCTGTATAAGATTTATGCCCTGATGTACGTTTTGTATCCCGGTAAAAATACAGCTATCAGTTTTATTTTATTCCTTCATTCAGGATACTATTTGTGTAGTCTCCAATACCAGCATCTTTCAGATAAAAAGCCGGGCTGTTCATTTTGGATATGGTTTCTTTCGCTTCTCTAATTTTTCACGCGGTTCTGTTCGCTTTGTGCACCAGTGGCATCGTGGCGCCGTTGGTTTGCGATAGCTTTGCCAAAGCGGTAACTAAAGGAAAAGGCAAAATTCCTGGAGTCCATTTTATTAACCCAGTTGGCTTCTGCCAGCACCAGGTTGGTAATAGTGCCTTTATTGATACGGGTGAGAAAAATATCATTGATACTGCACTTTAGCGTAACGCTGCTGCCCAGTTTTTTCTGTAGGGCAAAGTTGGCATGCCCTACTTGTTGTAAAATGAATTGCGCGTTATAAAGCCTGGTGCGGTACATGCCACTTAACTCCGCGTCCCAACCTTTACCCAAAGCGAATTTTGAAGTAAGGTTCATAAACCAAAAACTGCCACTCGTATTTAACTGGCCGTTAAAAAAACTGCTTTTAGATGAAATATTGGTAAACTCGGTATAGCCATGAATATTCAACCATTTGGTAATATCAAAGTCGCCATCCATACTCAGACTCACAATGGTTTTAGTGCCGATATTGCCAGGTCTGCTGTAATAAATGCCGTTTAAAATTTGGATCGTTTCGTCTACCTGGTCCTTCATCCTGCTATAACTAAGTGTTGTGGTTATTTTATTATTGTAGGTATGCGATAATTCCAGGCTATGAGTAAATGAAGGTCTTAAAAAAGGATTGCCCGTGTAGTAGGTGAATTTATCCCAGGGATATAAGAACGGGTTCAAATCCTGGTAATAGGGGCGGTCTATTCTACGGCCATAATTGAAGCCAACCTGGTGTTTGGATAGCGTATCAAACTTGTACGAAACATACAAAGTGGGGAACAAACTCGCATAGCGTCTTTCGAAGGCGGAGTCTGGCTTTTGCAGGTTTCCCAGTTGGTGGCCGTTTGAGATCGTATGCTCTAGTCTAAGGCCTCCCTGGAATGACCATTTTTTTCCTTCACGGTTCAGGTTGACATAGCCCGCATTGATATGTTCCTTATAAATGAATTCATTGCTTTTGTCGTAATCGGGCCTGGTGATACTGTTTGCGGTATAGTTGTAATCGGCCGTATTGTCTGTTCCTGCATAACTGAATTTTAAACCTGAAGACAGCTTCATGCCGGCAGACAGCGGCCTTGTGTAATCGGTCTTAAACGAATAGATATTGATTTCATTGGGCAAACGGCCGGTCAGTATATCCTGCGATTTAAGCGTCATGTTTGGGAAGTAACTGTAATTGTAAAATAACTGCTTCGTCAGGTTCTGATAGGTAAGTGCATCGACGTCTACAGTCAGCTCGTGGCCGTTCTTATTGAACTGCGTTCGATAGTTCAGGCTGATACCGAAGTTTTTAAAATCAATGTCATCGGTATTCCTGGCGACAATTATCGAATCCACGCTCTTCACTGCATTTAAGAGGTTACTGGTATTATCACTCTTCTGGTTCGATTTTCTGTAACTGCCTGTCAGCACCATGCCCACCGTAGTTTTATCCGACACATAATAGTCAGCGCCAGCTTTTATATTGTAAGTATTGCCATGCCGTCTAAAATAATTGTTTTGGGCAAAATAGGATTTTGTACTGTTGTCCACATTCTTATACATTCTGAATAAATCCAGGTTCGTAAAACTATTATTCAGGTTATGAGATAGGTTGCCAAATGCGTTGAATTTTTTGTTCCTGTAATTAAAGTTGAAACTATTATTCATCCGGAATAATTGACCCTGGTTAGCACCAAGATTCAACCCTCCGTTAAAGCCCCTCGACAAGTTCTTTTTTGTTTTAATATTAATGATGCCTCCATTGCCGGCAGCATCATACTTTGCCGGCGGATTGGTCATTAATTCTATTTGATCTATCGATGAAGCGGGCAACGACCGGAGATAATTAGCCAGGTCGTCGCCGGATAAATAGCTGGGTTTATCGTCAATATAAATGGTCACACCCTGTTTCCCTTTAAGGCTTACTGCCCCGTTCTGATCCACCTGTACGCCGGGTGATTTTTCCAATACTTCCAACGCCGTAGCGCCGGCTGCCGATACCAGGGCATCCACATTTACAACGGTTCGGTCGATCATCCGTTCCACAAATGGTTTTTTAGCAAGAACAGTTACGTTGTTGACTAATCCATTGTCTGCACGCAATTGCACAATTTCAAGGTTGAACGGCAGACCTGTAGCCCGCAGTGTATCACTGGAATATTTGTCATATCCAACCAGCGTGATCCACACCAGGTATTCACCATTCTTTACTGTTTCAAACAAAAAATTCCCGGCGGAATCTGATAATGCCGTTTTAGCCACTTTTGAATCCTTTGCATACAGCAACAGGATGGTGGCACCATCAGCAGGCTTTCCGTCTGCGGCCAGCACACGACCGGTAATATTAGATCCCGTAGTTTGCGCCTGTGAAAAAGTCAGGGCAATAATCAGCCATGTGGCTATAAAAGCCATTGTTTTTTGCTTCATAAAAGGTTGTTATGGGATTATTTCATTTTGGGCATACCGATAGCGTGTCCACAATTAAAGCTGTGGATAGGATTATAGTTTTTTATAATTGATTATTTACCGGACTCAGCTACTTGTGCATCCGTATTAAAATTGTACATCCAGGCCCAGCCATGATTATCTCTTAGTGGTACAAACCCGGCCCTGTATTTTGCACAAATGGCGGGAGGCTGTCGTTCACCATTTACAATAAATTCCTTATCACTCAATTTAAAAGAAAGTTTTGTCTTGCTGCTTTTGATAATGCCATCCTTTACCATTTCTGCAATCAATTGACGCTCGTCCCGGGTAGTCGGATAACCCGCTTCATAGGGTCTGTAGGCTTGGTCATAAACTGTGTACATCGGGCTTACTGGCGTCGCAGTCATTTCTGTCCGGTTATTATTTACATTATTTGCACGTATAGAATCCAACATCGCAGATTTCTTGTTGAGGATCGCTTGCTGTACATCTACGCTCCGTTGCCGGTCCGCGACTAACTCCTGTAACTGGCTGTACCTGCGTTCATCTTCCTCCGCCGTTAAAGCGGCCAGTTTTTTAAGTGCCGGCTCTTTTGCATTTGCTACTGAATTCGCAACATCATGCCCGTCGATTCTATTCAATGGCTTATCAATAGCTGGTGGTTGGAAAATGGTAACCTTTTGGGCTTCAAATTGCTGGTCGCCTGTTACATCATAATCCGGGCTATTGTAGAATGAATACTGTTGATAGATATTGCCCGGTTCTCTTAACAGGTTGGCATCAAGATGATTGGTGTGATTTATTTTTTGATAACTGGCTTCAGTTGGTGGTGACGGTTTGCAGACTTGTAACCTGGGCAGACTGAATGCATCGGGAACCAATTGGTATGTGATGGAATCCATGCTGCCAGTCATGGATTCTGTTTGTGAAACCCCGATCAACGTTGAATCGGCAGCCCATTTTCCATTAACGGAGGCTGCAGATTTTATTGGTTGCTTACCGGGAAATGCCAGAACAAAGAAGGAGACAAAAAGGATTCCGACAAAGAGTAAAGCCCGCTCCAAACCGTTGAGTGATTTATTATTATTGGATAGGATACGTTTAACCCGCGCTGTTAATCCGCCACGCCTGCCCTGCAGGGCCATCGCGTATGCAGGGGCGTGTAATTGGTATTCCTGGCAGGCCACCAGCGCCTTTATATAATTGACCTTGTTGCTGGTTTGCGCCACTGCTATATCATCGCAGCAATTTTCTCTTTCCACTTTTATCAATGCCGATATCCAAAGGACGGCCGGGTTGAAGAAGAACAGGATCTCCATACTGCTTTGCAGCAGGTTTACAATATAATCCCGCCGGAAAATATGCGCCAGTTCATGCACCAGGATGGCCTCTATTTCATTGGCTGGCAGGGCCGCAAGTAAGCCGGCAGGTACCAGGATCAATGGCTTCAAATGACCGATCACCATTGGCACATTTGCGATTGCAGACTCCGCAATAGCTACCGGCCGCGTAATACCCAGCTGGAGCGCCAGCTCTTGTAATTTTTTCTGCCAGGTTTCGGGTGCCGGCATCACCGATTGGCGCCGGTAATAGCGCAAGCCCAACAAGCCGGTAGCCAACTGCAAACCGCGCATACATACAATAAGAAACCAAACCAGTACGATGATGGAGACATTGCGGTCTATAAAGCCGGCAATAGAATCTTTAAACGCGGGCGCGGCTAAGTTTGGTTCTGAGGGCTGAATAACAGGGTAACCCGGAATGCTTTGACTAGTCGTCAGCGTATTAACAATGCCGGTTTTTGAGCTGTTGATCTCAGTAACAAAACTTACAGTCATGGAAACCGCAAACAAGGCAAGCGAGGCTATCAATAAATTGTAACGTTGAGCCGGTGGCCGCTTTCGTGTGGATACGATGATGCATGCCGCAACGGCTGCCAATATAAGTCCCTGCCACAAGGAATGGATCAGCGTGTTGCCGATGGCTTTAATAACATGTGCCGGTATGGATGTAAGCATGAGTAAAGTCTGATGATATAAAAACAAGGGTGTCCTATTCGAGTTTTTTCAACATTTCTTTTATTTCGTCCAATTCCTGTTGCGAGTTTTTTTTGTTGCCCAGCAGCTGCAATACCAGTTTAGCGGCCGAGCCTTTATACATGGTGTCGATAAATTTATCCAGCAAATGGGCTTTCGTTTTTTGCTCTTCTTCCGCTACGCTGTAAACATGTTTCATTTGTGTTTCATCGCGTTTAAGAATGCCCTTATCTGCCATGATCTGCATCAGCTTTAGGGTGGAGGTATAATTTACCTCCCTGTTTAAATTCAGTTGGTCATTTACTGCCCTTACGGTGGAAGGACCTGCCTCCCACAACACCTGCAGTATTTCCAGCTCCGCTTTTGTCGGCATTATTTTTCCGGTATTGTCACTTTCCTGTGTCTTCATATTTCAAAGGTAGGAAACTTTTCGTACGAACAAATAGGTAGACGAAAATAAATGATGTTTATTGTGAGCGGGCGAAGTCCGCGGCAGTTTTTTCGGACATGATTATACTGAACCGTCACAGGCTAACAGCTGCGGCAGCGGCAAATGTTTGCTTGAAAGCGATAAATGACGTGGGAATTTGATCTCCATCCTTAAAGGCAGGACGGATGATGTTTATAAGTTGGAGGTATATTTAACGATTATTGACAACCAGGTCCTTAATTTATTGTCCTGAACTAAAGGGATTGTTTCCTCTTTACTGCCGTAATGATCATTTTCTCCAGGATTTTTAAGTCAATATCTTCCAGCTTGTTGATATAGAGACAGCCAACCCCGGTTTTATGTTTACCAAGTTTAGCCAGGTCCTCGGCATATCGTTGTATATCAAGCGCAAGATGTAATGACAGATTAGCCTTACGTGGTGAAAAACCAATTTTGAACCAATCAACTTCCCGGCCCGTAGCAGGGCTCTTATATCTTTGGTCCCCAAAACCTATCATTGAACTACCCCACATTTTCGGTGTTTCCTTAGTAGCTTTTTCCATCATTTTAAGTACCACCTCGCTGTCTTTGCGCTTTTGCTCATCGGGAATGCTGTCAATAAAATCAGCAACACTGTTGGCTGTTGGCTTTGTTTTAATTTCTGCTAGTTTTCCCATATGACTGATTTTAGAATTGAGAGTGCTACATCCAAATATATACACCATTAAACTGTATTCCAAATTTGTATGACCAGCATTGAAAGCAGTTTGTCAGAACTAATTTTTCCGGGAAGAGCCAGCTTTTACATGCCATCCCTCAGGCAATAAAACACAAGGGAAAAGAAATGGATCACGCCGTTTAGGTTTAATTATTGGGGAACAGTTTGTTGGCCATCTTCTTATCATGACCATACACATCGTCCCTGAAATTTAGTATGCCGTTCCCATCAACCCAGCAGGTAAAATAGGTGATGTAAACAGGAATTGTCTGCTTTAATTTCACAACCTGTTCATTATTACTGTTCATAGCAGTATGTATTTTTTCTGCAGTCCATAACGGATCGTTCCGCAACACATAATTGGCCATTTTTTCAGCATCTTGCAACCTGATACATCCATGGCTAAATGCTCTTGTTTTTGCATCGAAGAGACTTTTTGCCTCTGTATCGTGCAAGTAAATATCGTAGCTGTTCGGAAACAGGAATTTCACTTTTCCGAGGGCGTTTCCGGGACCGGGGCGCTGCCTTATCACCGGAGGATCCGTTTGTTTACCCACGATTTCCATATTATGTTTTTTTAAATACCCGGGGTCTCTTTTCATTGCAGGAACTGTTTCTTTCTTTACGATGCTTTGCGGCAGGTTCCAATAGGGACTGAATACCACCTGGTTGAGATCGCCGGCAAACATCATCGTGCGGGTGCCTTCGTCACCGGCGATGATTTTCATTTCCAGCGATTTGCCCGTGTCTTGATGCACTTTTAGCAGGAACTCAGGGATGTTCACCTGTATGTAGTTAGCGGGTAATGTTTCCGGAAGCCAAAGCATCCTGTTCATATTGCTGATCAGCTGGCTTAAACGCAGGGTGGGAGATGTATTCAGGTCTTTAATAACCCCCGCTGTGATCATACCATCTGCCTTCCAGCCATGGACCAACTGGAAATCTTTTATGGCTGTTTCGAGGGTGTCGCCAAAACGGGCACTGGTATCAGATGCCGGCAAGTAGCCCATCATTTGTAGACGCTTTTTAACACCCGTAACAATAGGGGAGGACAGCCCTTTTTTTAAGGGGCCTTTTATTTTTAATGTATCCCAGTTGCCTGACTTTGCCATACCCAACCAGGTAGCCAACGCCTTCCTCAGCAAATGATATGGATTTCTTCCCGTATCTGTTGCGGTACGCCCTGGTAGTAATTGTAAGATGGAGTCTGCCATGATCGCCGGATCCATTTTCCTGGAGGGAAGCAACTGCCATAATGGTACGCCGGCTATCATATGTTTATTACCGGCATCCTGGCGGAACTTTAGAAATTTTTGTGTCAGGGCGATCTCGGACTGTGCCCAGGAAGAATCTGCCGGGATGATAGTCATGGAATCAGTGGCGTTTAGCAATGTGTCCATTTGCAGAATAAGGGCCTTGTCTTTTTCTCCTTCTTTTTCCATTCCATGATAGGTATATGCATTCCAGAAATTCATGGCTTCCGCAGTAACACCATCTGTTGAAAACCAGGCGTACCCGAAATTCCGGGGATTGTAGAAATTCCGGAGCGCTACCGCTTCCTGGTCCGGTAATTTTTTATTTACTATATAGCTTTCCAGCACGTTGCTATCCAGGAATAACTGGTTGTACGCATTGGCCGGAGTGATGGTAATATCCCGTGCAACAGGTAAGTCGTTTGATCCGGATGGATCGTCCGTCCGGCCGGTACCGGAATTATCAATAGAAGAATCTGTGCGGCCGGTGGTTTGCCTGGTTTCCGTTTGGTTGCAAGACAATAGTAATAAAATAGCAAGTGAGAGGAAGAATAGTGTTTTCATAAATAAATTTGTACAAATACTATGCCCTGCGGTTGGTAGAAATAGCCAATGCGACACACATGCCGCTGTAAGAGGTAGCAGCCTATCAAAACTCATTTCCTGCATGGAAAAATGACTGGAATGCCTTCTTTCATATAAGTGTGAAAATGAAAAAACAGCGTTTGTTATCTCCAAATGGGGAACAGATTCAACAGGATCATAACCCCTTATTAAAGCGAGTCGTTGCCTGGAAATACCCTCAACACCTTTACAAAACGTTGTAAGTAGTTTTTACTAAGTGGCGATGTAGTAACACCATAGGCTTTACCCGATGTAGAATGGATAAAGGTACATTCGCCATTTTGATTGGAACTGATAATGCCCATATGCCCGACTTTACGGAAAGTGCTGTCCACTTCTGTGCCCGTAAACAATATAATATCGCCGGGTTTGGCTTCCGGCAGGCTGATTTCTCTTTCTATATCGGTGAAGCCAATAGACGAGCGGGGAACGGCAATATTAAAATGGTTAAAAACATAGGTGATAAATCCCGAGCAATCGAAGCCGTTAGCGGGGTCAGTGGAACCGTAGAGATAAGGTGTGCCGGTAAGGGTGTTGGCAAAAGCCAGCAAGACCTCCGGGGAGGTAGTGTCGGTATTTATATGCACAGAACCAGCCGGGAAAACCAGCGGTAGCGCCTGCTGCAACTTTTGAATAGTATCATCCAATATAATTCGGGTGTTATCTGTTACCGGTCCTTTGTCGGGTACGCTGGATTCGTTGGTTTGACAAGCTGCAAACAATACCAGTTGGACAATAATGATCATGTAGCGCATAAACGACCATAGGCAAGAATCAAACCAATACACCAACGGCCTGCTGAATCAATTGAAAAACACTGGGAAGCGTTGGCGGATTTTGAATGATATTTTGTTGGATTTAATTATCCGGAATTTCCGGTTCCACCAATTTTGTCAATTTATCCAGCGAGTCTTGCCAGCCTAAATAGCACATATCAGCCGGTATCATTTCGGGAATGCCTTCTTGCGTAACCTTAAGTTCGGTTCCGGCTGAAACTTTTTTGATCCAGGCCTTCGCCAGGCCGTACAATGCCTTTTATGGAAAACTGTTCGTTTGAAGTAACTGGTGCTTAAATCCGGATCTGGCGACGAAAGGCTCTGGCATTTGCAAAGCTTCCACCGTTTTGTCACCCAACTTGTCTGCAATGTATAGCAGCAAAGTATGTTCTTCGATAGTAGTGGACTGCACTGGCGTTGATCTTGAGTCTATTCCCCAGATACCACAATCCCAGCATTGAGTCCAATACCATTTGCTTATAAAAACTTGTGGATCTACCGTTTCGATTGTTACCTGCGTGTGCTCTTTGTCAATACTTTTTAGTTTCAGAACAAATGGCGTATAGTAAGGGAGAGGTGTACCATATTCATGATATACAGGCGAATCCCATGGGCGACCACCGTCTATGATAACATCATTTTCTGTACCGGGCTTTTTAAAATCATAGCAGAATTTGCCATAGCAATATGCACCATCTTTTGCTGTTTTGCTATTGAGAAAAATCTGCGGTAAGTTAACAAAGCCATAATGCCGGAAGACCCGCTCCAGGTAGGGATTTTCAAACTGTGATCCAAACCGGAATAGTGCTACCAATGTGTCTTTCAATAAATTGGGAGGCAGATGAAAAATATGGCTTGTGCCGTTTGGGGATGCAAGTACTTTTATTTCAACTTTTACCGTTCCCTTTGTCGCGCCGGTAATTGAAAAGACAAAAGCAAAAATGCAAAAAGCAACTATTTTGACTGTATGCATGGGTGTTGTAACTTGGGGAGAAGAATGTGAGGTCGTGGTAGCAGATAGTTGAATGAAGTTATCTGGCAGCATGAGGGGTTGTTTAGACAGAACTACCCAACCCGCAATATCTTCTCCATCTTACGCCCCTTCGCCAGTTCATCCACCAGCTTATCTAAATACCTTGTCTGTTTTGTTAACTGATTTTCGATTTCTTCTATCCGGTAGCCGCAGATGAGACCCGTGATCAGGTGCGCATTAGGGTTCAATGTAGCGTCAGCGAAGAATTTTTCAAACGTTACTTTTTCGTCAATGAGTTTTTGCAGTTTTTTTTCACTGTAGCCAGTGAGCCACTCGATTACCTGGTGGAGTTCTTCTTTTGTTCTGCCTTTACCCACCACTTTTGTAACATAATGTGGGTATACCGAGGCGAATGTCATTTTTGCAATACGTTCGTCGTGATGGCTTGTGGAGGTCATAACTTTTTTTTAATAGTTCGTATCGCAATTTATTTCAACCTTTCCAACCGGCCTTTTCTTTTCACAATATTTTTATAATCCCACTGAATATCCTTGGATTTTTTCAGCCAGCGTTTCAGGTCTTTTGTATTGATTTGATCGGGATCCGTGTAAAAAACAGAGGCGTCTTTAAATTTTTTAGCCGGCACATTTAATGCATCTTCTCCAAAATCCGCCCCACTCCAAAACATCAGGCGCAACCCTGGTTTTTGTTTACTGTAACCAACAATTGGATTCCCGTCTAAAAACCAAACAGGATGGGCATGCCAGATTTTGCTTTCTGCCTGTTTCAGTTCGTGGTCAATAGTTGCTGCAAGAAGATCGCAGATTTCTTTGTCAACTATTTCCTGATTGTCGTTATATGCCTGGATTGCGTCGTTCATAGCTGTTTGTAAAATGTGGTTTTGAATGGATGGCATAGTTCGTGTCCCCACGAACCATACTCCGCCCTGATAAAAAGCTGCTACGGAGTTTATACCTCAACAACCATAACGATAGGACATTATTCCTACCTTGGTTCCACATCCCGACCATGACAGCACGGGCAATATGCATGGCATCTGATTATCATTTTGATCGGGGTGATTGGGCCTGCACCACTGCGGAACAACGATTGTTTTACGTTGGTACTTCCATCGAAAGAATGATGGGATCCTGAACGGTGTGGCGGTCTTTCGCCTCCTGTATATTGGGATCGTTCATGATAGCTCCCAGGGCTTCCATATCGGTTACTTCTAACACCAGGACTACTGATGTAGGATCATCCTGGTCCTGGAAGGTTTTAAAGCCGGATACGGCAGGAGCAAAAAGATTAACCCTGTCTTCATGGCCCTGGAGCCATGTTTCAAAATCACCTACTTTGTGTCGAATCACTACTGTTGGCATGATAACTTGTTTTAGTGATGAATAATGAGAATCTTGAAGGAGGATAAAGCTATAAAGAAAAATGGTTTTGTTTTAGGGAGAATTTACGTGTCATTAAAGATGCTCTAAGAACTGAACTACCTTTTCAAGATCCTCCCTGTTATTGAAGTCTACCTTATTTTCTTTTAAATAAGCTTCAATGACTCGTTGTTCTTTTGGAAAAAGCAGCACCAGGTTTTTTTTGAGCGCCGGAACAAAGTGGTTGTATTTATCGCCGAAAAAATATTGTTTTCCTTTTCTGATCACCACGTCCTCGTTTGGTATCAAATTAAAAATCCTTCCGTTGGCATTAAAAGAGGTGATAGAATTAGTGGCTGCACTAGTGCTGGACGTATTATAAGCGACAATTTTCTTCTTGTCTTCAAAAAACCATGCTTGTTTCTCAGCCAGTTTGATCAGCTTATTACCTGCAACAAGCCTTACCCATCCCTGGTCAAAGTAAAAGCTGTCTTTATCAATGTGAATGGATTGGATGGTCCCTTCATCTGACAGGGCAAGCGTATCGCCTTTGGGGTTCAGAAAATGCATTTCATCAACGAGGCGGCTGTAGTTCAGTTTAGCCACAGCCCTGGTTCCATGCCTGAAGAAAACTTCACCTTTTGTGAATTCGGGATAATAAAATATATCCGTAGTCGTAAGGGCATCCTTGATGTTGCTTCCTGCCTTTACAGTAACGGATGATGTGTCCTGGGCATTTAGCCCGCTGTAACCCATTGAAACAAACAACAATAACAAAAGTGCTTTCATGGTTTAATGATTATACAGTTTGAATTTAATTGAATTTATAGGCTACCTGTTACATCACGGAGACAAAAAAGTCCAGCCGTTGGATTTTGGTTGCAGCTTACTCAAATATAAGCGTCACTAACGTATATGCCAAAGCGTCACCGCAACTAAGGCAAGGGCTTTTAAAAAATGTTTTCGTTTTATGGGAATGTCCGGGTATTGCTTTGTTGTTGCTGGCAGGGTTTCCATTTAACGATGGCCGGGATTTAGTTCGTTTTAACTGTCTTTTGCCAATCTGAATACTTCGTTTCTTCCGGCACCTCAGTCGGACTTTCAAAAAACAGGTTGTAACCGTCAGGGTCTTTTATTCCGACTACCCAAAGATTATTTCCGACAAATGGTTCGTCAGGATAAAGTCCCCTTGAAATAATTTCCTGGTAAATCTTTAATGCATCATTACACATGAACATGACACTTACACCTACGCCGGTTTTTTCTGCCGGCCTGGTATTTCTATACTCCTGCAGCATTAGTGCGGCACCACCAATTTGCAGCCAACACCATTCAATGTTGCCCGCGGGCTCCCATTTCATTTTCAATTCAAAGCCCAACCCGTTAATATAGAAATCGAGCGACCGGTCCATATTGGTAACCATAAAAAATGGCACCGACTGTTTCACATTTGAGTTGTTTTCCAAACCACTGTTCATGATTGCTGAAAATTTGATGATTGATATTTCGCACTGGTGGGTGGGGTCTCCTGACAAGTATTAGTGAGGCATTAAAGCGCAAGCATTCTGGTGCGTGAGACACGCACCAGTGCGGATGTTACCAGGTTACATTCCTCTTTTCGCTTTCATTCCCCATACGATCAACAGCGCTGATCATTATTTTTTCCAGGTGTTTCTTTTGCTGATTGTCGTACGGCAGGCTGAGCATCCGATCCTTGCGGTTCAGCAGCTGATAGTTCCAGTTGCCATTTTCATATTTATAATACACGGCCCAGCGAAATACATCCGCCTCATTGCTATGGGCCCAGGCGATTTTCGCTTCACCGGCATCCATCACCACGCTGCCGGATGAAGGCATGGCCGGAGCCTCCTTATCCAACCACAGGCTGGGAGGTACCAGCGCCCCGTTTTTATAAGGTCCGGTTAATAAACCCTTCTGCATATTTCCATTTTTGACCACCTGGCCGATACTCCAATGAATCGCCCCTTTACTTTGCGGCAGCATGCCACGGGTGATCATCAACTGGCTCATGATCTCATTCACGTTTTTGGCACTGGTATCAGTACCGACACTGATACCCGGCCAGAGGTGGCGGGCTTTTGTATTTTCATCCCTCCACCAGCCCAGCAACAGCGGAAAGCTTACGGCCATTCGGTTAATAGGCCAATACAATTGTGGTGAAAAATAATCGATCCAGCCCTTGTTCAGCCAAAGCTTTGCATCGGCATACAATGTCTCATATTGGTCGAAGCAGCAAATGCCCTCCGGGTAACCCGGACGCCAGATGCCAAACGGGCTCAGGCCAAACTTTACATGCTTTTTTTCTTTTTTGATCTCTTTGTACAGATTAGAAATAAAGCTATTCACGGCATCGCGGCGCCAGTCGCCCCTTGATAAATTGCCGCCACCATTTTTGTAAGCCGTCCAGCTAAGACTGTCAGGAAAATCTTCACCTTTATTGTATTCGCGGTAGGGGTAGAAATAGTCGTCGAAGTGAACGCCATCGATGTCGTAGCGCTTTACAATATCCATCACCACTGCTGTTGCATGTTCCTTTGTTGCCTTTAACGCCGGATCGAACCACCAATAACCATCCTTTAAATAAACCATCAGTTCCGGCCTTCTTTTTACAATAGAACTTTCCGTAACCGGCCCCCCGGATTTATGGTGCGACCGGTAAGGATTCAGCCATACATGCATTTCTAGACCGCGGTCGTGTGCCGCCTCCGTCCAGAATTGCAGGGGATCGTAATAAGGTTCCGGGGCTTTTCCCTGTGTGCCCGTTAAATAATAACTCCATGGCTCCAGGTCACTTTGATACAAGGCATCTGCCTGCGGCCGCACCTGGAATACAACGGCGTTGAAGTTATTGGCCTTTAAAAAATCAAGCAGCGCAATCGCTTCTTTTTGTTGGCTATCGACCGGTAAACCAGGTTTGCTGGGCCAATTGATATTAGCTACTGTAGCGACCCATGCAGCGCGGAATTCTCTTTCAGCCTTTGGCTGGTCGGGTGTTGCTATGTTCTTAGCAACAGGCTTGGTAGTGCTACAGGAATAGCACAAGAGCAGGAGAAAGCAAAGCCAGATGTGCAGGATTTTTATGGGCATATAGAAAGCGTTGAGTTTTCATGCGCTGCAATGTTGGCATGCGTCTCAAATTTAACTGCAAACTTTTAATTATTCAGCGGGCTAAATTCATTTGCGTCGCGTTGGGTCGTGCTGGCGCAGGAATGAGGCGCAGGTTATGTGGGCTGGCTTCCTGTGCCTATGGGTTACTTGACTATGAATTTCGTACTGGTTGATATTTCGAATCAAGTAACGGAGCATCACATGCCGGGAGGTCTGCGCTAGTGGAAAACCCCGCCTGGACGAAACCTATTAATTACAATATTCCTTAATTGTCTTGTATATACTT
The DNA here is from genome assembly GCA_040386335.1 of Bacteroidota bacterium. Taxonomy (GTDB): domain Bacteria; phylum Bacteroidota; class Bacteroidia; order Chitinophagales; family Chitinophagaceae; genus JAZKFT01. The sequence goes on from JAZKFT010000012.1 coordinate 162,654, forward strand.
ACAAATCCCAAGTCAGCTGCTTTTCTATAGTCTTCGCATGCTTTGTCTTTTAATCCTTTTTCTTTATAACATTCTGCTCGGGTAACAAGGGCAAATTCATCTTTTGGATTTAATTTAAGGGCATTTGTTAAATCGCTTATCGCTTGGTCGGAGTTACCTTTTTTAAGATAAAGATTTCCTCTAAATCTGTAAGCTGATGCGAAATCCATCGAGTCAAGTTTATTACTTTGAATCGAATTATTTAAGTCAGTCATTGCACCTGTCAAATCACCTAAATATAATTTCTCCACACCTCTATTGCAAATTAAGAGTATGCTATCTGGAAAAAGAGTAATTGCAGTATTCAATACAATTAGAGCTTCATCATTATGGTCTAAATTATGTAGAACTTTTTGTTTTTCTACATATGCGTCAAAGTATTGTGTATTGGTGTTAAGCGCGTAGTTGTAATACGTTGCTGCCTTTTCATAGAATTCCTTTGCCTTGTCTTCGTCATCTTGCTTCGTTGAAAAATAATTTCCATAACTAAAATAACAAGAACCGATATTAAAATTTACTGTGTCTACTTTAAAATTTCTGCTCAAAAGTCCTTTTAAAATAATAATTGCCTGTTCATAGTTGTCCGTTTCAGTAAGAATTTTTCCTTTAGTGATTTGAAAGTCAAGATTTGAACTGTCAAGTGAAATAGCAATTTCAATTTCTGAAGATGCATTTTTGATATCGTCATTTATATAGAACTCCTTCGCTTTAATGTTGTGCTCAATAGCCTTGTTTTTGTCCATTGAGCACGAAACAATAAGTAACACGCAAAGGTTGAGAACAATAAAATTCTTCATAATATTTATTTTATCTACCGTCATTCTGGTTGCTAAATTAAGTTAACACTTATGCCAACGTATTCAACCATCCGAATTAAAGCGAATACAAGAAGATTAGTTTTCTGTAGGTTGGAATGCTGTGCATAACCTTTACTTGATTACAAAGTTTTGTAGTTGTTGATATTTGAAAGTAAGTAACGTAACAGCACAGGTCAGTAGACCTGCGCTAACTGTGCCTAGTTTTTATGTACATTAGATTATTTAAAGTCGGCTCCGCAACCTAAATTTTTGTTATATGGCTGAATATACTCCCAAAAAGCTTTACCGGCACTGTTTAAATAATTTAGTGAGTAATTTAGCTTGGTGTTGGAACCAACCTTGTAAATATATTCTTTGCAGCTGTAAGAAAATTCCTTCTTAAAGCATACTATGGCAAAATAGTGCGTAGTATAATCTATTGTAATTGTATAAAAAGTTACTTTGGAAATTGCATCACTGGTATAACTTGTATAGGTTGTCCCGTAACCACTGGATTTTACAGACTCCATAACTTCTTTGCAAGTCTGAGCTTTGACGCTTAAAACGCTTAGAGCAATCAGTAACGAAAATAAACACTTTTTCATTTGGTATTTTTTTAAAATTCGGGTTCGTGGTAAGCGCTGATATATAGGTCAATAAATACTTTAGTCATTGTGAATCGTCTTCTCAATTTCAGTCTTTAAGTCAGCCCCAACCGCGGCTAAATTTATAATTTAAAGTTCATTGTTTGCATAAAAGTTTAAGGATGCCAGTTATAAGCCGAACTGAGGGTGGATGTGCTTTTACCTGAATATTTTTTTACAATCCTCAATAGCAAAACACCATTTGTTGCATGGAGAGTTGTTATCGCTGATAAAGGTTGGTAATAAAATAAATGATTGATAATAGAAACAATAAAGCTGATAAAATATAGAATTGAAAACTTACCCAGGTAAATGTCCTCCATACTTTTCCTTTACTAGGCATTATTTTTTCATAGACCTTTCTTATTATTCCTTTTTTTCTCTTATGGCTTGATATTTTCAGTCTATAAATCTTAGTTCTTAGATCCGTTACTAATTGTTTGCCATCTTTAACTTTTGTGGAAATTAAATTTAAATAATCATTGTACAATTCTCTGGCAGCTTGGTCCTCAAGATGCTTACTTAAATCGGAAGCCGCTTTTTTATTTTGAAGTATAATTGGTAAATCAACATTAAATTCTTCTTGAAATAAAAGATAAATAAATTCAGAAGTTTCATTCCCATTTAATTGTCTCGGCGAGTTAGGTAACGCCAATTCGTTTACTCTTAAATAAAATTGTGAGATAAACGATAAACCTCTATAAAAGGCAATAGCATATAAAATTCTTCCCACTATACCTAATGCAATAGAACTGACAAGAAAAATTGAAGTCAATTTAAGTGCTGATTGATTGAATAAAAAAGACTTATCCGAAGCTTTATTTAATTGGGTGAAAATGAGAACAATAGTTCCGGTTGAAAGCCCGATAATCCAAATTATAGTTTTTTCAAAAAATTCTGATGCTATTTTAAAACCTAATTCACTAAAATGTTTTAAATGTTCTTTTTGGTATTGTGTAATAATATCTATGTATGGATTCCGCATAAAATAATTTGTATTTAAAAGTTTGAGCCATATCTAACCTTGCCTACACCATTAAGATTGGAGTATTAAAGACCATTCTAAATTTTTTCTCGCTGGTTATTTATCAATGCTTTTATTGGGCTTATTATTTTTATTTTGCTCGTCAATACCGTGTGGACATGGATAGGTTCGAATACTTCAACCGCCTCTAGTGAACCAATACTAACCCAAAACCTCCAAATTCTTTCGTTCTCTCCTCCTCCCAGCCCCAAACCACCTCACCACTCCCGTAGCCACCACAAAATACCCCACCAAAAAATAGTCAATCCACGGAGAAAAAGCAGCGGCACCAAACCAGCTTCCGGTTTTAACGATCACGGCGAGGCCGAAGATATTCTTGGCGGCTTCCCAGTATACGGCCCATGGGTTGCGGTCCATGAGTTCGGTATGGGCATATACGGCGAGGAACACAAAGGCGCCATAAATAAAGATCCCCGGCGATCCGATGGGGGCAATATTGCCAAAGAGATAACTGATGAACAATAAGATCATCACCATCTGGAACCAGCTCCAGGCCTGTAATGCAGGCGATGCTGCAGGGCGGTATTTTTCAAAATTGTAGGCGTCTTCTATTTTAAACACGGGGTATTTTTCGGCTACATCGGCCGGCCGCCAGCCGGTAGGCATGCCCCAGATTCTTAATTTGTCTTTCAGGCTTTTGGTACGCCAGGCATCCTGCATCATCAGCCACAAATGTTGGAAATTGATCTTGATGGGGTTCCAGGTTTGGGCCGGGCGGGTAATGCCATAAACAGGTGGTGCTTCGGGCAGTTCCTGCTGGAAGGTGCCAAATAGTTTATCCCAAAAAATAAAGATCTGGCCCAGGTTTTTATCGATGTATTCCTTGTTCAGCGCATGGTGTACCCGGTGGTGCGATGGGGTAACGATCACATGTTCTAAAAATCCCATTTTTCCAATATGCCGGGTATGATACCAAAATTGCGCAAACAAATGCAGCGGCCCCACGGTGGCGATCACGATATTGGGTACGCCCAGCAATGCGGCTGGTATCAGCAGGAAATTAAAAGGATTTACAATCGCCGAAATGCTTTGCCGCAGGGCACAGGCCAGGTTAAACTCTTCGCTGCTGTGGTGGATAATATGGTAGTTCCAGAAGAAATTAATATGGTGGCTCCAGCGGTGTACCCAATAGCCCGCAAAGTCGATCACAAAGAAGGCCACCACATACGTAAGCCAGGTGGTTTTAATATGGTACACAGCAATTCGTTCCACCAGCCAGGTATAGGCCAGTATCGTAATGCTGAGTTGCAGCACATCTTTCACCGCATTGGTAACGCCGCTGCTCAGGCTGCTGAGCATATCCATGGTATGCACGGTGTCGTTGCCTTTGCGCCAGCCCCACCATTTTTCAAAAAGCACCAGCCCCAAAAATGCCGGCATGGCTATCAGCAATATTTTTCCGTAGGTTTCCATAAGGCAGGTCGTATTAGGGCAGGAAGGAGGGGAACACGGATGACACGGATAATGCGGATTAGCACTGATTATCTCCTTTTAATTACAATGGACAATTACTATCTCTCCAAAAAATCCAAAAAAATCCGTGGAAACCCGTCCAATCCGTGTCATCCGTGTTCCCATCCCTCCTCGTGGGTTTTCTTTTCGTTTATTTGCAAGAATCGTCCAAATCTACAAAATCTGCCGAAACACACTGCATGAAATCAGCGCTGATCAAACTCCATATAGCCGTACTGCTGGCTGGCTTTACGGCCGTTTTTGGCAAAATCATTTCTTTAAACGAGGCGCTGCTGGTTTGGTGGCGGTTACTGATCACCGCCATCGTCATGCTGGCCATCATGTGGATGAGCAAGCACAAACCGGCTTACCCGCTCAAATCAAAACTGGGTGTATTGGGCGTTGGAATTTTTGTGGGGTTGCATTGGCTCTGCTTTTTTGGAAGCGTGAAGTACTCCAATATCACCATCGCGGTGGTTTGCCTGTCTACCAGTGGTTTTTTTTCAGCGCTGCTGGAGCCCCTCATCCGACGTACCAAATTCAAACCGGTCGATCTCTTGCTTGGGGCGCTCTGTATCGCCGGCATCTATATCATTTTTCATTTTGACACCCAATATAAAACCGGCATCCTGCTGGGCATACTGGCGGCCTTGCTCAGTGCGGTATTTTCTATCCTCAATAAAAAAATGGTCACGCAGATAGACGGTCTCACCATTACCACCTACGAAATGCTGGGGGCATTGATCCTGATGAGTTGTATTATTCCATTTTACGCTGCGCCGCTGGCCACCAGCTTTTTACCTGTGGGCTGGGACTGGCTCTGGCTCTGCATTTTAGCGGTTGTATGTACCGTTTGGGCTTTTATTTTGCAACTACAGGCGCTGAAGCATGTGTCTGCCTTCACCCTAAACCTCAGCTATAACCTGGAGCCGATCTATGGCATCATCCTCGCCTTTGTTTTTTTTAAGGAAAACAAAGAATTGTCTTCGCAGTTTTATATTGGGGTGCTGTTGATTTTATTGTCGATTGGGTTGCAGATGTGGCGGGTTTGGAAGGGCCGCAAACGATAATAGATGTCGGCTGTTATTGCAGTTTTGTAATCACCAGGTGCGCAGATACAGGACGTATACCGCCAGCATTTGGAGTAATGGTTAATGGAAACGGCCCCGCGTTTCTTATTTCTAATTGCGAGAAGGGTAAAGTAGTTGTTATAATGAACATGCCCGTTATCTGGCTGGTTCCGGTTGCCCTCCCTACAACGGTGTACGGCAATTCTGCTCCATTTAGCGCTACCACTAACTGCCCTTGTTCTGTTACACTCACTTCAAACATAACCTGGTAAGCACCAATTGCCGACAGCACAATTGCAGTTGGCCCGGCGGGGGATATCCCACCGGAAATCGCCCCAATTTGTGGGAACTCTATGGGAAAGCCGCCGATAATAATAGGCGGTGGATTATTAGGCGGCACCAATGCATAAAAATCGCCATAAGCAGGAACTTGCAATGTTGCATTTACCCCACGTTGCGATACAGGGATGACTACCCAGCCCGTATCTCTTTTTAAATACAATGCCGAATCGGTTGTATTGAATAGGAGCATCCCCTTTGGCACATTGGTCATAGCCGCGATTTGCCCGGTGGTAGATCTTGGCATCAATACACCCTTACCCGTACTTTCAAGTTCCAGTAAGGAATTGGGATTCACCACAGTGGGGTTGGTGCCTATTTTTACCCGCTGGGCATGCAGGGAATTCGTGTAGTAAAAGATGACCGTTAATAGTAACAGGCCGGACTGGAAATATTTTTTCATAATAGGCATTTTGCATACAAGGTACAAAACGCCTTTTACTTAAAGTTTTACAGTCTTCCCTGTTTTGGCACTCTTTTTTGCGGCTTCCAAAATTTCCATTACCACCATATTGTTTTCAAGGGAAGAGAGGTCGTAATTTGGAAGTGGTACGATTCTCCTCACCACAGCGGCGAAAAGCGCAAAGGGGTCGTCGTAAGGAGCTGGCCGCTCTTTTAAAATTTCTTTTCGTTCTGCTTTGTCAGGTGCCAGGCGTACCCGCATCTCCGAACGGTTGTCGGTAAAAACAGTACCGGTTTCACCATACAATTCCAAGTCTTTCCTGTTGAAGGGCCAGTTCCAGGAGGCCTGAATGATCGCCTGCATTTTAGGGTATTGAAGAATGATGGTGGCTTCATCGTCAACCAGTGGATAGATGGCAGGTTTTATTTGTTGTGTTACCGCTGTTACAGATTGCGGTTTTTCTCCTTTGGTAAACCATGTAACCAGGTTGGCGCCATAGCATCCAAAATCGGTAATGGCGCCTCCACCATTTTGAATGGGATCGGTTAGCCAATCGAGGAATTCTTTATTAACGCCTATTTCTTTTGGGCCCTTATGACCGTCGTGTATCACCAGTTTTCTCAGATCCCCGATGGCACTGTCTTTATGAACGATTTCGTAGGCTTTATGATTGGTGGCATACCAGGTCGTTTCATAGTTCGTGAGTAGAAAAATATGGTGTTGATCTGCCAGCCGTTTCATTTTTTTTGCATGCTCCAGGCTTACTGCCAATGGCTTTTCCACCATCACATGAATGCCCTGCGGGGCGCAGGTTTCTACTACTGCCAGGTGTTCGTAAATGGTTCCGAAAGCAGCTACTGCCTCGGGCTTAGTCTTTGCTATCATCTCCGCCATGGAGTTAAAGACAATAGCCATGCTGTATCCGTGTTGGGTTGCGTATCGTTGGGCCAATTCCTTGTTGGGTTCTACGATCCCCACGATTTTAACATCGCCCCGATCAGGCCTGCCCAATAGCCAATGCACATGGGTATGCGTGAGCCCTACGATGCCTATTTTCAGTGGTTGCTGCTGGGCAATTAATGGGTTTACCAATAGCATTGAAAGGAAGAGTTGCAGGCAATGTTTTTTCATGAGCGAATTGGTTTTGCCAAAGGTAGCAGGCAAATGTGCAAGATGCAATGGGCAAGGGGGCACGCCGTAGGGGTTGACCTATGTGTCAACCCCTGAATTGGGGAAATCCTGCGTTGTTTGCAATAAATTTTTGGCATCATCACATTCATGGGCGGACACGTAGGTCCGCCTTTACATCCGACCCTGTATCAAAACTTTAATCCGCGGAATTCATGTTTGATCCTGAATTTTCCGGTGATGGTATGGTCGGTGTCTTTTGGGTCGGTGTGCGATTTTTCGCCGTAGGTTTTTACGTTGATGGTGCCGGTGATGAATCTGCCGTCATCGCCCGCTAATTCGCTATTGGTAATAACGATCGCATTCGGAGTAGGCACACTCATTTCCGGGTAGATGGTATTAAAACTGTTAGTAGTGTAATTTTTTTCAGGATAGTTCTGCAGCGAAACGCTTCCCTGCGTGATGTTCATGGCGAAATCAGGCGAACCATTGGGTGTGGTAGATGGCCCGGCTACATTGTGCGGGATGATCAGCATCAGCGTTGGGCTTCCATCTTTACCGGCAAAAATTTTAAAGGTGGTGTCCTTGCTGGTGGCATCGTAAGTGGAGGAAATGTCCTCTGCTGCTACATGCATTTCCTTTCCATCAACGGTAAAGTCAAAATACAGCTCATCATTTTTGGGGCTGGTAGTTTCCGCTGAAGTTGTAGCGGTTGTTTTATTGTCGGTGGTTGCGCTGTTACAACCAAAAAGAACTACGGCAGCCAGTGCCATTGTAATCGTTATACCCTTTCTCATTTTTTTAGATTTTATGGGAAGGAAGGTAGCCGCACAAAGAATTGAAATACAACACATCTTAGCCATTGGCTTATTTCTTTGAGAGACTGGTATTTATCTGGAGTTTTGTGGATTAGGCCGGGTGGTTCATCGATTTTGGAATTCTGTTGATGTTGTGCCATTGCTGCCTGAACTCTACTTGGTTTTTAAGGCGTATATTCATAATAAACCGTTACAGCTGCAGTCGCTCCGCAATTACAATCCTTTAACCCATCTTTATTTATTTTTTCCAGCTTCTCATCAATCGCTTTTAAAGAGTTGATATTCTTCGAAGTATCCGTAGAAAAATCCAGCCCGGGCTGTTGTATTTTGCTGACCTCGATCTCAAAATTTCTTTTGGTCATCGCCCGCATACCGAGGGTAATGGTTTGATTGGTCTGGGTATTGAACCATTGCTTTGCAAAATAAAACTGGCCTTTTTCTTCACCCATGGCAAATACCAGGGCTTGTACATTTTGGGGCAGAGGCATGGTGCCATCGGCGTATTTAAAACCGATCTCTTTGCTGCTTTCAAGATAGCCGCCTTCGGCAAAAACCTTAAATTGAGGAATGGCTAGAAATACCTGGAATTTTTTTTCATAATTGCCTTGCAGCCTCACTATCAGTGTGCTTTCGGCTACATTATTTCTTTCGTTTAAAAGAATATCAATATTGAACCAGCCAGTTTCTTTAATGGTGATTTTGTAGTAATCGGCATTTTTTGAAATCGATTTTACCTCCTGTTTGAAATTTGGCAGTGGTAGTGGCGGTGGGTTATTATTCGGAGTATCTGGTATTACGGTCACCCACTTGTCATTAGTTTTAACCAGCCTCTGTCTCTCCGTTTCCAGCTGCTCCAATTCAGATCTGTAAATATCACAGGAGTCACAATTATTAGCGTATTTATCAACCGACAAACCAAGGCGTTCTGATTCATCATCAATGTATTTATACAACGCATCCAAATCGGCATCGGTTAGATTTGGGAATAACGTCATTGCAGTCTTATTCCATTTGTTGAAGACACAACATGCATAGATATCAATTACGAAATAAAACTGTTGTAAATATTTTTGATTATTTCTGGTGTAGTCGTATAAGCGGTTGTGTGTAGCAAATGAATTAGATGAGTCCAATGTAACGACCTGTTTTTTCTTAAATGAATCATGTGATATAGGTATATTTCTGTCCAGGTGCGAATGTCCCATTCCCCATCTTTTGCTCCACCTTTCTCTAACTCCCGCCAATGCAGGCCCGGTAAGGTCTTTGTCCACCTTATGACAGGATGCACAAAGATTCTCAAACAACGCTTTCCCATCGATCCCCGCCATTTTTGCGGGAGCCATGGCAAGCGGCTGTGGATCTTCCCAGTTAATCGCTCCATCGGTCATATCACCTTTGAAAAGCTGCATCCCATCAAGCGCTGTTTGGGTCGGCACTTCTATCCCGATGGGCTTATTGATCGCCAGGTTTTCTTTGGTGTTGAAATAGAACATACCTGCACTGCTCAGCATTTTTCCATCACTCATGGTAAATAAGCCCGCTTGTAACATACTTTCAAAATCCAGTGCCTCCTTAAAATCGATATTTACCTTTTCGGTACCGCTAAAAGTTCCCGGTTCAATATGGATCCGGATGCCCGATTGGGAAAGCAGTACCGTATCTGTTGCCGGGTCGATGGTGAAGCCCTGGCTGGTCAATTTGGAGGTCTTCAAATATTCTTGGGCGAAAGAAGTTGTTTTGGTTTTACAGGCATCAACTACAAAGAGGGAAAGAAAAATGAGGATAGGGTAACGGGTCATGTTTTGGAGATTTGAAAGAAAGATAGGGCCTAAACTGATTCCACTTGTATACGGACTCCACATCAAGGACACTTTAAAATCCTCATTCCACCACTCATCAATTAAAAAAACTGCCCACCATTTTTTATTTATTTTGCCAAACTGCGGAGTTGATAACGTGGCTTCGCAGTCCAAATCATAAACAAAAATGAACCCAAACATGAGGAAGTTAGTGCTATCTTCTTTCGCGGCTTTTATGGCCGTATCGGCATACAGTCAGCCACCCCTGGTGCTCCGCCAACCAACTATAAACAACGATGGCTCTGTCGTTGCTTTTTCTTTCCAGGGTGATATCTGGACGGTGCCAGCCATGGGCGGTAAAGCCACAAGACTCACGATTCATGAGGCTTATGAGGCTAACCCGGTGTTTAGTCCCGATGGAAAACAGATCGCCTTTTCAGGTGCCAGGTTTGGTAATAACGATGTTTTTGTAATGCCCACGGGCGGCGGTTTGCCCAAGCGATTGACTTACCACTCGGCAGCCGATAATATTTCCAGCTGGACCCAGGCCGATAAAATCCTGTTTTCTACCAACAGGGAGTTTAAACAGATTGAAAGACCCTCCGAGGTATTTACCATTAGCCCAAAAGAGGGCACGGAAAGCCGCATATTGGATGCTGTTTGCTTTGATCCTGTATTATCTCCCGACGGCAGGTTCCTTGCATTTACCCGGGGCGATATTAACCCTGTGGCACGGCAGGCATATAAAGGCAGCAGCGACAGGGATATCTGGATATACGACACCAAAAACAAAACATACACGCAGCTACCCGGTTTCGAAACCAACGATATTTTGCCACAATGGGGCGGCAATAATTCCCTTTATTTTTTAAGCAGTAATGATGGTGCGTATAACCTGTACCGTTTAAAAATAGATGGGAACGGCAAGGCTACGAACGCCCCCGAAAAAATGACTGATTATAAAGATGAGTCCATCCGGTTCTACAGTCTTTCTGCCGATGGGAGTTCTATCGTGTTTGAAAAAGACATGAACCTCTATACCATGAAAACCGGGGGCAGTGCTAAAAAACTGGATGTTCAGATCAGCGCCGACGATCGCCTTGATGCAACAGAACAAAAAACACTGACTACGGGAGCCAGCGAATATGCCGTTTCCCCCAATGGGAAATTCATCGCTTTTACCAATCGTGGCGAAGTGTTTATTAAGGAGGCGGATAAGGAAAAGTCGAGGAGTATCAATGTGTCGAACCATTCATACCGCGACGTGGAGCCTGCATGGCTCAACGATTCTACCCTGTTATTTTGCAGCGACCGGGCCAATGGGAATTTTGATATCTATCTCTACCGCTCATCGGACACCACTGAACGCAGCATGTACAAAAGCCTTAAACATGAACTGACCCCGCTAACGAAAACTGATGGTGACGAAACCTCGCCGGTCGTGTCGCCAGATGGTAAAAAAATAGCCTATGTTAGGGGCCGCGGGACCTTCGTGGTAAGTGATATCAGTGCCGATGGGAAATTGTCCAATGAAAAAATACTAAGCAATAGCTGGAATAGCCCGAACGGGATCACATGGAGCCCTGACAGTAAATGGCTGGCTTTTTCTACGAACGACCTGTATTTCAACGATGAAATTTATATACAGGCAGCCGATAACAACAGTAAAGCTGTAAATGTGAGCATGCACCCGCGCACCGAACGCAGCCCTTTCTGGAGTGCTGACGGAAGTAAACTCGGCTTCCTCTCCGAACGCAGCAGCGGCCGCAGTGTGGATGTCTATTTTGTTTGGTTGAAAAAAGAGGATTGGGAAAAAGAAACACAGGACTGGCTGGAACGTGATGCCCCTGCGCCTGCTGCTGCAGATGCAAAACCCGGTGCTGAAAAAAAGGCACCCAAGCCAATAAAAATTGACTTTGACAAAATTTATGAAAGAACCGTTCAGGTCACCAGTTTCCCGGGAGATGAAAGTGACCTGGTGATTTCGAAGGATGGCGAAACATTTTACTATACCACCGTTAGCAGCAATGCTAAAGGCCGTGACCTGTACAGCATTAAATGGGATGGAAAGGACCTGAAAGAAATTACAAAAGGTGGCACCAATCCAGGCAATGTGACCATGGATAAAGATGGTAAATATTTGTACTATACTAAAACAGGTGCATTGGGGAGAATTGATTTAAAAACCAGTTTACCCGAGCCCTTGCCCTATGTAGCCAAAATGAAAGTGGACTACACCGCAGAACGTACACAAGTATACGAAGAAGCATGGCGCACCATCAGAGACGGATACTATGACCCGCAATTTCACGGCAACGACTGGAAAAAGCTTCACGACAAGTACAAGGAGCGTACCGTGAGTGCCAGTACCAGCAACGATTTTAGCTACATGTTTAACTTGCTGTTGGGCGAACTAAACAGCAGTCATATGGGTCTTACCGCACCCGAAAGAACCGAGACACAAAAAGACGCCACCGCCTTATTCGGAGGAGAATTGGTTCCAGTACCGGGCGGCATGAAGGTGGCACATATAATTCCTGGTTCACCCATAGATAAAGCAGGCAGCAAGCTGAACGAGGGTGATATTATTACAGCTGTAAATGGTGTGCCTGTAAATGAAAATGAGAATTTTTACGAACAGCTAAATGGCCTGGCAGGGGAAAAAACACTGCTGAATGTAAAAGCTGCTGATGGAAAGCAAAGAGAAGTAGTGGTTCGACCGGCTGCTACCATCGCAAACAGAATTTACGATGAATGGGTGGAAGGACGCAAAAAACTGGTGGATAAGTATTCCAATGGCAGATTGGGCTATATCCATATTAAGAGCATGGATTTTGCCAGTTTTGAAGTGGTGGAAAGGGAATTTGCTGCAGCAGGTTTTGGTAAAGATGGCCTTGTGATTGATGTGCGTTATAATGGCGGGGGTTCTACCGCGGATTACCTGATGGCGATTCTGAATTACAAGCAACATGCCTACACCATTCCACGTGGCGCCAGCGAAGACCTGGAAAAAGACAAGAAAAAATTCAGGGATTATTACCCGATAGGAGAGCGTTTGGTGTATGCCGCATGGACAAAACCTTCGATTGCGCTATGTAACGAAGGAAGTTACAGCAATGCAGAGATCTTTTCTCATGCATACAAGCACCTGGGTATTGGCAAACTGGTAGGGGTGCCCACCAATGGGTCTGTTATTTCTACGGGGGGGAAAGTATTATTGGATGGATCTACAGTCCGGCTCCCCTTGCGTGGCTGGTTTGTAAAAGCCACTGATAAAAACGAAGAACTCGGCCCGGCGGTTCCCGATATTATCGTTGAAAACCAGCCTGACTGGATCGCCAAAGGAACAGATGAACAACTAAAAAGAGCGACGGAAGAACTAATGAAAGAAATTGCTGCTAAAAAATAAAAATCAATGGCAGTAAAAAATAAACCCGGACAAAATTCATGTCCGGGTTTATTTTTTAAAAGGGGATTTGCCTTACCACAACATCAAGTGTCTGTTAAGCCGTAACTTTTTCACTTTCAAAAATCTGCTGTTCATCCCTGTCCTGTACCGGTATTTTGCGAATGAAGTTATCATAGCCATCATCATCATGATTGCTATACACACCATACGCGTCAATGGTGTACCCGATCAAACCGTCTTTGGCTTCGATGATATACAGCACGGTGGAATCGGATGGATCGGATTCGCTTTCAAAACGAAAGGTTTTAATAATGGAAAGCTCATCTGGCTGATAGCACTTTCCATTAGTACCTTCAAAGGCACCGTCTTTCATTTTGAATTCATTGTCCTGCCTCTTTATACGCAGCTTTTCGATAATCTGGCTTAAAGTTGACATTTGTGTCGGACGTTCCATAATGGTATTTTCCATGATCATTTGTTTTTTTGGTTCAGCCCTATTTGCCCAAATCACGTGCCAGAAAACGCCTTTTTCTGTTAATGAATTGTGATGCGGGTCTTGCCATCCCTATTTCAGGCCATTTCCCGGGAGACAAGCAAACCTTGATGTATATGTAGAAAATATTCCCCAGCTTGAGCCTGCGTGATGCTCAAATTTTAATGTACCCCGCCACCAGAGCACAGGTAGATGACTGGCATCCTGCCTGTTCAATGTCGGAAAATATTAATGTGTACAACTTATTTTTATTTTTATTTTTTTTGGTAGTTTGTAAAATGCACCTACATTTGTCTACCAAATTAGTAGACATTTAACGATGCTACTTATTACAGCGATAACTGTTAACCACCAACAGTGTTCCTGATCACAATTAAATTAAAGAAACCGACATGAAACCGTCTGTTGAAAATCTGTTCCCAGGGGAACTGGTGGCATTAATGTACATGCAATTTTCCTCCAATTATTCCTGTTGCTGTTGTTGCTGACAGCGTAAATCTTCTTGTATCTATTCAGCCCGTTGCCTTCGTTGTAAAAACGTCATGCTTAATGTAGCTGCCGGGCTGGCTTATAAAATTAATTAGCTGTCTGCGCAACAGTCCGGTTTGGGTTTGTATGCGGCCGGTGGTTGGCCTGGGTTCAAATCCTACTGGCTGTTGCGGAGGCTTACTTCACATAAATTTTCATTTTACCAATTGCTGGCATCGTTGAAACCAGCTGGTTTAAAACCAGTTGGGTACAACCGGATGGGCTTTCGCCCGTTCGCTGTAGCCTCATGCAAATAAACCAAAACAAACTTCAATGAAAACAAAGGTTTTGCTGGCCGCAGTATTGGTAACGCTACTGCAGGCAGCCTCTTTCGCACAACAAAAAACTGAACCCATAATCAATTCTCTATTAAAAGGCCAGGTAATTGAGGGCAGCACGAAATTGCCTTTATCGGGAGCAGTTGTTGCCATAAAGGGAACCACCCACCAGGTAGTTACCAGCGGCGATGGCGTATTCAGTTTTAAAACCGGTCAAAAATTTCCCTACATTTTAGTAATCAGTTTTGTGGGCTATGAAACTTTGGAAATAACGGCTTCGCAAACAGATATTGTTATCCCGTTAAAAGAAGCAGTTAAGGAACTGGATGAGGTGGTAGTGGGCTATGGTAAGCAAAAAAAACGGGATCTTACCGGTTCGGTTTCGTCAGTATCATCGGGTCTTATAAAGCAAAATCCTGTCAGCTCTTTCGACCGCATTTTGCAGGGCGCTGTTGCCGGTGTGCAGGTTATACAAACATCAGGGCAACCCGGCAGTGCAGTAAGCATCCGTATCCGTGGTGGCAACTCAATTACCGGGGGCAATGAACCGCTCTATGTCATCGATGGCTTCCCGGTTTATAATGATAACAACGATGCCAATGCAGGCGTCACCAGCGGCCCCAGCATCAACGCCCTGGCTAATCTTAACCCCAGTGATATCGAGTCCATCGATATTTTAAAAGATGCTTCTTCTACCGCCATATATGGATCTAGAGGCGCCAATGGCGTGGTACTCATCACAACGAAAAAAGGAAAGACAGGACAGAATATTGTAAGCTACGAAGCCTATTACGGGCAACAGGAAATCATCAAAACCATCCCGGTATTAACCAGTTCCAGGGACTGGGCTTTATTAAAAAACGATGCATTGATCAATGCAGGCAAGCCCGCTTTTTACAGCCAGGCGCAGCTGGATGCGCTTACCGGTGGCACCGACTGGCAGGCAGCCGCGTTTTCTAAAGCACCGATCCAGAATCACCAGCTCACTTTTTCCGGCGGTGATGAGAAAACCAGGTATGCCATAGCACTCAACTATTTTAAACAGGATGGTATTTTGCATAACTCTTCGTTCGAAAGGTATTCAGCACGTGTAAACCTCGACAGGAATATTTCAGCCAGCTTTAAGTTTGGTACTAGTTTTACAGTTTCCAAAACAAAGGCGAAAGAAGCCAACTCTGGGATTGTCAGTACTTTGCTGTTATTACCCCCAACTGTTTCAATAAGAGATAGCGCCGGTAAGTACACTTTGCAAAGCCCTTTTGAAGTGGCACTGGGAAATCCCATTGCGAGTTTGGAACAGGAAATCAACAATACCAATACGCACCGTCTCCTGGGGAATATTTATGGAGAATATACCTTGCTGAAGGACCTCGTGGCTAAAATATCTTTTGGAGCAGATATTATCAATAACAAACAGAACCGCTATATCCCGTCAACTTTATACGAAGGCTATGCGATCAGTGGCTCTGCTGCTGTGGGTACCAAGAATGTAAATACCTGGCTGAATGAAAATACACTGAGCTATGCAAAGCGTTTTGGCGAGCACTCAATCAATACAGTGGTAGGTTATACGCAACAGGCTTATAAAAGCGAAAACGTAACAGCCAGTGCCCGCGGCTTTGTTTCCGACCTGTTGACTTTTAATAACTTGTCCAGCGGATCGCAGCTGGTAAGTCCATCCTCTTCTGCTTCAGATTGGGGGCTCAATTCCTTCCTCGCCAGGTTTAATTATTCCTATGCCCAAAAGTATTACATCACCCTCACAGGCAGGGCAGATGGATCATCCCGTTTTGGCGACAATAATAAATGGGGCTATTTCCCGTCTGCGGCTTTTGCCTGGAATATCAGCCGGGAAAAGTTTTTTGCAAACATTCCTTTCCTGGATAAAAATGTAAGCAACCTGAAACTTCGACTTAGCGGCGGTATTACCGGTAACCAGGAAATAGGCCAGTACCAGTCGCTGGCTACGCTTTCGAATAGCGCTTATATCATTGGTAATCAGTTGGCCACTGGCTTTTATCCCAACCGCATAGCGAATCCTAATTTAGGCTGGGAAAAAACGACGCAATACGACGCCGGCCTTGATATTGGCCTGTTTGGAAACCTCGTAAGTGTTGTGGTGGATGGCTATTATAAAAAGACCAGTGACTTATTGTTAACCGTTCCGATTCCCTACACTACGGGATTTTCTACGGCACTTCAAAACTATGGCACCGTTGAAAACAAGGGCCTGGAAATATCGCTTACAACACGAAATATCGGTGGCAAAAATCTCTCGTGGAATACCAGTTTCAATATAGCCTTTAACCGTAATAAGATACTCAGCCTGGGTGATGGTGTCAGCTATCTTATTTCCGATCCTGCTATCGTGCAGGTGGGACAGGCACTGGGATCGTTTTACGGCTACAAAACCCTGGGCCTGATTCAAACAGGTGACGACGTTATTAAAATACCCGTGATTGACGCTGCCAGCACCAAACCCGGCGATCGCAGGTATGTAGACATCAATGGCGACGGTGTCATCTCCCAGGCCGGTGACCGGACTATTATTGGCCAGGCCCAGCCTAAGTTCATTGCTGGCTTTATTAATAATTTTACCTGGCAAAATTTTGATGCATCCATACAACTCTACGGCACTTATGGTAACCAGATATTTAACCAGAACCGCCAACAACTGGAACTGTTCAGCGGCCAGCAAAATGCATCTACATCTGCTTTGGAAAGATGGATATTAAACAACCCGTCAAACAGTGTTCAGAGAGCTAAAGAAGATCCAGCGCCGGTTACAACCAGCCGTTATGTGGAAGACGCTTCATACCTCCGGGCGAAGAATGTTACCATTGGCTACACGTTGCCAAAATTCATAACAAAAATTGCACGTATCAAACAGCTTAGACTTTACCTGGCTGCCAATAATCTTTTCACCATCACCCCATACAGCGGGTACGATCCGGATGTGAGCCGCAACGAGCAGGCTACTATCACACAGGGCATCGATTATGGTGCTTATCCCAACGCCAAGTCATTCCTGTTTGGCCTCAACGTATCCTTTTAATTTTTTAATTGACACATCATGAAAAAAGCAGCATATACCTTTCTTACCATAAGCCTGTTAACCTTTGCCAGCTCCTGCGTAAAACTGGTAGAAGACCCCGAGGCCTTTTTAACCACCCAGCAGTTTTATAAAACCCAGGCGGATGCCATTGCCGCGGTGAACGGTGTGTATTATACGCTTAATGGCAGCGGTCAAACATTATATAACAGCCTGTTCCAGATAGGGATAGATATTGCTTCGGATGAAGCCAACCCGGGACCGCGGGCACGAAATGCCGATGTAAGGGCTTTTGCCGTGCTTTCGCATTCCACTACCAACGATAGGGTAAGCGAAATATGGCGGCAATTATATGCCGGTATTGCCCGGACCAATATCGCCATTGATAAAATACCAGCTATCGCTATGGAAGAAGCCCTAAAAACAAGATTGATCAATGAGACAAAATTTATCAGGGCCCTGTATTACTTTAATCTCGTTCGTTTGTATGGCGGTGTTCCATTGATATTGCATGAACCCACGTCGTTGGGCAATGAGGCTGTGCAGGTATCCAGGAATAGTGCAGAAGAAGTATACCAGCAAATCATTACAGACCTGAAGGATGCCGAAGGTCTGCCCGCCACTTACAGTAGTACAGATGTGGGCCGGGTTACCGGGGGTGCTGCAAAAGCATTACTGGCAAGGGTTTACCTAACAAAAAAGGACTGGAACAATGCGGCTTCCAAAGCATTGGAAGTGATCAACGGTCCTTATGGCTACGACCTCTTTAGCAACTATGCGGATGTATTTAACAAAGCCAATAATAATGGTAAGGAACATATTTTTTCGGCACAGTTTAAGAGCAATTCCAATGGTCATGGTAACTCGCTGGGCAGCCGCGGCACGCCCACCGGCATACCAGGTATTGATGGGGGCGATGCTGATATTCCCACCACATTGATCTATAACCAATACAGGGCTGGGGATACCCGTAAGGCTGCCACTTTCTTTACCTCATTGGTAAGCCCCACAACCGGCACTGCTTACACCTTTACGCCACACTATAAAAAATATTATGATCCGTCGGTAAACCCCAGCACCGGGGAATCCGGTGTCAATTTTCCCATTATCCGTTTTGCTGATGTGTTGCTGGAATACGCTGAGGCCGTAAATGAAGCAAGCGGTCCTACAACAGATGCTTTTGCCGCCTTTAACAGGGTAAGAACAAGGGCTGGTATACCCACGCTCAACAGCCTTAGCCAAAGCCAGTTCCGCGATTCCATTTACCAGGAAAGAAGGCTGGAGTTTGTATATGAGCACCAGCGCTGGTTCGACCTTGTAAGAACGGGCACCCTGATCCAAAACCTGCATGCGGTGGGTAAAACAAATGCACAGCAGAAGCATTACCTCTATCCTATCCCTCAAAGGGAAATTGACCTTAATCCAAAACTGACACAGAACCCCGGCTGGTAAACTCCATCTCAAAACATCAAACACTATTTAAAAATGACCATGTACAAGGGGAAACCCTCACTGACAATAGCAGCTGTTTTGCTGGGTGTAACAGCTTTTGTACAACAGCCGGTTGCTGCGCAAAAAAATACGGCCTCCGGCAAACCCAACATCATCCTGGTAATGGTGGATGACCTTGGCTTTAGCGATTTAGGCGCCTATGGATCGGAGATTCAAACGCCTAACATCGATAAGCTGGCTTTTGAGGGAACCCGGTTCATGGAATTTTATAACAATTCCATCTGTGCGCCAACAAGGGCATCGTTAATAACCGGGCAATACCCGCATAAGGCCGGTGTTGGTTATTTTAATGTAAACCTTGGATTACCAGCTTACCAGGGATGGCTCAATAAAGAGTCGTTGACATTTGCCGAAGTGCTGAAACAGTCGGGCTATAACACTTTTGCTACCGGTAAATGGCATGTAGGAAATGATAGTCTCTACTGGCCCAACCAACGTGGGTTCGATCAATTCTACGGATTTATTGGAGGCGCCAGCAACTACTTTGATATAGCACCATATACCGAAAAAGTACCACCCGTTGAGTTGGTGGAAAATAACCGGCGCTTTAACCTGGCACCCGGTAAATATCTCACCAACGAAATTGCCAGCCATGCGATTTCTTACATAGATGAGCAAAGCAAAAGCAACAAACCATTTTTCCTGTACCTGGCATTTAACGCACCACATTGGCCACTGCAGGCGCTGCCGGAAGATATTGCCAAATACAAAGGCAAATATGAAAAAGGCTGGGATTCATTGAGGAGCCAGCGGCTGGCCAAACAGGTGGCATTAGGCATTGCAAATCCGCAGCAAGCCATCGCCGCAAGGGATGCAGAAGTGCCGGAGTGGGAAAGCTATACCTATGACGAAAAACAATTGTGGCAGCGTAAGATGGAAGTGTACGCAGCCATGATAGACCGGGTGGACCAAAATATTGGTTTGTTGCTGGCTGAGTTGAAAAAAACCGGCCAGGCAGATAACACCCTCATTGTGTTGATCTCCGACAATGGTGCCCAGGGCGGCTTTTCTTCCATCGGCAGAAGAAGGCCAAGAAACTCAGGCCCGATCGGAACAGCCGGGTCTTATGATTATGTGGAACAAGGCTGGGCTCAGGTATCCAACACGCCCTTTAGCAAACATAAAGGCAATGCACATGAAGGTGGTATCAGTTCACCTTTTATTGCCTGGTATCCTAAAAAAATCAAGGCGGGTGTGATAACCAAAGGCACGGCACATTTAATAGACCTGGCACCTACTTTCTACGATGTGGCCGGGGCAACATATCCTGAAAATTTTAATGGTGTAAAAACGAATCCACTTGCGGGTGTCAGTCTCACCAACCTGTTGTATACCGGAACAGAACTCAATAGCCAGCGGCCCATATTCTGGGAACGTGGTGGTAACCGAGCGGTGCGAAAGGGTAAATGGAAAATCGTGTCCACCTATCCTGCCAAAGATTGGGAATTGTACGATATCGAAACCGATCGTGGTGAAACAACTGACCTGTCTAAACAAAACGCTGATGTGGTGCAGGACCTGGTGGCAGATTATGAAATATGGGCTAAGGCAAACGGAGTTGAGTCCTACGATAAACTGCGCCCGGCAAACCAGGGAGCAGCACAGGCTGCCTCCGCTAACAACAACGGTCAGCAGGGTCGTAGCGGCGGTAGGCGTGGTGAATAAAATATTTAATTATCAACATAACTGAGTGCAATGAAACAAATCATCAAAAGAACAATATTCGCAACCGCGGTATCGCTTGTCGTCAGTGCCGCATTTGCGCAGCAACAGGCCAAACTCAATATTATCCTGGTAATGGTGGACGATATGGGATTCAGCGACCTGGGAGCATACGGTTCTGAAGTACAAACACCCAATATTGACAAGTTAGCGTATGGAGGTTTGCGGTTAAAAGAATTTTATAATAATTCAATATGTGCGCCCACCCGGGCTTCACTTATCACAGGCCAATATCCGCACAAAGCAGGAGTGGGGTACTTTGATGTGAACCTCGGCTTACCAGCTTACCAGGGCTACCTCAATAAAGAATCACTCACATTTGGAGAGGTGTTAAAACAAGCAGGCTACAGCACTTTACTAGCCGGAAAATGGCATGTGGGTAACGATAGTTCATCATGGCCCAACCAACGCGGTTTTGATAAATTCTTTGGGGTTATAGGTGGTGGTGCCAATTATTTTGATAAAGAACCGATGCCACTTGGTGGTAGGCAATATCCCGTAGTGCTTATCGAAAATAACCAGCGCTACACGCCACCAGCTTCCAACTATTATTTTACCAACGAAATTTCCAGCCATGCCGTAAAATTCATAGATGAGCAAAGCAAAACGGATAAGCCATTTTTTCTATACCTGGCTTATACCGCGCCACACTGGCCATTGCAGGCATTGCCCGAAGACATCGCCAAGTACAAAGGTCGTTACGATATTGGCTGGGATTCGCTGCATAATGAAAGGCTGGCAGCACAAAAGAAACTGGGATTGTTTAAAGCCGGCGAAACCATCGCTGCAAGGGATACCACCGTTCCGGAATGGAACAGTCTTACCTGGGATGAGAAGCAATTGTGGAAATCGAAAATGGAAGTGTATGCTGCCATGCTCGATAGGGTAGACCAGGGCATCGGCACTTTACTGGCAAAACTAAAAGAACTTAAAAAAGATGAAAACACCCTTATCGTTTTTATATCCGATAATGGCGCACCTGCAGAAGATGTGGCGCACTTTGGCAAGAAAGCCGGAAGAAACACCGGTCCGGTTGGAACAGCAGGCTCATTTGAATCGCAGGGGAAGAACTGGTCTTATGCATCCAACACACCCTTCCGTTCGTTTAAGGCAAATGCGTATGAAGGAGGAATCAGCTCTCCGTTTATAGCCTGGTATCCTAAGAAAATAAAAGCCGGAACCATTGCAACAGGAACGGCCCACCTGATAGACCTGGCACCTACCTTTTACGATTTGGCAGGCATCGCTTACCCCTTAAATTTTAATGGAGTACAAACTAATGCGCTGCCGGGCAAAAGCCTTGCCAGTGTACTGTTTGAGGGCAAAGCGTTGCAACGCGAACAACCACTGTTTTGGGAAAGGGCCGGCAACCGGGCCGTAAGAAAGGGCAAGTGGAAACTGGTTTCTATTTTTCCTTCTTACCAATGGGAACTGTACGATATAGAAGCCGACCGCGGTGAAACACAAAATGTAGCTTCCCGGAATCCACTCGTTGTAGACGCACTATCTGCTGAATATTTTGCATGGGCCCGGCAAAACGGGGTAGTGGATTACGACAAGATCAAACAAGCGGCACATGCTTCAATTATCAGTAACAGGAGAATAACTGCAATTGCCAACTAGGCTATCAATTTTCCGCATTCATTACTCTTTACTCATTATTCATTAATCATTAAATATCAGACAATGGCTATCTACACATCCACCATACAACTACATGGTGCCAGCGAAACCGATTTCACCGCCCTGCAAACCGAGCTGAAAGCACAGGCAAAAAAAAGAAAACAACATTTTGAACTGGCAGATGCACAACCAACTGGTGAAGAAAGAAAGTATTTTTGGGAGGGCAATGTCACCCTTCAAAAAATAGCAGAAACTATTTTGCAGGCGGCGCCTAAAATTGGTAAAAAATATTCATTTTCGATTATGCGGAACAAGCAGGTCGCCGGATCATACCAATGATAGATCTTAGGATACCGCGGCTGCCTTGCAAACCGCGTTATCCTTTTAACTTCAAGTCAATGCAAACCATCAAAAAATTGAGTTCGCTCCTTCTAATGTTGACAATAGCCAGCCTATCTTATGGTCAGCAAAAGCAACATTTCGACCTGTTCAAAATGAGCACAGAGGGCCAACTGGTAGTGGTACATCGTACCATGAAACCCATTAAAGATGGGCGCTACCAGGGCGTGCAGTTGTCGATGGATAGCAGTGAGGGACTGGCCTGGATAAAAAATGCAAGCTTTAAGGCCGGGACCATCGAGTTTGATGTAAGGGGGAAAGAACTGTTCCAAAAGAGTTTTGTTGGGGTTGCCTTTCACGGGCAAAATGACTCCACATTCGATGCGATATATTTTCGGCCCTTTAACTTTTTTTCGACAGATTCTGTCAGAAAGATACATGCGGTTCAGTATATTTCTCACCCGTTGTTTACCTGGAAAAAGCTAAGAGATAACCCTGCCACCAACAGCAAATACGAAAAAGTAGTTGCTAATCCACCTGATCCCAATGGATGGTTTCATGTAAAAGTCGTGATAATGGCAGGTTTTGTAAAGGTGTACATTAATGACCGCGCCGATCCTGAATTGATTGTAAAGCAATTGAGTACTTTTGGCACCGGGAAAATCGGGCTATTTACCGGTGATGGCGCAGGGGGCGACTTCGCCAATCTTGTTGTTGAACAATAAAAAATTTATGCAGTTAATGCGGTTTCTCAAATTATTTTCGGTGTACCTGGTTGTTTTGCTCCTGGCCATCTGGTGCAGAAGGACTTCATTTCTCCATTCCTCCGCCTACGGGCAGCCACCGGCTGGTTCACATATATCCTGCAAACCTCCTTCGCGGCCTGCTTCTTCGGCTCAAACAAAAAATAAAACAACAGCAGCTAAGACGGGGAACAAAGGAATGCGATGGATCGCAGGAGGAACTTTCAAAATGGGTTCCAATGATTTTGATGACAGTAAGCCCGTGCATGCCGTTGCCGTCAGGGGTTTTTGGATGGACGAAAGCGAAGTGACCAATACCCAATTTGAAAAATTTGTAAAAGCCACCGGTTATATTAGCGTAGCAGAGCGGAAATTAAATCCAGCCGATTATCCAGGTGTGCCCGAAGATAAACTGGTTCCGGGTTCAGCGGTATTTACGCCTCCGGCTCAAAAAGTGCCGCTGCACGATCCGTTGCAATGGTGGCAATATGTGGCAGGTGCCAGTTGGCGCCATCCGTTGGGGCCTGAGAGTTCCATCGCAGGTAAAGAAAATGAGCCGGTGGTGCAGGTATGTTACGAAGACGCTGCTGCCTATGCCAGGTGGGCCGGAAAGCGTTTGCCGACAGAAGCGGAATGGGAGTTTGCTGCAAAAGCCGGTAAAACAAATACCCCTTATTACTGGGGCAACCAACTAAAGCCGGCAGGTAAGTGGGTGGCCAATATTTTCCAGGGCAGTTTCCCGGATGCCAATAGCAATGAAGATGGATTTGCGTATGTAGCGCCTGTAAAAACATACGCGCCCAATGCCTTTGGTCTTTACGATATGGATGGCAATGTTTGGGAATGGTGCAGCGATCTCTACCGCCCTGATTATTACAAACAAAGCCCGGCCAATAATCCCAAAGGTCCGAAAGACAGTTATGACCCCGAGGAACCCGGGGCTGTAAAACATGTGCAGCGGGGCGGTTCTTTTTTATGTAGCGACCAATATTGCATCCGCTATAAAGCCGGCAGCAGGGGTAAGGGAGAAACTAGTAGTGCCAGTAATAACCTGGGATTCCGGTGTGTGAAAGATGCGACACCACACAAATAGAAAACCCGAAGAAACGGTCACTGTGCAGTTACCAGGTAATAATTCTTTTTACCTTTTTGCACCAGCAAATATTTACCGTGCAGCAGCTGCTCCGCGCTAATGGAAGCGTTCATGTCCACCACTTTTACGCGGTTAATACTAAGCCCGCCATTCTGAATCATCTTTTTTGCTTCGCCGCGGCTTGGGAAAATATTGGTTTCACTCACCAGCGAAATCACGTCGAGCCCCTGTTGCAGGCGGTCCATTGTTATATCGCATTTTACGATGCCTTCTATGTTTTCAAGGTCTTCCACAGTCAGTGTTTCTGCCGGGGCATTCGTATTGGCGAATAGTTTTTCGGTGGTTTCAATGGCTTTATGGTACTCCTCTTCACCATGAACAAACAAGGTTACTTCTTTAGCCAGGGTTTTCTGGAGTAGCCTGGCCGCAGGGTTTTCTGCATGAACGGAGATCAGATCATCCACGATCGTTTTTTCCAATAGTGTAAAAATTTTGATCCACTTCAAAGCATCCTCGTCGCTTGCATTGAGCCAGAATTGATAAAACTGGTATGGCGAAGTTTTAGCTGCATCCAGCCAGATATTGCCCTTTTCTGTTTTGCCAAATTTGCCACCATCTGCCTTGGTGATCAGCGGGCAGGTAAATGCAAAAGCCTCACCACCAGCCTTTCGGCGCACCAGTTCAGTACCTGTAACAATATTACCCCACTGGTCGCTGCCGCCCATCTGAAGTTTGGTGTTTTTGTTTTTGTACAACCAGTAAAAATCGTACCCCTGCACCAGTTGATAGGTAAATTCCGTAAAGCTCATCCCTACATCACTGTTCAGCCTTTTCTTCACGCTGTCTTTACTCATCATATAGTTCACGGTGATGTGTTTGCCCACATCGCGAATAAAATCCAGGAAAGAAAAATCCTTGAACCAATCATAATTATTGGCCATCTCAGCGGCATTTGCCTTTGCAGGATCGAAATCCAGGAATTTTTCCAGTTGTGCTTTTACACCGGCTATATTATGGGTCAGTACGTCTTCGCTTAACAAGTTCCGTTCTTCGCTTTTTCCACTCGGGTCGCCTACCATACCGGTGGCACCACCGACCAGGGCGATAGGTTTGTGCCCTGCTTTTTGCAAATGGACCAGTAATAAAATGGGTACCAGGCTGCCAATATGCAGGCTATCGGCAGTTGGGTCGAAGCCCACATAACCGGTGGTCATCTCTTTTTTGAGTTGTTCTTCAGTTCCGGGCATTATGTCTTGCACCATGCCGCGCCATTGCAATTCATCGATCAGGTTCATGTTCCAATAATTTGCCGCAAAAATAGGGGATGCAAACAGTGACTGCCTTTATACCAGCCAACCATTTTTTATAAGCCTCCAGTTTTGATCCAAACCGGCTCAGATGCGATAGTTTTCTTTATGTCTTCAGGGAATAGAAAAAATTTACTACCAGCCCCAACGCTTAAAAATTTATAGCGAACGGGCATTATTTGCGCTTAAATTTGTGATCTTACCATTTATAATTGGTCTGCCCAAAACCAACTGTTGATTATGAAAAAATTATTAGCCGCATTGCTGCTTTTAAGTGTATGTATGACCGCCGGGTCGCAGGCTTACCGCAACGAATGGATCGACTATTCAAAAACCTATTACAAGTTTACCCTTGCCAAAAACGGTCTGTGCAGGATCAGCCAAAGCCAGCTGGTGTCGCTTGGCATAGCAGGAAACAACGCGAATCATTTTAAGCTATGGCGAAACGGGGTTGAAGTGCCACTCTATACTTCGATACCTGGCGGAGTGCTGGGCGCAGCCGATTATATTGAATTCTGGGGCACAAAGAACGATGGGAAACCGGATACTGATTTGTACCTCAGCCCATCTTTTCAATGTGTAACTGATGTCAGTATTTTTACTGATACCGCTGCTTATTTTCTTACAGTGGTACCGGGCAGTAATTCACGGGTGGTTGCAGCCATAAACGATACAGTTGGTCACGGAACTGCGGAGCCCTATTGTATGTATGATTTGAACTACGCCTGGGACCCCTCGGGTGGGGCTGTAATTTGGGGGGGCTATGCTTCATTTATTCAAAATGAGTATGTGCGCTCTGCCGCCTTTGATAAAGGCGAGGGTTTTCAATCTGGCAGGTTTAGCAATTTCCCTTTTACACTCAGCTCGCTAAAAGCCTATATGGCCGGGCCACCAATGACTTACACAACCGTTGGTACAGGTCGGTTTATTGGTAACAGGAATGTGAGTGTGTACATGAACGATTCCCTGCTGGATCAGAAATTCAATTTTGATTTTAGTAATTTTTCCGTCTCAGTAAGTAATATCCCGCTTTCCAGGATCAGCGGCGACGCTACCACTATAAAAAATATTACATCCGACCCCAGCGAATATGGCAGGGTCTCGTTAGCCAAATACAGCTTGCTGTATCCCAGGGTTTATGATTTTGGCAGCAGCAGCAATTTCCCATTTAAGGTTCCGGCAAATCCATCCGGGGCTTACCTGGTCATTTCTAATTTTAATGCGGGTGGTGTAAATCCTATACTCTACGATATTACCAATAACAAACGGTACACCTGCTTTCAGGATGGCGCTTTGATAAAAGTGAAAATGGATCCGTCTGCTGCCACGGTAAACTGCATTTTAATCAGCGATGCACCTGCCAATGTAACGGCCATCAATAATTTCACCACGCGTAATTTCGTAGATTTTGCGTTGCCGGCTAACCATGCAAATTTTGTAATTATCGCGAATAAAATACTCAATTCCGGTGGCAATAACCAGGTGGAAGCCTACCGCGCTTACCGTGCGTCGGCGCCGGGCGGAGCTTACAGCGCCAAAATATTTGACATAGATGAAATTGCTGACCAGTTTGCTTTTGGCATCCGGAAACATAGTATCAGCATTTTTAATTTCCTCCGGTATTCCAGGGATCATTTTACTACACCCCCAAAATTTGCATTACTCGTAGGCCGCGGTGTGAACTATCTCGATTTTTATTCTAAACAGTCGCAGCCCAATGCAGAAAGGCTTAACCAGGTGCCCAGCTGGGGTAACCCCGGTTCGGATAATATGCTGGGGGCTATTAATGTTAATAGCCCGATCCCGGTAACACCCATTGGCCGTATTTCCGTAATTAACAATGATGAGCTTAAAATATATCTCGACAAGGTTAAAGAATTTGAACAGCTGCAGGCGAATAATATACAAACACAGGCTAGTAAAGACTACACCAAACATGTATTGCACCTCATCGGTGCCAGCGATGCCACCACAGGCTCACTCATTTCACCATTGATGGAAAGTTACCGAACTATTATCCGCGACACACTGATGGGAGCGGATGTCCACTCCTATATCAAAGCCAATAACCCAAACATAGCCCAAAGCACCGCCGAAGTAGCCGGGTATTTTAACAGTGGTGTTTCACTGCTTACTTATTTTGGCCACTCATCGGCCACCAGCCTTGATTTTAACCTTAATAATCCTTCAGATTATACCAATACCAATGGAAAATATCCCGTGTTTTTGGTTAACGGCTGTAATGCGGGAAATTTCTTTAGTTACGACGAAAACAGGATCAGCAATAATACCTTGACTATTTCTGAGAAATTTGTGCTGGCTCCGGCAAGGGGTTCCATTGCTTTTATAGCAAGCACCCATTTTGGCGTGCTGAATACACTCGACTATATTACCAAAGAATGGTATAATGCCGCCTGCAAAACCAGTTTTGGAAAGTCATTGGGCGAAATACAACAGAAAGCCATCGAACAAACATGGGCGCTCTACAATGGCGATTTTCATACGCGTTTAACCCTTGAAGAAACAACCATACACGGTGACCCTTCACTTAAATTATTCCCCTATATCAAACCTGATTATTCTGTTGAATTACAAAATATTTCCTTTTCACCTTCATTCATCTCTTCTGCAAACGACAGTTTTTTGCTAAAAGTAATTCCGCATAATCTTGGCCGCGCCAGTAACGATTCGGTATGGCTAAGAGTACAAAGGCAATTTCCAAATGGAACTATTAAGCTGATAAAACTGGTGAAACTACCACGCATCCTGCATAATGATACGGTGACAATCAGTATACCCGTAGTGGGCAATAAGGAAAAAGGTACCAATTACATTATAGCCACCATCGATCCTGAGAATACGCGGGATGAAATAAGTGAAGCCAATAACACCGCAACCAGGCCTTTTGAAGTTTCCGACGACGAAATAAGGCCGATCTATCCGTACAATTATTCCATAGTTGCTAAAAATAGCTTTAAACTCTACGGTTCCACGGCCGATCCGCTGGAGCCTTCGCGTACCTATCGAATGCAAACCGATACCACCGAACTGTTTAATTCGCCGTTGCTCGCTACGCAAGACGTAGTAAGCACGGGCGGGGTGGTGGAGTTCGATCCTGCGATCGCAGTCACTGATGGCAAAGTGTACTACTGGCGTTTGGCGGTGCTTGTTGCAGGAA
Organism: Bacteroidota bacterium; assembly: GCA_040386335.1. Lineage (GTDB taxonomy): Bacteria > Bacteroidota > Bacteroidia > Chitinophagales > Chitinophagaceae > JAZKFT01. The sequence continues at coordinate 191,465 of JAZKFT010000012.1, forward strand.
CCCCTGTAAACTGGCGCACCGCATCCTATCTCTACAATCCTTCCGGCACAACAGGTTTTAATCAATCACATGTGTACCAGCATTTAAAATCAGGGTATCAAAGAATGACCCTTGATTCGACGGGGGAATTTAACTACGGGAAACGGGTTAATAACCTCTTTATCACCCATTCCAAGTACCCGGAAAGTGGTGTAGAAGATAACCATTTCAGCATCTCTGTAAATGGCGCCAGTATTATTGCAAGTGCATGCCTTGGTTCCTCCATTATTTTCAATGTGTTCGATTCTACCACGTTTAAACCCTGGCTGAATACCGGCAATTTATATGGTGGTGGCCCTGCCTGCGCCATCAGCCGGCAATACAATTTTGAATATCCATATACGAGCGCCGCAGATCGGAAAAAAGCCATGGATTTTATGAACCTGGTGCCGAATGGAGCCTATGTGGCAGCAAGATTGGTTGTAGATAATGTTGCCTTATCCTTCTCCAGCGTATGGAAAGCAGATACAGCTTTGTACGGAAGTGGTCAGTCGCTGTATCACTACTTGTATAACCAGGGAGCTAAGCAAATTGATTCAGTGAATGCTTCAAGAAATGGTGGCGGTGCCATTTGGACGCTCGTTTACCGGAAAAATGATAGCCTGGGGTTTGTTCCTCATTTTAAATATTCACAAGGCTTCTTCGACCGCGTGATAGAATCAGTGGACTGCCCGACTATTGATACGGCCGGGTATATCAGCTCGCCTGTTTTTGGCCCGGCAAAAGCCTGGCAGCAGGTGCATTGGCGTGGTCATTCTACGGAGCCTGTTAATTCGCCCGACAGTATCCGGCTTTCTGTAATTGGTGTAAAGAAGGATGGATCTGAAACGATGCTGTATCAGCTTAATAAGACCCAGTTGGACTTTGATATTTCTGGTATAAATGCCATTACATATCCTTTCATAAAACTGAAATTGTATATACAGGATTCACTGAACGCTACACCATGGCAACTTGATTACTGGAGACTGAATTACCTGCCTGTACCTGAAGGAGCCCTTGCACCCAATCTCTACTACGCAGGTGCTGACAGCACTGTGTACGATACCGTTACCCAATCCAGCAAATACAATTTTGGAGTAGCTTTTAAAAATGTGAGCGATGCAGGCTTCGATAGTGTAAGACTTAAACTGAAACTTATTGACAATAACGGTGTAGAAAAACTGGTGTCATTGCCCAAAATAAAGCCCATCATTATGGGAGATACTGCCCGGATTTATTTTGAGTTGAATGCCGATACTCTAAGCGGTAGTTATAATTTGTACCTGGATGTAAACCCCGATGGCGACCAGGCCGAGCAGTTCCATTTTAATAATTACCTGTACAAGTCAGTCACAGTATACAGGCCTGATAGCAGTGGCATTTGCCCGGGATTAAGCAAGTCTTTTTCCAGTGGTTCACAAGCTATTGGAAATACTTATCAATGGCAGGTGGATAATGGGACAGGCTTTGTAAATATCACCAATGGTGCGGTGTACAGCGGTACTACGGCCGATTCGCTGAAACTGAACGCACCACCGACATCCTGGTACGGATATAAGTACCGCTGTGCGATTACAAATAACCTGGTGACTACTTACAGTGTGGAGTATAAATTGAAATTTGCAGTCACCTGGACCGGTGCACAAAACACTGCATGGGAAAATACAGCCAACTGGGGCTGTGGTAAATTGCCAGACCAGTATACTGATGTGTATATTAAATCCACTACACCCAATGATCCATTTGTTAATAGCAATGCCAGTTGCAGAAGTGTTCGGTTGATGCCAAATACTACTGTGAATGTTAAGGCTGGATTTATCCTGGATATAAAAGGACCATCGGGTAATTAACCGGAGTACCCATTGTTTAAACTACGCCCTTTTGTTTTTTGCAAAAGGGCGTTGCTTTTTGAATGAACTTATAATTTAATCATCACGCTGCCCGAAACCAGGTCGTGAATAGCCCGCCTTTTGGGATTGGCATTGATGGTTAAAAAGGAGATCCAGCCCAGGATGATTTTTGTCGGATAACGTACGATGGCCTGTAGCAGGTTGATCCGTTTTGCGGTATTGCCGGATTTTCTTACCCTAATGCCTTTAATAAAATTACCAAGGGTACAACCGAGTGTCATGCAAAGCGGTTCATAAACAATAAACAGGCCCGCAAACATTGCAATTCTCACCCAGTCGGGAACATTCTCGAATTTCTCCAGGATATTGGAAAAGACAAAAATGAATAGCACAATTAAGATGGTGTCAATAAAAGTGGATTGAATTCTTTCGGAGAGTTGCGGATATTTTTCTTCCATAATTGATGGTGCTAAAATAATTTAGGTGGGTAAAATGAGTGCTCTTGCCGTGAAAAGCCGAAGATAGCGGTTGGCATCTAAACATATTTTATTTCCGTTGCCGCCAATATGTAGCAGGTATTTCTTTAGACTGTGATTTATTAACACCCGCGGGTTTCGGTTTTTAAAACCTACAGCTTACCTTTGAGCCCTCAATGAAAAAGTTGACCATTTCCATATTTGCTACGCTATACCTGCTGGTAACCTGTGGAGTGTCTATTAACTTTCATTATTGCATGGGTAAACTCCGCAGTGTGGACCTGGGCTACAACCTGGACGATCGCTGTGGTAAATGTGGCATGAGCACCAAGAAATCCGGCTGTTGCCAGGATACCACACAATGGCTGAAGGTAAATGACAACCACCAGGCCACACATGCCGATGTTACGATACAAGCGCCGGTTATTGACATTACCCATCCGGAACCCATTCAAACTATTTCTCCTCTTTTCGCCGGCGAAGTGATCACCGGAAATAGCCATTCGCCGCCACTGCAGCGAAGTCAGCAAGACTTAAATACCCTTCATTGCGTTTTCAGAATTTGAGATTTGATTTTTAATTAATGATCGTTATTGCGGGTCCCGGACGTCCCGTATTGCCCATGGCAATCCCCAGCAATTCATTAACATCGTTTTAATTTTATACATCCCGACTAATAGCAGGGGATTGCCACGTCGGGCAAGAACCCTCCTCGCAATGACGGTAATAGGGTTAATCATCTCAAAAATTTCAAAAAATGAAAACTATAAAAATACTGATGGGCCTTATGCTCATTTCTTCCTTCTCATTTGCACAATCATTTCGCAATATAGAATTGCAGGCGGCAGGCCTTACCTGTAGTATGTGCAGCAACGCTGTCAACAAAGCTTTAAAGCAGGTTGATTTTATCCAGGATATAAAAACCGATCTCAAAAACAACTTGTTTACCATTTCTATAAAACCCGGCACCACACCCGACTTTGACGTCATCCGCAAGAAGGTGGAGGGAGCAGGTTTCTCTGTAGGCAAAATGAATGTGGAAGTAAATTTTGCCAACCAGAAAATAGCCAACGATCAGCATGCTGTGGTTGGCGGTAAAGCCCTGCACTTTTTAAATGTAAAGGAGCAGACTTTAAACGGCTGGCAGAAAATCCAGTTGGTCGACAAGAGCTTTTTAGTAGCTACCCAGGCCAAAAAATGGCAGGCAGCCACAAAAAAAGAGTGTTACAAAACAGGGGTAGCGGCCAGTTGCTGTGCCGATGCCAATGTAAAGGCAGGCCAGAGAATGTACCATGTAACCATCTAAAATCTTCAACATGAAAAGAATAATGATGGTAGCATGTTGTTGTGCAGGCATTTCTTTTTTACAGGCGCAGGAACTGTATGTATTTACCGAACCAGCCAGTAATATGGCAACCGGTTCCTTTGGTTTCAGGCTCAACAATTATGCAATGCCGATGAGCCATAGCACCAAAACCAGTTACAGGCTGGAGCCGGAATTAATGTGGGGTGCCAGCAAAAACCTGATGGTGCATGCAGCCGCCTATGCTTCAAATATGTTCCAATCCAAAATGAGAGTGGAGGGTGGAAGCCTATATGCCAAGTATCGCTTTTTAAGTAAGGATGATATTCATTCCCATTTTCGGATGGCTGCTTTCGGGAAATTGTCGTTGATCGATAACCCGGTTCTGGAAGCTGCTACTACAACACATACTTATTACGATGGCCAGGGTAATCCGTACCTGCACGATATCACCGACTACTACCAAAGCAACCAGATGAATATAGACGGGGACCATTCGGGTTACCAACTGGGTGTGGTTGCTACCAAGCTCCAGCATAAACTGGCAGTTTCAGGCTCTGCCAGTTACATGCACCGGCTCGACAATTTAAAAGGTCAAAAATTTGCAGCTACTGATGCCCGCCATGCACTCAATTTTACCGCTTCAGCCGGTTACCTGTTGTTACCAAAAGAGTACACCAGCTATGGCCAAACCAATTTTAACCTCTACCTCGAAATGCTGGGTTATGTACCTATGGATACGAGGGGCTACTCCATTGATGCCGCTCCTGCTGTACAATTTATTTTCAACAGCATTGCCCGGCTGGACTTCGGTTACAGGTTTCAAATAGCAGGCGACGTAAGCCGGCATTATAAAAGCATGTTCCTGCTGAGGCTGGAATACAATTGGCTGAATGCATTTTCAAAAAAATAATTTTCATTTAAAAAATCAATCATCATGAAATCAATCATCAAAATATCACTGACTATCCTAAGCCTTTTTGCAGTAATGGCGGCTTTTGCACAAAAGCCAAAAACTGAAACTTTTAAAGTAAGCGGCAATTGCGGGATGTGTAAAAAAATTATTGAAAGCGCCGTGGCTAAACAAGCGGGTGTTACAAAAGCCACCTGGAATAAAGAAACTAAAATGATGACCGTAGTCTATCAACCATCAAAAACTACAGTGGATGCTATTCAAAAGAAAATTGCTGCGGTTGGCTACGACACACCAAAATTCCGTGGTGATGATAAGGCATATGATGAACTTCCGGGCTGCTGCCAGTATGATCGGGAGTCTGCCGAAGCGAAAAATGACTAATGACTTCTATTGACAATCGATTTGGATAGAAAAGAAAGAGCCCCGTTCTGTATGTCGGGGCTCTTTTTTTTTAATTGCTGCAATCAAAAAACTTGTGTCAGTGTTTCATCAGATTTATGGATGAACTGGTCGCTGCAGTGTTCCCGTCAACAATATCAATATAGCCCGGTACAATATTGGTAACTTTCCAGGTGCCGCTGATTTTGGCAACCTTGGTGTCGGTGGTAGTAAGGTCCATTTTAAAGGTATTGACGCCACCTGAATTGCTTTCTTTCCAGGTGCCGGTGAACGTGATGCTGCCATTTTTTGTGCCGGTCAATGTGCCGTTTACAGCAAATTTTATGTACACCAGCCCAATGGTGGGAGTAATATTGGCGCCATTTTCCATGTATATATTTACCATCCAGTCCCCGGTCTTAATGGCGTCTGTAACCGGCGTGGCTGCAGGTGTTTCCGGTGTGGCATCTTTTTTCTCACAACTAAATAAAGTTGCGGACAATGCTAACAAAAGAAAGAGAGAAAATCGTTTCATATTCAGGTCTTGTAAACTGTTTTGGTCAATTACAGGCTATTCAATCTGCGGAACTCTAATTACGTAAAGCTATAAAAAAGGGTTTGCATTTCAAATTTGGATAGCAACCCCATTCCCGGGTAACGCTAGAGAAATATTCGGTGTTGCCCCAGCTTACCTTAAAGAAACATCCCTTATCTCTTTTTCTGTTTTGGTGGTTGCTTTGCTTCTTCTTCTTCTTCTTCTTCTTCTTCTTCTTCTTCTTCCTCATCTGTAATTTTTACAAATGCGCTGCGCCGTGGCGCGGGCATTTTGGAGTCTTCCCCCTTTACCGCCTTCCAGATCACTTCGCTAAATACAAGATCAGGTATCCTGTCTTCTTTAGAAAAATCAAAGGTTGCACTAAGTTTGGCAGTAGGGGAGGTGGACTTGTTTTTTTCGTTCAGATTGATGTTCGCTGCCACAGAAGAGAATGGTTTTAAATTGGGCAGGGCGGTAAAGGAACGCCACATAGGTGTTGCAGCGGCATCATATTGACTCATGGGTGGCAGCCCGAGAATTAACTCTATTGTTCGCAACATAGACGAAGTGGAATACATCGTGTGATCCACAAAACCTCTCTTTACAAATGGCCCCGCAACATAGGCAGTAGTGCGGTGAGCATCCACGTGATCCGGACCATTCTGTGCATCATCCTCAACAATAAACACAGCGCTTTCTTTCCAAACAGGACTTTTTGAAAGGTATTCAATAAACATTCCCACCGCCAGGTCATTGTCTGCCACATGCGCAAAAGGCGTTGATTTTCCGAATCGTAAACCTTCTGTATGATCGTTTCCGAAACGCATGGAATTAAAACGTGGCAGGGCATTTACAGCGAGAAGAGAATCAAATTCGCGGCGCCATTGGTAAAAACGCGTAGTGTCTTTTATTCCCAAACCATAACTGCTGTAATAAGGGCAAAAATGTCCTTCCAAAACAGGAATATTTGCTTTCCCTTCGTCAGCAAATTCACCGTAGGTGCGGTACGTTACTCCTGCCCGTTTACAGTAATCCCAAATAAAGCCTTTCTTAGGGTTGGCGACCTCCTTTTTCCCTTCGCCGGGATATGTGCCACCCCTGCCACCATAGCTGGTTACCCAATTTTTTTCCAGGTAATCTGTGGCGTTGGCTGATGTGCTCCAGTTATGCCCGTCGGCACTTACTTCGCCATCTGCGTAAAAATTATCCAGCAAAACAAATTCCTTCACCAGTTTGTGTTGATTAGGGGTGATCCGTTCTCCAAATAACACCAAACTGGTGTCACCATTTCCTTCGGGTATATCTCCCAGCACCTGGTCGTAAGTGCGGTTTTCTTTAATAATGTAGAATACATATTTTATGGGTGATGCGTCGCCAACATTCATCGGTATAGGGTTCCCTTTTTCACCCCCTGGTTTTAGTTCCCGTTCTTTTGTGTACGAAGTGTTCGCATAAACCGACTTCGAGTACACCGCAAGTTGTGAAACAGTTGGTTCATCAATCACAGACATGGTGCCTTTCATCAACCCGCCAATATATCCCGACCTTACCTTGACCGTAGTATCTCCTATATGCCGTTCAACGATCTGTTCTGGTTTTATTGGGTTAGGGCCTGTAGGGTTGGCAAATGACGAAAAGCCCTTGCCGTTGGAAACAAATATTTTTTTGCCGATAACCTTTATGTTTGTCGGGTACCAGCCTACGGGTATAAATCCTTTTGAACGGCTTTTACCCGGTGTGGCTACATCAAACACCGCCAGGCAATTGTTATCTGCATTTGCCACATATAGATTTTTTTCATTGGCAGACAAGGCAAGACCGTTTGAAGTGGAGCCAGCCGGAGCATCAGCATATAGTGCCGCATTCAAAACTTCTATTACATTTCTCTTCCTCACATCAATTACCGAAACACTATTGTCGTTGGCATTGGCAACGTATAAAAATGTACCACTCTTATTCAACAGTAGTTCATTTGGATTATCTCCAACAGCAATTTGGCCAGTGATGGAGCTGCTTTTAGTATCAAACACCAATACCTTATCACCGCCCCAAAGTGAAATGTATAATTCCTTTTTATCCGGCGACAACAGGCAGGCATAAGCCTCGTGGCCCAGTGCCAGTTGGTGCATAATTTTTTTGGTTAAAAGGTCAACGACATACAGCGAGTTGTTTTCCTTGGTTACCACGTACAAAAGATTTGCCCGGTCGTCTATGTCTATACCAGCAGGAGAAATTTTCTCGGGCCATTTTTTGCCCAATACGATGCTGTCTTTTAATACCATTTTGTTATTAACAATGGCATACTTAAGTAGCCGGTTGTCGTTACCACCGCCGGCATAAAGGAATTTTTCATCGCTGCTAAACTTTAGGCCATACCAGGACTTTGGGATCACCATATTATCCAGAACCTTTTCTGTTTTGGCGTCTATCAATTGAAGGCTTTGCACACTCTGGCCATTATTGGTGGCCGCCAGCCATTTTTTTGACGAAGAAACGGCCAGGTTCAAGGGGAAATCGCCTAACTGTAACGATCGTCCCGCCGGCGAAAGATGCCATCCATTGGGAAGCCTTACCCTTTTCTTGTTTAATTGGGTTTCAAGTGAATTGGTGCTTTGAGCCATAATATTGACCCCAAAAAGCAGGAAGGACACAAAAAGAGAGAAGTATTTCATAAGCGTTATTCGGAATTTTAAAACAAAAACGGCATTAATTTTAGGGGATTGGTGTCGAAAATAATTGAAATGAACTTTGTGAGCGGCCGGTTCTATAAAAGATTTTAAAAGCTTAATACCCTAAACCATAATTAGCTATTATGAACATCAGCCTTACTTCCATTTGAATTATTGTTTACTTCGCAATCCAACATCAAAAATTGCCGCTTTGATCCAGATTATACCCTACCAATCCCGTTATCAGCCTCAGTTCAAAATCCTCAACCTGGAATGGCTGGATAAATACGGCCTTACCGAAGAACCTGACCTCAAAGTGTTGAACGATCCCGAAGGAACCATTCTTGCAGGTGGCGGGGTTATTTTCCTGGCAGAAAGCCAGGAGGAAATTGTCGGAACGGCAGCCCTTATTTGTGAACATGACGGTATTTACGAGTTGGCCAAAATGGCCGTCCGGCCCGATATGCAAGGTAAAGGCATCAGCAAATTATTAATTGAAGCCTGCCTGGATGCCGCCCGTGAAGTACAGGCTAAGAAGTTGGTTTTATTTTCCAACAGCCAGTTGGCCACGGCCTTAAAACTCTATGAAAAATATGGTTTCGCGTATGTAAAAGTCGAAGATTCCCCCTTCCTAACCGCCGATATTAAGATGGAATTGAGTTTGTGATTTTGTTGATACAATGGTTTCACATCAACCTTACATTTGCGTCACTTTTAACTGTATCATTTACCAGCCATGGCAAACACCATTATATCTGTTAGCAATCTTACCAAGAAATATGGGGAGTTTGAAGCCGTAAAAGGTATCAGTTTTGATGTGTATGAAGGAGAGATATTTGGTTTGTTGGGGCCCAATGGCGCAGGTAAAAGTACTACGCTGGAAATCATCGAAACACTTCGTGAAAAGACTTCGGGCAAGGTAACAGTAAACGGAATAGATCTAGACACTGCCCCCAACGATATCAAAAAAATCATCGGTGTTCAGTTGCAAACCAGCGGATTTTACCCTGGGCTTAACCTTGTGGAGCTGATACGGATGTTTGCCGGTCTGTACCAGGAGCCTGTAGATCCTTTGGCCCTGCTGGACATTGTGAACCTTCGTGATAAAGCGAAGGCGAAGGTGAAAGAACTGAGCGGAGGTCAAAAACAGCGTTTCTCAATAGCCACAACCCTTATCAACAAGCCGAAGATTATTTTCCTGGATGAACCAACTACGGGCCTCGACCCTCAGGCGCGGCGTAATCTTTGGGACCTGATCCAGGGCATCCGCAGTAAGGGTACTACGGTTATCATCACTACGCACTATATGGATGAAGCTGAAGTGCTTTGTGATCGGGTCGCCATCATAGACAGTGGCAAGATCATTGCCATCGATTCACCCGATCATTTGATCGACAACCTGATTGCCACTGGCTTTCAACGGGTGAAAGAAACAAAAGCCGCTAATCTCGAAGACGTATTTATCACCATGACAGGACATGATTTAAGGGCGGGGGAGTAGAGCCAGGTGCTTAACGCAGGACGCTTTACGCATAACGCCGGAGGCAGGAAATTCAATGATACTTATTTAAACAGTAAATTTTAATCATTATAAAAATTCAATTAAAAAAGAGATGCTCAAAACAATCATTTTAGGTGCTGTGATGATTCCTTGCTTTGCAATGGCTCAACCTCCAAAAAAGACGCCTGCGAAAGTTCCGGTTGCTGTAAAATCTGCCAAACCTTCTCCATTAAAAAACTTACTGGATAGTTTCAGTTATGCTATTGGTACCAATATCGGTTTTAATCTTAAGCAATCAGGGGTCGACAAAATAAACCCGGCCATGATTACCAAGGCTTTTGACGATGTAATGAAAGGCCGCCAGCCTTTGTTCGACATGCAGACTTCCAACAATGTTGTGAATAGTTATTTTGCTCCCATCGCTGCTAAAAAAGCGAAGGCCATGAGGGAGCCGGGTGAAAAATTCTTAGCTGAGAATAAAAAGCGTCCCGGTGTTACCACATTGCCCAGCGGTATGCAGTACGAGATCATAACAGCCGGCACTGGTCCGATACCGGTGGATTCCAATTCAGTAAAAGTGCATTATGCAGGAACTTTTACAGATGGCAAACCTTTCGATAGTTCTATCGGAAAAGAACCTTACGAAGTAAATCTGCGTGGCGGTGTTATCCAGGGTTGGTTGGATATATTAAAGATGATGCCGGTTGGCAGTAAATGGAGGGTGTTTATTCCATATAACCTCGCTTATGGCGACCAGGGCCGCGATGGTATTCCTCCCGGTGTGCCATTGATCTTTGAAATGGAACTGGTATCAATCGTTAAATAGAGGTTTAGGGTTTAATGTTTAGGGTCCAGGGTTCAGGTCTACTTCATTAACTTTAGTCAGAGAATGAAGGTGTAAATCGCTGATCCCTGAACCTCTAAACATGTAAACTCCAAACTCCAAACCCTAAACCCTTGACCTTAAACCCTCAACCTTGAAATGAGTAGCCGCGATTCCATCTTATCTGCTATAAAGCAAAATCAGCCTTCGCTGCTTCCATTGCCTGCGCTTGACGTTTTTACAAATACGGATGCGATAGATGTTGATCGTTATGTCAACACGCTGCAGGGTATTGGCGGTAAGGTGATCATCGTCAAAGACGAATCAGAGATCCCGGCGATCATCACGGCCGAATTTCCTGCTGCCACAAGGATCATTTCTACGATAGATTCCCTGCCCATAAGTACAGAGCAAAACTGCCAGCAAATCAATCCCCATGAATTAGAGAGTGTAGACCTGGCGCTTATCAGGGCGCAATTCGGTGTGGCTGAAAACGGCTCTATCTGGATCACTGAAAACGATGTACAGGTCAGGGTGCTGCCATTCATCTGCGAAAACCTGGCTGCAGTTTTATCGAGAAAAAATATTCTCAACACCATGCACCAGGCATACGACACCATTGCAGGTGCCGATTATGGCTTTGGTGTTTTTATTGCCGGCCCTTCCAAAACAGCGGATATTGAACAATCTCTTGTTCTTGGCGCACATGGTCCTAAAACCATGACCATCTTTTTAACAGACTGACCGGCCATGTAGCAAAATCATCCATCCCATTAACAGTAACTGACATTGTAAACCAGGGTTTTCGAAACTACTTTCATTGCTTTAATTCGCTGTAGCATTATTCAAATGTTTAAGCCGATATTTAACGAAGTGAAATTGAGCCAAATGAAAGCCTGGATATGCATTGCCTTAAAGTTTTTGCTGCTGTTATTTACCGGCAGTATATACATCGGTCAGGCTCTGGCCGTACCGATTCCAAAAAGTAAGAATATCAATCTGGTACTGCCATTGAATGCGCATGCGAGGTTACAGTTTGGTGCCGAAAAACTGGCGGACGTACTCACTAAGAAAGGATATCGCATTTCCATTCGTGTACAGGATGATAAGCCATTCCTGGAAAACTCCATCATTATTGGTCAACTGCAATCAAAGCTGGTACAGAAGGCATTCGGTAAGTCAATTAATGACCAAAAACAACAACCCGGCAAAGAAGGTTTTATCATCAGGACTATAAAGCCGGGATCCATTGTGATAGGAGGTTCCGACAATTCAGGTGTTTTGTATGGTTGCCTGGAACTTGCTGACAGGATTAAAGCAGCCGGGAAAATTCCTGAAACATTATCCGTTACAGATAAGCCTGAAATGGTGCTGCGCGGGGCCTGCATAGGTGTTCAAAAGCCCTATTACCTGCCCGGCCGTACGGTCTATGAGTATCCTTATACGCCGGAAACTTTTCCGTGGTTGTACGATAAAAAGTTGTGGATACAATACCTCGATTCCATGGTAGAAAACAGGATGAATTCGCTTTACCTATGGAATGGCCATCCCTTTGCTTCGCTTGTAAAACTTAAAGAATATCCATACGCCGTAGAAGTGGATGATGCGACATTTAAAAAGAATGAGGAGATATATGGCTTTCTCACCAAAGAGGCAGACAAGCGCGGCATTTGGGTGATACAGATGTTTTATAACATCATTGTGTCAAAACCATTTGCTGAAAAACACAATATTAAAACCCAGGACCGGGAGCGACCTATCGTTCCGCTGATATCGGATTATACCCGAAAATCTATCGCAGCATTTGTAGAAAAATACCCCAACGTAGGCCTGATGGTCTGCCTGGGAGAAGCTATGGAAGGGGCGGGCAGTGATGATGTGGAATGGTTTACAAAAACGATCATCCCAGGTGTGCAGGATGGGCTTAAAGCTTTGGGTAAAAAGGAAGAACCGCCAATTGTTTTGAGGGCACATGATACAGACGCGCCGCTGGTAATGAAAGCCGCTTTGCCATTGTATAAAAACCTGTACACCGAAGCCAAATTTAATGGCGAAGCGTTGACCACCTACGAGCCGCGGGGCGCCTGGGCCGAACTGCACCGGACCCTTAGCCGTATCGGCACCGTGCAAATTGAGAACGTACATATACTGGCGAACCTCGAACCGTTCCGCTATGGGTCCTCCGATTTTATCCGTAAATCGGTATTGGGTATGCACAATATCATGGAAGGCAATGGCCTGCATTTATACCCACAGGCTTCTTATTGGGATTGGCCTTATACAGCCGATAATGTTTCGCCCCGTTTGTTGCAGGTAGAAAGGGATTGGATATGGTACAAAACCTGGAGCCGCTACGCCTGGAATTGCCACCGGGATTCGGCCAGTGAAAGCAAATATTGGGCGGATTTGCTTGCAAAAAAATATGGATGTTCCATCCAAAACGGAAATGATATTTTAAAAGCATATAACGAAAGCGGTGAAATTGCCCCCAAGCTGCTAAGGCGCTTCGGCATTACAGATGGCAACCGTCAAACCCTTACGTTGGGAATGTTGATGACGCAGTTGATCAATCCCACAAGGTTTGGTTTATTTACACTTTTATACGACAGTGAAAGCCCCGAAGGAGAAAAACTAATTGAATATGCGGAGAAGGATTGGAAAGGTGAAAAACATATTGGTGAAACACCTGTACAAATTGCCAAAGAAGTACCTGTACATGGTTCGGCAGCCGTTGCAGCCATGGAAAAAGCTGCCCCATTTGTGACCAGGGATATAGCAGAGTTTAACCGGCTTAAAAATGATATGAATTGCTATTCTGCCCTTGCAGGTTGTTTTTCTGAAAAATCTGCTGCAGCCTTGTCGATACTGCGTTACAAGTACTCCAACGATGTGGCCGATTTAGAAAAAGCAGTACCACATCTTGAGTTGAGTTTGATGTTTTACAAGAAACTTACCGACTTTACAAAAGATGCGTATCTCTATGCTAACAGTATGCAGACACAACAAAGGAAAATCCCCATGCGTGGCGTAGATGGCACATATAAGACCTGGGTGGAAATGTTGCCTGTATTTGAAAAAGAGCTAAGCACTTTCAAAAGAAAGATAGACTCGATAAAATTGTCTCAACTCGCTACGACCAATGTTGCAAAGAAAGAACGGGAGCCTCTGCAAAATGCCGATCTAACATTAGCTGGAAATGACATTGGATGGAGAAAGATGGCTGAAGGTATTTATCCTTTTGCTGATACGTTGGTTTCGGTTTTAAGTTTTGCCAAAGAGTTAGAAGGATTGCGGAGTATAGTATTACCTGCCTCAAAGCAAAAAAACCAGGGGACAGTAATTGAGTTTACCAATGCCAAACCAGTAAAGGTATTGGTAGGTTTTTTTAATACAAAAGAAGCCGGTTTTCTTCGGGCGCCCGAGTTGGAAACCAATGCAAGTGCCAACGATTATGGCCAGGCTGAAACAAAAATTGCAAATGGCCTCGTGGTAAAAGGCATGCCGGCTGTAAACATTCATACCTATTCTTTCAAGCCAGGAACAAACAAATTAGTGCTGGCAAAAGGCATGTGTTTAATATTGGGTTTTATAGACGAAGATCAGCAGTTACATGCCTACGACGCCGGCCTGTATGAATCCGGAAACAAACGCGAAATCGATTGGTTGTTTGAATAACGGCAGCGTAGAGACGCCATGCATGGCGTCTCCCTCCTCCCCGATAAAATGTACACGAAACCCCCAGCCCACCAAAAACAAACATTCACAACCAGCCCTGAACGGGCCCAATAAATTCGCCTGGCTACATGATAAAAAGATTCCCGAAATCCTTCCTGTTATTTGCAATTATTGTTGCGGCTACCAGTTACGCAAACGCTCAACAATACTATAACGTCCTGAAATACGGCGCCAAAAACGACAGCAGCAAAATTGCAACTAAGGCAATAGCCAATGCCATCGCAGCTGCAGTAAAAGCCGGTGGAGGAACCGTTTATTTTCCCGCTGGCAAATACCTCACCGGACCCATTCACCTCAAAAGCAATATCACCATCTTCATCGATGCGGGTGCCGAACTGCATTTCAGCGATAATTTTGATCATTATCTACCGATGGTGGAGAGCCGCTACGAGGGTGTTGATGTCACCAGTTTCTCCCCGTTATTCTATGCCTATAAAGCAGAAAACATCAGCATTATCGGTCGCGGCATCATCGACGGGCATGGAAAAAAATGGTGGCATTTTGTAGAAGGCTATAAAGCTGATCAGCCTCGCAGCAAATGGCAGTATATGTTCGACAGCCTGAATAAAAATATCCTCCTGCCAGACGAACCGGGTCAAATGAAACGGGGGTTTCTACGGCCACCTTTTATACAACCCATGTATTGCAAGAATGTATTGGTAGAAGGCATTACGATACGCAATTCCCCGTTCTGGACGGTGAACCCCGAGTTCTGCGAGAATGTAACGGTAGCCGGTGTAACCATCAACAATCCGCCATCGCCCAATACCGACGGCATCAATCCTGAGTCTTGCAAATATGTGCATATTTCCAACTGCCATATCAGTGTGGGGGATGATTGTATCACGATTAAATCCGGTAAGGATATTCCCGGCAGGACGAGGAATTCGGGTGCAGAGAACTACACGATCACTAATTGCACGATGCTCAGTGGCCACGGCGGTGTGGTGATAGGTAGTGAGATGAGTGGCGGTGTGAAAAAAATCGTTATCTCTAATTGCATATTTGACGGTACCGACCGGGGCATTCGCATTAAAACCACCCGTGGCCGTGGCGCTTCCGTAGAAGAGATAAGGGTAGATAATATCGTGATGAAAAATATTCGTATGCAGGCCATTGTGTTGGATATGCAATACTCAAAAGCAGCAGCAGAGCCTGTTTCCGAGCGTACACCCCAGTTTAAGAACATTCGTTTTAGCAATATTACCGCACAAACAAAAGAGGCTGTCTATATTAACGGCCTTGAAGAAATGCCTGTTGAAGGCATTAGTTTCAATGATATTCAATTTGCGGCGGAAACCGGCATGGTGATTAAAAAAGCAAAGAACATAGAGCTCCACAATGTAACAGTTACTACCACTAAAGGACCCGCTGTTGATGCCGAAAATGTTGATGGCCTGGAACTGGACGGCGTTAAAACAATGAAACCGATAACCGGAATTCCTGCGGTTATTTTAACTGACGTACAAAATGTTTTTTTGCATAGCTGCTGGCCGGTTGTGGGAACAGAAACTTTCCTGCAATTAAAAGGAAAACAAACAAAAGGCATCGTCGTAAAAAACAACAATTTCATCAATGCCGCAAAACCATTGGTGAAGACAGACGATGTGTTAGATATGGTAAATGTTGATTAAATAATATCGGATGTCGCCCGTAGGGGCAGACCTGCGTGTCTGCCCTGGAATATCGGAGACCACCATATTTATTTGCGCATTGCCGCAAATCGCAGAGGGCAGACACATAGGTCTGCCCCTACGGGGATAAAACCTAAAAATGATGCTTCAAAAAATAAAAAATATTTCCATTTGCCTTTTGCTGTGCACCTCATTTTCCTATGGGCAACAAACTGATCTCAAACTGTGGTACAATAAACCCGCCGAAAAATGGACCGATGCACTACCCATTGGAAATGGAAGGTTAGGCGCCATGATCTATGGAGGTATTAACGAAGAACACCTGCAGTTTAACGAGGAAACCTTGTGGACCGGAAGACCAAGGGACTATCAAAGGAATGGTGCCAATAAATACCTTGACACCATCCGAAAATTGCTTTTTGAAGGCAAGCAAAAAGAGGCTGAAGCATTGGCAGAAAAAAAATTTATGGGCTTGAAAGACGCAGACGATTCGCTATACGTAGTGCAAAAAAAGGCCTGGCTTAAAGACGCGCGTTCGCCCGAAAGTATTGCTGCCGGTTTGACGAACACGGTATGGGAAACGATGTCGTTGCCAACTTTAAATGGCTGGGAAACGGCCGGGTACGAAGGAATTGATGGTGCTGCATGGTTCCGTAATTCTTTCACTTTGCCTGAAACCTGGAAGGATAAAGACCTTTTTGTTGATCTCGGCCGTATACGTGATGTGGATTACACCTATGTCAACGGGCAACCTATCGGCAGCTCAGAAGGCATTAGTACCAAACGTCACTATAAAATTCCGGCGGCTATTTTAAAAACCGGTGTCAATGAAATCACCGTCCAGGTAATTAATTTCTTTGATAAAGGTGGCTTTACCGGGATAAAAACCGGTCGGTTATTTGCTTTGTATCCCGCCGGCGATGGTTTTCATGATACATTGCAATTAGGTTCAAACTGGCAGTATTATTTTCAATATTTTCAACCCCCTGCTTTTCCCCAATACGAAGCCAGTTACCAGCCCTTCGGAGATGTGTTTTTTAATTTTGGCAAACAGGGAAATATTACCAACTATCGTCGCGAACTCGATATCAGTAATGCTGTTTCCACTGTAAGCTATACCAGCAATAATATCCAGTTCAGGCGGGAGTATTTTGTTTCGGCGCCGGACCAGGTTTTAGCGATGCATTTTACTGCAAGTAAGCCTGGGAGTATTAACCTGTCATCCTGGTTCAGGAGCCCGCACCAAAAGTTATCTGTAAAAAAAATAGATGACCATACAATGGCATTATCGGTTCAGGTAAAAAATGGTGCATTGAATGGTGTTAGCTATATGCGTGTGGTTGCACCGGCAGGAAAAATAATCTTTACAGGAGATAAAGTAGTTATTGAAGGCGCAAACGAAGCAACCTTTTATTTGACCGCTGCCACGAACTTCGTAAACTACCAGGATGTTTCTGCAAACGCTGAAACTAAGGCCCGGCAAGCGGTTGATGCTTTGAATGGTAAAAAATATGCTGACATTAAGGACGCACATGTAAAAGAATACCAGTTATATTTCAATTCATTTTCTGTCAATTTTGGCCGCACCAAAAATGCATTGCTGCCCACGGATCAGCGAATTCTTCAATACACCCAATCTACAGACCAGGGCCTTTTAGCACTATACATGCAGTATGCGCGTTACCTCCTGATTTCATCTTCAAGATCCGGCACGCAACCAGCTAATTTACAAGGCATCTGGAACGACCTTCTTACACCACCATGGGGCAGTAAATACACCAGCAATATTAACCTGCAAATGAATTACTGGCTGGCAGATATCCTGAATCTTTCAGCCTGCAACCAGCCATTGTTTGAGATGATAAAGGAGCTGGCCGTAACAGGAAAGAAAACGGCCAGGGCCCATTACAATGCAGATGGCTGGGTACTTCATCACAACACAGATTTGTGGCGGGGCACTCCGCCTATCAATGCAGCCAATCACGGCATTTGGCCAACCGGAGGTGCATGGCTTGCCCAGCATATATGGGACCACTACCAGTTTACAAAATCTGAACATTTTTTACGGGATTATTACCCGGCCATGAAAGAAGCCGCTGTTTTTTTTACACAATTTTTAGTGGCGGATCCCAATACGGGCAGGCTTATCAGTACGCCCTCCAATTCGCCCGAGCACGGCGGCTTGGTAGCAGGACCCACGATGGACCACCAGATCATCCGGGAATTATTTAAGAATTGCATAGCAGCTGCAAAACAACTTAAGGTGGATAAAGATTTCAGCGACATATTGCAAAAAAAATACGACAGTATAGCACCGAATACAATTGGCAGCTACGGCGAACTACAGGAATGGCTAAAGCAACAGGAAGACACTACCGAACATCATCGCCACGTATCGCATTTATGGGGTGTTTATCCAGGTACGGATATTACCTGGAAGGATACAAAAATGATGAATGCGGCCAGGCAATCACTGCTCTACCGTGGCGATGACGGCACCGGCTGGAGCCTTGCCTGGAAAGTGAATCTCTGGGCCAGGTTCAGGGACGGAAATCATGCACAAAAGATAGTGGACCTCTTACTGAGCCCTGCCGATGACGGCACCAGCGAAAAAGGCGGCGTGTACAAAAACCTGTTTGATGCTCATCCACCATTCCAGATAGATGGCAATTTCGGCGGCGCCGCCGGCATTGCAGAAATGCTGGTCCAAAGCCATGAAGAATATATTGAAATCCTCCCTGCATTGCCGTTGGCTTTAGCCAGCGGCGAAGTAAAAGGCATTTGTGCCAGGGGTGGTTTTGTATTCAATATTAAATGGAAGGATCACAGTCTTGTAAGTGTTGAAGTGCTATCCAGGGCTGGTAAGAAATGCTTCCTGAAATATGGAACATTTAAAACAGCGTTTGAAACTGTGGCTGGTAAGCGGTACCAGCTAAACAGCAAACTGAAATCCCTGGCCTCAAAGAATTAGAATAAATAGTAAAGTTTTGTAGCGCATAAAATGAAACCTGGAACCTGGCAATATTTTTTTTCTTTCAACCCCGGCAGCACTGTGGCTATCATGCTGCATTGGCGTCGCACTCTTGTACATCAGTATTTCTATTCGGCTTTCCTATCGGCCATATTCTTGCTAATATTTTTTGTCGCCTCTACCCAAAACAATACCCGCACTTCCATTTCATTAAACAGCGGATGGAAGACAGTTGCAAACGATAGCAATCAGTACGCTTTTGATGGTTTTGAGTCACCATCTTTTAAAGATAAAAGCTGGAAGCAGGTGAATGTTCCGCACAATTGGGATGCCTACGAAGGGTACCGCAGGATGCGCCATGGAAACCGGCACGGGTATGCCTGGTACCGCAAAAACTTCGACATAAAAATGCCCAAAACCGGCAAGCGCTTTTTCCTGTTTTTTGAAGGGGTAGGTTCTTACGGAACTGTTTGGCTCAACAACAAGAAAATAGGGTACCACTCAGGCGGCCGCACCACATTTACCTTTGATGTAACCAGGGAAATATTTACCGATGGCAGACAGAATACACTTGCAGTTCGTGCCGATCACCCGGCTTTTATCAAAGACCAGCCATGGGTTTGCGGTGGTTGCAGCGAAGAACGTGGCTTCTCCGAGGGAAGCCAGCCAATGGGTATTGTCCGGCCGGTGCAACTGATCATCACCAACGAATTGCGCATCGAACCTTTTGGTGTACATATTTGGAATGATGCAAATGTTTCAGAAAGATCTGCAGTGTTGAATACTGTTTCCACTATCAAAAATTATTCGGGTACAACAAAACAAATTACAGTCAGGAACCGGCTTATTGATGCAAAGGGAAATACCATTTCTGAGATCAAATCAAACAAGGATATCGTGTCGGGTAGTAGTGTGAAGATCAATCAGCAAACACGCATCATCAATAACCCCATACTCTGGTCGCTGGAAAATCCTTATCTCTATTCAATGGTTACGGAGGTTTTCGAAAATGGTAAACTGGCAGATCGGCTTACCACTCCTTACGGCATTCGTTGGATAAGTTGGCCTGTGGGAAAACCTGCTTCATCTAACCAGTTTTTTTTAAATGGGAAACCTGTTTTTATCAATGGTATCGCAGAATACGAACATCTTATTGGCAATAGCCATGCATTCAGCGACGACCAGGTGCGTACCCGCGTTATGCAAATAAAGACAACAGGGTTCAATGCATTTAGAGATGGGCACCAGCCACATAATTTGCGGTACCAGGATTACTGGGATAGCCTCGGAATCCTTTGGTGGACACAGCTTTCGGCGCATGTTTGGTACGATACACCGGAATTCAGGAGCAACTTTAAAACACTGCTAAAGGAATGGGTGATAGAGCGACGTAATTCACCCTCGGTTGTTTTGTGGGGCCTGCAAAACGAAAGTAAGTTGCCGGCAGCATTCGCAAAAGAATGCACTGACTTAATACGGGAACTGGACCCGACTGCTTCATCGCAGCGCCTGGTAACTACGTGCAACGGCGGAGAAGGCACGGATTGGGATGTGCCCCAAAACTGGACCGGCACCTATGGCGGAAATCCTGCTACTTATGCCGACGACATAAAACGACAAATATTAATAGGTGAGTATGGTGCATGGCGTACCATTGACCTGCATACCGAGGGTGCTTTCAACCAGAATGGTATATTGAGCGAAGACCGGATGACCCAGTTGATGGAAATGAAAGTGAAGCTGGGAGAACTGGCCCGGGACAGCAGCTCCGGCCAATTTTTCTGGTTGCTTACATCTCATGATAACCCGGGACGTGTGCAAGGTGGCGAAGGCTTCAGGGAACTCGACAGGATTGGTCCTGTGAATTATAAAGGACTAATGACGCCATGGGAGGAACCGCTGGATGTGTTCTACATGTTTCGTTCCAATTATGCACCAAAAGACAAGGAGCCGATGGTGTACATCGCCTCGCATACCTGGCCAGACAGGTGGATCGGGCCGGGGAAAAAGGATGGTATTGTAGTCTATTCCAACTGCGACGAAGTGGAACTGTTTAACGATATCAGTAATGCTTCCCTGGGCCGTAAGAAAAGGGGAGCAGTTGGTTCGCATTTTCAATGGGATGGTGTGACGATTAACTATAATGTTTTATATGCAGTCGGCTACGTGGACGGCAAACCGGTTGCAAAAGATCATATCGTTTTGCATCATTTGCCACAGGCGCCCAACTTTGAGTTTTTGTATAAAGACGCTACAAACATTACCGCTCCAGGCAAAGGTTCTAATTATGTATACCGCGTAAACTGCGGAGGCCCTGAGTATACCGATGTAAATGGAAACACCTGGCTTGCGGACCGGGCATTTTCCAGCAATCTGAGTCCGGGACAACAAATCATAAATCCGAAATCAGAAATCATAAATCAGCATTGGGGCTCCGTTTCATGGACCAACAATTTCACCGGTATGCCGGCCTATTTTGCCAGCCAACGCCGGACCTATGATCCTATTGCCGGAACAAAGGATTGGCCTTTATTCCAGGATTTCAGGTATGGACGTAGTGAACTCAAATACAGTTTTCCGCTGCCCAATGGTAACTACGTAGTGGAGTTATTCTTTATAGAACCTTGGCTGGGTACTGGCGGCGGAATGGACTGCACAGGCTGGCGGAAATTTGACGTTGCCCTCAATGGTAAAACGGTGATCAAAGACCTTGATATCTGGAAAGAAGCCGGTCATGACAAAGCCTTGCGGAAATCGGTACCGGTAAAGATTACCGGTGGCATATTGGAACTTTCATTTCCGAATGTAGCCAGCGGCCAGGCGGTTATTTCGGCCATTGCAATAGCTACTGCCGGCCGGCAGGTAAAACCTGCGCCTGGCGCTCCATTATTAATTAAAAAACTCGAAATATTGGATGCCGGGCAAAGTGATAAATGGAAGACCTCCACCTGGATGAATGCGGGCGACAAACCGTATACGAATTCCACGATTGGTTTTGCCTCTTTACCACCCGTGATCCATGGTGCGGAATGGTTGCAGGTGCCCTACAGTTATGGATCGACGGACGAATCTGCAATTGCTAAAATGAGTTTGTCAGCGGCATCGGATGTGTATATTATGCTGGACAGTATGATAACTACCCGTCCCATTTGGCTGGCCGACTTTGAGTACACCAACACAATGATGATAACCAATGAAAATGGCGGGAGGAAATTCGGGGTCTATCGTAAGCGTTTTGCAGAAGGCAATACGGTTGTGCTTGGCGCCAATGGAAGCAGTAAATCTGGAAATCCGGCAGCAATGTACTCCGTGGCTGTGGTCGCTGCAAACACCATGGAACCTGCTTACGATCTCAAACCGGTAATTGGCTACCGGCCTCCGGAGGCAAGGCTTTTGGGTGTAGGTCTTGTAAAAGAAACGGTGAATGAAAGGGAAAGCATCTTATTTAAAAAGGCAACAGGCGATACGATAGAATGGCAGGTAGCGATTGGTGCTGCGGACATTTATTCTATTACTTTGAGATATGCAAATACAACAGGAAAAACACTAAAAGCAAAACTTGAATTATTGGCTGCGGATGGCACATTGATGAAGACTTCAACAGAAACATTTGTAGCCAGTAATCCAGGCAAATGGAATTATATTAACAGCAGCTCCGGAACCATGATCAATGCCGGCAACTACAGGATACGGATACATTCGGTGGATGCTGCAGGGCTAAGTATTTCGGGATTGGATGTACAGTGAAATTTACCGTCATTGCGAGAAGGGGTTCTTGCCCCGACGTGGCAATCCCCGGCTATTTGCCAACCGTCCTTGAAGTTACTGCAAGCAACCTCACAATTTGCCGGGGATTGCCACGGGCAAGAACCCTCGCAATGACGATCCTTTTTTTGCAAAGGCCTTACAGAAATGACGATACTTTTTGGCAAGGACCTTACAGCAAAGACGATAATTTTGAATCACTGATATGAAAAAAATAACCATAATCCTTTGCTTCTTTGCCTTACCCGCAATCATTTTTTCACAGGCCCTGCGGCTAACGAATTTGCGCTGCGAAAACAAAGCCAATCCTTTGGGCGTGGAAAGTAAAATGCCACTGTTAAGCTGGCAACTGCAAAGCAGTCAGAATAATATCGTACAAAGAGCCTACCGGGTATTGGTGGCCGATGATCCAAAAATTTTGGATAAAAACACCGGCAATATTTGGGACACCAAAAGAAGGGAAGCCAATACCTCTATCAACGTAGCCTTTGCCGGGAAAACACTGCAAGCCTTAAAAACATATTACTGGAAAGTGCAGTCATGGGACAATAAAAATAATGTTTCTGCATGGTCTGAAACTGGTAGCTGGCAAATGGGCTTGCTCGAAAAATCGGATTGGAAAAATGCCAGATGGATTGCTTATGAAAAACTTCCCGACAGCAATATTATAATCCCGGCGGCTCATGGAAAGGGTAAGAAGGAGTGGGGGCCAGGCAAGAATATTTTGCCGTTACTCCGCGAGGATTTTACTGTTATCAAACCAATAAAAAAAGCAACAGCCTTTATCTGTGGCCTTGGTCATTTTGATATGCATATTAATGGCGAAAAGGTGGGCGACCATTTCCTGGATCCGGGCTGGACCAAATACGACAAACATGCTTTGTATGTAACATTTGACGTAACCAATCATCTCAAAACCGGGGTCAACGCCATCGGGGTGATGCTGGGCAACGGATTTTATTATATACCCCGCGAACGCTATCGGAAACTTACCGGTGCTTTTGGCTATCCAAAAATGATGTGCCGGGTTTTGGTAGAATATACAGATGGCACCACGAGTAATATTGTCAGTGATGCAGGTTGGAAAACAGCTCCTGGTCCGGTAACATTTTCCAGTATTTATAGCGGTGAAAATTACGATGCTACGCTTGAGCAAAAAGGTTGGGATGCGCCAGGCTTCAATGATGGCAACTGGTCTGATGTTACCCTGGTGGACGGTCCGCCGGTGCTCAATTCACAGATGGCTGAGCCTTTGAAAGTAATGGAAAGTTTTACGGCCAAAACTGTTACGAAAGTTCCGGGCAATGCATATGTCTACGATCTTGGCCAAAATGCATCCGGCATTCCGTGGATCAAAGTAAAGGGCAAAACAGGTGACACGATTCGCATTGTGCCAGCCGAGTTAATCAATGACAATGGAACCGCTAATCAAAAAAATACCGGCAGCCCCTCGTATTTTGATTATGTGTTGAAAGGAGAGGGCGAAGAAATATGGCAGCCGCAGTTTACCTACTATGGATTTCGCTACCTGCAGCTGGAAAGAGCCGTTCCTAAAGGTGAACCTAACCTGGAAGCATTGCCGGTAATGATCGATCTAAAGGGCCTGCATACCCGGAATGCGGCCGAACGGGCCGGCCGGTTTGAATGCTCCTCCGATCTTTTTAATAAAACCGAAAAACTCATAGACTGGGCCATCAAAAGCAATATGGCCAGTGTATTTACCGATTGTCCGCACCGCGAAAAGCTGGGCTGGTTGGAGGAAGCTCATTTGGTAGGAAGTTCGGTTCGCTACAATTATGATATTGCCACATTATGCAAAAAAGTAATTGAAGACATGAAAGCTTCTCAAACAGACGAAGGCCTGGTGCCGGAAATAGCACCTGAGTATGTTCTTTTTGAAGACCCTTTCCGGGATTCGCCCGAGTGGGGCAGCAATTGTATTCTGTTGCCCTGGTATATGTACGAATGGTATGGCGATAAAAAAGTACTAAGTGAAAGCTATAGTATGATGACACGGTACATCGGCTACCTCAAAACAAAAGCCAACAACAATATCCTTACGCAGGGCCTTGGCGACTGGTACGATCTCGGCCCCAAAGCACCGGGTGTATCGCAGCTTACCACAAAAGGGGTTACGGCAACAGCCATGTACTATTACGATTTAACGGTGATGCAGACAATTGCCAAACTATTGGGCAAACCGGCGGATGCCGTGATGTACAATAAGTTGGCAGCAGAAGTTAAGCTGGCTTTCAACAAAACATTTTTTAACGATACCACCAAGCAGTATGCTACCGGCAGCCAAACCGCAAACGCCATGGCTGTATTTATGAAACTGGTGGAACCAAAAGATAAGGATGCTGTAGTGGACAATATTATCAAAGACATCCGCAGCCGGAATAATGCGCTGACAGCCGGTGATATTGGTTACCGGTACCTGCTCCGTGTGCTGGATGACGAAGGACGCAGCGATGTAATATTCGATATGAATAGCCGTGATGATGTGCCGGGTTATGGTTTTCAATTGGCACATGGCGCTACTGCACTAACAGAAAGTTGGGCAGCACTCACCTCAGTTTCCAACAACCACTTTATGCTGGGGCATATACTCGAATGGTTTTACAGCGGATTGGCAGGAATCCGTCCGGCTGCAGGTGCCATTGCATTTAATAAAATCGATATCCGGCCGGAACCGGTGGGCGATATCCGTTTTGCAAATGCCAGTCATCAGTCTCCTTACGGTCTCATCAAAAGCGAATGGCAAAAAACACCAAATTCATTTGAGTTGAATGTTGAAATTCCAGCCAATACAACCTCAACAGTTTATTTGCCTGCCGGTACAAAGTCCGTTATCACAGAGGCAGGAAAACCAATAAAACCACATGCTTATAAAAACGGGAAAGCTTTGGTGAAAGTAGGCTCAGGGAATTACAGGTTTGTTGTGAAATAGCAGTCGAACCGGAATGGTCATTTATACATTTTTCCATATCCCATCCCTGGCACTTTCAAAAACAGCCTCGATCACTTTCATATTGTTCACTGCATCTTCGGGAGATGTAGGTACCGGTGTATTTTCCAATATGGCCTTAGAGAAAAGATCGCCCTGGATGGTGTATTGGTTTATAGCATCAAACACGGTTTCTTCGCTCCCGGATTTTGTATGCAGCCATGTACGTGTGGGCGCATCCGGCGGGGCGTTAAAAGGAATTTCTAATTCCAGGCGGCCCGTAGTTCCTAGAATATTTACCCGCTGGTATGGCGCCAATTGAGTGGAACAGGTAAAAGTGGAACTGCCAGTAGAAAAATCCATTATGCCCGATGCCAGCCGGTCTGTTCCTAACTCAGGATCGTAGTCAGCCAGTGCTATAACCCGTAGCGGTTCTCTATTAAACAGGAATCTCGAAAGGGAAATACAATAGCAACCAATGTCCATAACACCACCGCCGCCAATGTCTTTTTTGTTTCGGATATTGCTAGGGTCGTTATTAAAATAGGAGAAGAACGACTGGATGGTTTTGAGTTCACCAATGCGGCCATCAGCCACCATTTTTTTTGCCTGCACCCATTGCGGATGAAACCGGTACATAAAAGCCTCCATTACTTTAATGTCCGGGTTTAGGTTGGCAGCTGTTAATAGCTTTTCCGCCTCAACCGATGAGAGGCCAATTGGTTTTTCGCAAAGCACATGCTTGCCTGCAGCAATGCACTGTAATGACCATTCCACATGCAGATGGTTTGGGAGGGGTATATACACTGCGTCTATTTCAGGATCTTTCAGCAGCGCTTCGTAGGAACCATATGCCCGCGGTATGCCAAGGTTGTCAGCTACCTCTCTTGCCTGCTGCTCGTTTCTTGATGCAATGGCGATTATTTCGCAAAACTCCCCGGCTTGCATAGCCGGAATCAATTTTTCCCGGCCAATTTTAGCAGTGCTCAGTATACCCCAGCGAACTTTTTTCATGGATAAAATTGAATGGTTAATGTAAAGATATTTTTATAAACACTGAAAGCATTCCTGGCCATGGAAAGAAATCCCGTGTATTTTCTACTGCCGTGGCTGGAATAACATAACAAAGTTCTGAGGTTTTAGTCCATCCTATATGGTATACCGTATACATACACACATAAATTGTGGCGGGGTATACAGTAAAATGTTCCATCATTATAGTTAAACCTTACATTGTTTCCGGAAAGCCCCCCTAATACCTTTATACCTCGATAAAGTAGTATTCCAACAGCCCTTTTAACACACCCGGAATTCCTATTTTACCCGACAACGAACAAGCATATGAAACGGTTTTTATTGCCAGCGATTCATTGTTTTTTTTAGCAAACCGATGACGATTTCTTGCGTGTAGAGCAGTTTTTCATGCCTTTCGTAATACCATTTCCATACCCTTTTTTATAAATAAATTCACCCTTCAAAGCAGCTTTTGTAATCGAAAATCATTCCGGATTAATAGAACTGCCTGAGTAATTGTTAAGAATGAAAGCAATAGTAAAACGATCCTTGTTTATATGCCTCCTGTTGCCAGCTCTTTTTGCTGGTGCCCGGGTACAAGATACCATCGAATTAAAGGCTGCAAGCTATACCAAAACCATTACCGAAAGGGCCGATAAAATTGTGGCCAAACTGGGTATTGCAGATAACAAAAAATATGAGTCGGTAAGGCAGATCATTACGCAACAATACCGTGACCTTAATGCCATCTATACCGAGCGGGACGAACAGGTAAAAGCTGCAAAGGAAAACCTGCGTTCTGATAAAACAGCACTTGATTCAGCACTTAAAAATTTAGAATCGCAGGTAACACAAAAGCTTGAAAAGCTGCACCCCCAATATTTGTCATCATTAGGCAAGAAAATCACTCAGGAACAAGTAGACCAGGTAAAAGACGGGATGACCTATGGCGTTCTGCCTATCACCTACAAAGGTTACCAGGATATGATCCCCACCTTAACTGCACCACAAAAGGCGCAAATACTGACCTGGCTTACAGAAGCACGAGAGCTTGCCATGGATGCTGAGTCTGCAGAAAAAAAACATGCCTGGTTTGGTAAATACAAAGGTCGCATTAACAATTACCTGAGTGCACAGGGCTACGATTCAAAAAAAGAAAGAGAGGAGTGGGAGAAGCGCATTAAAGCCGCACAGGCAGCAAAACAAAAAGGAGAGACGATTAATCAATAATATTTAATACCTTAAAACAGCTAAATTTTTTGCCATCACACGGGCACCAGATTTTTCAATTACGTCCTAAAACTACATGCCATATGAAACTGCAACTGCCAGCGAGGGCTTATCTCGTACTATTCATGTTACTGTTTGCTTCCACAGGGTTGTGGGCGCAGGCAAAAACAGTCACCGGTAAAGTTACCGACCAGGAGAATGCCAAGCCTTTGCAAGGTGTTACTGTAGCCGTAAAAGGCTCTTCTAAAACTGCCACCACTGATGCTGATGGCAATTTTACCATCTCCGTACCTTCAAATGAATCGATACTGAGATTTACCTATGTAGGGTATCTCGGAAACGAAGTCACCGTAGGGACAAAATCTGTCGTAGGTATTCAATTGCTAAAAAATGATGATAAGCTGGATGACGTGATAGTGGTAGGTTATGGCACTAAAAAAAGAATTAATGTACAGGGTGCTGTGTCAACCATTAAAGGTGCAGAAATTGAGGATATACCTGTTGCCAACCTGGCTTCAGCCTTAGTGAACAGGTTGCCTGGTGTGGGCGTTAACTTTAGTTCAGGAAAACCTGGTTCTACCACAACGCTTAACATACGTAATTCCAGTACATTCCCTGGCGCACCAACCGGTGTTACCAATCAGCCATTAATTATTATAGATGGTATTGTGGCTAACCCAACCCAGTGGGCACAATCTCCCAATTCCGATTGGTTAGATAACCTTGATGCGAGCCAGATAGAAGATATTACTTTCTTAAAAGATGCCTCTGCAGCAATCTATGGTGCAGCGGGCGCAAAAGGGGTAGTGCTTGTTACCACTAAAAAAGGAAAGGCCGGCAAACCCAGAATTTCTTATTCAGGTTATTTCGGTGTTTCCACTCCATCCATTAAACCAAAATTGTTGTCTGCCTACGAACATGCTAAATTTCTAAACAACGGTTTTGAGCTAAATGGCGCTCCACTGAACCAGCGTTTTTCACAGGCCGATTTAGATTCGCTGAGAGGAATTGGAGAAGATGGATGGTTTGATCATTTCTGGAAAAATGGAAGGGTGCAACGCCATACCATGAATGTATCTGGCGGAACCGAAAGAGTAACATTATTTGCAGGCGGTAGTTTTTACAACGAGAAAGGAAACTATGGTGAGATCGCAAACAATAAATACAGTTTTCGTTCAGGTATGAACGCCACTATAACTGAAGGGCTGACTGCCACTATCAGTTTTGCCTCCGATTTTAATAAGGAGTATAGTAATAATCACAAAAGTGCCAGTTCAGAAACAGATGATGCTACGATACGTGCATTATATCTTACCCCTAAATGGGTACCGGTAACAATCGATAATAAGCTGGTAGGTTTCCAGGGGACAAATAACTCATCGCCACAAAACCAAAACTGGAATATGTTAGGGGTGCATAATTCCGGATCTTACAGGGACGCGAGATCACAGGGGCTTGCCATAAATGCATCAATAGACTGGAAGCCAAAATTCATTAAAGGCCTTGCTGCGAAAGTGCAGTATGGCCGCAATAACAGGAATGACAATACAAAAGGCTATTATGCAGCTTATGATGTTGCCACTTTTTTAAGAGGCGGACAGAATGGGTTGCTGTATACAAGAAATATCAATCCTACCACACCTACGACAAGGGTAGCAAATAATGATCAGATAGAAGAAGGAACCACTACTTCTACCAACTACCAGTTTATCACAACGCTTTCTTATGGTAATAAAATTAAAGACCATGAATTTGATGCCATGGTAGGTTTTGACCAGGGCGAAGCAGAAAGTAAAAATATACTATTGTCAAAAAATGTTCAGATAGTTAAAGGCGTTGATGAATTCTGGGCTTTTAGTAACGACCCTTCTACGCTAGGTAGTGTGCAGGATGCCATCCGTAACCCGGTGCATTTTACAAATGCAAAGCGTTCCTTTATTAGCCGCGTTAACTACTCATTCAAAAATAAATATTTCTTTGAATTTATAGGAAGGGCCGATGCGTCTGTAAACTTTACCCCTGAAAACAGGTGGGGCTTTTTCCCAACTATAGGGCTTGGCTGGAAAGTAAGTGATGAGAGTTTCTTTAAAAATATAGAGCTGGTAAACTCACTTAAACTAAGGGCAACCTATGGTTTAGTAGGCGAAGACAGGGTGGGTAACCGTCTTTGGGAAAGCAGGTTTACCCAAACTACCGGTATTTTATTAGGTAATACAAATACAGGAGGCCTGGACCCCAATATCTATCCTAATAGGGAAATTACCTGGGAAAAAGCAAGATCTTTCAATGTGGGTCTGGATGCTGCCCTGTTAAAAAATAAACTTAACGTCACCATTGATGTTTATCAGCGCTATTCGTACGATGGTTACGACGTGTATTCTGCAAGTGTATTTGCACCTACTGCAGGTATCCAGCCACCCGTTGTTAATTATGGCCGCCAAATTAGCTGGGGTACGGAGTTCTCAGTTGGATACCGTACTAAAATTGGTAAAGACTGGGGCCTTAACCTGGATGCTAACTTTGGATGGACCAACAGCCAGTTGCTTCAATCATTTTATAACGAAACCTTCTTAGGCCAGTATGGCAACGATCAGTTAGGTATTGCAATTGGGCGTGACCCGCGGACTTATAATTCAAACAACATTGGTTATATCGCAAAGGGAATTTTAAGAACACAGGCAGATGTGGATGCCCTTCTTTCAAAAAATCCAAATTATTTAATTGGTGGTGTAAAACCACAGGTTGGATTTATGGATTTTGAAGATATCAACAGGGATGGTCAAATAACTGAGGCCGGGGATGCTACATTGATGTACGACAGGACAACGGCACTTATAGGTTTTGGTTTCACCATTGGTGCTACCTACAAGTCATTTAAACTTCAAATGAATTTGAACCTGTCTATTGGCGGCAAACGTTTCTACGATTCAGAAGCCAGGAAGGTGCCTACCACCACTCAAAATGCCGCTAAGTTTTGGGTAGACCAATGGTCTCCTGAAAATCCGAATGGTACATTCCCAAGGTCTGATGCGCCGCTGATTACTGCCAATTCAACTATGTGGGCAGTAAACGGTACACAAAGCCGTATCAACAATGCGGTACTTTCTTACCAACTGCCAAAAACGCTTTCAAGCAGGTTAAAAATACCGGAGTTAAGATTTATTCTTACCGGAACAAACTTGTGGAATATTGCGAACCCATTGAAATACAAAGATCCTTACACTTCCAATTTTGCAAATTATCCAGTATTAAGAACCATTTCTTTGGGTGTAAATGCGAGTTTGTAAGGCTAACTTTTGCTTGAAAAATTAAAAATTATAAAATGAAAAATATGAAAATAGCAGGCAAAAAATTTGTAATAGCTGCATTGGCAACTATTACAATATTGGCAGCCTGTAAGAAAAACAACGAGTTTTTTGATATTCAGGATCCGCAGGGTATTGACTCCAAGATCTGGACGGATGAAGGAGCTATTGGGCTATATTTAAACCGGGCCTATGGTGTGATAATGCCACAATGGATTGCTCCGGGTACAGCACCAGGTAATATACATATCACATCCGATGAGATGAATGGTGGAAATACAGCTTTTTTATACGGAACACTGGTAGAAAATTCAGTGACCGACATGGGAACAGCCAATAACAACGTTACCGCTAACAGGTATTTTGATATTCGCCGTTGCAACCTTGCTTTGGAAGGAATTGATTCCAGCTCTGTATTACCCGAAGCTTCAAAACTGAAATTAATGGGCCAGTTTTACTTCCTCCGGGCATATAGTTACTTCAAAATGGTTGCCCTGTATGGCGGTGTTCCATTGGTGTTAAATGTACAGGAATTAACCAACGATGGTATACCGACTGTACCCCGTGCTAAAACCAGTGAATGTATTGCAGCAATAGTAAAAGATCTGGATTCAGCTGCTGCCGGTTTGCCTGCTGCCTGGCCTGTTGCCGAGGCTGGTCGTATTACAAGAGCGACAGCATTGGCTTTGAAAGGAAAAGTATTAATGTATTGGGCCAGCCCACAGTTTAACCCCACTAATATTGCCAGCCGCTGGGAAGCTGCCTACCAGGCAAACCTTGCCGCATATACCCAGGGTGTTGCGGATGGATACGGATTGTTGGCAAACTACGCTAACCTTTTTACTACTGAAGACCACGTAGAAGTGATGATGGTAAGAAAATACAATACTTCCAGGGATTTTGGAACCAACATCGAAGCAATTGTAAGACCGGTTTCTGAAGCTCCTGGCGCCAGTGGTTCTTTTCAGCCTACCTGGAACCTGGTACAGGCTTATACCATGAGTAATGGCCTGCCACCTACACATGCTTCTTCTGGCTATAATGCAAACTATTACTGGCAGAACAGGGACCCCCGCTTTGACGCAACAATAGCTTATAATGGAGTTGTATGGCCTTTAAGTGGTAAAGCCACCCGCAGGCAATGGCAGTATAACGGTGTTATTGATGAAGCCAGCGGCACCATCGTTACTGGTTTTTACACCAGGAAATTTGCCAATACTTCTTTAACTCCAACACAGGCTGTTTACAACTCAAACACCGGAGGGGGCAGTGGTATGGACTGGATAGAAATGCGTTTTGCAGAAGTAATTATGAACCTTGCGGAATGTGCCAATGAAACAGGCCGTTTAGCAGAAGCAAAAGATAAGGTTCGGCTCATCCGCCAGAGGGCAGGTATTGTTGCAGGTACGTTTGATTATGGCATGTCAATTGCCACTGACGCAGCTTCTATGCGTACACTCATATTAAACGAAAGGCAAATTGAATTTGCAATGGAAGGAAAAAGAAATTTTGATTTAAGAAGGACAAGAAATCTGAACCTTATTACTGCAAGGCAATCGTACAAAATGGCAGTTAAATTGCCATATGTTGCGGGTGCACTTCCAACCGGCGGCCCCGTGGCAGGAAGAATTTATATTGATGTTCCGAATGCTTTGGGCCAAAGGCCAAGAGATACCATTAACATCAATAATCCGACCACCTATAACGCCGTGTTCACCGTTCCGGGTACAGCGGCCACAATTGAAGGTTCAAATGTTATTAGCATCCCTGCCAAATACTATTTCTATCCTTTGCCAAACTTTTTTAGCCAACAGAGTTTTGTTATAGAGCAAACAATAGGTTGGATAAACGGAACCTTTGACCCATTACAATAATTATCTAAAAAAGCTTAGTATGAAAAAATATATAATAGGGATTGTAGCAGCAACAATAACCTTAACCGCCTGCGAAAAAAAGGTGGAGCCAATTGACTCATTTGATGTTGTAGTGGAATACAGGAGCACCAATCCAAAGGTTCTGACAAGCGATGTAACCTTAAACCCTAAAGACAGCATTTATTTTGATTTTACGATCACGTCGCCTACCCAGGACATGGCGTATGTTGAAATTCAAAAAAATGGCACCAGGATTGATACCTTTCGCCTGACTAGTGCTGCAAATAAACGTTCGTTTTCTTTTGTAAAAGGCTACCGGGCCGACAGTATCCCCGGCAGTTACACTTACCGTGTGCTGGCAAGAGATGCTAAAGCAGTCTTTATGGGCGATGGTAAGAAAGAAATTACAGTGACCATCAGACCCGACTTTGATTTCTGGAGCTACCGTATTTTGCAGGTGCCTGATACCACCAATAAAACAAACAAATGCTATTACAGCACCAGCGATGGTAAGGTGTACAGCTTCACCGACGGCGCTGCCAATTCAGCCAAAATTGATTTTGGTTATTATTACGATACTACAGGCACTGCCGCAGGCGGAACAAATATTTTAGGGCATTCTATCTATGCATTAAATGTACCACAGCCACGTATTAGTTTTTACGACATCACCCCCTGGACAAAAAATGCAACTATTTTTAAAGTTATCAGCACAAACTTCGTTTCCAACCTTACTTCCGGTGGTGCTATCAATACAATTATCGGAGGTGGCATGACGTCGGGTACTGCCACTAAACTTAATAAAATTGCTTCAGGTAATGTAATTGGTTTTAAAACAGCGACGGGTAAGTTTGGCGCCATACTAATACGGTATTTAAACCAAAACAACCCCAATAAAGAAACGCAGATTGAAGTGGATGTAAAAGTGCAGAAGTGATGATTGAAGGTTGAGATGTTTGAAGCTCCGCTTTAATATGTTGTTCCAATCAATAGATATTGGGCAAACTCCTGAATAGTTGGTCAAGTAGAAAATCAATTCAACGATAATAGTTAAGAATGTTTAGAAAAGCCATATCACTACAGCTGGCTGCGTTGATAATGTCAGCGCTGTTGCAGCCGGTTCTTGCTCAATACCCCGATATTCCTAAAGATGTTCAGGAAAGAGCAGATTCACTGATGAACGCAGCCCGCGCCCATTCTGATGCCGCATGGGCTTTGGCTAAACCCATTGTTGAAGAAGAAGCGGCAAAGTTTCAGCGACCTTATGTACCATGGGCTGCCAGGCCGGTAGATTTACCACAGGCTTCCATTCCCGCTTTTCCTGGTGCTGAAGGAGGCGGTAAATACAGTAACGGCGGCCGAGGTGGTAAAGTGTTTGTAGTAACCAATTTGAATGATAATGGCGAAGGAAGCCTTCGCTGGGCATGTGAGCAGGGCGGTGCGCGGATCGTGGTATTTAATGTTGCAGGTATCATTCGCATTAAAACGCCCATCATTGTCCGGGCTCCGTATATCACCATCCAGGGCCAATCTGCCCCGGGAGATGGTGTTTGCCTGGCAGGTGAATCCTTCTGGATCAATACCCACGATGTGATCATCCGTTTTATGCGGTTTCGCCGTGGTGAAACATGGGTTGGTCGCAGGGATGACGCCATTGGCGGAAACCCGGTTGGGAACATCATGGTCGATCACGTATCTGCCAGCTGGGGCCTGGATGAAAATATGAGCATGTACAGGCATATGTACAACGACAGTACACCTAACGTACTCAAGAAAGGAGAGGACAAATTAGGTACAGTAAATATCACCATTCAGAATTCCATTTTTGCAGAATCACTCGATACCTGGAATCACGCTTTTGGCAGTACACTGGGTGGAGAAAACTGTGCTTTTGTTCGAAGCCTTTGGGCAAATAATGCCGGCCGCAATCCATCCATCGGGTGGAACGGTATTTTCAATTTCGCCAATAATGTAGTGTTTAACTGGGTTCATCGCAGTACGGATGGTGGCGACTACACAGCCATGTACAACATTATTAATAATTATTATAAACCTGGCCCTGCGACGCCTGGCCAAGACAAACCCATCAGCCATCGCATATTGAAGCCGGAAAGTGGTAGAAGTAACTTAGGCTACGCTGTGTATGGCAGGGCCTATGTCAATGGAAACATTGTAGAAGGAAATGCGAGGGTAACAAAGGATAATTGGGATGGAGGTGTTCAGGTGGAAGAGCTGCCAAATGCCGGAAAATACAAGGATAAAATGAAGTGGAGTAAGCCGCTTCCAATGCCGGAGCTTACAATCATTCCAACCCTGAAAGCGAAGAATTTTGTATTGGCAAATGCAGGCGCCATCTTGCCGGTGCGTGATGCAGTTGACAAACGCATCGTTGCCCAGGTTACCACTGGTAAAATTGTGGTGCCGGAAGGCGTGGTAGCACCAACAACACAATTCAAACACCGTCGCATGGCACCGGATTCTTATAAGATCGGCATCATTACCGATGTAAGCCAGGTAGGTGGATACCCCGACTATAAAGGAACTCCTTACAAAGACAGCGATAACGACGGTATCCCCGACTCATGGGAAAGCAGTCATGGACTCAACCCTAATGACCCCAAAGATTCACCGGCCATTACCAAAAGCGGTTACAGCAATATTGAAGTGTATTTGAACAGCCTGGTAGATGTGAAAACGGTGACTCCGGCAGCTGCAAAAAAATAATGTTCTAAATAAGCAACCTGTAAAGCAATCTCATGAAACATCTCGCCGGCATTTGTTTAGTGGTCTCCGGCTTATTGAGCCAGCTACAGGGCAATGCGCAGTATCCTACGATTCCTAAGGAGTTGGAAGATTCCGCCAATGCTGAAATGGCGAGGTTTCAGAAATTATCCGACGAAGCATGGGCCAAAGCCCTGCCGATTGTGGAAGCTGATGCAAAAAAAGGAAAGCCCTTTGTTCCCTGGGCTTCTAAATCTTCTGATTTGCCGCAGGCAAAAATTCCCGCATTCCCCGGTGCACAAGGAGGAGGTGCCTTTAGTTTTGGTGGTCGCGGCGGGAGGGTGTTTGTGATAAAAACCCTTGCTGACAGTGGCCCCGGCAGCCTGAGGGAAGCCTGCGAACAGGGCGGTGCCAGGATTATTGTTTTTAATGTAGCCGGTATTATCCAATTGAAAAGCCCGATCAACATCAGGGCTCCCTATATTACTATCGAAGGACAAACAGCCCCTGGTGATGGGGTATGCATTGCCGGCGAATCCATATTGATGGATACCCATGACATCATCGTCCGCTTCATGCGATTCCGCCGCGGTGCCACAGAAGTTACCCGCCGCGATGATGGGTTGGGCGGAAATGTTGTGGGTAATATTATTATGGATCATATTTCTGCCAGCTGGGGCCTCGATGAAAATATGTCCATTTACAGGCATGTGTACGACAGGCAGGGCAAGGCGGAGAAACTGCCTACAGTTAATATTACCATTCAGAATTCCATTTTTTCAGAAGGGCTGGATACTTATAATCATGCATTTGGAAGTACCATCGGTGGCCGCAACAGCACTTTTATGCGGAACCTCTGGGCCAATAATATTGCCCGTAATCCATCGATAGGTATGGATGGCGATTTTGGTTTTGCCAACAATGTCATTTTTAACTGGTGGAACCGTAGTGCTGACGGCGGTGATGATAAATCGTTTTTTAATTTCATCAATAACTATTACAAACCAGGACCTATTACACCAAAAGGAAGACCAATTTCCTGGAGAATACTGAAGCCGGAATCGGGGCGTGCCAATAAAGACAGCCTGGTGTTTGGAAAGGCTTATGTAAACGGCAACATCGTTGAAGGCAATGAAAAAGTTACAAATGACAATTGGGCTGGTGGTGTCCAAATTGGCGACGAACCAGATGCCGGAAAATACCTAACTGCTATAAAATCAGACAGGCCGTTTCCAATGGCAGCATTTCCTATTATTTCTGCCAAAGAAACTTACACCTACGTACTGGAAAATGTAGGAGCCATACTACCTGTACGGGATGCCGTGGATAAACGTATTGTGGAAGATGTAAGGACCGGTGTAATAACTTATAACAAGGATGTACAACCTTACGCTGGAAGCAAATTCATAAAACGTCGTCTTCCTGCAGATTCCTATAAAGACGGCATCATTTCCGACATCAGCCAGGTGGGTGGTTACCCTGAATACAAAGGCACACCTTATAAAGACTCAGACGATGACGGGATGCCGGATGACTGGGAAACAAAAAATCATCTGAACCCGAATGATGCGAAGGATGCGGTAGTCATTACAAAAAATGGATACAGTAATATCGAGGTATATTTGAACAGCGTGGTGGACATTAGCAAAGTGACACCGGTTGTATCGAAGAATTAAGCTGGATAAACCAAGTTCTGTATTTTAGTCACAATGGCTTTTGTAAATCATGCATTTCAAAAGCCATTTGCTTTTGAAGCAACTTTTCTAAAAAATAAAAGCCGGTAATTGACGCACAATAATAAAATATCCAGTTTTGTTTCGATAGCGCTGATGGGTTTGTTAGCCGTCCCTGCTGTCGACTGCTTTGCGCAGAATCCTAAGGTTCCGAAACCATTACCGCCGGTGGCTGCTAACGGCAGTAAACTCACGTATGCGCCCGATTCTCTTGGTAACCGTATCCCTGACTTTTCATATTGCGGATTCAAGGCATCTGAGCAGGCGATACCGAATTTGGAAATTAAGGTTGTGGTGCCTGTTCTCAAAGGCGATGCTACGTTACGCATCCAGTCTGCACTGGATTATGTAGCCGCGCTACCGGCGGACGCCAATGGTTTTCGCGGAGCGGTGCTTTTGCAAAAAGGGATTTATGAGGTTTTTGGGCAGTTAAGGCTCAATGCTTCAGGTGTGGTGCTTCGGGGCAGCGGGATGCACGAGAACGGTACCACTATAATTGGAGCTGGCACCGGAAGACTGGCATTGATGAAAATAATTGGAAAAAATGACATCCCTCGGGATTTGACCGGCCTAAAAATTACCGATGCTTATGTTCCGGTAAACGCCACAACTTTTCACGTTGATAGTGCCATTTTAATTAAGGAACATTCCAATAAAATCATCATCCGCCGCCCGTCTACCAAAGAATGGATCGCAGCACTGGGCACTGATATATTTGGCGGTGGTATTTCAGCCCTTGGCTGGAAGCCCGGCGACAGGGATTTGTTTTTCGACAGGACCATCACAAAAATTGAAGGAACAACCATCACCATTGATGCGCCGATTACAACAGCACTGGATGCAACATACGGCGGCGGCTCCATTTACTTTTATAATGGCAATGGAAGGGTCAATAATTGTGGGATAGAAAATATCCGGTGCATTTCTGCCTTTGATAAAAATAATCCCAAGGATGAGGAGCATCGCTGGAATGCCATCAATATCGAAAATGCAGAGGACTGCTGGGTAAGACAAATCAGCTTTCAACATTTTGCCGGCTCGGCGGTGAGCGTGCTGGAAACATCCAAACGGATTACGGTGGAAGACTGCAAATCAACCAACCCCGTGTCTGAAATCGGTGGTCAGCGGCGTTATACTTTTTTAACTACAGGTCAGCAGACACTTTTCCAGCGTTGCTATGCCGAAGGCGGATATCACGATTTTGCCACCGGCTACTGTGCCCCCGGTCCCAATGCTTTTGTACAATGTGAATCGATTCAACCTTATAGTTTTAGCGGTGCCGTCGATAGCTGGTCCAGCGGTATTTTGTTTGATATTGCCTATGTGGATGGCAATGCGCTACGTTATGGCAACCGTGGGCAGGACGGTCAGGGCGCCGGTTGGGCAGCTGCCAACAGTTTGTTCTGGAATTGCAGTGCCGCACGTATTGATTGCTATAAACCACCTACCGCACAAAACTGGAGTTTCGGAAGCTGGGCCCAGTTTCAAGGTGATGGTTATTGGACCGGCTCCAATGATGCCGTTACGCCAAGGAGTTTTTTTTATACCCAGCTAAAGGAAAGATTGAACAGGAATGTGGATGTCCAATCACAATTGTTATTGTTGTCTACAGAAGCTTCCAGCAGCCCCTCGGTAGATGTTGCCAATGCCTTGACCAGGGAAGCCGTAAAACCGAGGATGCAGCTGGTGGAATGGATCGATTTAGCCGCCAGCAGAAATGCAATTCCCGGCCTGTCTAATGCTTCCAAAGTGCCGACAATTGATGAAATATTGAAGGCTAAAGGCCCTTCCCCGGTATCAAAATTGGAGACTGCCCCTGCTATGCAAATACAAAATGGCGTATTGGTAAGGGGTAGTGAATTATTGACCGGCAGAAGACAGAACGTGCCATGGTGGTCCGGAGGTATACAGGGAAAAGACCTGGTAAATGCATCGCCGGCCATTACCCGTTTTGTACCTGGCCGCAGCGGTAATGGACTAACAGATGACCTGGAGGAATTGACTAACAACATGAAGGCCAAAAACATTATCGGCACAGAACAAAATTATGGGCTATGGTACGACAGGAGAAGGGATGATCATGAACGGATAAGAAGAATGGATGGTGAAGTTTGGGCGCCGTTCTATGAGCTGCCTTTTGCAAGAAGTGGGAAGGAAATAGCCTGGGATGGCTTGAGCAAATATGACCTTACAAAGTATAACCTGTTTTATTGGAGCCGTTTAAAACAGTACGCTGACCTGGCAGATCAAAAAGGATTGCTGCTGGTGCATCAGAATTATTTCCAACACAATATCATTGAAGCAGGTGCGCACTATGCCGACTTTCCATGGCGTACTGCCAATAATATCAATAATACCGGCTTTCCTGAGCCACCGCCTTATGCAGGAGACAAACGCATTTTTATGGCGGAGCAGTTTTACGACATCACTAATCCTGTTCGTCGTGAATTACATAAAAAATACATCCGTCAGTGCCTGAATAATTTTAAGGATAACAGCGGGGTGATCCAATTGATCGGGGAGGAGTATACAGGACCATTGCATTTTGTAAAATTCTGGCTCGACGTGGTCAGGGAGTGGAAAAAAGAAACTGGCAAAAAACAGGTCATAGGTTTAAGCGTGACCAAAGATGTGCAGGATGCGATACTGCAGGAACCTGCCTATAATTCCGTGGTTGATCTGATTGACATCCGTTATTGGCACTACCAGGCCAATGGCACAACATATGAGCCAAAGGGCGGACAGAATTTGGCACCGCGTCAGCATGCAAGATTATTAAAGCCCACGAAGACCAGTTTTGAACAGGTGTACCGTGCAGTAAAAGAGTATCGTGAAAAATACCCGGCAAAAGCCGTTGTTTATTCAGGCGACAGCTATCCTGAATTTGGAATGGCCGTTTTTATGGCAGGCGGAAGTTTACCGGTATTGTCAAATGAGATTAGTAAGGAATTATTAAAGGCCGCTGTTGGAATGAAACCTGTTGCTTCATCCAATAAAAATGAGTACATTTTGAGTGATGGAAAACAAAGCATTGTTTATAATACCGACACAAAGAAATTAGAGAAAAGATAACATGAAAAAAATATTGCTTATCATATTCCTGGGCGCTTTCTTTTATCCGAAAGCGCAAATGCAGTTGCTAAAGATTGCTCCCAATAAAAGATGTTTTGTTACGGCAGACGGCAAGCCTTTTTTCTGGCTGGGTGATACCGGCTGGCTCCTGTTTGTAAAAACAAAAAGAGAACAGGCAATTCAATACCTGGACGACCGGAAGGCAAAAGGGTACAACGTGATACAGGTAATGGTAGTGCATGATCTTGACCTCGGTGTAAATGTCTACGGCGACTCTGCATTACACAACAAAGATGTATCGCAACCTATTACTACGCCCGGTAAGAATTTTGCAAAAGCTGCGGAATATGATTTTTGGGACAATGTAGATTTTGTAATTGACGAAGCGGCCAAACGCGGTATTTATATGGCCCTGGTACCGGTTTGGGGTGGTAACATAAAACGCGTATCTGTAAAACAGGCAACGGATTATGCCAGTTTCCTGGCGAAGCGTTATAGAAATAAAACAAACATTATCTGGCTCAATGGTGGAGATATCAAAGGTGGTGATGCCCTTGACAAATGGAATGCAATAGGTAAAACCTTGCGGACTATTGACAAAAATCACCTGATCACATTCCATCCACGTGGTCGTAATTCTTCTTCTGAATGGTTTCACAATGCAAGCTGGCTGGATTTTAATATGTTCCAGAGTGGGCACAGGAGTTATGCGCAGGATACATCAGCCAATGAAAAGCTGCATTATGGTGAAGACAACTGGCGTTATGTAAATTACGACTACAAACTGAAGCCCACAAAGCCGACTTTAGATGGGGAGCCTTCCTATGAAGATATTCCCTACGGCCTGCACGATGGTAAGGAACCTTACTGGCAGGACTATGAGATCCGCCGCTATGCTTATTGGAGTGTGTTTGCCGGTGCCTGTGGTTTTACTTATGGCCATAATTCAGTAATGCAGTATTACACGCCGGGCGATTCCGGCATTTCTTTTTTTCCTAAAATAATATGGCAGGATGGGCTGGCGGCACCGGGTGCCGGGCAGATGCAATATTTGAAGAAGCTGATGTTGTCAAAGTCTTATTTTGACAGAGTGCCGGATCAGTCGATGATCGTTGACAATGGTGAAAAGTACGACCGGATTTTAGCCACAAGAGGAAAGGACTACGCCCTTATTTATACTTACACCGGGCGGAATTTTAAAGTTAAGATGGGAAAAATAGAGGGTAAGAAAGTGATGGTTTCATTGCTTAACCCTCGTACCGGAGTTTTATCCAAGTATAATCTTTTTGACAACACGGGAGTTATTGACATTAAATTATCGGGGGAAGCAAAACCGGGAAATGATTGGGTATTCGTTTTTCAAAAATTCAGATAATCGAATAGATCGCATGTTTTAAAGGACATTCTTTATTTACCATGAAAAAAAATAAGACAGTAGAAATTATTGCACTGATTTGCTTTAGCAGTTTGGTTTTCATGGCTTGCTCATCATCAAAAGCCTACCTGTTCACCTCCTTCCACGAACCGGCGGATGGTGGCTTGCGCATGCTGTACAGCAAAGACGGATACCATTGGAACGATCTCGACACCATATTACTGAAGCCCGCCATAGGCAAGCCAAAGATCATGCGGGACCCTTCCATGATCCAGGGACCGGATGGCACATTTCACCTGGTATGGACAACTGAATGGAAAGGTGGCAATGGCTTTGGCTATGCTTCATCAAAAGACTTAATAAACTGGACAGAACAGGAATACATCCCGGTTATGAAACAAGAGCCGACAGTGGTAAATGTTTGGGCACCGGAATTGTTTTATGATGATGAAAAGCAAGACTTCATTATTGTCTGGGCTTCCTGTATTCCCGGGCGATTTGACAGGGGCATCGAAGATGATAGTAACAATCATCGCCTCTATGTTACCACTACCAAAGACTTTAAAACTTTCGCTCCCACCCGCCTTTTTCTCGACCCTAAATTCAGCGTTATTGATGCTGTAATTGTAAAACGCGGCAATGCGGATTATGTGTTGGTGCTAAAAGACAATACCCGCCCGGAGCGCAATATTAAAGTGGCTTTCAGCAGCCGGGCGGAGGGTCCTTATGAAAATGTTTCAGCGCCATTTACAGAAAAATTTACCGAGGGCCCGGCAGTGTCTAAAGTAAAAGATGGCTGGCTGATTTATTATGATGTGTACCAGAAGAAAAAATATGGGGCATCATTTACCATGGACTTTAAAAGCTTTGTAGTTGCAGATAGTTTGGTAAGTGTACCTCAGGGCCATAAGCACGGAACAGTATTAACAGTAAACAAAAAGGTATTGCGTCAGCTTCTAAAACAGAATGAAAAGTGATAAAAATTCTTAAGGGCGTATTGTTGATGTTGGTTACAGGGTTGATGATGCACAGCGCTACCGCCCAGGATAGTGTTTACCAAATTCCTGGTTTAATAAAAGAAGGGCTACAAGTAAATGTTATGGGTAAAAACATTTATTTGGAGCATGGCCGCCTTTGGGCTCCTAAAGGCTATTTAAATACAAAAACCGGCACTAAAGATTCTGAAATGGGCTTTTTAAAAAGTAGTTCGCTGGTGCTCAACTATGATATTGGTTTCTCGGCTGGTGCCCATATGGGCGATCACAAAAAAAGCAGTTGCGGTTCTTACCTGGATACAACTATTAATGGCCATAGATTAGTAATTGGCATCACCAGTGGCCACCCAATGCTGGAACTGATCGTAACTATCTACGGGGCTGCCAATAAGGCGAGCCCGTTTGATTTTCCGGTGAATTTTTGGGCCACCGTAAATAGCCGGAGTCAAATCATAGAATTACTGGCTATAATCGTCAGCTATCAATCCAAAACATAGCCGTAAGCAAAATAATCGAAAAGTTTCAGAAAAAATAGGAAATGGAATGGCTCTTTATGCCACAGCTTTACTTATTAACGGTACAGTGCCACAAAAGCCTTGACTATATATAGAAATGGAACATTGAGCCCGCGCCATCGGCAATTTTCTGTGCCTATTTGATTCTTTTTCTTCTTATTGCTTTCTTATATTTTCCTTTTTTAATTATTTTTCTTAGGTTTGGGCGACGATTATATTTTTTTATTAACGAAAAAAAATTGCTGTATGAGACTAAATCCAGGTTTCGTGAAATGCGCCCTTGTTTCACAACTACTACTTTTTGGCGCAATGCCGGCTCTCCTGGCACAAAAGGAAAATCCTGTTTCCGCTAAAAAACAACTCAACGTCTCAGGAAAAATTTCGGACGAAAAGGGAGCACCAATGACGGGTGTCTCAATCCAGGTTAAGGGTGGAAGCGTTATTGCCGTTACCGACAATTCAGGTAGCTTTTCAGTAAATGTTTCTGAGGGAACTGTATTGCAATTTACTTATACCGGTTTTGG
This sequence comes from Bacteroidota bacterium, assembly GCA_040386335.1. GTDB lineage: Bacteria > Bacteroidota > Bacteroidia > Chitinophagales > Chitinophagaceae > JAZKFT01. The sequence goes on from JAZKFT010000012.1 coordinate 235,347, forward strand.
GATGTTTGAACAGGTAGTCAGAAAAGCGGAAGTGTTGGATGTAAAACTGGCCCCCGATTCCCGGTTGGTGGAAGATGTTGTAGTGGTGGGTTATGGCACGCAAAAAAAGCGTGCAGTAACCGGTTCGGTTGTTTCAGTAGGATACGACCAGTTTAAAGACAGGGCTTTCTCTAACGTTGCCCAATCGTTGGCAGGAATGGTGGCCGGCGTTAATATTACTACACCGCAGGGCGCTCCGGGTTTTGGCCCTACGATAAAAATTCGTGGTACCAGTTCTATCACCGCGGGTACTACGCCACTTTTTGTTGTAGATGGAATGGCCCTGGAAAATTTTGATTTGAACCTGATTAACCCGCAAGACATACAATCTGTAGATATATTAAAAGATGCCGCGTCATCGGCCATTTACGGTTCACGCGGTGCCAATGGTGTCATCCTGATCACCACCAGGCTGGGTAAGTCTGGTAAACCAATGGTCAATTTTTCTTACGAATATGGTATCAGTAAAGTCAATCGCAAAGTAGACATGATGGATGCCCAGCAATGGATTAAATATTATGTGGATGCGAGAAACAATGCCTGGGTGCTTTTGGATCCCGTAAATAATAAGCCATCAGATGATAATGCCAAAAGAAATGCAGCAGGCAAGAACTACCTGATACCTACGGAGTTTATTACCGACCCCGGGCAGTTTGGCAAGGGAACGGACTGGCAGGATGTCGTATTCAGAACCGCAAAATCCTCTAATGCCCAGCTATCTATCACTGGTGGAACGGATAAAACCAGCTACCTGTTTTCCCTGGGTTACCTTGACCAGGAAGCTGTGGTGATCAAGAATTTTTATAAGCGACTGGCTTTGCGGACAAACATTCGTCAAAAAGTATCAGATTATATAACTGTAGGATTGAATCTTGCCTTTACGGGTTCTTACGACCGTACAGATGGTACAACCGGTAAAAGCGATGCGATAAGCTTGGCCATTCAAAGCGATCCAATTTTTCCTGAGTATAATGAAAATGGGAATCTTGGTTTTCTTGATCCTAATTCTACCTGGAAGAAATTTCAAACTTTTGGTGTGCAGTTGTGGAACCCACATTCGCTGATTGATTACGCGGATAAGCTGAATAAAAATTATAATACATTGGCCAACGCTTATGTTGAGATCAAGCCAATCAAAGACCTTACGATCAAAGGCAGTATGAGTGGTAACTTAACCAACAACGCCTATAATTGGTACTGGGTTACTGGCCAAGGCTTTGGATATTCAAGCGTGTTGCCTGCACAGGCCACTGCCAAAACGATGCTGAATTTTAACTGGCAGACAGAAGCTACTGCAACTTATAATAAAACATTTGGCGAACACAGCCTTGGTGTCATTGCAGGCTATAGTTCTCAAAAAAACAGGAACGAAGGAACGAACGTGAGTGCCACCAATTTTCCAAACGACCTGGTAAGAACTATTAACGCTGCAGGTGTTATTACCAAAGCTCCATCGGGTAACGCAACCGAAGAATGGTCGCTGTTATCTATGCTGGGCAGGGTAAGTTATGGATACAAAAACAAATACTTTCTAAATGCAACGGTTAGAAGAGATGGTAGCTCAAGGTTTGGCCCGAATTCTAAATGGGGTACATTTCCTTCTGTGTCCGGAGCATGGTTAGTTTCTGATGAAAATTTTATGCAGAGTGTTAATAGCATCAGTAATTTGAAACTACGCATCAGCTACGGTCAAACCGGGAACAACCTGATTCCTAACTATGGTTCCGTTTCCCTTCTTGGGACCTCCAATTATGTAAATGGGACCGGGGTTGTAAATGGCCTTCGTACCATTAGTATTTCTAACCCAAATCTCAAATGGGAAAAAACAAGTCAGTATAATATTGGTATCGATCTTGGATTATTTAAGAATCGGGTTAACGTAACTATTGATGCCTATAAATCAGTTACAAAAGACATGTTGTTAAATGTACCGGTTCCGGTATACACGGGCTTTACTACCCAGCTTACCAATATTGGCAGCATGGAGAACAAAGGCTTTGAATTGGGAATTTCTTCACGGAATATAGAGCGCGGCGCACTTAAATGGAGTACTGATTTCAATTTGTCGGTCAATAGAAATAAAGTGTTGAAACTGGGGCCTAATAACGCACCTATTGAAATTGACGAGTGGGGATATTTTGTAACAGAAGTCGGACAGCCATTGTCAAACTACAAAGGCTATATTTTCGACGGCGTTTATAACAACCAGGCCCAGGTAGATAATTCAGCACGCTATCCGGGCGCAGCGCCTGGTGATCCAATCATCAGGGATTTAAATGGCGATAAAAAAATTGATGTGAACGATCGTACGATCCTGGGGAATGCACAACCCGATTTTACAGCGGGTATCACCAACACATTGAAGTATAAAAACTTTGAGTTTTCTTTTATGCTGCAAGGAGTTTTTGGCAATGAGATATGGAACCAGCAAACAAGGTTCAGCAAATTCTGGAACGATAGCCGCAACTCTTATGCTTCTGCAACCAATTACTGGAAATCAGAGCAGGATCCCGGCGATGGCAAAACATTTAAGCCTTATGCAACCTATCCGGCCAATGCGCTTGGCAAAGCCGCTTTTATACAAGGTTATTCCAATTATTGGATGGAAGACGGAAGTTTTGTAAGAATTAAAAACTTGAGGGCATCTTATGTGTTGCCTGAGAAATTATTCAGGAACATGCCTGTAAAATCTGCCAGGATTTATGTGAATGCTGAGAATGTACATGTGTTTAGCAAGTACGTAGGTTTCGATCCGGAAAACAGCACGTATTCTGTTGGTACTTCTTCAGTGCCCGGCGCCAACGGTGGTAACGCAGCAAACTCTCCCGGTCTTTTGTTGGGTGCAGATTATGGCGCTTACCCGATTCCGTTGATCGTTACCATCGGGGCTAAAATAGATTTCTAATTTTTTACATGCTAAAATTGATGAAAATGAAACTGATAAAATTAATATACCTGCTTGCCGCCACCGTTCTGTTTGTGGGCTGTAAGAAATCGTTCCTGGAGCTGGCGCCGGTATCCAACGCCAATGCCAATGCAGTGTTCAAAACCAAGGCCGACTTTGACCTCGCGCTGAATAATGCCTATTCCACATTGTACACCATTTATGCTCCCAAAGGCTCTATGTCTTTTACCGGGGAACTCATGTCGGATAACGTCACTGTCACTACTCTTGCTATTTCGGGTTCTTTTACCATTGTAGATCAGCAAGCCTTTCGCGATTATACAGTAGGTTCCGCCAATACAGGCGTGTACCAGTTTTGGGTAGATCACTACACATCACTTTACCAGGTGAATATTGTCATTAGCAAAATTGCCGGGGCATCTTTAGACGATGCCTACAAAAAGCAGGTAGTGGCGGAAATGAAATTTTTAAGGGCATTGTATTATTTCAACCTGGTGCAATTGTATGGTGACTTGCCATTGGTAACTGAACCTATTGTGGGCGAGGCCGCATACGCCATGAAACGCTCTCCTAAAGCAGATGTGTACAAGCAAATAACAGACGATCTGAAAGCTGCAGCCGCCGACCTTACCGAACCGGGAGCCGAGCCTGCAAAAGGAAGAGCTACAAAAGGAGCAGCAAAAAGTCTTTTGGGAAAAGTCTATCTTACGATGGGTGACAAACCAAATGCAACACTTGTATTAAAAGATGTGGTGGATAATTACGGTGTCAGCAAATACGATCTTTTACCTGCCTTTACGTCACTCTGGGGCAATACAGCCGCACATAAGAATACGAAAGAATCTATTTTCGAAGTTCAATACCTGGGAGGTGTTGGTAACCCCTACAGTCAGTTCTGGCCTGCATTCGCACCATTCGAAAATTTTACGATCACGAAGTACGGAGGAGGAATGAATATGGTTACAGATGACCTGTTCAATGAATATGAGGCGACCGATCCAAGAAAGGATGCTTCTTTCTATACCGGGTACACCAAGAATGGCATCTTTGTTCCGATTAAGTTTAATAAAAAGTGGGTAGATCTTACCGCAGCACTCGATGGTGGCGGAGAAGCCTGTAACAACAACTTTATGATTCTGCGCTATGCTGATGTGTTATTGCTGTTGTCAGAAGCTTCAGGCGACCCGCAGTATTTAAACAAGGTAAGAGCAAGAGCAGGGTTGCCACTCTATGGTACACCGGCCTACCCGTCAGCAACTTACCCTACGCTGGACCTGGCTATTGAACACGAACGCCGTATGGAGTTTGCGCTGGAATACCAGCGCTGGTTCGATCTTAAAAGAACAGGCCGTGCGGTAGCGGTGCTTTCAGCAAAAGGTAAAGCAGCCACAGCTACCAAATTATTACTGCCAGTGCCGCTATATGCGTTAGGGCAAAATCCTAATCTTCTACCACAGAACCCAGGATACTAACTATGTAAAACTAACGGTGTACTTCGGCCTGAAGTACATCGTTTTTTTAACACGGCTCAAGTGTTCCTCCTGGCAAAAGAGAGCGCTTTGTGTCATTAGGAGACTTAGTATAAAAAAGCCATTTAATTGAACAACTGATGCATAGCAAACTATTGCGATTTGTACTAAGCAACCTTTTTCTGTGGATATCCTGTAACGTTTGTAAAGCCAGGGATGTGCAGCAGTGGGAGCGTTTTGAAGTGGTATTAAACTATGCTAACCAGGGTAACAGTTTTTCCGATGTACAGTTGTCTGCGAAATTCATCAATAAAGACACGACGTTTTTAATCAAAGGTTTTTACGATGGCGACAATACTTTCAGGATACGTTTTATGCCGGAAAAAACCGGGTACTGGCAATACGTTACCACTAGTAACATTAAGCAACTAAACAATCAAAAGGGAGCATTTGATTGTGTGGCTACGAAGGGAACTAACCATGGTATCGTTCGTGTCAGCAACACATTGGGTTTTAAGTATGCAGATGGTACACCATATTACCCTGTTGGAACCACAGCCTATGCCTGGAATCATATGGGTAAACAGTTACAGCAAGCCACCTTGCAATCGTTAAGGGAGGCCGCTTTTAATAAGTTGAGAATGTGCGTGTTCCCAAAGGACTATGAATTGGTAAAAGAAGAACCGGAAATTTATCCTTTTCTTTCCACAGGTACTGAGAGCGGAAAGAACGGCAAGAGCAGGAAACTATGGGATTTCAACAGTTTTAACCCAGAGTTTTTCAGGGTTCTTGAAAGCCAGATCGATAGCCTAAATGCACTGGGTATTGAAACTGATTTAATCCTTTTTCATCCTTATGACAAGCAACGTTGGGGTTTTGATTCAATGCCAATGAGCGTTAACCTGAGGTATATCAATTATCTGGTTTCCAGGCTCAGTTCATTCAGGAGTATTTGGTGGTCTGTTGCCAACGAGTGGGACCTCGTAAAGTATAAAACACACGACGAATGGATTTCATTGTCCAAAGCCGTAAGTGCAGCCGACCCATATCACCATTTGTTATCTATTCATGGTAGCACCGCGAAGTATATTGAATACTGGTTGCCGGAATTTACACATGTAAGCATACAGGACGAAGCCCCGGTTATGAATGGGGGTGCGGCTTCCATTTTACGAAATGCTTATTCAAAACCTATTGTTTACGACGAAGTGGGTTATGAAGGAAACCTGGCTTCCCGCTGGGGCAGGTATAGTGGCGAAGAAATGACTTACCTGATGTGGATGGGAATCATTGGCGGCACTTATGTAACCCACGGTGAGAGCTATATGTATAAAAATGAAACAGATACTATCTTTTGGGCAAAGGGTGGTCCCTTCAAAGGTTCCAGTTGGAAAAGGGCTGGTTTTTTAAGAAAAATATTAGAGGAGGGGCCGGGACCGCTGGAGCCGGCTGATGTGAGCCGGGATTTTGCAACCGCCACTGCCGGGGCGGGGAATTATATCATCTACTTTGGTAAAGAAATCAAAGAGAACTGGGCATTTAACCTGCCTCACAAAAATGGAGCTTTTCCACGCCCGGCACCAGGCACTAAATACCAGGTCGAAATCATTGATACCTGGGATATGACCATCACTCCGATAAAAGGAGTGTTTGAACTCAGCCAGGTAAAAGACTACAGAATGTGGGACAAAGACCAGAAGAAAATACGGCTGCCGATGAAGCCGTACATCGCTCTGAGGTTGCGAATAATAGAGTAGACTATTAACCCGGATTGCCCTCGTTTTTTACTTATTATTTTCCCTGGAGTAAAAGGCTATGGTCTATCTTTAGAAAATTAATGAATGCTTAATTTATATCGATGCTTGCTAACCAAAGACGAGAGAAAATATTTGAGTTAATTCAGGAAGATGGTTCTGCCAAAGTGGTCAATTTGGCGAAGATTTTTAAGGTGACAGAAGTAACGATCCGGCAAGACCTGGAAAGATTGGAGAATGATGGACTCGTGATTAAGGAACATGGCGGAGCCTTTTTGAAAAATATAAAAGACCAGGTGCAGTCTTTTTCTTTAGGTCATAAAGACAATATTGACAAAAAGGAATTGATCGCAAAGAAATGTCTTGAGTTTATTGAAAATGGCGACAGTATCATTCTTGATTCCGGTTCTACCACTACAGAAATTGCGAAGCATCTAAAGGGATTTAAAAACCTTACGGTCATTACCAATGCACTGAATATTGCTTTAATGCTGGGAGCTGATCCCGGGATAGAATTGATTGTAACAGGCGGGGAATTTAAACCGCCAACACTGTCACTCACCGGGCAAAAAGCTGCCGATTCCTTTAAGGGGTTGAATGTCCAGAAATTGTTTTTGGCTACGGCTGGGATTTCTCTTAAATCTGGATTAACTTATCCCAGCATTAGCGACCTGGTGGTAAAAAAAGCGATGATTGAAGCTGCTGATACCACCTACCTGGTGGCAGATTCTACCAAAATAGGTAAGAGTGCATTCGCCAGTTTAGGAGCCCTGTCGCTTATTGATTATATAATTACGGATAATGGCATAGAGGAAAAGCACAAGGAGATATTTAAGAATAATGAAATTGAATTAATAATTGCCGGCTAATAAAAATACCTGGAAAAGCAGGCAATTGGAGATGTTGTTGCGAGGCCGGTTCTTGTGGCTTATGATGATACAGGAATTGCCGCGTCTTTACCCATAATGGTATAAAAAATGAAAAAATATTTTTGCTTTTTAGTTCCCCTGTTTGCAATTTATAGTTCGTTTGCGCAGGATACTGTGCGTTATGTTGGCACCACTTTATCCAATGTCGATTATCATCACGGTCAGCTGAGTCCCGCCATCGGGGTGCATAATATCCAAACCTTTCGGGCCAATCGCCAACACCCGGAATGGGCCGGTAGTCAAAGCTGGACATATAACCACGCACCCATGCTGGCTTATTGGAATAATACTTTTTACATGGAGTACCTGGCCAACCCCATAGGTGAACATGTAGGTGCAGGACAAACACTGCTGCAGACTTCAAAAGATGGATACAACTGGCAACCACCCGTGGTTATTTTCCCGGTTTATAAAGTGCCGGATGGCACTACCAAGGAAGGCAGGACCGAAGTCGCTAAGGATCTGTATGCAGTAATGCATCAGCGTATCGGATTTTATACCGCTAAAAGCAAACGCTTACTGGCCCTGGGATTTTATGGTTTAGTAATGGGGCCGCATGATGATCCCAATGATGGAAATGGCATAGGTCGTGTAGTAAGGGAGATATCCGCAGACGGTAAATTCGGCCCCATTTATTTTATCCGGTACAATCATGCTTTCAGTGAAAAAAACACGTCTTACCCCTATTATAAAACATCATCCGACAAGGGCTTTGTACAAGCCTGCAATGAGTTGCTCGCTACCCCGCTAATGATGCAGCAATGGGTGGAGGAAGCAGATAGAAACGACCCGTTGATCCCGTTGAAAAAAGATTTTAAGGCCTTCAATTATTACCATTTGCCCAATGGCAATGTAGCAGGTTTTTGGAAATATGCTTTGACCAGTATCAGTAAAGATGACGGCAAAACATGGCAGTATAACCCAACCAGGGCTCCTGGTTTTGTAAATGCCAATGCCAAATTCTGGGGCCAGAAAACCGCTGACGGAAAATATGCTACGGTCTACAATCCTTCAGAATTTCGCTGGCCACTGGCAGTAAGTGTAAGTGATGATGGATTGAAGTATAAAAACCTGTTGCTGGTAAATGGCGAGATTAGTTCGATGCGGTACGGCGGGGCTTATAAAAGTTACGGCCCTCAATATGTGCGCGGCATACAAGAGATGGATGGTACGCCACCCGGCAAAAATATGTGGGTAACATACAGTATGAACAAAGAGGATATGTGGGTTAGCAAAATTCCGGTACCCGTAAAAGAAAAGGCAGACAAAGATGTAAACGAAGTGTTTGCTAACATGAAAGCTGGCAGCGAATTAAATGAATGGAATATTTTTTCGCCGCTGTGGGCACAGGTAAAGATCGAAGATTTGAATGATGGTTCAAGAGCCCTGGCATTAAGAGACAGTGACCCGTTCGACTATGCCAAAGCCGAGCGTGTAATCCGGTCAACAAAAAAATTAACGGCCGAATTCACCATTGTTCCCATGCAGGATAATTTTGGCTTGCTGGAAATAGAATTTTTAGATACAAAAGGTTCACCGGGCATCAGGCTATCGTTGGATTCTACCGGATCGCTTATTACAAAAGCTGGTTACCGGAATAAGGGGTTGGGAAAGTACAAAGCAGGGGAGGCCCTTAGTCTCAAAGTAGAGATGAATACCAGCACACGTTTTTACACAGTCACAATCAATGGAAAGGCTACCAGTGCAAACATCTTTTTTGCACCATTGGCAAGTATCGACAGGATCGCATTTCGCACAGGCAGTATCAGGCGGTTTCCTGATGCTGATACCCCAACAGACCAGGATTATGATCTAAAAAATGCCGGCGAAAAAGAGAAAGAGGCCGTTTATTTTATCAGGAATTTAAAAACTTCAGACAAATAATTTTTATGAGTAAAACAACCATTGGTGTCATTATTGGCAATCGTGATTTCTTTCCGGATAAGTTAGTTTCAGAAGCCAGGGCTGATATTAAGGCATTGTTTGAGCAACTGAATATTACACCTATTATGCTGGGCGAAGAAGATACTAAACTAGGTGGTGTAGAAACGTTTAAGGAGGCGCAAACCTGTGCTGAACTATTTAAAAAACATGCAGCTGATATTACCGGCGTTTTGGTGGTGCTGCCCAATTTTGGAGACGAAATTGGCGTAGCTCAAACACTGAAACTTGCGAACCTGAATGTCCCTGTTTTAGTACAGGGCTACCCGGACGATTTGGACAAAATGGATGTAGCCCGCCGGCGTGATTCCTGGTGCGGCAAAATTTCCGTTTGCAATAACCTGTACCAGTTTGGCATAAAATATACACTTACCACAAAGCACGTGGTACACCCAACTGATCCATCATTTACTGCAGACCTTAACCAGTTTGTTGCCGTGTGCCGGGTAGTGAAAGGCCTGCGCAATGTGAGGATTGGTGCCGTGGGAGCGAGGCCAGGCGCCTTTAATACAGTGCGGTACAGCGAAAAAATATTACAGCGGAATGGCATTTCGGTAACCACTGTTGACCTGTCAGAGATTTTGGGAAATGCCAACAAGCTGACTAAAGATGATGCCAGTGTAAAAGCTAAGCTCGATAAAATATTGGCTTACACGCCAGTTGGTAAAACGCCCGACGATAAACTAATACAAATTGCAAAACTGGATGTAGTCCTGGCCGAGTTTATGGATCAGAATTGCCTCGACGCCACGGCCATCCAATGCTGGACATCCATTCAAAAAAATTATGGTTGCAATGTATGTACCAGCATGAGTATGATGAGCGAAAATATGCTGCCCAGCGCCTGCGAAGTGGATGTTACCGGCACGCTGACCATGTATGCCATGCAGCTGGCTTCAGGCTCACCAAGTGCCCTGGTGGATTGGAATAACAACTATGCCAGTGATGAAGACAAGTGTGTGTTGTTCCATTGTGGCAACTGGGCCAAATCATTTTTGCCGGATATCAATATGGCCACCGCACCCATCCTCGGCACCAGCGTAGGAGAAGAAAATACCTATGGCGCACTCGAGGGCCGCACACCAGCCATGCCACTCACTTTCGGAAGGATCAGTACCGACGACACAAGGGGCGTTATGAAAGCCTATTTTGGTGAAGGCAATCTTACAGATGATGTTTTAAAAACATTTGGTAACCGGGCCGTGGCGCATGTTCCCAACCTTCAAAACCTGATGCACTATGTATGCCGTAATGGTTTTGAGCACCATGTAGTAATGAATGCTTCTAAAACTGCCGCTATCTTAAAAGAGGCATTCGAAAATTACCTGGGCTGGGAAGTGTATCAGCATGGATAAAATAGGAATTGGCCAGAAGCCAGTACTACTATGAAACTGCATTGGCGTCGCATGGAACATCCCGTTTATTACGGGGCTCTTGTACTGTATCACACTATTGAGCTATTATCAACAAAGTATCTAAAACCCACTGACCGCACAAATAAGAACACTAACACAGAGGCACCCTTCTCCGCCAGGAGAAGGGCCGGGGATGAGGCCTTCTCCCGAATAAAGGCAATTCGAATAAAATAGACAATCTAAAATGACTGAAAAAGAACTCCAGATCAAATCCATTAACTACAGGAAAAAAATCCTGCAATACATTGTTGGTGCTAAAGCAGGCCATACCGGTGGAAGTCTTTCCTGCACAGATATCCTGAATGTATTATACAATCATGTGTTGAATGTGTCACCTGGAAATTTTACATCTCCGGACAGGGACAGGTATATTCAAAGCAAAGGACATTGCGTGGAAGCACTGTTTGTAGTGCTTGCAGATAAAGGGTTCTTCCCCGAAGAAGACCTGAACACTTTGTGCCAGTATAAATCACATTATATCGGGCATCCAACAAAAAAAGTAAAAGGCGTAGAACAAAATACCGGTGCATTAGGACATGGTTTGCCCATTGCTGTCGGCACTGCTATCGCTGCTAAAATGGATCACAAAGGTTACCGTGTATTTACATTGTTGGGCGACGGTGAATTGCCCGAAGGGAGTAATTGGGAAGCTGCATTATCGGCGGCGCATTACAAGCTCGACAACCTTTGTGCCATTGTGGATAAAAACAGTTTGCAGATAACGGCACCTACAGCTGAAGTGATGAGTACCGACCCTTTGGATGAAAAATTTAAAGCATTTGGCTGGGCGGTGCGTGTCGTGGACGGTCACGACATTGAAGCACTAAAGGCCGCTTTTGATAGCATGCCCTTTGAAAAAGGCAAACCTTCAGTAATTATTGCCAATACCATAAAGGGAAGAGGCATCAGTTATATGGAGAACAATCTAAAATGGCACCATGGCGTACCCAATAAAGAAGAGTATGCAATCGCCGTAACAGAATTAGATAACGCTTTAAACGCAGTACAATAACGATATGGCAGAAGTAGTAAATACGGGTCTTGGTTATAAGGCAAACCAGGATATTTTTTCCGAAACCTTGCAGCGGCTGGCCGAAACCGACAGGCAGATAGTTGCTGTAACCAGCGACAGCCGCGGCTCTGGCAAACTCGTTCCATTTGGTAAAAAGTTCCCTGAACAAATCGTGGAGGTTGGTATTGCCGAACAAAACCTGGTAGGTGTGGCAGCAGGTTTGGCGTCATGCGGTAAAAAAGTATTTGCCGTTTCGCCGGCATGCTTTTTAACGGCCAGGGCCCTGGAGCAAATAAAGAACGATGTCGCCTATTCCGATAACCCGGTGAATGTGATTGGCATCAGTGCCGGTGTAAGTTATGGGGCATTGGGCAGTACGCACCATAGCTTGCACGACTATGCAGTCCTAAGAACGATCAACAATATTATCGTAGTGGCACCTGCCGATAATTTTGAAACAGAGCAAGCTGTTGAACTCGCATCCAAAACCAACCTGCCTATCTATCTCCGTTTTGGTAAAAAGCCCATGCCGCCATTGAAAGGGGTGAATGATGATTTATTTGCTTTCGGTAAAGGGAGGGTGATAACAGAAGGTGATGATGTAGCAATCATTGCGACCGGCGAAACAGTATATCCTGCATTGCAGGCTGCTGAAAAATTAAAAGCCGAAAATGTGCATGCAACTGTAGTGAGTATGCACACTATAAAACCCTTGGATACCGACTTGCTGGCAAAGCTGGCAGGACAATGCAAGGCGATCGTAACCGTGGAAGAGCACAGCGTTTACGGGGGACTTGGCGAAGCATGTGCATCCTATTTGCTGCAACACAATTATCATAAACCATTTAAGATCATCGGTATCCCCGACGAGTACACAGTAACAGGTTCACAGCAGGATATTTTTACTCATTATGGTATTACGAAGGATGGAATTGCGAATGTAGCCCTCGAATTATTGAAGTAATAATTCAGGTTGCCGGAAACGAAGGAGCATGGAATGAGTTGGCTGCTGACCCCAACGGGGTCACATGTTTATAGCAATATGTGCGTGTTGTACGTTCGATCCCAAAGGGGTCGCATGTAAAATTCTGGCGTCCTGCTATAAACATAGCCAGCCGGTGAGGTGAAACCACCAGGGCTTTGAATTTAAACGATTGATTAGGAGCTTAATAGAATTTCTGTCGCACAAGAGCCCCGTAATAAACGGGATGTTCCATGCGACGCCAATACAGCCTAATAGTAGTACAACTGCTAAGTACATAAAAAATAGAAGTTGAAAAAAGCCTTGTCATATTTACTGTTGTTGTGCAGTTTGTTTTTTGTGCAATGCAAAAACAAGAGCGCTGCAAACAAACAAAAGAAGATGGCCATTGTGGTGTCTACACTCAACAATCCCTGGTTTGTTTTTTTAGCCGAAACGGCTGCAGCCAAGGCAAAAGCATTAGGCTATGAGGCCAAAGTTTTTGACTCGCAAAACAACACCGCCCTGGAAAGCGACCATTTTGAAAATATCATCGTATCAGGATTTGATGCCATACTTTTTAATTCTACCGATGCCGATGGTTCGGTCGTAAATGTGTTGAAAGCAAAGGCCGCAGGCGTGCCGGTGTTTTGTATGGATAGGGAAATTAATTCCCCCGACGCAGCTACCTCTCAAATTCTTTCTGACAGTTATTCAGGTGCAGTTTCCATCGCAAAATATTTTACCCAGCAGCAAAAAAAGAAGGGAAACTATGTAGAGATACTCGGCATCGTAGGTGATAACAATACCTGGGCCAGGTCAAAGGGTTTTCATAGCGTGGTGGATAATTACCCCAACCTGAAAATGGTGGCACAGCAAAGCGCCGATTTTGACAGGAACAAAGCCCTGGAAGTGATGGAATCTATACTACAGGCGCACCCGGATATTGATGCTGTTTTTTGTGGTAACGACGGCATGGCCATGGGCGCATACCAGGCCCTGGTATCTGCCGGAAAAGCAGACAAAGTAAAGGTCTATGGTTTTGATGGCGCCGAGGATGTCATCACTTCAATTGGCGAAAACAAGGTGGCGGCCACGGGTATGCAGTTCCCAAAAGTAATGGCAGAAACGGCAGCGATTTTTGCTGATGAATACATAAAGGGAAAACGTGATTTTCCAAAGAAAGTTCCTGTGGCCGTGGAACTGGTAACTGCAAAAAATATCAGCGACTATATTGCTTACGGTAAAAAATAATCCATGCAAAAAAAGCCTTTGAAATATATTCTCATCATCGTCGTAGTGGCCTTGCTTGGTTACAAATCTGTCTATTTTAAAAAGCTGGATGAAAGAAAGCAAACCACAAACCAAAAGTTTGATGCCACAGGTTTTACCCAAAAGCTATGGAAGGAGAAACTGCCTGCAAAACTGGATAGCGCCATTGAATTGTCAGCATTGGTTGACCAGATAAAATCCAATCCCATGGCCGCTTTTGACAAGTATTCCAATACCATGGCTATTGGCAACTACAGGTATAGCCTGGTGAAAACGTCTGGCATAGTTACTGCAGTTAATGAAGATGAAGTAATGCTGGAAGTGCCAACAGCCACCGGCATCATGAATGTAACCATTGCCACGGAATTTATTTATGGCAACGCAATCCGCGATGCTTCAAAACTGGTAGACGTAAGAGATTTTACAAACAGCACCGACCTCAGCGGTATTTCAGAAGCACTGAACAATACAGTACGAAAAGAGGTACTACCGCCTTTTAAGTCAGCAGTGAAAAAAGGCGACAAAGTAGTATTGGTCGCCGCCGTTGAAATCAATAAGGAACATATCAAACTGGATGGCCTGGAATTGATTCCTGTACAAATAAAAATTCTTCCATAGTACATGCTGATTGCACAAAACATATCTAAAAGGTTTGGCGGTGTTGTGGCACTCAACAATGTAAATCTTGAACTGCACCCTGGAAAAGTGAATGCACTTATCGGCGAAAATGGCGCCGGCAAGTCAACCCTGATGAAAATTTTTTCCGGCGTCCATACACAGTACGAAGGCGAAATTTCTTTCAAGGGAAAGCCTGTAAAATTCAAATCGACCAAAGAAGCCGAGGACGCTGGCATAGCCATCATTCACCAGGAGCTAAACCTTGTTCCCCATCTTTCCATCGCAGAAAATATTTTCCTCGGTCGTGAACTCACCAATGGTATAGGCATGGTGAAAGACCGGGAGATGAATGAAAAGACAGAGCAATTGTTGGCACGGTTAAATCTCAGCATCAACCCCAATACAAAGATTGCAGAACTAAAGGTGGGCCAGCAGCAATTGGTGGAAATTGCAAAAGCGCTATACACCAATGCCGAAGTGATCATCATGGATGAACCCACTTCTGCTATCAGTGATAAGGAAGTCGACAACCTGTATTCCATCATCGCCCAATTAAAATCCGAAGGCAAAACCATTGTTTATATTTCGCATAAACTAAAGGAACTCTTCACCATTGCCGACCGGTTTATTGTGCTTCGCGATGGCTCTACCGTCGATTCCGGTGACATGAGCGACGTAGCCCAGGATGAATTGATCCATAAAATGACCGGTAGAAAATTAAGCATTGAAAGAAGGGATGCTGCAATTAATACTGCCGTTGAATTGCTTTCGGTGAAAAATATCTGCCTGAAACACCCACTGTTCAAATCAAAAAATATCCTCCATCATATTTCCTTTCAATTGTTCCAGGGGGAGATCCTTGGCGTATATGGTTTAATGGGTGCTGGAAGAACAGAACTGATGGAATGCATCTTCGGGCTGCACCCTCAAAATTCATCGGGGGAAATAGTGGTAAACGGAGTTGTTCAAAAAATAAAATCACCGTCTGATGCGATTGCTTCCGGCATAGCGCTGGTGCCAGAGGATAGAAAGCTGCATGGATTGATCCTTGCTCATTCGATCAAATCAAATATCAGCATTACCATTTTAAAAAAACTGGAAAAATGGGGCCTGTTTTTAAATGCCGCTGAAGAAAAAGCTTTGAGCGACGACTATATCAAACAGTTGTCCATTAAAACTTCATCTAATAAAAACCTGGCAAAAAATTTAAGTGGTGGCAACCAACAGAAAATCGTGTTGGCAAAATGGCTGGCTACGCACCCGAAGATTTTATTGCTCGACGAACCAACAAGAGGTATTGATATCAATGCAAAGGCCGAGATCTATAAACTAATAAAGCAGCTTGCCGGAGAGGGTATGGGTATCATCATGGTGTCTTCCGAACTCCCTGAAATACTCGCCGTGTCCGACAGGATACTCGTTTTGGCTGATGGGGAACTATCTGCCACTATTCCTATCAGCGAAGCCACCGAAACAACCATTCTAAAACATGCCATCCAGAAAAATTAAAGCTACATGACCAACGCCTTAAGCTCCTATAAACAGACACTAAGCAGGTTTCAATCCCTGATAGCACTGGTGGTTTTATGTATTATCCTCAGCATACTCAGCGATAAATTTTTCACAGCTGACAATGGCCTAAATGTACTTCGGCAGATTGCCGTGAATATTTGCATCGCTACCGGAATGACCCTTGTGGTATTGACCTCAGGCATCGATCTGTCTGTAGGTTCTGTATTGGCCTTATGCGGAGCAGTAGCTGCAGGCCTGTTAAAAAACGGTATAGAAATCCCTGCCGGAAATCTCTTTATTGGGTTTACGGTTTTAGGCGCTGCTTTGGGCGGAATCATCCTGGGGTCGTTGCTGGGATGGTTCAATGGATTTGCCATTACAAAATTTAAAGTGCCACCCTTTGTTGCCACATTGGCCATGCTCACCATTGCAAGAGGCTTCACCATGCTGTACACCAAGGGTCATCCTATCAGCAACCTTGGCGAATCGTTTGCCGTCATTGGAACAGGCTGGTGGCTGGGTATTCCGGTTCCGGTGTACATCGCAACCGCAGTGGTATTATTGGCAGTCTTCGTTACACAAAAAACAAAAATGGGCCGCTACATTTATGCCATTGGCGGCAATGAGCAGGCAGCAAAATTGTCGGGCATCAATATTAAAAAAGTTAAGATAAAAGTATATGCCATGGCTGGCGCATTGGCTGCACTAGGTGGCATTATCGTAACCTCAAGATTGGATTCGGCACAGCCCAATGCCGGTATCAGTTACGAGCTCGATGCCATCGCCGCCGTGGTCATCGGTGGTACATCGCTAAGTGGCGGCAGGGGCAGCGTTTGGGGCACGGTTATGGGTGCCATCATTATCGGCGTGCTCAATAATGGATTGGTGTTATTAAACGTATCACCCTTCTGGCAGCAAGTAGTAAAAGGCTCAGTGATTTTACTAGCAGTGATAATTGATAAAGCAGGAGAGAACAAAGAATGATTTTTTATTAGCCAGGAGGCAATGCTACTATGAAGCTGCATTGGCGTCGCACTCTTGTACAACATCACCCTATTGAGCGCTTGGATAGAGTATAATGAATTGGTAGAATGTGACTTCGATGGATTAGCCCTGAAAGGGCGTCACACAATAGCCCGGGGCAACGCCCTGGGTTCGAAAAACAACCAACCCAGCCAAGCCCTGAAAGGGCATAACAAAATGCCACAGATAATTAGAAATTAAATGCCCAATAAAAAATTTATACTGTCGATAGATCAGGGCACCAGCTCAACCAAAACCCTCATCTTCGATGAGCAGGGTAAAGCCGTAGCCAAAGGCATGGAGCCCCTGTACACCATTTATTTTAACGATGGTTTTGTAGAACAGGATCCTGAAACCATTTATCAGAATGTATTGGCATCTGTAAAAAAGTGCTTGCAACAATTTGTAGAAAATGGCTTTAGTAAAAACGACATTACTGCCATCGGTATCTCTAATCAAAGAGAAACTTTTGTTGTATGGGATGAAGATGGAAAACCCTTGCACAATGCCGTTGTGTGGCAATGCAAACGTTCTGTGCTAATTTGTGAGCGCTTAAAAAAACAAGACCTGTCCAATATGGTCAATGAAAAAACAGGCTTGATCATCGACCCCTATTTTTCGGCAACAAAACTTATCTGGTTAAAGGAAAATAATCCGGCCATCACCTCATCCATAAAAAATGGTGAAGCCTGTTTTGGAACGATTGATACCTGGCTATTGTACAAACTTACCAAAGGCGCGGCCTATAAAACAGACTATACCAATGCATCCCGGACTTTAATGTTCAATCTCCACACGTTGCAGTGGGATGAGGAGTTGATCGATGCCTTTGGCTTAACCGGCATTCAACTCCCCGCGCTGCAATCTTCATCTTCCTTATTCGGTGAAACAACGATAGGTGGCCTGCTGGAAAATAGGTTACCCGTTAGCGCAATGATCGGGGATTCCCATTCAGCCGCTTTCGGCGAAGGTTGTTTTGATGCCGGAACGGCCAAAGCCACGTTGGGAACAGGTTGCAGCATATTGATGAATGTTGGTAACAAACCGGTACAATCAACAAATGGCATGGTGTCCACTATTTGCTGGAGTACCGAACACGAAATAAATTATGCTTTGGAAGGTGTAATCGTTTCATGCGGAGCGACTATCGAATGGCTGAAAAATGAACTGCATTTTTTTACCGATAGCCGTGAAACCGAAGCCATGGCAACAGCAGTTCCGGATAACGGTGGCGTATACCTGGTTCCTGCATTTAGCGGGTTGGGGTCGCCTCATTGGCAAATGGACAGAAGAGCGTCTATATCAGGCTTAACTTTTGGTACCACAAAAAATCATATTGTCCGGGCTGCATTGGAAACTATTCCTTACCAGATAAAAGATGTGATTACGGCCATGGAAAAAGATGCCGGGATCTCGCTGAAGGAACTGATGGCAGATGGCGGCATCACTGCCAACCAATTTGTCATGCAATTTATCGCCTCATTGCTAAACAAAAATGTGGCGGGTATCGGTATGCCTGATGTATCTGCTTTAGGCGCAGGTTTACTGGCCGGTTTACAGGCAGGTGTGTATGCGGATATGGACGTGCTGAGAACCCTAAATACTGATAAAAAATATTTCACACCTGCAGATACTGCCACCACCGGCAAAAATTATGAAGGCTGGCAAAAAGCAATAGCAGCCGGTTAATGACAAAATAGGCCGTGACAAAAGAAAGATTATGAAAGAAAGACTGAAATTTTTAGGTGTGCTTGTTTTTGTCGCAGCGTTGGGATGCACGGCCCAAAAGCAACAGGCCGCCAATTCAAAAACCTACCTGGAGCGTAGCTGGAAAGATGTGGCCACGAAAATGCCTGATGACTGGTACGGTAGTGATGAAGCAAAAGCAGTTGCGGAAAATGTACTTTTTAGCCAGCACGATATTGGCGGCTGGTCAAAAAATAAACCTTATCATCACCCGCTTTCAGAAGCAGACAAGGCACAGGTAGCAAAGGATAAATCTGAGATCGGGGCAACATTCGATAACGGCGCCACGGTTACCGAAATGATGTTCCTGGCAAAAATCTATGGCAAAAGCAACGACAGCCGTTATGCCACTGCTTTTGAAAAAGCATTCAGTTATATCCTTCAGGCACAATATGAAAATGGCGGCTGGCCACAGTTTTATCCTTTTAGAAAAGGCAAAACGATTGCTTACAATTCGCATATCACCTACAATGACAATGCTATGGTGAATGTGATGGTGTTACTGAAAGAGATAGCGAACGAAAATCCTTCTTATGCTTCGCTCCCAATTACTGACGAGATGCGAAAGAACGCCAGGAGAGCGTTTGAAAAAGGTGTTGATTGTATCCTTAAAACCCAGATAAAAGTTGGCGGACAACCAACTGTCTGGTGTGCACAGCACGATGAATTTACATTTGCGCCTGCGAATGCAAGGGCCTATGAACTGGTCTCATTCAGCGGCGCTGAATCTGTCGGCATCACGCAGTTGCTGATGGAGATCGATCATCCAACCAAAGAAATAGTTGCAGCCGTAAAAGGAGCTGTAAAGTGGTTTGAAGAACACAAATTGACCGGGATAAAATTAACGAAGGAAACAGGAGTTGATGGTAAGCCCAATACCGTAGTGGTGGCTGACCCTGCAGCAGCGCCACTTTGGGCCAGGTTTTACGATCTGGAAACCGGCAAACCCTATTTCTGCGACAGGGATGGTATTAAGAAAAACACACTTGCAGAGATTGGTTACGAACGGCGCAATGGTTATAGCTGGTACACGAATTCCCCTGAGAAAATTTTAAGCAAATACCCTGAATGGGCCAGCAAGTGAGGCGTAAAATGACAACTGTAGTATGTTAGCGCAAATCCCTTTTATGTCGTTAAGAAGCCTCAGCAACGGGCTGAAACCGGATTTAAGGTGTAGTTAAAAGGTATCTTTGAAATCAGATAATACTTAGAATGTGATACGATTATTAATAATGGCGGTTGCTATAAATGTGGGCATAGCTGCTACCGCACAGAAAAGCGGTAAAGCCCCATTTGCACTGGAGGCAAAGTCATTCAGGCACTATGTTGATTACTTCAACAACATGGAGGATGAAAACATTATCCAGGCCATACCCAACGCAAAAGCCTGGACCTGGATGCAGGCCAATATCCCTCTATTTGAATGCCCGCAACAGAATTTCGAAGAGATCTATTACTACCGCTGGTGGACATACAGGAAGCATATCAAACAAACACCTGTCGGGCTTGCCTTAACCGAGTTTTTGGTAAACCGGTCTTATGCAGACAAATACAACCTCATCGCTTGTGCGTTAGGCCATCATATCTACGAGGGGCGCTGGCTTCACGACCAGAAACTACTGAACGAATATGTAAAAGTGTGGTACCGGGGCGATAGCGGCAGGCCCATGAAAAAGCTACACGGCTTTAGCAGCTGGGCGCCCGATGCCGTATACAACCGTTACCTCGTTAACCAGGATAAAGCCTATGTCGCTGACGTTTTCCCCGACCTTGAAATGGATTATGTAAGCTGGGAAATAGAGAAGAAATTACCCAGTGGTCTCTTTTGGCAAACCGATGTAAAAGATGGCATGGAAGAAACCATCAGTGGCGGCCGCCGCGAAAAAAATCCAAGACCTACCATTAACAGTTACATGTATGGCAACGCGAAAGCATTGAATAAAATGGCGTTGTTGAGTGGCGACGCGCAAATGGCTGCCTTGTATTCACGCAAGGCAGATACGATGAAGAATTTGGTACAAACAAAACTTTGGAACCCCAACCACCAATTCTTTGAAACACTGAAACAGGCAGATACCTCGGCTAATGTTAAAGAAGAGGTGGGTTTTATTCCCTGGTATTTTAATTTGCCTGATGCCGGCTATGAAAATGCCTGGAAAAGCCTGAATGACAATAAAACATTCTGCGCCCCCTTTGGCATTACCACGGCCGATCGTAGTCATCCGCAGTTCCGTACCCACGGATGTTGCAAATGCGAATGGGATGGAGCGGTTTGGCCATTTGCCACTTCGCAAACACTTACTGCCATGGCAAATCTCTTTAGCAATTACCCGCAAAAAGTGGTAGCCGATACATCTTATTTCGACCTGCTTGAAACCTATGTGGAATCCCAATATTATCGTGGCCGGCCTTATGTAGGCGAATACCTTGATGAGAAGACCGGTTATTGGCTGAAGGGCGATGAAGAGCGCAGCCGTTACTACAACCATTCCACTTTTAACGATTTAATTATAACAGGATTGATTGGTCTGCGTCCAAGGGCGGACAATGTGCTGGAGCTAAACCCGCTGCTTCCTGAAAATAAATGGAATTGGTTTTGCCTGGACAATATTTTGTACCATGGAAAGATCATCACCATTATTTGGGATAAGGATGGAACAAAGTATAAAAAAGGAAAAGGCTTGACCGCATGGGCTAACGGAAAGAAAATAGCCTCATCGCCAAAATTGGAAAAAATAACCGGGCAATTGTAAACTAGAAAATGACTAAAAAACTGATTTTAGGGGCGCTATTTGGCTGGGTTGGCCTCTGTTCATTTGCTCAATTGGCACTGCCCAAGGTTATTGGGCATAATATGGTGCTACAACGTAATCAACCAGTGCCGGTTTGGGGCTATGCTGCAGCGGGCCAGGCAGTTGCCGTAACATTCAACGGCCAGGAAAAGAACGTAACAGCAGATACAGATGGTAACTGGAAAATACTGCTTGATGCGATGCCGGCTTTGAGTACACCCTCCAAAATGGTAATCCGTTCGGGGAGCCAATCGATCGTATTGGATAATATCCTTGTCGGTGAAGTATGGCTCTGTTCCGGTCAATCAAACATGGAATACACCATGCGGAAAAACAGCAAGGTTATGATGCCGGCAGGGGTTACAGACTGGCCGGTAAATGAACTGGAAACGGCACATAACAGCAGCATCCGCATATTCCTGGCTGAAAGAAAGAAGATGAAACCCGATCCCACGCATAGCGGATGGAGCGTTGCTGAAGATTCTGCCCTGCGTTTATTTTCAGCCGTTGGTTATTTTTATGCAAAGAAATTATATGAAGAATTAAAGGTTCCTATTGGTATCATATCATCATCCATACCCGGCAGCCGCATTGAACCCTGGATGCCCCGGGAAGCCTTCACAGCATTGCCTTTCTTTCAAAACAAAATTGATTCTACGCATAAGATTGATGGAGACCCGGGCAAGTTCTACGAAACCATCATCGCACCCCTTGCACCCTTTGCATTAAAAGGCTTTTTGTGGTACCAGGGAGAATCGAACTGTTTCCTGGGCGAGCGGCTTCAGTATGCTTATAAAATGAAAGCCCTCATGAACCATTGGCGCAAGATCTGGGGCGGCAACGATATGCCTTTTTATTACGTACAGATAGCACCTTTTGCTTATTCGAAAGAAAAAGGCCAGGTGCCTTATACCGAAGAAAGCGAACCTGAATTCTGGGAAGCACAGGCAATGGTGTTACAACTTCCCAATACCGGTATGGTGGCCACTACCGATCTTAATTTTAAGATCGGCGACTTGCACCCACACTTTAAGTGGGAGATCGGCAAACGGCTTGCAATATGTGCCCTGGGCAAGACCTATGGCCGTAAAGACATCATCCCGATGGGCCCCATATACAAGGATTTGAAATTAGATGGAAATAAGGCCAGCATTGCTTTTCAGTATAGCGATGGCTTAAAAAGTATGGATCAAAAGCCGTTGACTGGCTTTGAAATTGCAGGCGCTGATGGAACCTTTGTTCCTGCTACTGCAGTGATCAGTAAAGAAAAGGTGATCGTTTCTGCTGATGGCATTGCGCATCCCACCGCCGTACGATTCGGTTGGAATGAAGCAGCACACCCCAACCTCTACAATCGCCAGGGCTTACCTGCTTTGCCATTCAGAACCAATAATCCGTTAGCCGAAAAATTTAAATAAGTATGCAATGTTGGTATAAAAAAATGGGGATGTTTTTATTGCTCTTTCCTCTAGCGGGGATGGCTCAGCAAACCGAGATCAAATACCTGAGTGGCACGGGTAGCGACCATACCGTACCTTGGCAATTTTTTTGCACCGGCGGCATGAATGCGAACAAGTGGACCACCATCGCCGTGCCATCCTGCTGGGAATTACAGGGGTTTGGGAAATACGATTATGGCTTTGCAAAAGACAGCATCAGGGGTAAGGAGAAGGGGATGTACAAATATGAATTTGATGTATCCCCCGCCTGGAAAAATAAACAGGTAAATATTGTTTTTGAAGGCGTGATGACCGATGCTGAAATAAAGATCAACGGTCAGTCTGCAGGTGCCATCCACCAGGGTGCATTCTATTCTTTTAAGTATGATATCACCAAATTACTC
>JAZKFT010000013.1:0-87217 GCA_040386335.1 Bacteroidota bacterium
GTTATCACCAACGACTACTTTCGCCACAAGTCTCCGCTGATAACGATTGTCAAGTTTGTGAGTCTCTGCCCTGGCCATGTGTGTCGGCCGCAGGACCTCGCCGGTTTTACGCGGGTACCCAAGCCTTGCATTGTGTGTCTTGCGATCTTAATTTGGATCCGATAAATCCGTTGTCCGGTGTTATCACCATTGCCGTCAACTTAAGCGATTAGGGATAGGTTTTTAGTGCCGTAGGCACGGCCGATTTTGTGGCCTGGCATTTCAATGCCGGGTTTCAAGTTGATTTATTTATATTAAATGCCGTAGGCATGGCCGATTTTGATGTCTGGCATTCCGGCAATGTTCGTACGCTAGCTGTTTTTTCTGCCATAGACTGTTCAGTTTAGGATCATCATAATCTGTATGTGCAAGCTCATACTGATACCACGCCATCTATAAGCATTAATAGTTTCTCTGTTGCATCATGGTTATATGGTCCGCACCTACGGTGCTCCATTAGCTAATCATTTGGATACCCCGGATTAAAATCCGGGGCCACAAAATCTGCCGTGCCTACGGCACTAAAACCGGCCATCGTTCCTTAAATTGACGGTTATGGTGTTATCACCAACGACTACTTTCGCCTCAAGTCTCCACTGATAACGATTGTCAAGTATGTCAGGTCTCTGCCCTGGCCATGTGTGCCGGCCGCAGGACCTGCCTGGGGAACTATCAAAAATCAGAGACTCGCCTGGGTGACAGAATAGTAAAGGGTGGCCAATTGGCCACCCTTGTTTGAAAATTACTGAGGACAACAGTAAATTAATTAATTTGTATTTATATTTTGCATTTAATTGGCTATTTGACCTGCCAGCATTTTTTTATAGTATTTCTATGATAAGATGCACCGGCGTTAATCGTTTTAGCCTGCCGGCACTAACAATTTTTATATATTACCGCTTCGCATTCTCTTCAAGTTTTACCAGGCGCTGCATCAGTTCCTTCACCAGTTTTTCCTGAACTTCTTTTTCGCTTTTTTGTGTATCCAGCTGCTTTTTCAGTTCGATGGCATGAAGGGTGAGTTCTTCAATGGTCGTTACCATGCGACGGGTCATATCCCCGACGGTGTAGCCATTTTTTTCAACATCAGCTGCGGCAGGCATGGTATGTAAATGCCCTTTTTCTTTAATGGTATTTTCAATTTCAGTAAGGCTTGGCAGCTTGTATCCTTCTTCAAATACATAATCGGGCCAGTCGGTGGTGTCGGCAATGGCAAAGTCTTTACTTACAATGCCTTCTTCTACCCAAAGGCCATAGTCTTTGTAATTGGAGTTATTCAGGTCTTTGAATTTCCTTTCTGAATTTACACCAGCCTCAGAAATATGAACCCGTCCGTCAAAGTGCGCTACAAATCCAGGTATCACATCTTGATTTTGTTGGTTCGCAAGGGGCACATTGGCGCTCACTACAAGTCCTTTTGACCAGAAATTTCCTTCTTTTGTTAAACCTGCAATGGCGTTTGCAGGGCCATTATCAACGTTGGCAGGCCTGTAATGCCATTGGAACAAACTGAAATTATTGGTTCTCATATCTATTCTGAAAAGACCACCTTCATCAGCCTTTTTGTAATCCTGCCCTGTATTGAGGCCATTTATGTGGAAGTTTCCCAGCATTTTGCTTACTCCGGGGTCCCACTCGGTTCCTAATGTTACAGGCGGGGTAAGTGCCGGTGCGTCTTTATGGCTTAGAAAAATGCTGCCAATCGCACCAATATTACCATCTACGTTTAATTTATGTGTGAAAGGAATCGTTTTGCCAATTCCAATATTTCCAACCACTCTCAGATGCCCCTCTTTCGTCAGGCCCATTTTTATCCTATCCTCCGGGAGAGTCGATGAATTTGGGAAAGCTTCCCACCAATGCGAATACAAATCGGATGGAACCGTGCTTGAATAAAAGCCGACAGCTTGCTGATCGGGCGAAGTAACAGGTTCATATAATAGAGAATAGCCAGGTGCAGAATTTATTGTACTAACAATCCTCGAACCAAAAGCCGACACTGTTTCTCCACCGATTGCAATGGGAACACCTTGTACTGATGCTGATTTTGAACCAAAATATGTTGATCCCAAACCATTTGATCCGGCTAACCTTACACTTCCATTTACCTGCAATTTAGTAGTTGGGTTAGCAGTGCCAATACCTACCAAATCTGTAGCGGCAGGCGCAAAAGAAATGTTCGAGCCAACTTTAATTACCGGTTCAACTGCTTTGCCATCTACTAACAGAGATTTAGCAGAAATTGCACCTGTTACAGCTAATGTGCCGCTTACTTTTGCATTGCCTACAACATCAAGCTTTTCTGTAGGGTCATTGGTACCAATGCCTACATTGCTATTTCCGACGTTATATGCGATATGGCTACCGCTCTCTCTCCATTCGCCAAGCTTAATTCCACTAACTGTGTAAGATCTGGCATCAATTGTTTTAAGTACTTTAAGTGAGTCAGTAATATAAGCCTTTCCAACTACATGTAATTTATTGGTATTATTAACGCTATAACCAGATGCACCATCAGGACCAAGCACTAAATTTCCTTTTTGGTCGAGCCACATGAACATACTATATGTATTTAAATTTAAATCCTTTTTGGCCCAGTAATTGGATTGTTTTAAATTTGGATCATTAGATATAACATAAGAATAGCTCTCCCTTAATTCATCATAATTGGGCAATGTATGATGATTAACAGCGCTGGTAAGAGTCTGATTTTGCTGACCTGGTCTTGTAGATGCATGTGCCATAATTCCACTATTGCCTTGAATGGTATTTAGACCGGTTGTTGAAGATAAAAATAAACCATAGCCGGCACCTCCTACTTTTGCCATGTTTGCAACATGTAGTTTTTCTGTGGGGGAGGTTGTGCCTATGCCCAGCGAGTCCGAAATAATGGCTTTTCCAACTACATGTAGTTTTTGTGTGGGGGTGGCAGTGCCTATGCCCACATTACCATCATTATAATTTACAACTGTACCTGTCTTTGTCCATGGGCCGGTACCAAGTGGGATGCCATTAACCAGGTAAGCTGATGCATTCACCGAGCCTGTTGTAGTTACATTACCTGTTGCAGTTATTGTTCCGTCTATTTTGGCGTTGCCCACAACATGCAGTTTTTCGGATGGCGCATAAGTACCAATCCCGAAATTACCGAGCTGGCTTATTGCTGCATAAGCTACAGGAGTAACGTTGCCTTCCGGTGTAGCATCACCGGCAGGCCTGTAGCCCCATTGGAAGAGTGGTTGGGTGGGACGCATGTCTATCCTCATAAAAGCGCCCGCTTTGGACTGTACAAAGCCGGCATGATTAGAGCCGATATTTACAGCATATTGAGCATATACGTCATTATTGGTATTGTCACATATTGCATTTAGCACAACAGGCATGGTCGTGGTGTTGTTAGAGCCCTGGCTTTGGAGATATAAATTTCCTCCTCCAAGGATGCCTCCACCTATTCTGGCAGTACCTGCAACGTGCAACGTATTTGTGGGGCTGGTAATACCAATACCTACTTTTCCGGTACCAGTTGAACCAGTTGAATAGTAAATATTGGAACCCGTTACTGCCCATGGGCCAGAGCCGCCGGAGCCCATATTAACCGGTACTCCGTTGAGATGATATTCTGTTGCATTTACAACGGTTGCATTTACGGTTCCATTTACTTTGGTATTGCCCTCAACCTGTAGTTTTTCGCTGGGGGAGGCGGTACCTATACCCACATTGCCTCCGTCGTAATTTACAATTGTACCAGTCTTGGTCCAGGGGCCGCTACCGCCAGCGGTAAGCCTAACTCCGTTTTCATAATACTCAGTTGCATTTACCTTTCCGTTTACACCCAACTTATAATCTCCGGTCGGGATATCCATGTTTATTCCCACTCTATTCTCTCTGTCCATCGTCATAATTACGCCACCTGGGTTGTCACTGGATCTGATGCGAAAATAATCTAGCGAAGTCCCCGAAACATTAGAACCTTCGTAGGCCAGTTTGATTGTTTGCTTACTGATGTTTTCGTGAAATTCTAACCAGTTTGTCCTGGTACCTGCACCATTCAATAAATTGATTCTTATATTTCCGTCATTAACCTCAAGCTTTTGGTTGGGAGTTGTTGTGCCAATGCCTATATTTTGACTTTGATTAGCGAGGTAAAGAAGTGGCGTTTGCGCTGTGCTACCCGAATAAAATTTCAAATCACCGTTAAAATTATGTAAATTCCAATTTTGGGTACCGGATTTTAAAAGCACCAGTGTACTTGAAGGTGCCGGGGTGGTATTGCCAACGGTCCAGCTTAGTGCGGGAGTACCAAGATCGGTAACCTGGGAGGCACCGCCACCAAAAACAACATCAGAACCGTTGAGCTTGTATTGTGTTGCATTTACAACGGTTGCATTTACGGTTCCGTTTACATCAAGTTTATTGGCAGGAGCAGCATTACCAATGCCAACATTACCATTACTAAGTAATGAAAATTGTGGGTTTGTGGCCCCTGTTGGTCCCATGTGCAGATTACCAGCCAATCCCTCCATCAGATAGTAAGAACCCCCATTATAAAAAGAAAGGTTCTTAGTGAGGACTAAATCTTTATTAAATGTTGCTATTCCATTAAAATTTGTAACATTAGAAAAATTCGTGTATCCCTTAAAAAATACAGTCTTATTAAAATCCATTTGCGTATTAAAGGAACCAAAAATTTCATTAAACGATAAAGCCGGCTCCGATCCTGCTCGGAAAAAATCCAGGGTACCCGAGGCATTCCGTACTTTCCAATCTGCAACACTACTGTTCAAATTCAAAAATGTAGTTGCCGGCACCGTAGCGGAAGCCCCGACATTCCACTGTGAAGCAGTTGTTGAATTTTGAGTAATTTGCGCAGAACCATGATGATAAACTAAGGACAAACAACAGGTGGCCACTGGCAACATCAATCGTTTTATTTGTTTCATTCGTTTCATTTTGAGGTTATTTTTGATTGTTTTTTAAAATGCATAGATATGATCAGGATACCTGCCGCGTAAGACAGGCAGCGAACAAACTGCCAGGCTGAATGCATTGCATTGGTATGAACTGCGTTTAACAACGATGCAACCTATTCACCATCACGGCCGCCTGTTATAATTTAAACTCAATGCCTGCTACTCAGCCCTAACTGACGGGCAGACAACCTTTAATCGTATTGTCAATACCATATATAACGATTTGGTAAATCTTATGTCCCGGTTCAATAGAATATACCCGTTTTTTTATCTTGGCCACATGTATATGTATAATATATAATTAGTAAATGAACGATATGCCTGAATCTGTAAGCATTGCCGGTAAAAAATAAAATAGCAGAACTACGTTTTGTTTGATGGATACCAGTCGGGTAATCATTCAGGGTGTGAAATTAGTGTCCTCAAATAAGTTTAGGTGTAAAAAATGCATTTTAGTTACTATAAAAATATCTTTACAATTTAGCGGCTCACGGGACGCAGCAGGCACGGGTTTAGTAATGATGTAAATTGGAAATGCAGGCATTTGCAGATGTATCATCATACCCTGGTAAATGATGCGGAGATGGTCGCACGTGACTAACAATATTGAAAACCTGTTTATGGTTTTAGCGGATAATGCCAGTTTTTTTATGCGGTGCTGTTTTTCCTGCTTTGATGGCAGTATTTTCGCGAATATCCGCACGTCTACGATTGTGAAGACTATTCCCCCTCTTTCAGAAAAAATTATTGATGGATGATGGTATCACCCCCCGAAGGCAATGTCAACCAAAGAAGCCGGGAGATTGCCAGGCTGAGCCCCGCAATGAGTGGATTTGCAACTTGCCGAAGCCCCTCTAACCGATCAGCAATGAAGATCTGCAAGAGACCCTCCGACAAGCCGCTAATGACATCCTTAAAAAAATGACATTACATCGGCAGGGTAGATTTATGGCAATATGATACAGGTATTTTTTATACGTGCGGATACCACCCGCCCGCACACAGGGCCGGGCCCAAACCCACCCTGGAAACGAACTGGCGGCGGGGATATTGAAGTGAAAGGCACGCGTTGCAAGGGCTTCTTACATGGACATGACAAATATGTCTATATTTAGGAGTGCAACAAATTCCGCCTGGAAAGTGGAGCTGGCGCCTGACCGTGAAGCCATTACCTGCCCATGCCGCACCGGCTCGTTCCGCATTACCGAATGTATAGGGATGAAGGATTTTTTAGTTGACAACAGCTATTGTTTACCTTTGTAACGGCTTCCCGAATCGTAAATAGCTGGCATTTTGTAAAGAAAATTATACAAGACATCTCTAAGTTTTTTTATCATTAAGAAGCACGTTAGCAGGTACCTTTACCATCTAAGCAGATTGTGCCGGCTCTGCGGTTAATAATGACTGCACCGACACTGTCTAAACCGAAAAACCATGAGAATACTTATTGTAGACGATCATATCGTAGTTCGTTTAGGACTATCGGCCATATTAAAATCTGAATATCCACGGGCTGAGATAAGTGAAGCGGGAAAAGAGGCAGAAGTATACATGCACTTGCAAAAACACCATTACGATTTGATGCTCATGGACCTGAGTATGCCGGAGACCGATAGTATGGCCATGCTGGAACAGTCCATAAGAATTAATCCCAACTTAAAGGTGCTGGTTGTATCATTTAACCCGGAACGGCTTTTTGCACTCCGTTATGTGAAAGCCGGTGCATCTGGCTATGTGCAAAAAAGTGAGAATGATGCGATGATCATAAAAGCAGTGAGAACAGTTATGAACGGCAACACCTTCCTGAGTGAAGACATGGTAGAAGAAATGGCACTATATCTCAAGCATGGAAATACCTTTAACCCATTTCAAAGACTGTCAAAAAGGGAATTTGAGGTGGCCATCCATTGCATCAACGGGCTTACACCCGGGGAGATCGGCCGGGTTATGGCGCTGCAATCGCCCACAGTGTCTATCTATAAAAACAGGATTTTTGAAAAGCTGAATATTAAGAGCCTCCACGAACTGATTAAAATGGCAAAGCAATACGATCTGGAATAATTAGTGATGAGTTAACTATACATTGTTGCAATCCTTCGTGAATAGTGAGTGGTGAGACTTGAGTTTTGGCCACTCCCCACCGGCATTTCCCGATTAACACAGCAGTAGTATAAAGGCAATTATACATCGTATTTTATTTCGACTTCTATTTTCGGTAAAAAAATACTAACCTTAGTGCCCTCACCCTTTATACTGCTGATATCCAGCCTGCCGTTTAGTTTTGCCAGCAGGTCGTGAATAAAGCGATAGCCCATACCCGAACGGGTATCCACATCGGATAAATTGTTGTAATTCCATATGGATTCCAGTTTTTCCTCCGAAATACTGACACCTGTATCTGCCACTACGATGCAGACAGAAGTATCCGTTTCATGGCCGGAAATATTCACCATGCCACTGTGGGTGTATTTAATGGCGTTATCCAAAATATTTCTCAGCACAATTTCAAGTATATCGGGCCGGGTCATTACTACCAGGTCAGGGCTTACCGTGTAATACAGGTAATTCCTGTTCTGAACAGCCATCAGCTCATACCGTTCACATAAATCCATGAAGATATCAAGGAGAATTACCGGGGTGCATTCTAACATGTAATCATCACCCTGGGTATTGATCCAGGAAAGCAGGTTTTGGGCATATGCCGATATTTTCTCTGTACTCTGGTATAATGTCTTAATTTTTTCCCTGATATCGTCAGTGGTGTTATCCTCTGATAGCGTATAAATGCTGCCAGACAACTTGCTTAAGAAATGCATGGGCGATTTAATATCATGCAAAACCAGTGATGTTACCTGCGACCTGAATTCAGCGCTTTTTCTCAGTTTTTCTTCTGACGCACTCAGCAAATCTGTCCTTTTTTTTATGAGATATTCCAGTTTTACATTGCGTTTTTTGACCCTTTGTATCCGCCACCAGAAAGCAAGGGATACTAGAAGGATCAAAGTAACCAGGACTATAGAAAAAAACCAATAAGAGCGGAACCAGAATGGCTTCACTTTAAAACTAATATTGTATACATAGGAACCATTGGCACCGTAACCACTTAATATGCGGATGCTGAGTGTATAATCGCCAAAGGGGAGCCTGTTGAAATTGATGATATTATCTTCTTTCAAAGGCACCCATCCTGTACTGCCATCTATTAACCGATACTCAGCCTGAATATTGTAACGGTTTCCGTAAAAGGGTATATATAATTTTACAGTAAAATTATTAAAATTGGCATCAAATACCAATGGCTGTTCTGCCGGTAGTTTTTTTCCGTTCAGGTATATATCATTGATCATGTTAGGATCGGATATGGATTCTACAGGTACTTTCGCCGGGTTGAATACTATCAATCCCTGCATAGTGGGAAAGACAAAATGTCCGTTCTTTAGCCTGATAGCGCTTGTAGAACCACCGTTGAACTCATTCGTAAGAAAGCCATAGTTTTTATTAAAATAATTGAAAAATACCATCTGACTGCTGCTGGTTAAACTATCGAGATCTTTTTTTAGGAACCTGAAAAGTCCGTTATTAGTGGAAACCCACATAAAACCTGCATCGTCGACAATGGAGGCATGAACTACGTTCAGGTATTTTTTTCTGTCAAGCGGCAAAGCCAGTACTGGCTGGCCTTCCCTGTAACGGTACCATCCCCATCCATAAGTACCGGCCCATAATGTACCGCTGCTGTCATAATAGAGGTTTCTGACGAGAATTTTATCAAACTCCCTGATACTGTTAATGGTTCCCTTTTTAGTATCCCAGCGGAATAGCCCTTTATCCAGCCCCATCCACAATATATCGTTAATCCCTTTTTGTACACATAGTATCTTGGTGCTAGGGATGAAAAGGGACTTTGAAATGACTACACGTTCATCCATCTCATTAGCCGGAATTCCATTGTTTAGAACAAATCGCTGTAACCATGCGGTATCCTTATTCTGATAAACAAAATAATTCGT
This sequence comes from Bacteroidota bacterium, assembly GCA_040386335.1. Lineage (GTDB taxonomy): Bacteria > Bacteroidota > Bacteroidia > Chitinophagales > Chitinophagaceae > JAZKFT01. The sequence goes on from JAZKFT010000013.1 coordinate 9,020, forward strand.
GTCCTTATCAAAAAAGGATGCCATGAGGTCATGGTTGCTATGCGGATTTGCTGTACGGATCGAACTGACGGGCCTCAGTTGAGTATCCAGGTATTTAGGAGGGCCTTTTTGTTTGCCTGCCTGGAGAAAATTTCCATTCGAAGTACTTGTTAACTCATCAGCGAGCTCTGCAGGCATACGGGTATTCGGTATTTTTCTTCCGGAAGAAGAAATAATCCCACGGGTGGTAAGTATTGCGGAATCTCCGTAGGGTAAAATGCGATAGTATATATTTGCATTGAATTTAAATCGTACAGAGAATTTTTTTCTGTCTTCAAATTCGCTGAACAGTAAAGTTTTAAATGATCGTTCCCGGAATAAGTAGAGACCCGAGTTAGTGGTGCCTATAAATAGTAAGTGTTGCTTAGGGTCGTATAAGAAACTGGCCCCACCTTGTATTTGAGCACTGGTGGTCAGCAGTCTGGCATCAATAACACCGGGTGCCTGTTCTTTTAGGAGGTACACCTGCCGGTTATCATAAAAAAACACGTTTCCTCCCGATTGGTGGAAACGAAATAATTCCCGTTTATCTTTCGTCATTGTGGAGAGTAATTCAGGGAAGCTACCCGAAAGGTGATACATGAGTTGGTCCCTGTCGGCGCCATGCAGTACACTATTTCCGTCAAAACCATATACCCTTGAACCGGCAACGAAACTCTTTTCAACACGCTCGGGACAGTGAAATACGAGTGTAAGCGAACCGCCGGTATTAGTATTAAAATAATACAAGCCAGTTGAATTCTGGTCTGATTTATGGGTGTAACCTTCATGCCCGTCGTTTGCCGTAAATAGATCCCAACGCCGGTATGTCTCGGATTTGTCTTTGCTGAAAAAAGCTGGTGTTCCGGTATGGATAAAATTATTAGTGCACACACTGTATAAAAGATTTTTCTGCTGAGCCCTTGTAATGGTATCATGGCCCCTTATTTCCAGAAAGTTTTCAGATTGTTCATAAAGCCTGCCGTCTTTGACAAGCAGCCGGCCGTCAACATAAGCCAGGCCATCAATCCGGTTACTGCAGTCGGGGTCGATTTCAATTGTGTTGAATACTTCGAAATGGACACCATCAAACCGCACCAAACCACCCTGTGTGGCCAACCAGATGAAACCATTTGTGCCTTGTACTATCGCCGTTATGGTATTTTGCGATAAGCCGTTGTCATTATCGTAATGGGCAACCATTTCATAGTTGGCAGTTTGGGCGTTTGCACTAAAAACCCATATTGCAAGGCAAAAACGTACAATGTGGAATTTACTTCGCATAGTATGATGGCAACAATAGAATGTAGTAACAAACTTCCGGTAAACTAGTTGAGATTATTGTTAAAATAATTTTACAAATGCTCTTATAAAATTGTAAAATAGCCTTTTTTGGTATTTCTTAATCCGTTTTAAGTAATTGACGAGACGTATCAACTATTACAACCTGCTGGTAGCAATTGCTGTCTTCTTCCCCGAAGCCAATTTGTTGCAGCATCCTTTTCGAAGGGCATAAAAATTTACCGGATTCGGGTATTGTTGCCTTTAAGGGCAAATAGCAGGATGTGCAAAGCCATTTGCCGGAACTGGCACCAATACAACATTATGAGGTTAGTTACCGACTTCAATAACTACACAGGAATAGCGTTCGGTGTATGAAAGCCTTTCTGAATAAACAAGAAACTGGATGAATTCATCCAACCTGCTGTCACTTCCCGGCAGTTTGCGAAACAGAAATCTGTGGAATCATATAGTAATATTCGAATTGATAGATTAAACAGTTTATTAATCCCTTCCGAAAATCAGCCAGCCTGTACAAGGTATTGTAAAAATGTTTTTACAAAAATCCTATTGAATCCTTTACAAGGAAATTAAACAGGGTATTTGAATTTTGATGCCTGAACCAATATGATGCAAATCAGGCTCTCTTTGTCTTTTACTAAAAAAAGAGTGGAGCTTTTGCAAGACGTTGCCAGTTGCAATGCCTTCTATGGAAAATTACCTAAGTTATTATTCAGCAACCAAAACCCCTAAATGTATGAATTATTTATTGTATGTAACCCGTAAGTTACGCATTTGCCCTATTCTGGCGATTATTCTACTCAGCGCCTCATCGCTTGTGGCGCAACCCACCTGGCATGGGGCCATGACAGACAACGGTGGAACAACAAATGCCCCATCTGTAGCCAGGCAAGGCGGCGTGGTGACCGGTGACCTGGTGATCGTCATCATTCACTTTGCTACCGACCCCGGCACCATTACCACACCTGCCGGTTTTACCCTTATTACGTCTGCTTCCGGTGCCACCGGCACGGCATCCGCCATTTTTGCGTATAGCAAAATAGCCACTGCCAGCGAACCCGCAAATTATGTTTTTTCAACACAGAACGCTGAAAGCTGGCGGATTGAATGTACAAAAGTTAGCCGGTTCAATACCGCGATCCCTATTAATGCAACCAGCAGCATTAGAAATGGATCTAATGTAACCTCGCTTACCATACCCTCCGTAACCACAACGATTGATAATACATTAATATTTGCTGCGATTGCTTCCTCTAATACTTTGGGCACGATACTCGAACCCACTAATATGACCATGAGATATACCACCCAGGGCGCGCCAACCGAAGCAGGCGCTTTAGAACTGCAAACCATTCCGGGTGCTTCAGGTAATAAAACATTTAACTGGAACACCGCAAGGCCGGCTGCAGGCATCATGTTTGCCATAGCCCCGGTGGATACAGATGGCGACACTTACTCCGACGTGAAAGACCTGGACAATGATAACGATGGTATTTTAGATAAGAACGAAGGTTGTGTGAGTTTGGTAGGGCCGTATGATGCCAAATTGGGTTTTTTATTCCAGGATCAACCAACAAATGTATATACAGTAGACCTGGCCACCGGAGTAAGCAGTGGAACACCGATACACTCGTTTGGCGGGTATTACAACGCGGTAGCCTACAATGAACTGGATGGCTATTTCTGGGCTTTCGACAATACCAACGGTGGCAGGATCAGTCAGTTAAATCCCAATGGTTGGGGGGTGGTGAGTCAGATACCCGTCACAAACCCTATTGCAGCTGATTTTATTAGTGGTACATATGATAATAACAATAACAAATACATAATGAAATACGGCGGTAGCCAGGAATACCGGGTATTCGAAGGCAATCCGGCCAGCCCTAATTACAAAACCCAGGTTTCTTCATTTTCATCGACTTTAGTGATTTCTGATTTGGCATTTAATCCGAGTGATGGTTTTCTATACACAGTTCCTAATAACACCAATGACCTCTACCGCGTAAACTGGCAGGCGCAAACCGAAACGTTGGTGGGATCTGTTAGTGGGCTGCCGGCTGGTACATACGGTGCCATCTATAGTTCCAGAGACGGTAAGCTTTTCTTTTCCAATAATGCTACGGGAGTGATATACATGATCAGTCGTGGCTTCGGATATTTGTTTGCTTTACGTTTGGCCAATGGTCCGCAATCGAATGCCAATGATGGTGCGCGGTCAGTAGAACTTGATTTAACCGGGGAATGTTTATTTGATACTGATGGCGATGGAATACCCAATGTAAATGACCTGGACAGCGACGGCGATGGTTGCTTTGATGCCATTGAAGGCGGTGGTAATTTTATTACAGGCAATTTAACGGGGGAGGGCCGGCTGACCGGTGCCGTAAATAGTGTCGGTGTGCCTACACAGGCGGGAGCTGCCGGTCAATCGGTGGGCAGCAGTATATCAGGCACCCAGATGGTTAATGCCGCTTTGCCTGCGCCCGTCATCTCCTACTACCCCGGCGTGTCGCGGAGTTTCACCATTACGAACCGCAGCGACAGTGCTACCAGCTATTCCAACGGAACACCTGTTTACAGTGTGCCAGGCAACAACAATGTCAGCCTCACTTACCAGTGGTACCTGGGCAACCCTGACGCGGGAGGTACGGCCCTGACCAATATCGCGCCGTACAGTGGTGTTACCACCGGTACGCTTACGATAAACCCACCTACTTTGGCCATGAATGGTAATACCTACTATGTGGTAAGCGGTGTGAGTAACAATGCATGTATCCGGACCGTAAATTCAACCACTTTACAGAAAAATCCTGATGTTAACGGCACGGTGTTCAATGATACAGATGGCAATGTGGACGGTGTTGTGGATGGCACGGGTACCAATGCCGGAGGCCCGCTTTATGTGAACCTGCTCAATGGCGCAAATGTGGTGCAAGCCAGTGCTGCCGTAGCTGCCAACGGCACCATCAGCTTAACAAATATCTCCGCTTCACCAGGCAATTATACCTTACAACTGACCACCAACCCGGGCACTGCCGGCAATGCTGCCCCTGCTACCGCCCTGCCTGCCGGCTGGGTGAACACGGGTGAGGTAAATAATGCAGGCGGAACAGGTACTGATGGTGTAATCAATAGTTTGCTATCTTTTACCCTGGGAACATCGGATATTACTACTCCCAAATTTGGTATCCAACAGTTGCCGGCTTCCGGAGCAGGTACGACCACGACTACTAACCCCGGCGGCACGACCAGCGCAACGGTACCGGCTACCACGTTCACGAGCACAACAGCGAGCAGTGATGTGTCGCCCGGTACGGTCAGCAGCCTCCGTATCACAGCCTTCCCGACCAATACCACGAGCATTACGGTGAATGGTGTTACCTACCAGGCCAGCGTGCCTGCTGATGTAACGGCCCTTACTGCTTTAACGATACCGGCAACTGCAACCGGCGAGCCTTCGGTGGCGATCAGCCTTGATCCGAACTTCAACGGCGCGGGATCGGCTGTGATCAGCTTCAGGGCACGTGATAATGCCGGCTTTGAGTCCACCAATATTGGAACAGCGACAATGAACTTTACCGACCTGACCATCAGCGGCACAGTGTTCAATGATGCCAACGGTACGACCAACAGCCTGATTGATGGAACAGGTACCGGCACAGCATCTGCCACACAGCTATATGTGAACCTGGTGAACGGCAGCAACAATGTAGTGGGAAGCGTGGCAGTAGCTGCCAACGGCACCTATTCTTTGGGTAACGCCACCGGCATAACCGCCAACACCAGCTACAGCCTGGTATTGAGTACCACCCAGGGAACAATTGGCAGCCCGGTAGCATCTGTATTGCCGGCCGGCTGGGTACATACTGCCCAGGGCAGCGGAACAGGTGATGGAACAGCCACGGACGGTCTGAAAACCCTTGCCATGGTAGCTACGGCGATTGGTGCCGGCCACGATTTTGGTATTAACCGTATCCCTGTGGGTGCAGATTATACAGCTGCTTCGCAAAATAACCCCGGTGGTACCAGTACTGTTACAGTACCCGCTGCTGCCTTTACCGGTACCGATGGTGAAGATGGCACGTATACGACCGGTTTAAGTGGCCGTACTGTTAGGTTATCATCTGCCGTCGGCGGAACCCTTTATTACGATGGCATAGCTGTAAACAGCCCTACCGACGTTAGTAACTTTAAATCTCTTTTGGTTACTTTGGACCCTGCGGAGAATGCAGCAATTTCTGTCTTTAATTACCAGGTGTACGACAATGCCAATTTCCCGAGCCTTGTAAAAGCCATTACCCTGCCGTTTAACAACGTGATCGACTTGCGGCTGAAAGTGTTGTTGCAGGGATCTCTTTTAAGTAATGGCCCCGGTTTGGAAACGACGATGCGTGATAACCTGCGCAGCAGTACGTATGCAGGTGTTGCCGGTACCCGATATATACCCGATGCAGACCCTTATACCAACAATGCGGAATATTCAAACCTGTTTACCAAGGTGGGTGATGGAATAAATCCGGCCTTTCAAACTGTGGTCTCCCCTGCGACCATGTTTGCCGATCGCAGCGGCACGGCCACTTCAGCCGTAGACTGGATATTTATAGAACTCAGGGATAAGAATAATCCTGCCACAGTATTGAGTACCCGCTCGGCCCTGGTGCAACAGGATGGTACCGTGGTAGATGTAGACGGCAGTCCTTGTATTCGTTTCCCCTGGATGAGCAATGATGATTATTATGTAGCCGTCCGCCACCGTAACCACTTGGGTGCGATGACTGCCACGGCCATTCCGTCCACCACACTTAAGTGTAGCGGGCTGGTAGATTTTACCACCATGACCGATGCACAGGTATGGCACAACCCCGCCACACCACAATATGATGGCCTGGAGATGGCACTGGTGATCAATACGGTAACCAATACCACCTTAAAAGCCCTTTGGGCAGGCAATGCCAACACAGACAATAAAGTAAAATACCAGGGAGGCAGCAATGACCGTACGCTGTTGCAATCCGATGTGGTCAACTACCCGGCTAACAGCACTTTGAACATTAATTACGACCTCGGCTTTGGCTATTTCAGGGGAGATGTGAATATGGACAGTAAGGCAAAATACCAGGGTGGGGGTAACGACCGCACGCTTCTGCAAAGCCTTGTACTGGGATATCTGTTGAATGCTACGCTCAATATCAACTACGACCTGTTTTTACAACAACTGCCGTAGAAAGTAAATACCAAAAATAATTTGTCTCATCAACCCACTGGCACGCAATACTGTCTGCCGGTGGGTTCAACAAATACAGGCCATGAAAAAAATGTTATTGAAAACAATCGCTTGCCTTGCTTTGCTGGTTTGCAGCCGGAACGATTCCGACGCCCAGGCTGCCGGAACCCTTTGGCAAACCACGATTCGTTACAATGGTACCGCAGGGCGTTACGAAGTATATGCCCGACCTACACAAAGCCGTTCTGCTGTTTCGTACACACTGGCTTCCACTATTACCGTTTTATTGCCATTGGGGATGCCGCACCTGACAGCCACCTCTATTAACGCTACCACATCAGATTATCCACGTAACCTATCCGGGGATTTTAATACGCCTTCACCCTGGAGCATTACTGCTTCCGCCCCGAACCCGGAAGGCTATTATGTATCTTTTGATAATAACAATGGTGGCCGTTATGAGAGCGATTTTTCTTTAACGGGCGGTAAGGAGTACCTGCTGTTTACTTTTACCCTTGCCGGGGCTTGCGTACCCGGTTTAAGGCTATGGCAGCCGGGCGACCCTGTCGTTCCGCAATGTGATTATGCCACCACCATTCCGTCACAGGGAAATAGAGAGCAGTTTGCGGGTAATTATAACAATAGCGGAACAACCTGTTCGGGCGAATCATTGCCGGTAACGTTTGGCCCGGTAACAGCCACAGAAAAAAACTGTAACGTGTACCTGGGTTTTTCATGGCTGAACCAGCAAAATAATAAGCAATTTGAAATAGAACACTCGGCTACTGGCGCCAACACCTGGAAAACGATTGCTATACTTGGCAATACGGGAAATAATGGCAACAATCAATACAGCTATGTGCACAGCAGCCCTGTTGCCGGCAATAATTATTACCGGATCAAACAGGTAGATACTGATGGCCGGTTTAGCTACAGCAAAACGGTGATGACGATGAGTCGTTGCAATGGTGGCGGCAACATCGTGAGTTACCCCAACCCGGTACACACAACACTCAATATTGTGCTGCCGGCCAACATAGGCAAGTCGCAAATTAAAATAACCGATGCAGCCGGCAAACTTATAAGCAACACAACCACACAACAATCATTTAATACCATCAACACTGAATTATTACCCGCGGGTGGTCTTTACCTGCTGCAGGTGGTAAACGGCAATAAAGTGGTATACACTACAAAGTTTGTGAAGGAGTAGAAAAGATACAGCATGTTGCATTAGTGCCTTATGATATTCAATAATGCCAAAACGGGCATTATCAAAGAGTTTCTTCTAAATAGTTTTTAGAAGATTGATTACAGGTTTAGGATTTATATATATTTAGGTATGAGGCCCCGGTATTCTTATCGGGGCATTTTTTTAATAAAAGATCCATCAGTAATATACTGTATTTCGGTGTTATCCCGATGTTGTCAGCTAATCGCGTAAAAAAATCTTGACAAAAGATAGAATATAATGTTTACACAAATAGTCCGTGCGATAATTGAATTTTGCGGTAGTAAAAAGAAACAGTAAGGTCCCATAGTTATTTTACAAAAGCTAACAGTTACACCTCGATTCGCACATCCCATATTCCGGCACCCTAAAGACCAGATAGAATGAGATTAATAATAAACATCGGTTTTCCATTGCTTCGTTGTGCAGGGCAGCATGTGTTAGTGCGAGTCTGGAAGCAGGTAATAGTCTTAAAGCAATTTGCGATAGCAGCGTGCTGGAAGTGCAAAGTGGCTTAAAAGGTTGTCTTTTAGCGGCGATAGCTCCCATTGCTATAAATAACTTAACTCCACTTGCTGAACATTTGTCCGGCATGACGGATATATCCAATGTAGAGACGGTACATTATTTTAAATCAAAAACGATCACCAAAAATATTCACTTCGGTTGTTAACCATGAGATAGCCATTTAAAAATAAATTAATTGATAAAAAGTTACAAACAATGAAAACGAAACTTAGAATATTATTTGCGATAGCAGTAACGGCGTCCGCCCGTTCCAACGCACAGGTAACACCTGCACAACACAAAGCGGTTTATATTCAGAGCCTGAAAGCTGGAGATTTCAACACTGCTATACAGGCAGCTAATTATATTGTAGCGGCAGATAGTAAAAGCGGCTTTAGAGACAGCCTGGCTATATTGTACTATAACGCAGGCAACCTTAATCCAGCCTATTATTGGGCGGAGACTTTGCTACAGCAAAAGCCTAGCGATATAAGTATGCTGGAGGTAAAAGCCGGCTGCCTTAAAAACAGTAACAATGCCTTGCAGGCCATAGACGCCTACACATCGTTGCTAAAAGCAAAGCCAGACGCAGTTTACGCTTATGAACTCATGAATTTGCAATACGGCGTGCAACGTTTAATAGAGTGTGCTTCGGTAGGGGAGCAAACTTTGCAAAACATTAAAATAGATAGCAACCTGGTATTGTATTATACCATGGATGGTAAAAAAAAGCTTCAGACGCCCTTAAAAGCAGGGGTTTATAATGTGTATGGCATGGCGCTTTCCGATTTAAAGAAGCTGCCGGAGGCGGAAAAGGCATTCGAGCAGGCACTGTTGCTGGATAAAGAGTACACCCCGGCCAGGAAAAATTTAGAAGCGGTACAGCAATTGAAACTGGCATTTGAAAAACCAAACGAGGTAAAAAAGGAAGCCGCAAAGCTTAATGAATAAAATGGTAGCCTCTTTAGATCGGTATGTACGAAAAAAAGTAGTGACACACTTCATAAAAGATAAATGTTAAAAAAATTAAACGGGGGAACAGATTGAAAATTTTTATTTCTGAACTAACTGGTCATCCTCCTGCGGGCACCATAACTACTTTTCAGGATGTTATTGTGGTGATGTGGGAACAACTTAAAAACACGAAATACTGGGCATTGACGTATAATAGTTTTCGGGCTGCATGTGATGGCATTGCGTAGGCACATTCGATGCAATTGATCAGCACTACTACCATTCGGAAGCTGAAAAAATAATGGGACCCATTAAATCAAAATAAATAATATTGTTCAGGTTTTATAAGAAGCATGGCAGTGAACATGATCCATGCAATGCTTACCTGCATAAAGCGATATAGGTGTTGTATACAGGGCTTGGCCTAAGTATAATGGTGACCATGAAAATGAAAGTGACGTTGGAAAAATGAACCCGAAATGCCGGGAACAAAGGCTTGGAACGTTGTGAATATCAATCAGATTAACAGGTATGGGTGCACTGGTAAAGTATTTACAATGAACAAAGCAGTCCAATGGTCCTGAATCTTATCTGGTAATGCCACCATTCGATTAAGAAACAAGTAACGCCATTATTTCTATGAGGGCGGCTTGTTTTTTTGTTTGCTCCAGGCCCTCGGGTCTTGTGCTGCCATTACCGTCAACATCAATGTTGGGTTTGCGCTGCACCGTTAGAGAATTTATTTTTTATTTCTAATTATTTGGTATTGTTCCCGATTTAAGGCTGATTCTTTCATTTGAAATGCATGCTGCATGAACATGTTGTCAGGTTTCCGAATGCGGATTTTTTTAAAACTTAGTTGAATATGAAGCGGTGTGAAATAATGATAATTTTTAGAAACCGACGGGCCATTTAGTTTAAAATCGTGGGGTCAGGGAATGCCTGTGCCGACATGGAGGATAGGGCTGCCGGCGAAAATCGGTTTGTTGGATAATGTGGTTGAGTGATTAGCAGGAGAGTAAATTTGATATAGTCTCACAAAGGCGCAGGCATGGGTGAAGCATGTAGAAATAATACGAATTAATATATATAAATTTATCTGGCAGTGCAATCGTTAGATATTGAAACAAGTAACGGCATTATTTCTATAATGGCGGCTTGTTTTATTACTGTTGGATTATGATACAAAATAAGAAAAAGACACTATAGAGGTTCCCCGGCTTCTTCAACAAGTCCGGCTGATCGATTAATCTCACGTGATTTTTGCAATACATTATTCCAAAAGAGATAGAGATGTTTGATTTAGAGGTATATGAATTAGGTTTCGGCTCCGGTATTCCTATCGGGGCAATTTTTTACAAAGGAACGACATCCTAACATGTCAGCAAGTCCTCGTCATAGAGTTGAAACGTATTTATTACAATACTTCCCTTTATCATGTGTATAGTGAAATTAGACTAAGCAGATATGATGGATTGGTTTTAATAAGGTCAAATATATGGAGGATATTAATTTAGAAACTGATCAGAATTTGGAAGAATTTGGATTTAATCAGATCAAATTTAAAGAGATGCGAAAAAAGCTAAATCTACTTTCTTAATACAACGTATTAAACCGTACAATGAATGTATATAAATGAAATTAATCTCTTTAAAATTTATTATTTATTTGAATTTTTTTATACTATTGCTGTCGGGAACAAATTCTATGAGAGAACCGTTTGCCCTCCTTATGCTGTAAAAAGCACATTCTTAATCGAATGCCGAAATTATTACTATGTACTGGTGGCTTTTCGCCTGGACGTGGAAATGTATTGTATTGGCGAGGTGTAAAACTGTAAGTGAAAACTAAACGTCGTGTATGAGATTTGGATGTGTTATTTTTCTGACAATCCTTTTACCATCCCGTGCTGATGCGCAGGATTCAGCCCTCAATTTCTCTAACATTCCGGACCACTATTACAGGAAGATTGAAAAGAAAGCCGCTAAACAAGAAGTGCGACTGACAAAACAAACCCAAAAGGCGCTAAAGTCGGTTGAAAAACAAGAAGCACAACTATACAATGCCCTCCACAAATTAGATTCCTTTAAGGCAAAGGAATTAATGGGGTATGGTAGGGTTGCTTATGATAAACTCCAACAAAAAATTGCAGATAAAGCAACGAAACTTATTATTCCAGTCAGCGGCCCTTATGACGCAACCCTGGACACTATGAGCGGAGTTCTCGGTTTCCTTAAAGGTAAAGTGCCCAAAGCAGAAGGCAAAATTAAAGATGCTCTCAGCAATGTAGAAAGCCTTGATGGGATGTCGAACCAGGCTTAGCTGATAAAGAAATATATCAATGAACGCGAAGTCCAGAAAAAGGTTGATTAGATAACATCCTTTCTACTAGTAGGCAAAGGTCGTGTCTAACTAAAGCAGAAGATGGTCCTCTTAGACATGTCTTCCAACGGGAAACTCAATTCTTAAAACCAATTCTTCATTTCTAAAAAAAGCAATTGTACTGCTTATGAACAATCTTACTACCATTGACTATGTAGTGTTTGTGGTCTACTTTATTATTGTAGCCAGCTATGGCATCTGGATTTACAACCGCAAAAAGAAGGCCAGCCTGGATACCCATGATTTCTTTCTTGCAGAAGGTTCGCTTACCTGGTGGGCTATCGGAGCATCGTTAATTGCCTCCAACATTAGTGCAGAGCAATTTATAGGAATGAGCGGCGAGGGCTTTTTCGTAGGGGTAGCTGTTGCAGCTTATGAATGGATCGCGGCGGTGGCACTGATCATTATTGCGGTATGGTTTATCCCGATTTACCTCAAGAACAAGATCTACACCATGCCGCAGTTCCTTAAAACGAGGTACAACGAAACCGTGGCACTGATCATGGCCATATTCTGGCTGTTCCTGTATGTAATCGTGAATTTCACTTCTATTCTCTACCTCGGTTCTGTAGCCATCGACGGATTGTTGGGCGGCGGGTACCTGCACACGGTAATGATAGTGTTGATGTCAATGGCATTGTTTATCACGCTAGGGGGCATGAAGGTAATTGGCTACACGGATGTAATACAAGTAGCGGTACTGGCAATAGGCGGATTGGCCACGGTGTACCTGGCTTTGCAGGTAGTGGATGAAAGGATCAACGAAGTGGCCAAAGGTGCAGGCAGTGCAATTACAGGTTTCAAAACATTGATGACGCAGGCACCGGATCATTTTCATATGATATTGCCCAAGCCGGATGTGACCACAACTACCATTAATATGCCGCAAAACCTCGATGTACAGAAGTACGTGGTACTGCCAGGCATTGCCATGTATTTTGCCGGCCAATGGATTGTGAACCTGAACTATTGGGGCTGTAACCAATATATCACTCAACGTGCTCTGGGAGCCAATCTTGAAACTGCACGTAAGGGTATCCTTTTTGCAGGTCTGATGAAATTAATGATGCCGGTGATCGTAATGCTGCCTGGTATTGCTGCCTGGGTTTTGTTTAAAAACAATCAATTACCTGAGTTGACCAGTGGCGGTAAAGACGGCGCCTATTCTGCGATCCTTACTTTCCTTCCCTCCGGTTTAAAGGGTCTTTCTGTGGCCGCATTGACTGCTGCGATCGTAGCTTCGCTGGCGGGCAAGGCAAATAGTATTTCTACCATCTACACCCTTGATATCTACAAGAAGTATATTAACAGAGAAGCAGGTGAAAAAAAGATGGTTTGGACAGGCCGCATGACGATCGTTGTAGCCATGATCATTGCGGTCATCTTTACCTGGAAAGACTTGTTAGGTATTGGTGGCGAAGGTGGTTTCACTTTTATTCAAAAATATACCGGCTTTATCAGCCCCGGTGTATTTGCGATGTTCATTCTCGGCTTCTTCTGGAAACGCACCACGGCAACCGCAGCCCTATTGGGTATGATATTAGGTTTTGTACTGGCTATCTTTTTTAATAGTTATGCGGTAGATCTTTTCGGCAAAGAAACATGGATGTACACTGCCTATGAATATCAAAAAATGGAAAAGGGTGTTGTACAAACAGTTGTTGAAATACCATTCCTCATCAATATGGGTTGGTCATTTGTACTTACTGTAATAACAATGGTTGCCATCAGTCTGGGCGGACCAAAAGTGAATCCGAAAGCATTTGAAATAGACAAGACTATGTTTAAAGTAAGTCCTACAACACTTGTGCTTATCGTTGTTACAATATTACTGCTTTCAATGCTCTACGTTAAATTCTGGTAGTATATCTGGAATAAAGCATTATTACAACAGGAAGTCGCATTTTTTTTAATGCGGCTTCCTGCTTTTAAAAAAACTAACCTGCAATAACACACCAAAAATGAGCCCATTACTTTACCAGAACTAAGAGCGTTTTTTGCTGGCTGTCGATGGTATCATACTGGGTTTTGATGGTTAGCAATTGAAGGGCTTGGTTATAAAAAAGGGCCCTGAACCGGAAATAGGTAAATAGATGGGTGTTTTTGTAAGACCGGATGAAGATGCAAATGCAGCAGGTAGATTTGAACAAATACGTCGCCACCAATGAAACTCACCGTAAAGCTATAGAGGAGCCTGTATTTAATAACTTAGGACGGGCACAAAAAAGAAATTTCCCAGAATGGTGGATATCCTGAAGTTCACGTCAATAATGAGTTCTCATGAGGGGTGAACGGGTGGTAGATAAGAGTATTGGTTTCAATATTGTACTAAAAAGGAATGGAGGGTTATCTTAAGATTTAAGCTGTATATAGTGGTATACGTCTCTCGGTGAAAAAATTTAAAATTGGTTAGACTACATTAATACAATCTAACCACTGTTGGCAAGGGGTTTGAGAACTATTATAACTTGCCATACAAAAAGCGTTAGCGATCACGCCAGTAGCGAAAACCATTTCCTCAGAGGAGCCCGACGGTTATCCATAACTCAAAATTTGTAATAGAATAATACGGCCTATCTGTTGTCCTTAAGGTTTTCACGGTAGTCCGGATATGATTTAGTAAAATTCGCCTGTTTTATAAAAATGCCATTTCTTTAGTTATCTTTACTTCAAGTTCTTTATAAAAATAATGATCCGTGAGTAAATTCGTGAGTTTTTCCTTTTCTACTTTACAACGAATTGATAATTAGATATTTACATAGGGGATTCGAATCCTGTCTTCCCGACTCAAACAAAGAAGTCAGCAGTAATGCTGGCTTTTTTTGTTTGTTAATGTGACTAAAATAGAGCAGCCTGACTTTTCCCGGGAAATTCGCTCCAATGATCAGGTACGGCTATCTTCAACTTCTATAAACATTAATACCATTAAATGCCAGGCATGGCATTTAATGGTATCAGCATTATTATTTGAGGTAGCCGGTTTCTTTTCCTTTGCTGACCAAACGATTCCCTGGCGGTCAATCTTTTTGACATCTCAGTTAGTTCCAGGCAGGATTTTGAACAAGGCTTGAGTTAGCATTCAAATCAGACTGCGGAATAGGAAATACCTCAGATTTTGCACCGCGGTAAGTGGCGCCATAACCAGCGATATTATCTACAGCTACCCGCTGAAAAGATTCCTGGATAGTACCCCATCTTTTTAAATCCATAAACCGCAACCCTTCAAAAGCCAACTCAACTCGTCTTTCATGCCTTACGATATTTCTCAATGCCAGTTGCGTTAAATTTGAACCTTCCGCTGTTTCTACTGCAGGCATACCTGCCCTTGCTCTAACCTGGTTAATAAGTGAATAAGCCCCTGACAACTGATTTAGTTCAATCATTGCTTCTGCCCTCATCAGCAAAACATCAGCATAACGAAGCACAATAAAATCCTGCCCACCCGGATTAAACATAGCAATGCCAGTAGCAGATGCAGCCGTTCTGATGTATTTTTTCAACCCATAACCTGTAGCTGTATTTCCAGTAAATGCCCTGTTTAAGTCGGTAATGAATATGTCGTTTTTAAAGTAAACAGTAGCCGTAAGGCGGGAATCTCTATTGTTTTTTGGTGTTGCTGCATTATACATCGGCGATGATGTAATGGGCTTACCATCAGTACAGTAGTAATCTGAAACAAGGTTAGGCATCGGTTGCTGGTCTATTTTAGGCGCTGCTAAAAAGGCAGCGGAAAATAGTTCGTTATTACTCGAAACATCCTGGTTAAATCTTACAGAAAAAAGGATCTCTTTTGAAAATTCACCTTGCTCCGTAAAGAGTTGGGTGTAACTGGTATTGAGTGTATAACCTAAAGGCAAAATGGCCGTAGTAGCATCCAGTGCGCCCTGGTAATCTTTATTGTAAAGCAAAAATCTGGCAAGCAAACCCAACGCAGCACCTTTAGTAGCATATCCATATTGAGCGGCAGCGTATGTAACCGGCAACATATCTACAGCAGCTTTGAGATCTTTGATCACCTGGGCAGCAATTTCCTGGTAGGTATTCTTTGCAACATACGACTCATCCAATTTTTGAACCTTTAGGATAAGAGGAGCGTCCTGAAAATAGATAGCAAGATGCATGTTGAATAAAGACCGTAAGAACAAAGCTTGCCCCAATAATTGTTTTTTACTGGCGTCTGAAATAATCGCGACCGGCATTTTTTCGATATTTTCTAAGGCAACGTTTGCCCTGGCAATCCCTTTATACAAAGAGGTCCACAATGCGCTGAAGAATCCATTTGAAGGGTCAATATTGGCGGACATAAAATTTCCGGGTCCTTCAAATTTGTAAGAATTGTATGCATTGTCCCCCAGACCATCGTACATGGGCAGTCCTGCATTTCCATTAAGATTGCCACTGTACAATATACGATCCTGCAGCACGTCGTATACCCCATTGATACCAAAAATCGCGTCCTGCTCTGTTTTCCAGAAATTGGCTTCACCCAGCTGGGTTAGAGAACTGCGGTCTAAGAATTTTTTTGAGCAGCCCGATAAAGCCACGACAAAACTTATAACTAATAACTTTTTCATGCTAATTAAAATTTAAGGTTCAAACCAAAAGTGTACACTTTATAGAGTGGGGTTAACTGATCTGTATTTCCCCCTCTTGCTCTTTCCGGATCAAAATTTTCCATTTTAGTGAAAGTCAGGAGGTTTTGTGCACCTGCATAGATCCGCAACCTTGAGACACCAAATTTTTGTGTAAAGGCAGATGGAACTGCATAACCGAGCTCTAAATTTTTTAGACGCAGGTAAGATGCATCCTCGATATAGAAAGTAGACACAACTGCATTATTTTGTCCTCCCAGGCGGGGCAATGTAGTTGACGGATTATTGGGTGTCCACCTGTCAACCCAATAGGATAGGGCATTGTTTCTATCCCCTTCAAATGGCAATTGGCCATTATCATTCAGCAACCGTTCAAGTCCGTTTACACCTTCGAAAAGAATGCTCAGATCAAATCCTTTGTAGTTTAAACTGGCATTAAAATTATAAATCATTTTAGGGAAAGGATTGCCGATTACCGTTCTGTCAAAAGCATCAACTACACCATCAGGAATACCCTTGGGCCCAGACAAATCAGCATATTTAAAATCGCCGGGAGCTGTTCGAACGCTACCAAACTGTTTAGGTGCGGCCGTAACCTCAGCTGCCGTCTGGAAGATGCCGGCAACCTGGTAACCGTAATATGCATTAAATGGTGCGCCTATTCTTACAATGCTTTCTGCGTTGATGGTTTCCAAACCTTTGTCGCCCAAACCTGTTACTCTGTTTGTAGCAAATTTGCTTACGCTACCGCCAACACTATAACCAAGTGCTTTGATATTGCCTCTGTAAGTAAGTGCCAGTTCTAAGCCACTGTTTACCATGCTGGCTGCATTTTTGGCGGCCAGGTTGGTAACACCGATGGTGCTTGGCACAGGGAAATTGCCATATAAAACATCGGTACTGTTCCTTTTAAAATAATCTGCTGTAATGGATAAGCTGTTGCGGAATAAGCTGGCGTCCAAACCAATGTCGTACTGTTCTACCGTTTCCCAGGTAATGTCGGGATTAGCAAGCCTGGTAAGTGCCACTGCACCGACAATGGTACTGGTGCCTAAAAAATAATCAATATTGGAATTGTACGTTTGATTGAAGATGTAATTGCCAATATTGTCATTTCCGGTAATGCCCCAGCTGGCCCTGAGTTTCAAATCTGATATCCATTTTACGTTACTCATGAACTTCTCCTGGCTCACTCTCCATCCTGCCGATCCGGACGGGAAATTGGCATATCGCCTGGCCTGGTTAAATTTAGAAGAACCATCCCTTCTTACATTAAATTCAAACAAATACTTACCATTATACACGTAATTGATCCTCGAAAAGAATGACTGCACTGATTCTTCGGCTGCACTGCCGCTTACACTTGGATTTAGTACTCCTCCACCGTCAAATTCCTGGATAGAGTTCGACGGGAATCCCTGCAGGGAACCGGAGAAGCCATCGGTTTTGTTATAAATAACCGAATGGCCTAAGAGAACTGATAAGTCGTGTTTTTCGCTAAACTTCCTGGAGTATCTTAAGATATTCTCATTGAGCAGGCGATAATTAAAACTGGTACTATTTGTAAGCGTATTTACCAAAGACTGCCCCACCAGGTTGCCGTCAGAATCGTAGGTAGCATCAGTTGGGCTGAAATTGGAAACGTTGCCAAAGCTCAGGTTTACGCTACCACTGGTTTCAAAAGACAGGTTTTTTGTGAGATCTGCTTTTACGCCAAATCGCTCTGCTATATTAATGTCATCACTTTGGTAATCGCCAAGCAATCCTCTTCTAAGTGCGTGCGTAATAGGAAAACTTGCATTTACTTTTAGATAGGATCCATCCACAACACCATATTTGCCATTTGAGTAAAAAACAGGTACTGTCGGTGCTGAGCGCTGAAACTGATTGATGATACCGGTTTCATCTGTGATAGCACCTGCTCCACCAGCTGGCCCTTTGAACTTGGTCCAGAATGTATTGGTAACATTGGATATCGTTAACCAATTTTTTACTTTGGAATTAATATTCAAACTCAGGTTATAACGATCCGATTTAAATTTCCCTTTTACAACAGCCTCCTGGCCAAGATAGCCAAGCGAAACACGGAAAGTGGTTTTATCATTTCCCCCTGAAAAAGCCAGGTAATGACTTTGAATAGGAGCAGTTCTTAAGATTTCTTTTGCCCAGTTTACATTGGTATACTTATCCGGATTAGAGCCGTCAATAATTGATTGAATGTCTGCATCTGAATATCTTATAGGAGCATTGGCCCCATTTAAATTAATGTCGCGTTCGTTCTTAAGCCGGGCATAATTAACAGCATCCAGGTATGTAGGAACGGTAGTAACTTCCTGAAGGCCCACATAGTTATTGTAAACTATGCTCATAGACCCGCTCTTACCTTTTTTGGTTGTGACAACGATAACACCATTTGCACCTCTTGCACCATAGATGGCACTTGCCGATGCATCTTTTAATACCGAGATGGTTTCAATATCAGACGGGGCTAAATTATTGAACGCATCCAAACCGCTGTACTGTATATTGTCAATTACAACCAACGGGGTAGTTGCACCAAACGTTCCTACACCGCGTATTACAATACTGGAAGCATCTGCCCCAGGCAATCCGCTACTCTGCGTAAGCTGTACACCGGAAAACTTGCCATACATCAGTTGGCCGGAATTCGTAACAGGTTGATTTACCGCATCGTCAAACTTAATGGTCTGTGTGGATCCGGTTTGGTTGATTTTTTTCTGAACCCCATAACCAACTACTACCACATCCTGCAAAGCTGATACTGAAGGTTCAAGCTTCACATCAATAATTGATGCGCCATCCCATTTCAGTGTATAGGTTTGAAAACCTACATTACTGAAGAGCAGCACCGGTTTTTTCCCGGTCACAGACAGGCTGAAAAAACCATTCTGATCTGTTTTGGTTCCTTTACCGGAACCTTGCACTGTAACTGATACACCTGCCACAGGGGCATTGTCGCCTGCACTGGTAACATTGCCTTTTACAGTAACAGATTGCGAAAATGTGGTTAGGCTTATTAGTAGCAGAAAACCAAATAAGCTACAATAAGAAAGCAGTTTTCGGTTGAACACAAGCATCGTTTTTGGTTTTAATTTTAAGACACTAAGTAAGCAAGTAAAATATTGAGGCAGGTGTATTAGTATATCAAAAAAGCGGTGTAATCAGTTCAATCGACATTCAACTAATTGCCATTGGAAAGGGCGGATTTCGCTATCATAAATGGCCGGTTTGGCAATACAATCAATACTAAAAAATGACAGTGTAATTTTTTATAAACAATTGAATGCACATTTTGTTTTACCGCCTTTACCCATTCATTTATTCATCCTGCCCCTTAGATTCTTTTGGCGTATAAGGCTTATAGCCGGGATTATTGCGAGGGAAAAGTGCTGCGGTTTTTTTGAGCCAGGCTTCCAGGTCATCTTTCATTCCTTTTGCCATTTTACTGTTGACTTTTGCTACATTATTTTGTTCCCTTATATCTTTCACAACATTGTATAGTTCTACAGTTTCATCCTCATAATTGTAGATGAGTTTATAATTTCCCTGGCGTATTGCGGAGCCTGGTTTGCCGCCCTGGTTACTATAGTGCGGATAATGCCAGAAAAGTTGCCTGTTTTGATATGCCTGCGGTTTTGCCAACATTTGAAAGATATTGTCGCCATCAATACTTTTATCTTTTCTGTAGTTTTTATCAATGGCTCTGGCAATGGTGGGAAACAAATCTGCCGTGCTTACAGGTAAATCAGGCATTGATCCGGCAATTACTTTTCCTTTCCAGTAAATGATTAATGGCACCCTGATGCCCCCTTCGTACAACCAACCTTTGCCTGCCCTTAGCGGTGCGTTTGTAGTCGGACTGCCTTCGGCAGTGCTGAGCCCGCCATTATCAGAAGTGAATATTATCAATGTATTGTCATCCATATTCAGTTGCTTCAACTTGTCAAGCAGCCTACCAATATTCCAATCCATATTTTCTATCATCGCTGCATAAACAGGATTGTCCTGCACCAATCTTCTTTTCCAATCATTTTCATTCTTCATCCATTCTTCATCCTTCGCAAACCGGTCTTTGTTTTGAATGCCGTGTTTCTGTTGCTTTGCCTGGTATTTTTTTATCAATGCCGCCGGGGCCTGCAACGGGTTATGTACTGCATACAAAGAATACATTAAAAAGAAGGGAACTTGTTTATTACGCTCCAAAAATTCAAGGCATTCATCGGTCAGTCTGTCGGTCAGGTATTCGCCAGCCGGCCCGTCCGTTAATTTCGGGTTTTTGTAAGGGGTAAAAAATCCACCGGTACTGTCATTAATTCTTCCTGTCGGAGAGCCTTTGCTCCAGCCACCTTTATTGGTTTGAAAACCCTGATGTTCTGGCCAATATTTTTCTTCTTCCCCCAGGTGCCATTTACCTGCAAAAAAAGTGTTATAACCTTTTGCCAAAGCAAATTCACTGATCGTATTTTCTTCCAATGCCAACTGGTAAGCAGTAGGTTGTGCAATCAATTTTTCATAGAGCATCGCTTTGCCATCTTCCTGCCTGCCACGTATCCAATCTGTAACACCGGTGTTTACAGGGTGCTTCCCGGTCATCAAACTGGCACGGGTTGGGCTGCATACGGGGCATGTAGCATAGTTCTGTGTAAAACGAATGCCGTTTGAAGCCAGCTTATCCAGATTGGGAGTTTCGTAGAAAGTACTTCCGTAAGCGCTTAAATCGGCCCAGCCAAGATCATCCGCAAGAATGACGATGATATTAAGCTTTGGTGTTTTGCCCTGCGCCTGCATGTACAAGTGAATAAATAAAAATGACAGCGATGCGAAAAAATATCTGGGCATTTCTTTTTTTAATTAGAGTATGATTGGGCTTTCATTTTCACTAGCTGGGCAGCCAATTAAAGCAAAGAACATTTCAACTAAGTGAAATGTTCCCTGCAACTGATCCTCATTTAAAAACTGTCATTAGCTGCCTTCGATTCTTCAGTTTGGCAGGTGTCAAATGCTTTATGGATGCTGCCTTTAACACCTGCCTGAATATCCATTCTATTATTTTATTACAACCAGTTTTAACGGCGCACAAGATGCGTTTCCTGCCAACCGGATTACATAAGTGCCGGCAGCGAAATGATTACTTAAATGGAAACGCTGAGCACCAGCCGGAAACAATTTACTAAATACCATCTTTCCACTTGCAATTTCGGTAATCTGCAATACCTGGTTTATCCCGGTAGGGTTTTTAGGAATTGAGAAATTGAGTGTGGCACCACTTATAACAGGATTTGGATAAAATAATAGCCCATTGGTTATTTGTTCTAAAACCAGCGGATCGCTTGTTCTTTGAGGTAGGGTTGCTGTTATAACCGTACAATCACTTTGGCCATTAATAATAGACTGGATGGCGTATTGTGCAGATTGCTCCAGGTAAGATGCAACATCATCAGAAAGATGTACACCCCGTAAGGCTTCCACCTTATTGATAAACGCATTCAATTCGTTGATGGCGGCAGTGGTATTTCCTTGTATGCAATTCATTAACGCATTGGATAATGAAGCATTCAACGCTGTTTGGATGCCTTTTTTGATCTCTATGTCAGTGATTATTTCGCGCATTTTATTTACATAGCCTCCCATATTAAATACTGCATCACACTTATTACCAATGCCATCATTATCCGTATCCAGTTGGTCTGAATTTGAAATCAGGGAACAATTATCTGAGGTATCTAAAATACTATCGTTGTCATCATCATTATCGCAAACATTGCCTGTGCCATCTCCATCAGTATCCAACTGATCAGTGTTTGCAATCAGCGCGCAATTGTCTGCAGTATCTAAAACGCCATCATTGTCATCATCGGCATCGCAAACATTGCCAGTGCCATCTCCATCAGTATCCAGTTGATCTGTGTTTGCGATCAGCGGGCAATTATCTACGGTATCTAAAACGCCGTCATTGTCATCATCGTTATCGCAAACGTTGCCTATGCCATCTCCATCAGTATCCAGCTGGTCTGAATTTGAAATCAGTGGGCAATTGTCTACGGTATCTAAAATGCTGTCATTGTCATCATCGTTATCGCAAACATCGCCAGTGCCATCCCCATCAGTATCCATCTGATCAGTGTTTGCGATCAGCGGGCAATTATCTACGGTATCTAAAACGCCGTCATTGTCGTCATCGTTATCGCAAACATCGCCAGTGCCATCTCCATCAGTATCCAACTGATCAGGGTTTGCGATCAGCGGGCAATTATCTATGGTATCTAAAATGCCATCATTGTCGTCATCTGCATCGCATGCATTGCCGGTGCCATCTCCGTCTGTATCCAGTTGATCTGAATTTGCAATCAGACGGCAATTATCTGCGGTATCTAAAACACCGTCATTGTCATCATCATCATCACAAACATTTCCAATACTATCTCCATCTGTATCCAGTTGATCTGAATTTGCAATCAGCGGGCAATTATCTACAATATCCAAAACACCATCTTTGTCATCATCGTTATCGCAAACATCGCCTATGCCGTCTCCATCTGTATCCAGTTGATCAGTGTTTGCGATCAGCGGGCAATTATCTACGGTGTCTAAAACGCCATCATTGTCGTCATCGTTATCGCAAACATTGCCAGTGCTATCTCCATCAGTATCCAGCTGATCAGGGTTTGTGCTCAGCGGGCAGTTATCTACGGTGTCTAATATGCCATCGTTGTCGTCATCATCATCACAAACATTGCCTATACCATCTCCATCTGTATCCAGTTGATCCGTATTGGAACCTAAAGGGCAATTATCCGCAGTATCTAAAACCCCATCGTTGTCATCATCGTTATCGCAGGCATCTCCCAATCCATCATTATCTGTATCTGCCTGGTCAGCATTTGCCGCTAATGGGCATATGTCAGTAACATCCGGAACACCGTCATTATCATCGTCAGAATCGCAGGTATTTGGCACCTCATCGCCATCTGAATCAACGGTTGTAGTTAGAACAACAAAGCGGTCAAATAACGGCACTACGGTGCCAGTATGCACCACAGCAATTGTATTTGCACCCTGGTTTAGGCGAACCAATATGCTATAACTACCAGGAGAACCTCCATCGAAACACCATGCACCTGAAGAAGGGAACTGAATGCTGCCCAATGACACGCCATTTACTTCAATCCTTGCATTACGTGCCCCGTTAGATACATAAAAGACTTTCAAGATATAATTGCCGGCAGCCGGAACCGTTACGTTTGTAAATGTTAATCGTTTTGTAGTGACAGCAGCGGGATTGAGATTTATATATTTTCCATTGGACGCAGTGGCACATGCTTCCAATGCTGCAGCACCTGTGTATTGACCGCTTTCTGCTTCAGCAGACCATACTTCTGTAGCGGTGGGAGAAATATAACAACTGATATCCGGTTGACCAGGCTTTAAGGTCAGCAAATCAAACGAGCCTAAGTAACCGGTAGAGGAAGCGTTTTTTCCGGTACACGTTAACTTAATACGGTAACTGCCGGCAGGTAAATACACCGAACCAAAATTGGTCGTCACCGAAGCAGATGTTCCGTACAGATCTACTTCCTGATCAAACATTTGCCATTGCCCGGGCGATGACTCAATTGACATTTTATACTTACCAAAACTGGTAAACTTGTATGCCTTTAAATCGTAGGAGAAATAACCAGCCTGAGGATGGCAAACAGATTCAAGAATAAGTTCATCTCCTGCACCGTCTGCATTTAATCTCAGAACCTGGCCACCTGATGCCATTGTGTTGGCAAGAGCCGTTGCTGTAGCACCTGTGGTGGTATAAGGGATTGTTTCTATCTCTTTTGCTACTTCAAAACATTCATAGTCGTCTAACTGCCACACCCGCACATAATCAAAATATGCCCTGGTTAGCTCTCCAATCGGTTCCACCAGAAAATTATCGCCATCAAATCCAAAGCTAGCCCCATCAGATAGCCAGATAAATTCCGGCGCATTCACTTTCCATTTATCACCGGTATAGGCAACTTTAAATACACCATCATAATAAATGTTAATGTAAGTAGGGGTCCACAACATACCAAATGTGTGATAGCCCTCATGTAAACCTGGTGTCGTGTACTGTTTTGTATTGGCTTGCGTTACACCTGTTGCATAACCATCAATATGCATCACCGCTTTTGTATAATCTTGTGTCCATGCTGACTCAAATACATCAATTTCTGCACCATCATTGGCAGTGCCGTCAATAATTCCCTGCCCATCTCCCTGGAACCAGAATGCAGTATGCGTACCTTTACTTGCCTGGGCAATCTTCACCCTGCATTCATAATACCCATACCTGGTTTCGTATTTATTATTCGAATTGACAGATCCGCAATGCATCCTGTTGGGGCCGGCTTTATCGACCCGTAACACCAGGTTCCCATTTTCTTCAAAAGCATTCTGCGGCTTCCAGAACCAACTATAAATACCCAGGCCCGGGCGAGGCGCCCTTGTAGTCAGGCTTTCCTGGATGGTCCACTTTGAGTCATCAATTGTATTGTCATTAAATTCATCACTGAATGTTAGGCTCCAGGGAGCTGGCAAATTCGTCACAACAGGTTTTGCCTGTGCTGGTGTTTGTGGATCTACAAAAGTTGTTTGAGCAACAAGTGCATTTGAAACAATGGCACCAAACAGAAAAGAAATAATAAACCTGGAAAAAAATGTTGGATGTTTTTTGGTAAATGGATTCAACAGCATGGCTTCGTTAGTTTTTAGTCGTGATAAAAGAAGGGAGAAAAATCCCCTATGTATTTCGGCACGCTAACCTAGACATTCACAGACTGTTGTGCGGTGCTGTATAATTCAAAAAAGAGGTATAGATGAATCTTTATGTTTCACCCGGAAATTGCTCACAGCTGCTACTTTAGGACATCTGTTTGAAGATGTGAATGCTCACTTCTGGATTTTGTTGGATTTTTGTTTCATCTCTGGCAAAGCTATCACAGATAATTCGTATAAAGAGGGAGGTGCCGAGGCTTTAAGTACTTTAAATCTCAACTGGCTGGTTGTATAGTTGCGTGGTAAGTTAACGACTTTACAGTCGCCCATATGCTCAGTACCCAGGTACAGTGTTTGCCATTGTCCGTCCTTCAGAATATCAATGCTGTACTCCAGAATTCTTCCTGATCTTACTTGTGAAAAGCCATCGGGTAGGTTTCTTGTATCCTGGTATTCAAAAATGGTAATTTTATTAAATGCGTCTGCAGGGTTTAAATCGATTATTATTTCAGTCAGCGTATCTGCCGCAAGCCACCGGCTATCAAGGTTTCCATCATTTATAAATGTAGCCCTGTATTTTTTGTCTTTGTCGGTAAACTCACTCGTTGCAACCGTATGTTGTTCCAGCGAAATAAATTTCCCGTTTTTCGGCAACGGTTTATTTGATGATAAACCTAATCGCTTCCCCAGTTCAATCACAGCCAGGCCTTCATACTCACGGATCCTGCCTGTTTTATCCGGGGGTACATTTATTACCAGCGAATTATCGTTGTCGGTACACCAGTAAAACAATTCCTGCAGTTCATCTATCGCCCTTACCGGCAATTGCGCAGTTTTTTGAAACCAGTTCCAACGGCTGCTGAGACAAATAGTATGTTCATAAGGCAGGTAATAAGATTTGCCCTCATTCAGGTATTGCTTTTTGTCAAATTTGGTGATGATCTTTGGATCCCACAATCTGAAATCGCTTGGGAAGTAATGAAAAAAGTATTTGTTATCTTCCGTCATATCCGAGGGTAATGTGAATTTCCTTTTCCCTTCTTCGTTCACGATCGTATGGTTAACGCTAACGGCACACATGGGGTTAAACTTCTTAATCAATTTATACACCTGGTCCATACCCCAATCAGACGGACTCCTTTTCCAGCCACCATCGAGCCACACTTCACAATTGGAGCCGCAATTGGTAAAGAGCTCTGTCAATTGATTGAGCATGTAGTCGATATACACCTGTGGATTTTTGTCGGTAAAAGACGGCTCATGCCTGTCCCAGAGAGAATAGTATATGGCAAACTGCAGCCCGTATTTTTTGCAGGCATCTGAAACGCCTTTTACCACATCTGTAGTAACCGGTGATGCGGCCACGTCGTATCCGGTATACTTACTATCCCATAAACAAAAGCCATCGTGGTGTTTTGTAATGAGTAACACATAACGAAAACCCGCCTCTTTAGCGGTACGCACCCATTGCTCCGGATCGAGGTTTGTAGGGTTGTACGCACTTGCAGGCGTCGTACCGTCCGACCATTCCGAATCTGTAAATGTATTCACCCCGAAATGAATGAACATACCATAGCCACGTTTAATCAATTCCTTTTGCGTAGCATTAGGTGCCGTGGCCGGTTTCAGTATTTGTGCTTTTGAATGAACGTTGGCTATCGTCAGTGCAAAAAGGATAAGGATATTTTGATATTTCAGTTTTGAAATCACGAAGGAATATTAAGTGCTGGTTTAGTTTTTATTCGGGAATACAGATCCTATAAGTTTATAAAGATGGATTTGGAGAAAACGGTTCCTGTTGACGATGAAGCTCATGTTACCTGGAATTGCCTTTTGGAATGGTGTATGACCGGGATGTATCTCAGCCCGTTTGCGTTATTTAGCTGCCACATTTCTCACACACCTGAACCCTGTATGTTCAAGGCCTGTATCCGGACTACTTTTCATTCTTCTCGCTACACGGTAACCACTGCAATAGCTATCGTTGCAGAGAAAACTTCCTCCACGCAATACTTTTTTTGGTGTGTATGGATCCTGCAAATCCATACTTTTTTTTGGACCCGTGGGATTTATCACCGGATTGCCTGCCACAGACTTGTAGTAATTGTTATCATACCAATCGCTGCACCATTCCCAAACATTACCCGCCATATCAAACAAGCCATACTTGTTGCACTTAAAAATTTTTACGGGTGCATATTTTAAGTATCCATCACGTTGTTCGTTTAAATAGGGGAACTTCCCTTCCCAACTATTTGCTTTCGGAACACCCTCATTTACATGTTCATTTCCCCATGGGTAAATATTATTGGAAAGGGTGCCTCTTGCAGCATATTCCCATTCTGCTTCCGTTGGCAAACGTTTGCCAGCCCACTTACAGTAGGCCGTCGCATCATCCCAACTCACATGTACTACGGGAAAATTTGCTTTGCCTTTGATATCGGTACCAGGGCCTCCGGGATGTCTCCAATCTGCACCGGTTACCCAATTCCACCAGTGTGAGTAATCATTCAAATCAACCGGGCCATTACGCTGCTTAAATACCAGCGAAGCTGCAACCAATAAACTATCCGGAGGTTTCTGTGTGCCAGGCGGTACCGATTTTTTCAATTCCTCCCAATTGGGCTTTCGTTCAGCAGTGGTGATATATTTGGTTGCATCAACAAATTTTTGAAACTGGTCATTCGTAACTTCTGTTTCATCCATGTAAAATGCATCAACGGTCACTTTGTGTTTCGGATATTCATCTTCCGACGCCTGCTCATTATCACCTCCCATTTCAAAACTGCCACCGGGGATAAGTACCATCCCGTCTATAGAAGAATCACCCCCAAAAGAGACCGATGATGTATCCGAACAAATGCCAAACCTCGGCGGCAACTGCATACAGGAAATAGCTGAATCTTTTTCTTTCTGAACCTGTAAAACGCTGTCATAATTTCCACAACCGAAATTTAAAGTAACCCCTGCGAAGAGGATCGCAAACCAACGATTTATGCCTTTTCTTTTTGCGCGAATCAAACAGTTGTTATAAAAAGTCCGTTTTTTCAATACTACTTATTTTGTTTTATATTATCTAACCTGAGCTTCATCTCTGTTACTTTTTCCGGGTACATTTCAGCAAGGTTTTTTGTCTCTCCAGGATCATCAGTTAAGTTATATAATTGCGGCTTTGGGTCGTTTCCCAATTCGGTGTCGGTATCCTTATTGATCTTAGGCCCTTTTGATGGCTCTATGTATTTCCAGTTGCCCATCAGTAACGATAGTGTTGAGTTTATCGATTGTTCCACCAGGAATTCACGGGGCGTGTTAGTTTGGCTAAGCAATACTGGCAAATGATTTTTACTATCTGGCGCCTGGCCATTTTCAACCGCGATACCTGCCAGGCTGGCCAGCGATGCATACAGATCTATCTGGCTAAATAGGGCATTGTTGACTTTGCCATTTTTTACTTTTCCCTTCCAGCTAACAATAAAGGGAACTTTTGTTCCTGCTTCAAAAGCACTGTATTTGCCTCCACGATATACACCGGCAGGCTTATGATTGCCTAGTTTTTCAACCGCTTTATCTTTATAGCCATCATCGATCACCTGTCCGTTATCGCTTGTGAAAATGATGATGGTGTTTTCAAGTTGTCCATTTTTTTTCAAGACGGATTCAATTTGCCCAACAGTCCAATCTAACTGTAGTAATACGTCGCCCCTGGGGCCCATTCCGCTCTTACCAACAAAACGTCCGTTCGCTATCCTGGGCACATGTATGTCATGTGTGGAGAAGTATAAAAAAAAGGGGTTCTTTTTTTGTTGATTAATGTAGGCAGTGGCTTTTTGAACCAGGATATCTGCAAAGTCTTCATCTTTCCAGAGTGCTGTATTACCGCCGCTCATATATCCTATACGGCTAATACCATTTACTATTGTCATGTCATGCCCATGAGAAGGTTGCATTTTTAGTAACTCAGGATTCTTTTTTCCTGTTGGAGCATTTGGATCGACCGGCCCGGTATAGCTAACTTTTATTGGATCATTTTTATCGAGGTTAACCACCTGGTGGTTTTCTACGAAGACGCATGGAACCCGATCACCGGTAGCCGGAATAAGGAAAGAATAATTGAAGCCGATCTCAATGGGTCCGGGACTGATCCTGCCATTCCAATCAGCACCTTTTTCATCACCAAGGCCCAAATGCCATTTACCAATTACAGCTGTATTGTATCCTGCTTTTTGAAGCATCCCCGGCAAGGTGGTAGTTGCAACAGGAATAAGTAAGGTAGCATCTCCTGGTGCAATACCGGTGCCTTCCTTGCGCCATGCATACTTGCCCGTAAGCAATGAAAAACGGGAAGGGGTGCATGTAGCCGATGTTGCATGTGCATTTGTAAAACGAACACCGTTTTTTGCCAGGCGATCAATGTTAGGGGTGGTAATAGCAGAAGTACCATAACAACCAACATCGCCATAACCGAGATCGTCAGTGTAAATCAAAACAATATTGGGTTTTGCATTTTGTTGTGCATTACTTGTACTGCATAATAATAGTACAAGTAATGAAAATGCAATTTTACCTTTCAGCGGAATCATACATTAATTCTTTAAGGGTTCTATGATGTAACTATAACTGTACTTTTTTGCTTTCAATAAATACTGTTCATGGGGATAAGCCCCCCAGCTGTTATCGCCACCAACACCTCTTTGCTTTAAATCAATATGAAGGGAAATAAAGTTCTGTTCATTCAGGTCTGATGGATGCTGGTTCTTCTTAGTTACACCAGGGTCAAAGTCTTCTGCTGTATAGGGTAGTGCACTAAAACAGAAGGGCTGCAATCCCGTGATTTTAATACCCGTACCATTCGGAGAAGCAAGTTGTAGCCAACGTACATCTGTTCTATAACCATTTTCCTGTGGTCTGACATAATTCCATGTAAACTGTTCTTTTAATGTTTGGTCGTATGCTCCCAGAAAAGATGCAGTGTTTCTGTCAGCATAGTTTTCCCATGGTCCTCTTCCATAAAAATTTATTTTCTCCATGCCTTTGTCCAGTTGCATCCGCATACCAAAACGAGGCATTTCCGGCAATGGTTTTTCACCCGCGGTAAAAACGGCTTCCACTTTTATTGCTCCGTTATTCATAATGTTGTAATAGACTGTATAGGAAGAGGCGATATCAGTCAGATCATATTTTACTTCTATCTGTACACCATCCGGAGTTTGTTCTCCTGCTTTAACCGAAAGCATTTTACGGTTTGAATGTGCCGTCCGCCAGATTCCCAAACGTTCAGGCATACGGTTACCAAAATCATTATCCGTTGGTGCCCGCCAGAAATAAGGCTCCGGGAAAGTTTTTAATACAGGTTTATTGTTAAAGGTATAAGCCACCCACTGGCCATTTAAAGTGTTGAACCTTCCTGCTATATTGCCGCTATTGAATTCAATTGTGTTGTTGCTTTTTTTAAAGATAAGATTTCCGCTGTCTGCTGCCGGGGCTGAAAAAAAGATCTTTGTATCACTGCCAAACTGTTCCCTGGCCACTTCATGACCCGCAGGCACCAGGGGGGCTTCATTTTTTGTAAATGCGAACACGTTCAGCAGGTATTCTGCACCATCATCGAGTTTCGGTATGCCTAATTGAACATCTTTAATTGTTTCGGCCGCTGCTACAACATCGAAATTCCCTGTTTTGAATTCCTTACCATTTTTCAATAACACCCACGTGAAAGTGAAAGAACCCAGGTCCGTAAAATTGAAATTGTTTTCAATCGTAATCAACCCCTTTTTCCAATCCCGGTCTTTAAAAATAACGTCCTGGTACACTTTTTTTACTTCATAGATACCCGGATGAGGTGACCTGTCCGCTGCTACCAACCCATTGGCACAAAAATTTAAATCGTTTTGCAAGTGTCCCGCTCCCAGGTCGCCTCCGTACGCCCAGTATGTTTTACCATTTGCATTTTTAACTTTTAATCCCTGGTCCACCCAATCCCAGATAAATCCTCCCTGCATATGTGGACTTGATTTAATAATATCAAAATATTCCTGGAAGTTGCCGCTGCTGTTACCCATAGCATGGGAGTATTCACATAAGATGAATGGTCTTGTCTTTGAATGATCCCCTGCGTATTGCTTCATATATGCAATGGATGGGTACATCGGACAAACGATGTCTGTATTGAAATCTTCTCCGGACTGCTCAAATTGCACGGGCCTTGATTTATCTCTTTCCTTTAACCATTTATAGGCATCAAAAAATACTTTGCCGTTACCACACTCATTACCCATGCTCCAGATGATAACAGATGCATGATTTTTATCACGCTCGAGCATTCTTGTGATCCGGTCCATAAATGCAGGCTCCCAGGAGGGCAAATATGCCGGGTGTACTGATTTATCAAAATTGCCCTGTAATGCCGCTCCCATTCCGTGTACTTCAATATTTGCCTCGTCTACAATGTATATACCATATTCGTCGCATAACTGCAACCACTCAGGATCATCCGGGTAGTGGCAGGAACGAACGGCATTGATGTTGTGCTGTTTCATTACCTGTATATCCTTAATCATCAATTCTCTTGTGGGCACATGACCCAGCACTTCATCATGCTCATGCCGGTTTACACCATGCACCATAATTCTTCTGCCATTCACCAGTAACTGCGCGTTTTTTATTTCAACTTTTCTGAATCCTGTTTTATGTGAGGCCGCTTCAATAATATTACCCTTGCTATCTTTTAAGGTGACTAAAGCCGTATATAGATATGGAGTTTCATTACTCCATTTGTTTACATTTTTTATGGTTGCCGAAAATGGAATTGCAGACTGATTGCTGCTTATTTTTTTATTGAGGGAAATTAGTTTTTTACCATCCCTGTCTATAACATCAATAAATGCTGCAGCCTGTTCATTACCCGGGTTATTAATCCGGACGTTTGCTGTAAACATACCATTGATATATTTTGCATCAAGACCAGCATTGATCTCAAAATCCTTTATCGATACTTTATTCCTGGCAAATATGTAAACGTCCCTCTCAATACCTGTTAAACGCCAGAAATCCTGGTCCTCCAGGTAGCTGCCGTCGTGCCAGCGATACACCTGTGCCGCTAAAACATTATTGCCTTTTGAGAGAAACTTAGTGATATTAAATTCTGCAGGCGTTTTGCTGGCTTTAGTAAATCCGACTGCCTGGCCATTTATATACACATACATGGCCCCGCTTACGGATCCAAAGTGAATCAGAATATCTTTATCACGCCATTCGTCCGGAGTGGTAAAGTTCATTCTATAAGTACCTACGGGTGCATATTTATGATCGATGAATGGCGGGTTTTTGGGGAACGGATAAATGATATTGGTATAGATGGGTAATCCAAATCCATTCAATTCCCAGTTTCCGGGAACGGGAATCGTTTTCCAGGCAGCGTCGTTAAAATCTGGTTTATAAAAATCCTGTGGCCTGTTTACGGGTTGGTCAGTGTAATGAAATTTCCAGGTACCGTTTAGTGATTGATACCATGGGGATTTCTTAAAATCATTCACCATTGCCATCTGCTCGTTGGGATAAGTCATGAAAGTCGCATGAGCGGGCTCCTTGTTGATATCAACAATTTTTTCGTTTTCCCATTCTGTAAAAGAAAAGGTTTGAGCAAAAGCATTGATCGAAGCAACCAGGAACAGGAAAGGCAAAAAAATCCTCATTAGTATTTTTAATTTATTATTTTATGGACCAATCTTTTTATGCTCAGGGAAATTAATTCTATCTATTTTATTAATTCAGTACCGTTTTCAATGGAAACGACGTAATGGCTTAGTGGCAGATTCATTTCTTTTTCATAAGCCGGCTTTAATAAAGCCACCAATTCGTCAATGGCATCTTCTTTTACAAGATTAATTGTACAGCCTCCAAAACCACCTCCCATCATCCTTGCACCAATAACATTTGGGTTATTTCTCACATTATCAGCCAGCCAGTCAAGCTCTTTACAACTCACTTCATACATGCTGCTTAACCCATCATGAGTTGTAAACATTTTCTTCCCCAATGCATGCAAATCGCCGCGTTGTAAGTCTTTACAACCCTCAACAAGTCTTTCTATTTCCTGCACCACGAACCGGCTTCGTTTATCAACCAGTTTGTCATTTGGCAATACATAAGTATCGAGCATTTCTTCTGTTACATTTCGTAAGGAGTTTACACCAGGAACATGTTCTCTTACCCCTTCTACAGCCGTCTCACATTCTTTTCGCCTGGTATTATATTCTGATGAGGCAAGGGAATGTTTTACGTTCGTATTTAATAACAATACTTTTATTCCATCCAGTTTAAAGGGGACGTATTCGTATTCCAGTGACCGGCAATCCAGTTTTATAACATAGTCTTTCTTTCCCATCATAGAGGCAAACTGGTCCATAATGCCACACATGACCCCGGCAAATTCATGCTCTGCTTTCTGAGCCATCTGAACCATGGTGATCCTGTCGAGATGGGTTTCTAATAGTTCGTTGAGGGCAAATACTGTAGCACATTCAACTGCTGCTGAAGAAGACAAACCTGCACCCATAGGTACATCACTGGTTAATACAGCATTAAACCCAGGTAATCTTACGCCTCTTTTTATGAATTGTACTGCACCGCCAAGGATATAGTTGGGCCAGCTTATATCTCCAACAGGTTTTAAATCGGCCAGTTGTACAGTAAAAGATTCGTTCAGATCCATAGCTATGAGGCGAATCTCATCATCATCCCGGAGCGAAATGGCTATGTATGCGGCTTTATCAATTGCCGCAGGTAACACAAATCCTTCGTTGTAATCTGTATGCTCGCCAATAATATTTATTCGCCCGGGGGAGCGGACGATGATAGGAACTGTTTGGAAGTGCTCCAGGAATACCTGTTTGATGATTTCTTTCATATAGCTAAACTCAACCGGTACAGCGATAATTATTATCCGATAAATTTAGAACCAACGATAGAAATAAATATTTCATTTAAGGGTGCAAAATGAATCAACTATTTGTAGCAATGCTGTGTGCAAAATAGGGATTTGTTACTTTTTATACTCTGATGGTGTTACGCCAAATTGGTCCTGGAAACGCTTTCTGAAATACTTAATATCATTGAAGCCCGCTTCAAATGCAGCGTCAGTTACCGAATAGCTACCACTTTCTAATAGTTTAACTGCATAATTTAAACGCGATGTCCTGATAAATTCGTTTCCCGACATGCCTGTTACTGCTTTTAACTTACGATAAAAAGTTGACTTGCTCATAAACATGAGATTGGCCAGCTCATCAAGATTAAAATCACTGTTTGAAATATTTTCTTCAACCAGTTTCATCAGCTTAAAAAGAAACTCCTCTTCAAAGGTTTTTATTTCAAAATTACCTGTGCCCAGGAACACCCGTTTTGCATACAATTCTTTCAACTTATTCCTTGAAGCAATAAGGTTGTGTATATGCACCAGTAATAACTGAGAGTTAAACGGTTTGGGCAAATAAACATCTGCCCCTTCACGAATGCCCTGTACATGATGTGCCATGTCTGACAATGCTGTGAGCAGGATAATTGGAATATGTGAAGTGTCTATATTTGACTTCAATTCCCTGCACAATTCAATACCATCCATTACGGGCATCATTATATCGCTTACAATAAGATCGGGAATCGTTTCCAACGCTTTTCCAACACCTTCCTTACCATTAACGGCAGTTACTACGTTAAACGACGGCGATAATATTTCAAAGATGTATTGCTGAATATCAGATTCATCTTCCACCACCAAAATTATCGGTTGCTCAGGTTCCTGTATGCCGTGCTCATTTACTTCTGTCATGGCTGCTAAGTTTAAGGTTGTTTCGATATTTTGTTTGACAAGTTGCAACGGTTCAGCTGCAGTAAAAAAGTTTGTTTCTGAAAGTTCTGCCAGTGGTAAGGTAATGGTAAATACACTACCCCTTATTCCATCACTTTCGGCAACTATTGCGCCCCCATGCAGTTCGGCAAGTTCTTTAACAAACGACAACCCAATACCGGTGCCGGAAATAGTGGTTGCGTCAGTTTCCTTCCCCCTGTAAAA
Organism: Bacteroidota bacterium; assembly: GCA_040386335.1. Classification (GTDB taxonomy): domain Bacteria; phylum Bacteroidota; class Bacteroidia; order Chitinophagales; family Chitinophagaceae; genus JAZKFT01. The sequence goes on from JAZKFT010000013.1 coordinate 44,068, forward strand.
CCGGTCAAAAATCCGGGTGATATCGTTTACAGGAATTCCAATACCAGTATCTTTTATGATTATTTCGCAACATCCGTTTATATTTCTACGTATGTCAAGGCTGATACTTTCGCCATTTGGTGTAAACTTAAACGCGTTTGCCAAAATATTAAAAACGATGATCTCCAATTTATTATGATCAAATACAAACGAAATGTATTTCTCCTGTGGGTGAAATGAATAGGTAATATTTTTCCTGGCAGCTTCATCTATAAAAACATTATAGATATCCTGGCAGAATGACACTATTTCGCCAGGTTGCAATGCAAGCTTCAAACTCCCTGCTTCAGCTTTTTGAAAATCCAATAACTGATTTACCATCCGCAGCATTCGTTTGGATTGTTTTTGTATAAGCCGGAGGCTTTTTTCAACAGGGGCTTCGAATTTTTTTCTCTGCATTAGATCATCCACCGGCCCCAAAATAAGCGTCAGAGGGGTGCGGAATTCGTGAGAGATGTTTGTAAATAACCGCTCTTTAAAATCAGCAAGGTTATTTTCCTGTTGTCTCGCAAGGTTGGTAAGCGCCAGTTGATTTTTTAATGCTACCTGTCGCAATCCAAGATGGCGTGTTAACCATAGCAGAAATACAAACACCGTGAGATATATACTGTAGGCCCACCAGGTTTTCCATGGTGGTGGCAGAATATTTATTTTTAATTCATGCGGAACCTGGCTCCATACTTTATCGCTGTTTGTGGCTTTTACTTTTAAATAATAAGTGCCAGGCTTAAGATTTGTAAATGAAACCAGGCGTTTGTTCCCTGAAGACACCCAATCCTTATTAAAACCCTCCAGCTTATACATATACTCATTCTTGTCCGGGGCGTGATAATCGAGTGCTGCAAATTCGATGGAAAAGATATTTTCTGTATAATCAAGCGTTATGCTTTCTGTACCGTAAAATGGCTTGTCAAGTACGGAGCTATCGGTCTTTTGCGCACCAAATTCGTAGGACTGGTTGTTAATTTGTAAGTTGGTAAAATAGATCGGGGGAACGAATTGATTGATTTTTATACTGTCTGGATTAAAGTAAGTGAGCCCTTCTAAACCACCAAAGCAAAATCTGTTGGCCCCATCCTTATGCGAAGCGTTTTCTGAAAAAATATCTGACTGAATACCATCTCTTTTATCAAAAACGGCAATGGACCGATCTTGTTGGCTGATCCTGTTAATACCCTTATTTGTGCTGGCCCAAATATTACCTGCCTCATCAGGAATAATGGCGTGAATATAGTCACTTGAAAGACCATCTTTGGTTGTATAGCTCGTGACGCTTAGTTTACCACCTTCCATACCAGTAATTTTATTGATACCATATTGAGTTCCGGCCCATATATTGCCAAACTTGTCCTCGGCAAGGCACAGAACAGTGTTGTTACTGATCGAATGATTATACTCGCCGGTTTGAATAAAAGCCTGGAATTCACCTGTTGAATGGTTAAAAAGATGCAATCCTTTATAGGTTCCAACCCAGAGTCTTTTTTTTGAATCAACAAGCAGGCAACTGATCCGCTCATTCTGCAATGCGCCTTTAATTCCATAGGCGGGTAAATAATTTTTGAAAAGCGGTTTGCTATGTTTATCAAAACCGGTGATACAACTAAGACCATTTTCCTGAGTGCCTATCCATATAGTCCCGGAAGAATCCTTTACGATTGCATTCACCTTTTTACCACCGATTGAAAAAGGGTCTTTTAAATCGGGTGTAAAGATTTCATAACTACCAACTTCAGCACCTTTGTTTTTAATACGAATCAATCCTTGATTGGTAACGATCCATAAATAATCTCCTTCCTGCAGAAAAGAACGGCTTTCATAGGGTAGGGCAGGAGTTTTGTCAGTTTTCGTGTTTTCATTATTTATTTTGGTAAACGTTTTCCAATCAGAAGAATACTGAATACCGCCACCTTTTGTTCCGATCCAAAGTTTTTGAAAAGGATCTTTATAAACAGACAATACATGAGTGCTACCTGCAAATGCATTCGCATTATAGCCGATATTGGAAAATTTCTTTTGGTTCAGGTCCAGTTTAAAAACACCCACTCCATCCGTACCCACCCATAGCAGGCCGGAAGGATCCTCCCTGATTGCCAGGATGATCTGGCTATCATTTGTATATAGCCCCGGGATATTCAGATCTATTTTTTCAAAAGACTCCGTTTTCTGATCGAACCTGTTTAGTCCGCCTCCCCAGGTACCTACCCAAAGCATGCCTTTTGAATCAAGAAAAATACGGTACGTGTTATTGAAACTTAAGGAGGATGCATTGTTCTTTTGATGTTTGTATTGCTTAACCGCCTTTGTAGTAAGGTCATATTGAAGCAATCCCTGGAGCCAGGTCCCCAGCCACAAACAATTACGCGCTTTATCTAATACGATCGATGTAATGTTGATACCCGGGATACCGAAGTCTAAAGAGGTATCATTGACGAGGTCCTGGTTCAGGTGTCTTAATCCACTGTTTGTTGCAAGCCAATAGCCGTTACTGCCATCGGGTTGTATATCAAAGGTTTTCCATACGCTGTTCAGAATGATAAATTCCCCTGTTCTTTTATTGTAGTATTGAATTCCTTTCCAGGTGCCTATGAATAATTTATCACTGTCGGTATCCAGTATCGAAAGAATATAGTCTGAGTTAAAACCCGTTGAATTTTGATTGTTGTTGGTGTAGTTATTTATTTGCCCGGTTTTAAGATCATAGCTGCTAAGCCCGCCTGATTTTGTACCGATCCAGATATTATCCTGGTTGCCGTTTTGTATTACTTCAATTGATTGACTTAAGAGATTACCGCCTTTCCCAAAGTCATTTTTTAGCAACTTCATTTCATAACCATCATAGCGGTGCAATCCGCCTCTTGTTCCTAACCAGACGAAACCATTTTTATCCTGGATAATGGAAGTAACCTCGTTATTGACCAATTCATCCGAAATATTTATAAATGAGTTGTTCTGCTGTGCGTAACCGCAATGTACTACAGCAATAAAAAGTAGCAGGTAATAGTATTTTCGTATACGGACAAACAAAGCGTTTCTAAATTAATCGTTTAACCAGTTTTCAACTTAGATCAAAACTCCCGTGTGTGAACGTATCTTGATGGCTTGCAGCGGGTAAACTACAACATTAGTATCAACAAAATAAAAACCAAAAGCAATAAAAAATAAATCAAACCAAGTTTTACACTCAGGCGCCGGTTATGTTTATCAAGCCGCTGATTTTTTTCTTTTGTCAACATGGAACTGTGGTACTTATAAGGTTGTATAAGACTATTTCTTTAAACGGTATTTTTCCAATTCCTCAGGATTAAAAACGCTGATTTTTTGGTTCCGCATTAAATCATCATGGATCATTAAAGTGATGGTATCCCAAACTGCACCCTCAGTCCAAATCGGCTTCATCTTATCGCTTTCCCAAAGGATGAGTTTTTCCTTTAGCATGGTGAATGTTCCGGGTAGTACCCATTGCAGATCATTTTTTTCTCCCGGATCGGTACTAAGATCATACAACCGCTCGCCGGCACCCTTAACGCGTATTAATTTATACTGATCATAACGGATAGCAGCTGCGCCGTCTTTACGCCAGGCTAATTGCCGGTGAGGATTGTCTTTCTTTTCCCCGGTAAGAAAGGGTAACAGGTTTACGCCATCCAAACCGTAAGCCGAAACGGCAGGGCCACCAGATGCGGCTAAGCTCGTTGAAAAAATATCAAATGATGAAATCAGTCCCTTGAATGTGCTTCCTCCTTTCAGGCCTTTTGGCCAGCATATAAAGAACGGAACTCTATGGCCGCCTTCATATTTATTTCCCTTAAACCCTTTGAGCGGCAAATTGCTCGATTGATTATTGTGAGCTCCGCCATTATCACTTAAAAAGAAGATCATCGTATTGTCAAACAAGCCTTGCTTTTTTAATGCATCTACTATTTTCCCGATGGCCCTGTCTAATGCAAACGTCATGGCTGCTAATTTCTGCCTCGGATGATTTACGAATTTTTCCAGGTCGGCTTTTGTAGCTTCCATTGGTGTGTGCACCGCATTGGGAGCCCAATACATAAAGAATGGTTGTTCCTTATTTTTTTTTATGAAGTCTGCTGCTTTTTCGCTCAGCACATCGGTAAGATATCCATCAAACTTTACCTGCTGATAATTATTAACCAAAGCAGATCTTGCACCCTCACGATCATCTTTGTTTGCATTATAAAAATAGCTTCTGCTACCACTCAAAAAACCAAAATAGTGTTGAAATCCTTTTTGTAGCGGATGTTGTCCCGGTTCAAATCCCAGGTGCCATTTGCCAAAAGCTGCCGTTTTGTAGCCTTGTTGTTGCAAGCGTTTTGGCAGCATGGTTTGAGCCGTGTCCATTCCGGTATAACCATCGCCTTCGTTACACTCGTAACCAAACCTTTGTTGGTATTTGCCTGTTAATAGTCCCGCCCTTGAAGGGCTACAAACAGATGCAGTTACATGAGCATCTGTAAACCGTACTGATTGAGCAGCCAGTTTATCAATATTGGGTGTTAGCAAATCTTTTGATCCCATAAAACCAAAATCAGCATATCCGGCATCGTCCACCAGGATCACAATGACATTAGGTTTTGAGACAACAGGTTTTTTTTTGGAAGGGATACTTAAGCCGGTCGTACTACTAAATAAAAACAAAGCCAACACAAAATTGATTAAGTATAATTTTCGCTTTACCGGTATCGCAAAAAGGTTAGTTTTCATGCTAAATTTTGTGTGCATAACGGGTATTATTGTGTCTTGCTATTTTTTAAAGATTTCCGGACAATTATTTCCCGGAACTATTGAGTACGAAAACATTATTTTTTCTGCTTTAATTTATTTTGTCTTTCGTACTGTTCTTCCTGGTTTAAGCCAAAGAATGCCGGTGGCATGGTGGAAGCTTCCCATATCTTTCTCTCTTGTTCTATTTGCTTAAATAACAGCTTGTTAGCGCCCAACACATTCAATTGTTCAGCTGTATCTGTTTTTAAATGATACAGGTTTACACTTGTGTCTTTTAGGATCACTTCTTTGAAACCTGATGCAAGTACAACTGCATAATTCTTTTGATCATATTGCCGCCAGAATAAATATTCATGCGGAGACCCCTTTTTTGTTCCGTTCAGGAATAGTAGAAGATCGACTCCGTCCAGTTTATTCTTAGGTGATTGTAAGCCATTAATATTTGCCGCCACTGTAGCAAATATGTCGAGGGAGCTAATGGATTGATGGTATGCTGTATTTGCCTGTATTTGTTTTGGCCATTGAATGGCAAAAGGAACTCTGATGCCACCTTCAAATACGCTTCCTTTTGCACCACGGAGCGCACCGTTATTACTGCCATTGTCATTCTCGGGACCGCCATTGTCAGAAAGAAAAATAACAATGGTATTATCTGCCAGGTCTGATTGCTGCAGCTTATCCAGTATTGATCCCACACCATCATCTACAGCACTCACCATGGCAGCATATGTTTTCCGTTTCGGATCTTGTATATGATCGAACCGCTGAAGGTATTTTTGGGTAGCCTGCAAAGGTGTATGGGGCGCATTGTAAGCGAGGTAAAGAAAAAATGGTTGCTGTTTATTTCGTTCGATAAAGGAAACTGCTTCGTTTGACAATACATCGGTAAGGTATCCGGATGCTTCTGCCACAGCATTATTTCTTATTAGTTTGGTGCGGTAACTCTGTGCTTCATTTTTTGCACTGTCCTGGCTGGTAAGTACATAATTATCAGGGAAGTATTGGTGGCCGCCGCCGAGGAATCCAAAAAACTCTTTGAAACCACGGTTCCATGGGCGAAATATTTCATGAGCGCCTAAGTGCCATTTACCAATTCCCATGGTACTGTAACCGGATTGCTGTAAAAGTTCAGGCAATGTTTGTTCACTCAACGGGAGCCCAATAGTTGAATCAAGAGGCTTATACAAAGGATTGCGGCTGTAACCAAAGCGGTCCTGGTATCTCCCCGTAATAAGCCCCGCACGGCTCGGCGCACAAACAGGATAACTAACATAGGCATTACGAAAAACAACGCCGTTTTTTGCAATCCGGTCAATATTAGGGGTAGGTATATCTCTGCATCCATTAAAACCTACGTCCGCGTACCCCTGGTCATCCGTAAGAATGATGATGACGTTGGGCCTGTCGTCTTTAAAAGCTTTTTCTATTTTCGGTTTATTTGTAAATGCAAACGAGATAACAGATAAAAGTATGCCAGCTATCCAGGCCCTGTTTTTCCAAATGTTTTTTATATCCACTGTTTTGTTCTTAGGTGATTATTTACCCGATTTATTTAGTTCGATGGCACCCATATCCGGTAGCCCCACGATCGGATTACCCAAAATATCGTTGGCTACCTTTAACCCAATGCGGAGTCCGGTGTTATCGTTTGGAATGGGTTGGATGATCAGTCCCTTATCCAGTATGGAATTTTTATTGGCCGGCAAATAATCTGTCACCTGCAGCCCGCCTTTTTTCCTGAAACCGGGATCACCGATAAATGGTGCTGTATCATGCAGTGGAAGATCGGTCGGCCAGTTATCAGGGCGTAAAAACAAATTGTTTTTAAATACCACATTAGGCACACCATCCACATCAACCTCTTTCTTTTTCTGATCTCCTGCAACCAATTGTGCCGCTGTTTCAAAATAAAAAATGTTGTTGGCGATCAACACCCCATCTGAGCTACTGCTTACAGCCATTTTAGGCACAATACCCTCAGATACGTAAATAGTGTTATTATAGAAGTAACTGTTGTACGGTCCGGCGCTTTTTTTATCATTACCCTGGTAACCGCTGAGCCAGAAAATTTTTCCTTCCTGGAAAGCACCGTTAACACCTTTTACACGATACCCATCGTTGATACTGATGTTATACCGGTAAGCACAATTGTAATTGTTGCCAAGAATTTCACAGAAGCCCCCGGCATTATTCGCACTCAGGTTATATTGCACTACCACATCATTACAATTGTAATCAATATGAACACCGGCAGAATCACCAGGCCCGTTGGCGTTTTCAAAACGATTATGCTCAATAAGAATATTACCGCAGCCCCATGTCCATAAGCCACTGCCCCTTCCCCAGTTTCTGCTATCAGCAGTTGAACCTGAATGGTCAATTGTATTGTGATGAATATGCCCGCCTGTAACACCAGAGAACTGCATACCGGGCCCGCCGGTTTGATACACTTTGCACGCAGCAATCTCTAACTGCTGAATGCCATTAGTAGTAGCGGTAACCTTTACTCCGGTATGACTGACATTAAATACCTCAGATTTTAGAATTTTTACATTCGATAACCTACCGGCTTTTGTATTATTAATAAAACGGATTCCCCAGCCATAACTTTGTGTTCCATTTGCAGATTTTGTTTCAGCAGCTGAACGCATAAAGCCAGGAGGATTATAGTACACATCATGCACCACTACATCCGTCAACTGTATATTTTCAAAGGCTTCATCTGCCGTTACCTCAGCAAGAATACCGCAGCGCATTTCGGTCGTTTTCGACAAGCTTTTGCTTTGATATGGTGTGGTGGCCGTAATTTCAAGACCGCTGATGTTTATAAAAGAAGCATTCCGTACAAGGATGGCATTCAGTTCATCCCCCGCATCCAAAACAGGCCTGGCTTTTTTTCCTTCATACCGGTAACTGGAAACGACAACAGGGCGATCTGGAAGGCCTTTCACATTTATCAATGATAGCATTCCCGTAAACTTTTGCCCCGAAGCAAAAAGAATAGAATCTCCTGGTATCAATTGTATGTTTGTTACAGGCAAAATTGTTTTCCAACAATTAGATGGACTGGTTCCTTTGTTGAAATCTTTTCCAACAGCCGGGTTGATATAGTAATTTGTAGCTTTTAAAGCATCGCTAAAGCAAACAAAAGAGATTAAATAAAATAGGTTTCTGACTTTCATAGAGCCGTTTATTTGATACATATTAGGTAGGCTATGTAGCAGCAACTTGCTATTATTTAAATCACTAAAACCAATCTTTTTATTGGTGTAGATAAACAACGAATGCTGGTACCGATAACTATTTAAAACTAAACGTAACAGTTGAAAAAGGCCGAAAGCAGGCTTTCAAAAAAGGGGGACATTTAATTCAAATGCTTATTTCACCAAAGAGAGGCATCGGCAGTTTAAATTCATCCAATTACAGGTTAGGTAAAAGAATTACCAATTGTCTGTTCTGAAAGAGGAGGCTGGTAGCCCCTGCGTGTTAAAAAGGCAACCCAATGCCCAGTTTTTAAAGGCATAGCGCACACTAACCGGGTTTTTAACCGTATCGTTCCAAACGACAACAACACCGCTTTTCTCTTTATGAATCATAGCTTCCGCAGGATAAAATATTTTGTCTTCTCCGGCTATCTCAAAATCTGTAAGGGGTTTGCCAAAGCTTGTTAAGCCTTGTTCGCAGTAATCAAAATTCAATACCATTTTTCCATTGGCTGCTTTTTGCATATCCCTGTACACAGGCCCGCTAAAAGCTATGCCCTGGAAATTGTAATCTTTCGCCAGCGCCCAATATGCCAGCCGGTTACCAACCGCCTCTTTTTGCGAAGGATGAATAATTGTTCGTTCGCCAATGTCCATGGTTACTGCCATCCCCGTGTTTTTTACTGATTGCATGGTTTTCAATTGAGCTTCCCGTAAAAAGGCTGCATTCACTTTTCCCGGCTCCAGGGGCGCAATCTGCACAAAATAAAAGGGGAAATCGCCCTGCTGCCACTGGGTGCGCCACGATGCTATCATAGAGGTAAATAGCGATTGATATTCATCTGCATTTTCGCGGTTCGCTTCTCCCTGGTACCATAATACTCCTTTAACCGTACATCCAATATAGGGATGCAACATGGAGTTGTACATGATCGTAGGCGTTCTGTTGGGAAGGGAATCCGGAACTTTATCAGGTATGACTTTATTCCTAAAACCGGATAATGTCTGCCTGTTCATCCAGCTTTCTATGATAGATGCTCCCCATGCGGACTGAATAATACCAACGGGAACACTCAATACCGATTGAAGTTTCTTTGCGAAATAATAAGCAGTGGCACTAAAGTTTCCTGTAGTAGCAGGGCTTGCAGCCTTCCACTCTCCCTTTACATCGTTTAAAGGCGTTAAACTTACGGACCGCGGTGTGTTTAGAAACCTTATGTTGTCATTCAAAGAATGTAGTATCGTTTCATTACTACCCATCACGGGTTGATTGGCATAGCCTTTTACCGGCATCTCCATATTAGATTGGCCGGAGCAAAACCATACTTCGCCGATCAATACGTTTTTCAATGTTATTTCTTTACTTCCTTTAATTGCAACAGTATATGGGCCTCCGGCTACAGGTGTCTGTAACTTTAATTTCCAGTGGCCGCTATCATCAGATGTTGCTTTCGCATGTTCACCCCAGCTTCCGGTAACAGAAATTTTTGTACGCGGATTGTCGGTGCCCCAAACAGATACCTGCTGCTGCTGTTGCAGCACCATATTATCAGCAAAAATTGCAGGTAAATGGGTTTGAGAAAACGCCTCGCTTTTTAAAAGCATGAATAAAAGCGCTGCAAGTAAATACTTTACCATGGTGCAATACTCCTGGTGATTAAGGAACTGTTTGAGTGAAACGAACCGACTTATCTTTTGATTTTAATGCTATTAACTGTCTTGCTTGTGTATAGCGTAATAACACCCACATTAGTTTTAGACATGGAATTTGGTATGTCAATAAAATTCAGCCCACTGCTTAAATCTACTGACTGCTTATATAACTGTTTTCCATCAATACTAAACAATATAATGGAAGCCTTTTCATTGATACCGCTATATGCAGATATCCGGATGTTGTTTGATGTAGAAGATACCAGGGATAAACCTCCTGCTTTGCCATCATATTTCAACGAAACGGTTTTTGAATAAGTAAAACTCCCATCATTGTCAACAGCCTTAAGCTTATAGAAATTCATTCCGGTAACAGGGCTATTATCTGTAAAGTGGTATCCGGAAACAGTGTTACTGTTACCAATGGCATGTAGCTTGCCAATGGTAACAAAATGATTTCCGTCAGTCGATTTTAATATTTCAAAATGCCGGCCGTTTTGCTCCTGGGCGGTACTCCAGTTAAGTTCTATTGATTTGTTGTAAACCAAACCGGAGAAGTTCAGCAGAGACACAGGTAGCGCACCAGCGCTCTTCACCCTGGCAAAATCGATAATAGGTGATAAGGTGAACTCTATTGAATTATTGCCCGCCAGGAGGCTGACCGGAATTTCATAAACACCCGGCGACCCACCCTGGTAGCACCACAGGCTGCCACTCGCCGGAATTGAAATAGTCTGAGCTATGCCATGATTAATACGCATTGCCAGGGTTCTTGCAACAGTTGAAAAATAACTTATTTCTACTTTGTAATTGCCGCCAGACTGCACATTGATCTCATGAAAAGAAATACGGTTATTTCCCGTAACTGCACCGGCCATTTGCCCGCCTGATGCGGTAGCACAACTGGTTATTGTCGATCCGTACAACGTAGCGGATTCCGCTTCAAAGAGTGTATTTACATCTTCAGTTATCAGTTCGGTATTGTCGTAGTTTTTGGCGATTGCAGGTGTAGATGCAGCAAAATCCCGATAGGCTATTCCTATTGGGGTGATAGTGCCCGACCCATCTACTGGAGGAAGCGACGGTGGAAAAAAGTAAGCATACCGCTCCACAAAAGGCTGTGATTCAAGCCACGGTAATGCCAATGCGATAAAAGCTTCGTGGGTTGCAGAGGTCGTATTTCTGTTGGCATTAAATTCTGTAATCCAGATAGGCTTGCCATACACAGCATAAACGTAGTTGATATAACTTTTAAAACGGTTAAAAACATCATTTGGACTAGGGGCCGTATTAAGTGTAGACAAATAGCTGCCCCAATCGTACCAATGTACAGCCATATAATCTACTTTTATTTGTGCCTGCCTGGTACCTGCCATAAAATTTGTAAGCCAAACAAATGCCTGGCTTTCTGTGGGTGCAGGGGACCCTAGTCTCAGCCCTGTTTCTGCTAGGTTTTTATGATATTTTACCGCAGTGTCCACCGGAATATTAGACTGATCTGTATTATCCGGCTCGTTAAACGAGAGTAGATGCGTTACATCTGGCTTGTTGATATAAGTAGTGATATTGGCAGGATTGCTGGCTGCCTGCTTGCCCCAGGCCATCAAAGCATATTCGCGGTTTGGGAGGCTTACATCATTTGGTCCCCAGTCGTAAAACCAGGATACATCCAATTGATCGATATGGGTGTTATTTTGCAAGCCTGCACCTTTTTTCAAGGTATTTCTCAAAGGCAACACCCGGATAAATGACACTTTATTGTTAAGTAGTGCGTTGAGGTTTACAGAAACATTACTAATGGCTGCAATAAAAGTATATGCAGCTCCGCTGCCATCTTCATTTTCGGCAAGGGTAGCCATATACCCCTGTTGCAGTTGTATAGAGGAAACAGCATCATTCATACCGCCAGGTATGCCGGCAGTTTTGTAAATCGTTGACACACTGCAAGTAGCAGATGTACCGGATTGTGCCCCATCGCTGTAAATCACAAGCTGTGAAAATAGTTGGGTAGAAAGCCCCATTGTGAGTATTAAGAGCATACTTTTCATACAAAGCAATTTTTGATATTAGAAAATTGTAGCCAGGTAGAACCCTTGTTCATTATGATGTACATGACTAGCGCCCGGCTGATTTTTATCTGAGCACTTTCAGGCTGGTTCTTTCACCATTGGCAAAAAGAAAACTGACGACACCAATGCGCTTCGAAATGCCTGCTACCGGAATGCGGATGATATTTTCTCCAGGCTGTAAGACGGTTCCCCGTTTGTACAACACACTTCCTTGTATGTCTGTATAAATAATATTTCCACTACGATTCTCGTTGGACTGTATGGCCATCACAATTTCTACATTGCCCGCTGAAACTAAACGGAGTGACAACCGCTGCTTGCTAACGGTTACGGCAATGATATTATACACTTTTGACCGGCCGTCTTTATCTACTTGTTTTAACCGATAGAAGTTTTTTCCCGAATGGGGCAGAGGGTCAGTAAAACTGTATTCGTTAATTAGCTCCGGCGTACCTGTAGCATGTATGTTGCCAATGGGTTGGAATTGCCCGTCACTCCCGGCCCTGCTGATCTCGAAAAATTTATTGTTGAGTTCCTGCGAGGTTTTCCAATATAGCTTTACCCCTTCTTTAGCAGCTTCACCACTAAAACTCAGCAGTGTTACCGGAAGTATCGTACTTGCAATACTGTTGATGGAGATGGGGACGGTGGAGTCACCGGCGGGGTTGGCTGTAGAAATGCCGTTCCACGTGCCATCTGAACTTGTATTGGGGATGGGCGAATTGGATAAAGTGATCGCAGTTCCATCGATATTGAAAAAATTGATTGCCTTAACACCTCCGCTCAATGAGTTTGGGATGACAGCAGCCCAACTGCCGCTCACATTGTCCACCATGGGATAAATTACAGGATTATTCCAAAGGGTACCTTCAGTAAGAACCCCACCGCTATTATTGTTTTCTGTAAAAGTGCAATACAATGGCCTGCCGGTTGATGATGTGTTGTCGTAAATGGCCACCATTTTTTCATCGCCCACATCAGAGGTTCCCAATAAAGCGGTGCAACCGGCAGCGTCACCCGGTGTAGAAGAATAGTTCAGCAGCCGTGCGGTGGATGTGGTACGAAAAGACTGGGTAAGCGTGGTACCACTGCCTCCGTTATTCAGGTTTACATAAAAATAAACATCACTGCCATTGACCTGCTGTGTAAGGTTGCCTACCGGTACACAAGCAAACCAACCAGTATAGCTACCACTGGCATCGGTCGTAAATCTGCCATGCCTCGAAGTGTTGTCTGTAAACATTACATCACCATTCAGTTCGGTAGAGTTGATGGCTTTCGTTACGGCAAATCCAGTGATGTAGCCGGATGCATTTGAATTATTATTGATCCGGTACATATTACCTGGTGCCTGCGTTGTGGTGAGGTTGTTGGTGCCGGACATGCCGGTCATGTAGCGGTAAGTACTGCTGGTCGCCAGGCCGGTTAATTTCAGCCGGCATACAATCGGCATGCGGTTAGCGGCCCTTACACCGCCGTAATAAGCATATTGGGGTAACAGAAGCTCATCGCCAACCGGGATAATAATTTGTGCAGTGGCACTTAAAAACAGGTAGAAACTTGTAAATAGTGTAATGTAAATTTTCTTCATGGCGTTTAGTTAATCGTTGAAAAACGAATTTCTGAACAACCTGACAATAGCAGGGGAGGGCTGGCGGTCAAAAAAAGGGCACCAATCGTTCAATTAGTAGAAGCTGCTGGTTGACAATGCCACTGTAAAAGGGAAACAGGTCTCCAGCCCCCCCTAAACAGTATGACAACCCTCTTGTCCTAAACAGTGAAGCCTGGGAAACTTCAATATGCATGTCCTTGTAAAATTATTTTTACAGTAGGTGTATAGTAATGTTTACATAAATGTCCGAATGCACTGCATAGTTTCGGAAATAATTAGAGAGATGCTGTTATAGTAGCATTTCTTTAAATAATACCTATTACCTATGAGGTAACCTTGTCTTATATTCTGAATTATATCCTCCTTAACGTTATTAGGGAACGATATCACAATGCAAAACGGAAAATATGAGTAGCAAGATGTGACAGTCTTTAGGCATCGCTTAGTCACTATTTGACCGTTCTTATCAAATTTATTAACAATCAGCGGACACGATAAGTCAAGCATAGCCTTAGCCGGGTAACTATATAACCAGGTTAATCTGACATTGATTTTACCATTTTATGATATTTGACTAGCGCTACATGAGCGACAACGCTTTGCAATATGACGATAGCTACTGCCTCCTGAAAATGAGCAGAGGAGATGAGCATTGCTTTAACCTGATTTTCGAAAAATACCGGAATCGGCTATTTGCCTATCTTTTCCGGGTAACCAAATCCAGGGAGACCTCAGAAGAAATCGTGCTGGACGTTTTTTTAAAACTCTGGCATGGCAGAGAGGCTGTTACAGAAATAGAAAACCTGGAATCTTTTTTATCCAGGGTAGCACATAATAAGGCTATTGACTTTTTAAGGGCAGCAAATCGCAACCCACAGATGCAGCAAGAAATTTGGGAGTTGATCACCGAAGCCATTTCTTATGAGACGGCAGACAAAAAAATTACTCGATAAAAACGTCGAAGAATTGGTTCAGTCTGCTGTAGATCAATTATCACCCCAAAGGAGAAAAGTGTTTTATTTACGTAATCATGAAGGTTTGAGCTACAATGAAATCGCCGGAGAATTAAACCTTTCTTCAAATACAGTTCGCAACCACCTGGCTGCTTCGGTACTATTTATAAGGGAGTATTTGCTTAAAAACGATCTCATGAAATTGATGATTGCTTTTTACTTAGGAAAAAAGTTTTAACGGGGTTAGTACATCCCCTTTTTTTTATTCTCTCCTTTCTTACTCCGTTCCAAGCCGTGCCATCAAACATCACCATGCAAGATGTGAATACGGCAATGAATGAATGGCAGAGAAGATCAGAGGACTTTGATTTTTCAAAAGAAGATGCAGTGCCCGACCTGGAGTTTAATATGGTGTTGTGGCACGGTATTAAAGGGAGCCATGTTCCTTTCCCCAGCCCACGCCGGGCAGCTTTTGTAAAACCGGTGAAAGGGAAAGATAAGGATGACGATGATTGATATTTTTCTACCCATGTTTCCAATGAAAGTCGTATCAGCGAAAAATTTATTATTTTTGATCCAGGTTCTACAACAAAAAGTTGTCAGTGAGTTAATCGGTGAGTTTTGAATTCTTTAAAGTCTTAAAGACTTGATTTATAGATATTTACAAGGGAGGTTCGAATCCTGTCTTCCCGACAGAAACAAAGAAGTCAGCAGTAATGCTGGCTTTTTTTGTGCTTAAAGGCTTAGCTGGCTATAATTGCAGGCAAATACCTTCGCGAATTGCTTTCCGGGAATACCCGGTAATCCTCACAATGCTTTAATTTCTTGATGCACAATCCAGGCAAGTTCTTTAGATGAGCCAGGTTGGTGATTGGTGAGCTATTCATTTATTGTGAGCAGGTTCGTTGTGAGCAAGTAAATTGCTCACTTTTAAATTGCTCACCGCGTGACTCGTACAGAAAAAAGTTGACAGTTTTTAAAAATAATCCTGCAATTGGTTTACATGCAGTTGTTAGTACTAAAATGGGTTTACACCCCTAAGTGAAGTTAATACTAAAATAGGTTTACATTGGATCATCGGGGCAAAGCGGAAGTGGGCTCTGCTGAGGAGCAACCCAGCAGGAATATCCCCGAGTGTACATTGAAAATTCCAGTAATCTTAGTTTCCGGAACCTGGAATACAACGATAGTGCCCAAATACTTTTTAGCGTGAACGGTGAACGGACAAAAGACATTGAAGTTTTTGGTGACAAAGGCGTGGGGCTGCAGAATAGGTCACAGTTCAAAAACGGGGCTAAACAAACCTCATTGGAAATAAAGTAAAAACAGATGCGTCAAGTGAATCATAAAAATAGAACCCGTTTTCGCGGAAGTTGCGGGTTGGTTAAAAAATAAAATGTATGATGACAATAAAAAGAGTAGTCGTAAATAGCGTGTTAGCATGGGCTTTCATGCATCTGGCAGGATTTTCCGCTACCGCACAAACACCAGCGACCGGGATGAAATTATGGTACAAGCAGCCTGCTGCTTCCTGGAACGAAGCATTGCCGATCGGCAATGGCCGGCTTGCTGCCATGGTGTTTGGCAATCCCGCTTTGGAACAGCTGCAGCTCAACGAGGAAACCATCTGGACCGGCCAGCCCCACAACAATATCGGCGACAGTATAGGGATGGTGATCCCCGAATTAAGAAAGTTATTATTCGATAAAAAATACATAGAGGCACAAGCACTGTCCAAGGAAAAAGTAAAAGCCATCCAGAATGGCATGAGTTACCAGCCGGCCGGGGATGTGTACCTGCAATTTGCCGGGCATGAAAATGTGACCAATTATTATCGGGACCTGGATCTTGAAAATGCCACTTCCACGACCAGCTATAGCGTAGGCGGGGTTAGTTTCACAAGGACAACGATTGCATCATTCACCGACAATGTGATCGTGATGCAGTGCAAGGCAAATAAAGCCAATCAACTCACTTTTAAAGTATTGCTGAATTCCGTTCAAAAGAACCATGCAGTTTCCGTAAAAAACGGGATGTTGACCCTGACCGGGATGCCTGGCATTGCCGATAAACTGGCTCCTAAAATTGAATTCGAAGCCGGTGTGAAGTTGGTTTCAAAGGGCGGAAAAATTACTTATTCAGATACCAGCATCAATGTGGAATCGGCCACGGAAGCCACTTTGTATATATCCATCGCCACCAACTTTAAAAATTATCATGATGTAAGCGAAAACCCGCATGCGAAAGCTCTTGCATACCTGGACAAAGGAATGAAGAAGGATTTTTCAAGTTTACTGACCGATCATGTAGCTTTTTACAAAAAGTATTTCGACAGGGTGAAACTAGATTTGGGGGCAAGTGGAACCAACGACATGCCAACAGATGAAAGACTGAAGAACTTCAACACCCGATTCGACCCTCAATTCATTTCCCTTTATTTTCAATTCGGTCGTTATCTCATGATTTCCGGCTCACAGCCTGGCGGGCAGCCGACCAACCTGCAGGGTAAATGGAACGATAAGACCAACCCCGCCTGGGACAGCAAGTACACGATCAACATCAATACAGAAATGAACTATTGGCCAAGTGAGAGCACCAACCTCTCAGAACTAAGCCAGCCATTGTTCCAGATGTTGAAGGAACTCTCTGTAACCGGCCAGGAAAGTGCCCGAAAGATCTACGGTGCCAGGGGATGGATGGCGCACCACAATACCGATATGTGGCGGATTACAGGCCCCGTGGATGGTGGCTTCTATGGAATGTGGCCGATGGGTGGTGCATGGTTATCCAGGCATCTCTGGGAGCATTACCTGTACACCGGTGACATCTCTTTTTTGAAACAGGTATACCCCATTTTAAAGGGCGCTTCCACATTTTACGTGGATGCGTTGCAAAAGGAACCCGAGCATGGCTGGTTGGTGGTGGCACCTTCCATGAGCCCGGAGAACAATTACATCAAGGACTCTGCAGGCAATGGCGTCGGTTTGACATACGGCACAACCATGGACAACCAGATTGTTTTTGAATTGTTTTCAAATACCATCATTGCAGCTAAAACATTGGGAATCGACCTGGCATTTGCCGACACGGTGAAACAGAAGCAAAATATGCTTCCGCCTATGCAGATCGGGCAGTTTGGTCAGTTGCAGGAATGGATAAAGGATTGGGATCGGAAGAAGGACGGGCATCGCCATATTTCACACCTTTTTGGTCTCTATCCGTCAAACCAAATTTCCCCTGCACATACACCTGAACTTTTTGCGGCAGCTAATACCACGCTGCTTAGCAGGGGTGATGTGTCTACGGGCTGGAGCATGGGCTGGAAAGTGAATTTTTGGGCAAGGATGAAAGACGGAAACCATGCCTATGAGTTGATAAAGAGCCAGTTAAACCTGTTACCGTCCGATGTACAAAAAGGACAGGGTGGAGGAACTTATCCCAACCTGTTTGATGCACATCCACCCTTCCAGATCGACGGTAATTTTGGTTGCACAGCTGGTATAGCTGAAATGTTGCTGCAGAGCCAGGATGGTGCACTCGAATTGTTACCCGCCCTGCCCGACCAATGGAAAAATGGAAAGGTCACGGGTTTGAAGGCGCGGGGTGGCTTTGAGGTAGATATTTACTGGACAAACAATAAGGTGACCAGGGTTTCTATCCTCAGTAAGTTGGGAGGGAACTGCAGGATCCAGGCAGGAAATGCAATGAAAAAAGCGGGCGGCGGCATATTGGTAAAGGCATCGGGTAGTAATCTAAATCCGTTTTTTGTTATACCGCAGGTAAAGCAGCCAATTATAAATAAAAGTGGTGAACAACGTATTGATAGCATAAAAACGAACTATGCCTACGATCTGCCGACAATGCCCAATAAACGGTATGAAATTACGGTACAATAATAAGCCCCGTTGCAATCAATTTCACAACTGTTCGGGATGGCCAATACGCTTAGTTTTTTATCGTTTATTGTTTTAAGAAAGGAACAATGCATGTCCATACCGCAGCGAAGTTCTCTAAAAAAACGCCATGTGTGCTGTTTGGGATAATGGCTACCTGGTGGTGCGGTATCATCTCCGCTGTACTAACTACCCTTGATGGCGGATTACCCTGGTCCCGATCTCCTGCCATAACCAAAACCGGGCATTGGATGGTTTGAAAAAAAACTTTCCCCAATGTTAGCTGGTTATACATGTTCCCTAACAAGGTGAACATTTCCTGTAGTCGTTGTGGTTCCTGCATCAGTGTAAATTGCTGCTTCCAATAAGCACTATCCAGGGCAACCCCCTGTTTGGCATCGAAAGTAAAATTACGCAGGCCGGGATATAGTCCGGTGGCACCAATGGCAATCAGCCTCCTGACCTTGCCCGGGTACATACTGGCAATCTTGTAACCTGTGTAGGCGCCATCACTAAAACCAAGGATCGTTACACTGTCTGTAGTAACGGCATTGATCACTGCCATCACATCATTTGCTTTTTGCTCATATGTGATCGGTTCGCTTCCCAGCGAAGATTTTCCATGTCCGCGTGTAGAAATGGCGATGACCTGGAAGTTTTTCTTCAGGCTATCTATAAACTGAAACATTTCATAGGTGGATCCAAAAATGCCACCATGTAGCACAACCACAGGGTTTCCTTTGCCGTACACTTCATAATAGATCTTTGCGTCGCCTGCATTTGCATAGCGGCCTGCTTTAGGGTTATTGCCATATTGAATAGCGGTTGCCGCTGACGGTGCAGATTGCATAAAATGCCTGAGTTGGCTTTTGCCTTGTTGCTGGCTAAAACTGTGCAGGCATAAAAGGATACTGATTGAAGAAAGAAAAATAATCCTGTGCATATCGTTTGTTTTATAAAATAATGACTCAAAAGTTAACCCCTGGCTTTGTTATTTTTCAGTAACTCTTTCAGCAAGTTTCCGGGCCGGGGGAATGATGATGAATGCCGCAAGGAAAGCAATGGGTAGCATGACCATCCATGCACTTATAACTTTGAAACCCCATCCAATACAAAGACCATGGTTATGCGTAGTGCCTGCAATAGCCATCACAAGGCTCATGGGAATTACTACAAATAATGTATTGATCAGCTTAAAATGTTTTTTACTCATGTATGTATAATTGGTATTTATTTTATTTATGAAGCCAGTCAGGCAAGCCTGACAATTCGGCTGCGTTTCCCTGGTGCAGCATATCTTATTCCTGATAGCTGATGAAACTTGTAAAAAATAAGCAGGGAAGACCGCTATGATTTCCCCCGCTTTTTAACTATTGTAAGCCAATTTGTTTCGCATAGGTTTGATTGTCCCAGAATAGATGTTCTTCCTTCATCACACCGTTTTCCCAGATACCTACTGTTGCCATCGGCATTTTGAAGGCCTTACCCGTAGGTTGAATGAATTTGCCATTTCCAATGGGCATTGGTTTAGTGAATGTGCCTTCAAACACACCGGTAACCAAAGTGTAATCACCTGAACCAAATTTGATGGGGTGTTCTTTGATCCTCGTATCCGGTGCATATACAAAAAGATTTTTCATGTCTTCCAGGTGTACATCCAAGCCCTCTGTCATATGGCCGTCGGGCCAGAAAACCTTTATGTTTTGTGCATGGCTTTCCTTAAATCTTTCCCATTGCTGGTTACTGAAGATGTCAAAATCCAGTGCATCAAAAGTTTTAAGGCGACTTGAAATACTATCGTTTGCGGCGATTGTTTGAATCGCTATTTTCTTAAGGCTGTCTACATTATCCGTTGAACCTGGTGCCGTAGAATTGGGTGACTGGCAGCTTAATAATATACCTGACGAAATGAGGATTGCTAACCCGATGTTGCTTATTTTTTTCATGTTTTGATTTTTTTACTGTTCTTTAATTTTGATTTTTAGGCTATGATTGTTTTCGACGGCCTTTCTCGAATACGTAAACCTTTCATAATGGCGGCGTCCACACTGGCCCTGCCGCCACCTGCGATAACAGATACTAGCAACAAGCCAAACAGCAGGATAAAGTATTCCAGTCCTTCACCTTTATTGGCTTGAGCATACCAGTTCATAAAGAATCCATTGTGGAGATTTGAGGTGATGACCACGCCTATAAAGTTGCCCAGGATGGCTATTGCAGCCAGCCTGGTGGCAAAGCCTGCGATAAGAAACAGGGCGCCAAAAAATTCAATGAGGATCACCAGCAAGGCGACTACAGATGGCAAACCTGCTGAACCTGTAAGAAAGCCCATAGTACCATCAAAACCATACCCTCCAAACCAACCCAGTAATTTCTGGGCACCGTGTGGAAATACCACAACGCCTAATGCAAGCCTTGCAAATAATGCTGTCGTGTTTCCCGGATTTGTTGCTAATAACTTTTTCATGTTTATATTTTTTGATGCGTTTAATCAGGATACTGGTACTTCGGCTAAATGGTTGAATTCTGCCAGGGTAACTGTTTTGCCCAAGGCGCCAAACTCGTGCAGGTCACCAAAAACTTCAATGCGGATAGACTGGTCGAGACCGCCAATGCGGACTGGCTCAAAACCATTGTCGCGGATCAGGTCTTCTACCTTGTCGTTGATGGCTTCATCGTCAGTGGCGTAGAATTCAACCGCTTTTTCGGGTTGCAGGAATGCTGCTGTCTCAAGGGAGGCGGCACCAAGGGTACCTAATGCTTTAGCCAGTTTCGCATTTGCAGGCAGCAGGGCAGAGAGTATTTGACCTGCCGACTGGTCTTGATCAATGATTTTTTTAAATCCTCCTTGTTCATCCGGAGCGATAGGATTGGACGGATCTATAATGATTTTCCCCACCAGTTCAGCAGCGTACGATTTGAAGAACTCTTTGATTCCATCAAACCAAATGGAGAGTACAATGATTTCTGCCTCTTTTACAGCATCCGAAATCAGTGCTGGTGTAGCGAGGTTTCCTAATGTTTGAGAAAGCGCATTTGCTTTATCCAGGGTTCTGTCAGCAATGATGACTGAACGATTACCTTTTACCAGGTTGGTAGCAACTACAGTTCCGATATTTCCAAGACCGATAACTGCGACTTTTGATTTTTGTGTCATAACTATTTCTTTTTTTGATTACATGATTAATTTGTAATGCAAAACTCACTCATTGGAGAGGGGTGCTCCAATGACCTTGATTAAGAAATAGTCTTGATGTAGGTTAAGGTTTTACAGACCCTGATTTGGCCCTGGTATTTCGTAAACGGCTCAGAAACTCCGGCGTTAAACCCAGGAAAGCTGCTATCTGTACCTGTGAAAGGCGATTGGTAAGGTGTTGGTAACGCTCCAAAAAAGATTGATACCGCTCCTCGGCAGTAGAGCTGATATTTTGAAGCAATCGTTCCTGTAAATGAACAAACCCATTTTCAATCAGCACCCTGAATATCCGGTCAAATTTCGGCGCTGCTATATAGAGCGCTATTAAGTCTTCGTGACTGATTTGTAGCACAACCGTATCCTCCAAAGCATCGATATTTAAAGCAGAAGGCTTTACCTGATGAAAACTCCCAAGATCGTTAATCCAATTATTTTCCGCGGCAAACTGAAGGATGTGAATGCTACCTTTTTCATCAATTTTATATGACCGGAGGCAGCCGCGAACAACAAAATTAAAATGGGTGCAGACATTTCCTTCCTGCAACACAAACTGGCGTTTCCTGAAAAGACGGGGATGGAATTTTTTCCTGACCAACTCTTTTTCCCCGGTGGTTAAAGCGTAAAGCCAGGCGAAGTAGGACAGTAGCGGTTCAACTGAAGCTTCTATTGTGTCAGGTTTCATTTATATTAATATTCAACTTCAAAACTTCCCAAAATAATAACCAGGCAATATTGCTTTGAAATCGTCATTGCAGATGAGGATGCACTGTTATTTATTCCCAGCACGTTAAACCTATGTTCTATTCCGCATGACAAGTTTTTTATAATCCCAAATCAACTGTTATCGCAGGAAACTACTTTAAAATTTGCAATTCCCGTGTATTTTCTACTCATAAACTTAACTCCCTTCGCGTTTATGAAGTCACTCTAAATTTAACCATATTCATCAATTCCTCTCCAGTTCTTTATTAAAATAGATATCCATGAGTAAATTCGTGAGTTTTTGACCCTAAACTTTACAACGAATTGATAACTAAATATTTACAAGGGAGGTTCGAATCCTGTCTTCACGACAGAATGGGTGTCAAAACCCCTAAAAACCCTGTAAATACTAGTTATTTGCAGGGTTTTTTCATGTAAACCCCTCAATTTGTTGCAAAAGCCGTCAGAACTCAAGTGAGCAAATTCGCCATTCCCTTTGTACATAAAGGCTATCGTATCATCCAAAATTGGGGAGTGAAATTGAAATTTTGCCGGTTTTAGATGACTTGGATGAAGTAATCGTGAAATAATTTGTGACGCTCATAGTAAGACATTATTTGTCTGCTCAAATCGGGACCGTTCAGGGCCTCACGATATTCATGTACAATAATAGTTTGAAAATCAATATCTTACAATAAAGTTCCGACTCCGTGCGATTAAATTTGCGGATAAACTAACTAACTCAACTTTTACTTGCCTTGTTGGGTAATGCAATTTCAAAAGTGTAAGGAAAGGCCTATTTTTATTTGCCTTTTACCCAAAAACCAACACCGTTTTGAAAAAAGTAATTGTATTACTGCTATTTGTTTTTATCGGCTTACAATATATTCTGGCACAAACTCCTGTTTTAGGAACTTATCCCAACGCAACCATTAATACGGTCGGGGGCAATGCATCAGTAATTCCTTCAGGAGCTCCGGCTACCACGTTAAGTATTACTGCATCTACTTCCACAAATTTTAAAGGGCTGTTGCATGTAGATCCGGTAACAGGAATTGTGAAGGTTACCAATGCACATCCTGCAGGTAGTTATGTTGTAAAATTGACGGCATTTAACGGTTTGGCAAATGCTAATGCGACTTTTAATTTAACTGTCGGTAACAGTGTTTGTGGCAATTTTAATAATGGCACGGTCGTAGCAGTAGGCGCACAGCCAAGGGCAGTGGCAATAGCCGATTTCAATAACGATGGTCATCAGGATTTTGCAACAGCTAACGGTATTACCAATTCTGCGTCCATTCGTTTAGGAAACGGTTCTGGTGGTTTTATTACAAAGCCCGATGTTACCGTCGGAAGCACTGCATGGGCTATAGCAGTCGGTGATTTTAACGGCGACGGTAACCAGGATTTTGCGACGGCTAATTTTCATTCCCAAAATGTATCCATCCGCCTGGGCGATGGAACGGGGGGCTTTACCGGAACTACCGCAATTACAGTAGGTAAATTTGTAAAATCAATAGCAATCGGCGACTTTAACGGCGACGGAAAGCAGGATTTTGCTACAGCCGACAGCCTTGTATCCATTCGTTTAGGTGATGGAAATGGTGGCTTTAGCGGAACTGGCTCTGTATCAACCGGCGTTTCGCCTTTTAATGTTTATGGTGTGGCCGTTGGCGATTTTAATAATGATAATAAGCAAGACATAGCAACGGCCAATCACAATGGTACTGTTTCTGTAAGGCTAGGCGATGGCATGGGCAATTTTACCGGCACATTAAATGTTCAGGTAGGTGGGCCTTGTGGAGCAATAGTTACAGGCGATTTTAATAATGACGGGAACCAGGATTTTGCTACGGCAAATTCAGGCAATGCCACCGTGTCGCTTTGCCTGGGTAATGGTTTGGGCGGTTTTGGTGCTGCTACTACAATAAGTGTGATGAACAGTCCTGAATCATTTGCCGCAGCCGATTTTAATGGCGATGGAAATTTGGATATTATAACCACCAATACGCCATCTGGCAATTTATCTATTTGCCATGGCAATGGTGCAGGCGGGCTAAGCATAGGCGCGATCCTGGATGGAGCAGAAAGTCCCCTAAGTATTGCTGTTGGCAATTTTAACGGGGATGGTAACATCGATATTGTTTACAGCAGTGCCAGCAATTATGCTACTGTCAGGCTGGGCGGCTTACATGAAATAAACGTTACAGGAAATAATACCAGTATCATTGATGGCGACACTACTCCCGATCTTACAGATTTTACTGATTTTGGTAATGTAACAGGAAGTCTTACCCGCACATTTTCCATTGAAAATACCGGAACAGCCAACCTGGCCATCAACAACCTTGAAAAAACCGGGACGGACGCAGCTTCATTTACAATAGGAGGCTTGTCTGTACCAACTGTTATTTTACCTGGGGCATCCAGAACGTTCACTGTAACTGCTACACCGTTGTCCAATGGGCTAAACACGGCGACTGTGCGCATTTTCAACGATGATTGTAATGAGGCCCTTTATGATTTTTCGATACAGGCAACGGGCATTGTGCCCACGCCTACACTAGGCAGTTATCCCAACACACAAATAGTAGCCAATAGCAATAGCAATGTGCTTCCCAACAGTGCACCGGCCAATACCATAAATATAACTGCCACTACTTCCACAGGTTTTAAAGGCTCATTACTGGTTAATCCTGCAACCGGAGTACTAACGATAACAAACGCACATCCTGCAGGAACCTATACCATTAAAATTAAAGCAATCAATGGCATTCATACAGCGGATACCAATTTTCAACTAACGGTGCTTAAGAATATTTGCAGCCAGGGTACATTTGGCCCGCCTACTTATAATGCTGTTTTCAATGGCCCTGAACATGTAGCGATTGCCGATTTCAACGGAGATGGGAAACAGGATTTTGTAACTGCTAACCGAAATTCGGGGGATGTTGCCATCCGTTTGGGCAATGGCTTGGGTGGTTTTACCGCAGGTAATAATTTTACGGTTGGTAGTAGTCCCCGTTCAATAACCACAGGCGATTTTAACGGTGATGGAAAACAGGATATTGCTGTGGCAAACTATGGTTCTAATAATGTGTCTGTTGGACTTGGTAATGGGTTTGGTGGTTTTACGATACCTACTCAGGCCACTGTAACCGTGGGTACAAACCCTGCTGCTATTAGCAGCGGCGACTTTAACGGTGATGGTAAAGTAGATCTAGTTACTGCAAATGCCGGAAGCAATACGGTGTCTGTTCGCTTAGGCGATGGCACCGGCAACTTTTTTGGCAATACGGATATTATGGTAGCCGTTAATCCAATTAGCATTGCCATAGGCGATTTTAATGGCGATCTTAAACCTGATATTGCCACCGCAAATTATAACTCCAATACAGCTTCTATCTTACTGGGCAATGGGTTCGGCAGCTTTGTTTTAACTACCAATATTGCGATAGGGGGCGGTCCAAACTCCATAGCAACCGGCGATTTTAATTCTGATGGCATTCAGGATCTGGCAGTGACTCATTCTGTCTCTAATGGAAGCCAGGTAGCCATTCGTTTTGGCAATGGAATGGGCTCATTTACCGGCGACACATTTATCTTAAATGGGGTGGTAGGTAACTCCTATGTAACCGTAGGCGATTTTAATGGCGATGGTAAACCGGATGTTGCTACAGCTAATTACTCAGGTAGTACAATATATTTTGCAATGGGCAATGGCTTAGGCGGCTTTACAGGAATTACCCCTTATATATCATCCCTTTACCCAACATCGGTTGCTGCCGGTGATTTTAATGGCGATGGCAGGCAGGACATTGTGGTAACCCTTAAAAACGCTAATAATGTTGATGTTTATCTTAGTGGAGTAAATGAGATAAATCTTCAGGGCAATGCCACTACAATTGCAGATGGAGATGACACCCCTTCCCACACGGACCATACCGATTTTGGCAATGTCAGCACTTCATTTACCCGGATTTTTACCATACAGAATACGGGCAATAAAAACCTGGTGGTGAATGATATAAAAATTGCAGGAGCTGATTCTTCAATGTTTTCGTTAGCTGGTATTATATTGCCGGCTACGCTTTCTGCCGGCACTGCGACTACATTTTCTGTAAAGTTTATACCGGCAAGTACCGGACTTAAAGCAGCCACCATCAATATTTTAAGTGATGATTGCGATGAGGGGGTGTACAATTTTGCCATACAGGGAACTGGCTTGCCAATAGTGCCGGTTTTGGGGGCCTACCAGGATACAGCAGTTAAGGCGGGTAGTAATACAGTAATAATACCAGCTTCTCTTCCGGTTAATTCGCTGGCAATGTCAGCAATGGTTTCAGCAGGCTTTAAGGGTAATATAATAGTAGATACGGCAACAGGTGTTGTGCGCATTACAAACGCCTACCCCGCAGGTAATTATACAGTAACAGTCAAAGCAAAAAACGGGTTTTCATCCGCTACTGCTAACTTTTTATTGACCGTAAAAACCCCTTTGTGCAGCCAGGGTTTATTTGCCGGAACAAACGTAGTTGCAGCCAAAAGCAACCCGCGGGCTTTTGCAATAGGCGATTTTAATAAAGATGGCAACCAGGATATGGCTATTGCTAATAGCAGCAGCAGTAATGTTTCTATTCGTTTAGGCGATGGCACAGGCGGCTTTAGCGGCAGCACAGACATTGTCGTTGGTGGTTCGCCGTCGTCAATAGTTACAGGCGATTTTAATAGCGATGGTCAGCAGGATTTTGCAACTGCAAATCAGGTAGGCAATTCAGTGTCTGTTTGTTTAGGTAATGGTGCCGGGGTGTTTAGCCCGGCCACCACCACAGCGGTTGATAACAGTCCCTGGACAATTGTAGCTGCTGACTTTAATGGTGATGGAAAATTAGATATCGTAACTGCAAACGGCAGCCGCAATACGGTTTCCATTTGTTTGGGAAACGGCGATGGTGCTTTTAGCACTACCCGCAATATTGCAGTGGCTGGTGATGTGTATAGCCTGGTCGCCGGAGATTTTAATAAAGATGGTAACCAGGATATCATCACCATTGATTTTTCAGGGCGTAAGATTATCAGTCTTTCAGGCAATGGTGTTGGCGATTTTGTAATTAGCGTAGCCGGAGCCACTGGTATTCAGCCACGCTCCATATCAACCGCAGATTTTAACGGGGATGGTAACGAAGATTTGGCTATTGGAAACGATTTCGACAAATCTGTGTTTATCCGTTTCGGTGACGGCAATGGCGGTTTCAGTGGCAGTACCAATTTAAGTATTACGGGATCACCCTATCATTTGGCAACCGGCGATTTCAATGGAGATGGTTACCAGGATTTTGCTACCGCAAATTACCTCGGTAATACAGTCTCCACTTATTTTGGATATGGCACGGGCTTATTCTATAGTGCTCCAAATATCACCATCACCTCAAACCCAATTTTTTTGGGAATTGGTGATTTCAATAATGATGGTATACATGATTTTGCCGCAGCTAATTTTGCTGGTGCTTCGGTTTCAGTCCGCACAGGCAGACCTGATATTGCTGATATCATGGTACAAGGCAACCAGGCAAACATAGCAATTGGCGATAATACACCATCTGTCTCAGATCACACTGATTTTGGAAGCGTGTCTACCAGCCTTACACGTACCTATTCTATTCAAAATCCTTCATCAGTGCCCCTTACAGTTACCAGCATATTTGTTACAGGAGCTGATGCTGCACTGTTTGCAAAAGGTGGTATTGCACTTCCTGCCATTATTTCCCCCGGTGCTTTACTTACATTTACTATCGCCTTTACGCCCAATGCAGGCGGTTTAAAAACGGCACGTGTTATAATAAATAACAATGATTGCGACAAAGCGAGCTACGATTTTGCCATACAGGCAACAGGGTCGGGATTACTGCCAGGTTTGGGGATGTATAGTTCCGTCACTACACTTACCGGCGCAAATGCCATCATCATACCATCTGGGCCACCGTCCAACGCATCCGGCATTACTGCAATAACATCAACCAATTTTAAAGGACTGTTGCACATTGATTCTTTAACGGGAAAGGTAATTGTCACCAATCCACATCCTGCTGGCATTTATAATGTTACTGTCAGAGCCGTAGGTATAACACCTGTAACGGCAACTTTTACGCTAACGGTCAATAATCCGGTATGCAGCAAGGCGCTTTTTCAACCAACTGCAACCACGACATCTTTACTGTCAAGATCGTCTTACATAGCCCTCGGCGATTTTAATGGTGATGGCAAACAGGATTATGTTTCCGATAATTATCTCACCAATGATGTGGCTATCGGCCTTGGCAATGGTTCAGGTAGCATTACAAGTACCGGTTATATCGCTTTGCCCGCAAGTACAAGATCTGTAGCGGTAGCGGATCTTAATGGAGATGGCAGGCAGGATATAATTGCAGCACATTATAAAGGGAATTCTGTCTCGATCGTGCTGGGTAATGGTGCAGGCGGATCCAGCTCTGTGAGTAATATATTAGTAGGCGATAATCCGTTATCGGTAGCTATAGCCGATTGCAATAATGATGGTAAACAGGATATTATAGTGGCTAATAGTGGCAGTAAAAATGTTTCCGTATTGTTGGGCAATGGAAGTGGCAGTTTTTTCCTGGCTCAAACAATAGTATTACCAACAGCTCCCAATGCAATTGTAGCAGGTGATTTTGACGCCGATGGTAAAGTGGATTTTGCTACAGCAAACGGGGCCGGCAATACCGTTTCTGTGCGGCTTGGTAATGGCCTGGGCGGTTTTTCGGGCAGTACGGAACTCACTACCGGCACCAATCCGCAGTCATTAATTATTGGCGACTTTAATTCCGATGGTTTGCCTGATATAGCAGCCGCAAATGCCGGAAGCAATTCCGTTTCTATTCGTTTGGGTAATGGCACAGGCGGTTTTACGGGCGCCACAGAAATCTCTGTTGGCTTAAGCCCTACTACCATTGCCCTTGGCGATTTTAATGGTGATGGCAAACAGGACATAATTACCGGCAGCAATATTGGTAGCAATATTTCTTTAAATGTGGGCGATGGTTCAGGAGGGTTTGGTGGTACTACAAATATTGCCATGGGCACTGGTCCAAGATCTTTAATAGTTGGCGATTTTAATGCAGATGGAAAACAGGATATTACTGCGGCCAATGATGGTCCTTACACGATTTCCACAAAGCTTGCAATTGGTAGCGATATCCATCTCCAGGGCAATGATACAACCATCATTGACGGCTCAACGGCGCCTGTAATTGCCAACCACACTGACTTTGGAACCATTATCAACGGCACATCATTGCCGCGGAAGTTTTTTATACAGAATACTGGCACTGATAGCCTTGCAATAAGTACTATCAGCATTGGAGGTAGCGATGCACCCCAGTTTACTGTAAGTGGTATTACCCTGCCGGTGAAATTAGCCATCGGGGCTTCTACCAGTTTTACGGTTCAGTTTTCAGCTAATAACAGTATAGGCCTTAAAACTGCTGTTGTAAATATTAGTAGTGATGATTGCGATGAAGGCCTGTACGATTATCTTATCCACACATTGGTGGTGGCTCCGCCGGTTTTAGGTGCTTATCCTGCTACTGTTATCGCTACAGCTGGGGGCAGCGCAACAGTTACACCTTCCGCTGCGCCGTCCTCTGCAACTGCATTAACTGCTTTTACGACCAGTAGTTTTAAAGGGCTGCTTCATGTGAATCCTGTAACTGGCAATCTCTCAATTTCGAATGCGCATCCTGCAGGCACATATACTATTAATGTTGGTACCGCCGCTACTTCTATTTCCAGTTTTGTGTTAACGGTGAATAATACTGCCTGCAGCCAGGGGCTTTTTAAGGCGGGTAAAAATGTTGCTACCGGTAGTGGCCCACAGGCTGTCGTTGTAGGCGATTTTAACGGCGATGTAAAACAAGATATTGCCACCGTTAACGATTCAAGTAACGCGGTTTCTATCGCATTGGGAGACGGACTGGGCGATTTTACCAGTGCTGCCCCTGTAACTGTGGGCGCCAAGCCGAGGGCATTGGCCATAGCTGACTTCAATGGCGATGGAAAGCAGGATTTTGCGACTGCAAATTATGGCAGCAATAATGTTTCCATCCGTTTGGGAGATGGCGCCGGTGGATTTACGGGAAATACATTTGTAGCAGTAGGTACAAACCCAAACAGCATTGCCGTTAGCGATTTTAATGGTGATGGAAGGCAGGATTTTGCCACAACAAATTCCGGTAGTAACGACTTATCTATCCGCCTTGGCGATGGTCTGGGAGGGTTTTACGGGTCTTATAGTATGGTCGCCCCTAATCCAGTGTCGGTTGTTACAGGCGATTTCAATAACGATGGTAAGCCAGATATTGCCTTTGCAAATCTTAATGCCACGGTTTATATCAGGCTCGGCGATGGATTGGGTGGTTTTACAGCTGCCGGCGACGTTGGTGTACACTACGATCCCAGAACCATAGTAGTGGCCGACTTTAATGCAGATGGCAAACAGGATATTGCCGTTGCAAATAGAAGTGCATCTACAATTTCAATAAGGTTGGGTAATGGTTTGGGCAGCTTTAGTGCATCAGCAAACATTGCTGTAGGTACGAGCCCGGAATCGCTGATCATAGGCGATTTTAATGGCGATGGTAAAATTGATATTGTAACGGCGAATGCCCTTTTCAAAAGTTTTTCTATGCTGCTTGGCAATGGACTTGGAGGCTTCACCGGCACTAATAACAATATAGCCCTGCCATATACAGCCACATCTGTAGCAACAGGCGATTTTGATGGAGATGGCAGTCAGGACCTTGCCTTCGCAAATTATAAAAATAGAAATATTGTTACCCGACTGGGTAGCACTGGTGAAATAGACCTGCTTGGCAATAACGTTTCTATAAGTGATGGCAGTGATACACCTTCTGCATCAAATGGTACTGATTTCGGAAACGTCGGAACAAAATTGACAAGAGATTTTACGATAAAAAACAACGGCCCCGTAACACTCACTGTTACAGATATAGTTGTTGCCGGTGTGGATGCTCCAATGTTTACTACCAGCGGCCTTAATCTTCCCGATAGTATAGCAACCGGCGACTCTGTCATTTTTCATGTTAGCTTTTTGCCTACCAGCAGCGGGAATAAAACGGCGGTTATAACTATTGTTAACGACGATTGTAATGAAGCGAATTATGATTTTACTGTTCAGGGAAATGGCGTACCTACTGTAACCACGATTGGCTCCTATAATGCCACCACAGTGGCAAACGCCGGGAGCAATGTGGTTGTAATTCCTTCCATACCTCCTGCAAATAGTGCAGCCATTACAGCCACTGCGTCCCCGCATTTTAAAGGAATGTTGTCAGCAGATCCAAATACGGGTGCGGTTACTATTACCAATGCCCACCCGGCCGGGATTTATACCGTTACCGTACGGTCTTTTAATGGTTTTAGTATGGCAAGCAGTGTTTTTTCATTAACTGTTAATAATTCTGTTTGCAGCAAGGCATTGTTTGCGGGTTTTCCCAATATAAGCTCGGGCAAGAGTCCAAAAATGGTAGTGGCAGGGGATTTTAATAGAGATGGTAACCAGGATATGGCTATCGCCAATAGCGATAGTAACGTTTCTATAAAGTTGGGAAACGGGAATGGTACTTTTTACGGACTGAATAAAATTACCTTTTCCGGACAGCCTACCGCCATTGCTATAGGCGACTTTAATGGAGATGGCAAACAAGATATTGCCACCATATTTTCAGGCGGCACCAGTATGGCTATTCGTTTAGGCGATGGGCTGGGAAATTTTAGTGGCACTGAAAAAATTGTAGTGCCCACAGGTTGTAACGCCCTTGAAATAGCAGATTTGAATAACGATGGCCGGCAAGACATTGCTGTGGCCAACAATTCCACTAACTTGGTCTATATATGCATTGGCAACGGTTTGGGTGGATTTAATATCGTTTCCAGTGTGGCGGTTGGCAGCAGGCCTAATTCAATAGCCCTTGCCGATTTTAATGGTGATGGCAAACAAGATATTGCAACGGCAAATAATCTTGGGAGTAATACATCCATACGTTTTGGTGATGGCTTAGGTGGCTTTACCGGAAATACGACATTGGCTACGGGTAGCGGCCCCTATTCAATTATTGCGGCAGATTTTAACAAAGATGGCTTTCAGGATTTGGCGATTGCCAACATTTCGTCCAGTAACATAGCTATATGGCTTGGTAACGGTGCGGGCGGTTTTACAAGTGCCACAAACATTAGCGTAGGAGTAATGCCTGTGGTTGTAGTCGCCGGAGATTTTAATGGCGATGGCGTACCCGATTTGTTATCGTTAGCCACTAATAACAATATTGTAAATGTATTAATTGGGAATGGTGCAGGAAATTTTACAAATATTGGTAGCATTGCAGTTGGCGCACGACCCTTAGGTGCGTGCATCGGAGATTTTAATAATGATGGAAGGCAAGATTTTGCGGTGATGAATGAGTCCGGCAATTCTGTATCAGTGAACCTCGGCGGCGTTGGTAAGCTCAATATTTCGGGGAACAATATCCCAATTGCCAATGGCGATAATACCCCATCGTTTGCAGATAGCACCGATTATGGCAGTACCAGCAGCCAGCTTCTGCGCAGCTTTAAAATTAAAAATACAGGCTTAGTAAGACTTGAACTGAACAAATTGTCAATTTCTGGTGCAGATTCAGCCATGTTTACGCTAGCCGGGGCGGCATTACCATCTTCACTGGGTGCCGGCGACTCCACCAATTTCACCATCCGGTTTTTACCAACAAGCAGCGGCTCAAAAACAGCAGTTATTAATATTTTAAATAGTAATTGCGAAGACAGCGTTTTTAATTTTACTGTACAAGGAACAGGAGTGCCGGCGTTGCCAACTTTAGGCATATACACTGCCACTGCTATTGTAAAGACCGGAGGGAATATTGCAATAACCCCATCAGTCCCGCCATCTAATGCTGTATCTATTACTGCTTTTGCCAATGCGAACTTTAAAGGTACGCTACATATAAACCCATCCACCGGTATTTTATCGGTAACAAATGCCAGACCGGCCGGCAGTTACGATATAAAAATTATAACGGTTAATGGTTTTGCGTCTTCACAAACTACATGCACATTAATCGTAACCGGGGCTGGTTGTACACAGGGCTTGCTAACCAGTCTGCCTGTCGTTATTTTAGATAAAAACGCCTTACAAATTGCCATCGGAGATTTTAACAGCGACGGAAAGCAGGATTTTATTACTGCTAACCCGGATGATAGCACCGTTTCTGTGCGGTTGGGCAATGGTGCTGGTGGATTTGGAGGTTCCGCAGTTATTAAGTCTGGCAGTGGCACCAGGGGCATCACGATTGCTGATTTTAATGGCGATGGCAAGCAGGATTTTGCGACAGCAAATTATGGAAGAACATCAGCCAGTATCAGGCTGGGAGATGGGTTGGGTGGCTTTAATGGTACTACCGAAATATCAGTGGCAGGTAATGCAAGGGCCCTCACTTCAGCCGACTTTAATAACGATGGTAAAACAGACCTGGCCGTGGCAAATTTTGTCGGTGCATCAGTTTCCATACGGTTAGGAAATGGCCTTGGAGATTTTGCGGGCAATGTAAATGTGCCGGTTGGCAATGGCCCATACGCCATTGTAACCGGCGATTTCAATGCGGATGGAAATATAGATTTTGCAACGGCAAATTACAGTTCCGGTTCAGTCTCTGTCCGGCTCGGCGATGGTACGGGAGCCTTTGGCGGAACAACGGAATTAACCGCGGGCACAAACCCTTATGCTATTGCCACCGGCGAATTTAATGGCGATGGCAACCAGGATCTTGCTATTGCCAATTATGGAAACAATACGATCTCTATCAGGTTAGGTAACGGATCGGGGCTATTCACGACCGCTCCCGACCTGTCTGCAGGTGGAAGGCCGGCATCTATATCAGTAGCAGATTTTAATGGTGACGGCAACCAGGATATAGCGGTGCCATGTGATAATAGTAGCAAGGTTGTTATTAAACATGGTAATGGCGCAGGCGCCTTTTTAAATACAGCAGAAATACCAGTTGTAAGCGGTCCT
Source organism: Bacteroidota bacterium (assembly GCA_040386335.1). Classification (GTDB taxonomy): domain Bacteria; phylum Bacteroidota; class Bacteroidia; order Chitinophagales; family Chitinophagaceae; genus JAZKFT01. The sequence continues at coordinate 78,234 of JAZKFT010000013.1, forward strand.
TCTGGCCTGGCAGCCGGCGATTTTGACGCGGATGGTAAGCAGGACTTTGCCACAGTCAGTTACAGTACATCCGGGCTTGTGTCAGTACGGATGGGCGGTGGTATTGAAATTGAGGTTAGCGGAAACAATAAAATTATTTACGATGGTGATTCAACCGCTGAGCTTGCCGACTTTACAGATTTTGCCGGGGTAGTGACAGGGGATAGCGCTATACATCATTTTACCATTTTTAATAAAGGGAACCTGGCGGATACCATAAGGAATTTTAAATTCAGTGGCAGCGATTCTGCACTTTTTTATGTGAGTGGTGTGTCCACGCCATTGGTAGTGCTACCTGGGGCAACCAGGCCTTTTAGCATTGTTTTTACTGCCCGGGACACAGGCATCAGAAAGGCGGTATTGCATATTATTAACGATGATTGCGATGAGTCCAGTTATGATATTTCGCTTCAGGGCAATAGTATCGCACTACCGGTTATTGGCAGTTACCCGGCTACTGTAATGGCAAAAAGTAATGGCGGGGCAACGGTTATGCCATCCATTGCACCCACTGGTGCCGTTAATCTTTACGTTTCTACGTCTGCCAAATTTAAAGGGCTGTTAACAGCTGACCCTGTTACCGGTATTATTAAAATAAGCAATGCATATCCTGCCGGCACCTACGTGGTAAAAGTGGGTGTTGCTTCCGTTACTACAACTTTTATATTAACTGTAGGCCCGCCTGTATGCAGCAAAGGTACATTCCGTACTTCGCCCAATACTACCTCCGGGCTACGACATGTGGCTGTAGCCAGCGGCGATTTCAACGGCGATGGTAAGCAGGATATTGCCACAGCAAACTACAATGTTAGCAGTGTTTCTATAAGACTTGGGGATAATATGGGGGTGTTTGGCAGTGAAATGTTGGTTAGCGTAAAGAATAGCCCGCTTGCGATAGCTGTTGCCGATTTTAATGGCGATGGTAAACAGGATATAATTACCGGCAATTATAATGCTGTTTCAGTACGTCTTTATAATGGTGATAGTGTCATCACGGGGGGGTATGATGAAATTTTAAGTGGCTCAGCTGATGCTATAGCCACAGGTGATTTTAATAGTGATGGAAAGATGGATTTTATAGCTACCACCGGCTCTAACATGGTAATGGTAAGGTTAGGCGATGGGAAAGGAAGTTTTTTTAAAGGGCAGAATATTCTATTGACATTAGTGGCGCAAACCTTAAGTGTGACAGACTTTAATAATGATGGTAAACAGGATATTGTAACAGGCAATTATAGCAGTCTCAATAGCTCCGCAGCTGTATGTTTGGGAGATGGAGGGGGCATTTTCGCTATTACAGAAATAGCAACGGGCAAAAACCCCAGAGGGGTCGCCACTGCCGATTTTAACAGCGACGGAAACCAGGATTTTGCCTTGAGCAACCTCGACAGCGATAGTGTTTCTATTAAGTGGGGTAATGGGGCAGGAGGCTTTACCGGTAATACCAGTATTAAAGTGGGCAGGGATCCATATAGCATTATAACTGGTGATTTTAATGCTGATGGTAAGCCAGATTTTGCTACTGCTAATTTTGCCGGCGCAAGCATATCTATAAGACTTAACGACGGTATGGGTGGTTTTATAAACAAAGCAGACAATGTTTTAGGCTTATCGCCAAAAGGCCTGGCCACCGGCGATTTTAATAACGATGGCAGGCCGGATATTATAGCGGCAAATTCCAATACCTCAAGTAGCAACAGGCTGTCGCTGCTACTAAATAGTATAGGCGAAATAAATCTCCGGGGAAATAATGTGGACATACCCAATAATAGTTCGAGCCCCTTACTTTCTAACCATACCGATTTCGGGGTTGTACCCCCTGGCAGCACTTCCATGCGCACATTTGTTATACAAAACACTGGTGCGGACAGCCTTTTAATAAATAATATCAGGATTTTAGGGGTTGATGCTGCATTGTTTACCTTGAGTGGTATCGTACTACCTGTAAAAATCCCGGCAGGTACAGCAGATACTATTTTTATAAATTATGCACCTCTTAGTGTCGGGCTTAAATCAGCCACTGTAAATGTTTTGATTAATGATTGTGATGAGGCTATTTATCGCTTTGCCATACAAGGCGCAGATAAAGTAGCTGGTGACGCCCTGCAGTTTGATGGCATTGACGACTATGTAAATATCAATAACCATACTGGTAATATCAATACAGGCTACGCTACTATTTCTGCCCGCGTTAAAACAAATGCTGTAACACCCGCAACTATTTTAAGCAAAGGAGATGGTTGTAGCCCGGGTAGTTTCTTCAATTTTGGGGTTTCTGCCTCGGGTAAATTAACAGTTGAATTCGCCACCAATGGGGTAGCCAACCAGGCAATTACCGGAAACGTCGTTATAAACGATGGACTTTGGCACCACGTTGCTGCCGTTCGTAAAGACTCGCTATTATATCTTTATGTGGATGGTAGGCTGGATACATCCAAAACCAGCCCGGCCATCGCTGCAGTTAGCAATACGGCACCATTACTTATTGGGGCTTCCGGATGTAGTGGCACCAGCAATTTCTTTAAAGGTGAAATAGACGAAATACGATTCTGGAATGTAGCACTGTCCTCACTGGCCATGCAAACCAGCTTACAATGTGAATTGGGCAACGACCATGCCGGCCTGCTGGCTTTTTACAAGTTTAACCAGGGACTGGCGGAAGAGAACAATATAACTGTTACAACTTTAAAAGATTCAAGTGGCAATGGCAATAACGGCTTACTTAATAATTTTACATTAAATGGCTCAACATCTAATTGGTTAAACCCGGCCGGCCATACCAGCATTAGTTGTAAAATTGAAAATATATGGCTTGGTACTACCTCCGATTGGGGAATGGCGGGCAACTGGTCTATGGGTTATGTGCCGAACGAAGAAACTGCGGTAGTGATAAACACAGGCGTGCCTTTTATGCCCCAAATTGCCGATCCTGAAGCGGTTTGCAATAGTTTAAGGTTAAACAACGGTGCTGCGTTAACTGTAAAAGGAAGCGGCAAACTTAATATTGCAGGAAAAAATTAAGTTGCTTTTTGGGTTAGCTAAATCAAACAAATCGCAAAAACAAAAAGATAATACCTATTGCAAAAATTCGGCATTCTTTGAAAAAAGTATGCAATCGGAATGCACTGATTTTTTTTGTTTTGAGCTGGCTAGCTGGCTATAACTACAGGCAAATACCTTCGCGGATTGCCTTCCGGTAAGACCCCGTAATTTCCGCAACGCTTTAATTTTCTGATGCGTACTCCGGGCAAGTTCTTTAGATGAACCGGCTTGGTGATGGGTGTGCTATCCAGTATTGTGAGCAGATTCGTGGTGAGCAAAATACTTGCTCACCGTTAAGTTGCTCACAGCGTGGTGAGCAGGTTTGTCGTGAGCAAGAATTTTGCTCACCGTTGACTTGCTCACAAATACCCCGACCGCAACCCTGTCAGGGTTGGCTTTCACCCTGACAGGGTTTTACGAACGTCGAATAAATAGTACTCTTTGCTGACCGAACCCGGGATGGTTTTAAAACTATTCCTCCTCCAGTTTCGCTTATTGAACCACACCTATTGGTTGGGGACTATTCTACCCTTCCTTATCTCCAGGTTCATCAAGTTTATAGATCCCATGCCGGAAAGCATAGGTTACAATACCTGCCATATTTTTAGCTCCTGTCTTTTGAAATATTTTGTCGCGGTAACTTTCTACTGAACGGAGCGACATAAATAGTTTACCTGCGATCTCTTTATTGGAATATTCCTGGCAGATCAACCGGATAATGCTGATTTCCTTTTCAGAAAATGATGCCGGTTGCTCAACGGGGTGCTGGCTTTTATTCGACTGGCGTGTGGCATTAAGGTTGTTGTTAACAGTACTACAGAAATAAATGCCACCTCCTGCTACCCTTCGGGCTGCCGCTATTATTTCCTCCTTCCCGGTGTTCTTAAGCATGTACCCTTTTGCACCGGCTGCCATCATTTGCAGAACGAGTTCATTGTCGTCAAAAGTGGAAAGCCCGATGACCGGGATCTCCGGGTGGTCACGGGACAGGATGGTTGTGGCTTCAATACCATCCATGATCGGCATTTTAATATCTGTGAAAACAACATCCGGTTGCAGCCGCTCCACCAGTTGTATCAGTTCTTTCCCATTAGAAGCTTCTGCGACGATGGAAACGCCGGGTGCTTTTTTTAGCATGACCTGGAAACCATTGCGAACCATTTCATGATCGTCGGCCAGTACAATGGCTAATGTTTGTTGTGTTTTATTCATAATGTTTTAATGGAATTTCAATGAGATAGGAAATGCCGTTGGGTGCTGCGGGTTCCATAAATATTTCTCCCTGGAACTGACTGGTTCTGCTTAGTATACTGCGCAAGCCATTTCCCTGCTGGTTTGGATCATTACGATTGAAGGAAAATCCCTTGCCATTATCTGTGGTGCGCAGGATCAATTTGCCAGGCTCCGTGGTGAGTTCGATGGACAGCAAGGTCGCGTCGGCATGTTTAATGGTATTATGGGTAATCTCCTGGATCACCCGGTAGATATGGATGTCTGACTCGTGGCGCGGAGGCCTGCCTGCCGGTAATTCAAGCCTGATGTCGAGGTCACTATTTCTGCGGGTGGTAGCTATAAACTGATCGATAGCTGCATAGAGTCCGCCATATTCAAGGGATGCGGGTACCAGGTTGCCGGTAATATCACGCAGGCGCTGCATCATCGTGTCAAGGTCTGCAAACAAGTCTTTTACAAGCCGTTTGTCATCCTCAGCCTCCACTTCCAGCGCCGACACCTTAAACCTGATGCCGGATAGCAACGGACCCAGTTCATCGTGAAAATCCCGGGATATCCGGTTTCTTTCTTTCTCCAGGGTTGCGATCTCCGTTTCAACCTCACTCTTATGCCGAATGCTATTTGTTTTTTGATGCTTGATAATAAACCGGATGAATAAAAAGATGATGATGCCTATAAAAACACCTGCAATCAGTATAGTGATGAAAAGTTTATTTTCCTGGGCATCCATAAAGTGGCAATAAAGTAAAACAAATTACAGAGGATGTTGAGGAATAGCGTAATGAGGTAAATATTGCTCCTGAATATTTTGCTGAGATCCCTGCCATAAAGCCAAAAAATTTCTACAAATACTTTAAAGGTATAAAATGCAATAATGCAGGTACAAATAACAAAAATACAATTGCGGGCCAATCCTTTAAAGTCTGAAATCAGTATTGCGTTCAGCATATTAATTGCCAGTAAGACCAACATAAATGAATACCCGATCCGAAACCAGGTGGCTACTTTGTATATTCCGGAAAAGAAAAAACAGTCAACAACCCACAATGCCAGCAACAGGATAAGTCTAAGTAGAAAATGATTCTCTTTTTTGGAAAAAATCTCCCAATTTTTAAATTGCCACATCAGTAACACCGCCTCCAAAAGCACATATATATTGTTACTCACCGCCGTTGAATAACTATTAGCAACCATTGCCGAACCTATGATGTCGTTAGCGGCAGCCAGCCACATACAAAGCAAAAAGGGGAAGAAAACCGGGTGTATTTTTTTATAGCGTACCAGGGCACTTACTGCTGGAGCCAGGCTGCTGGCTGTCGAAATGTAAGAAAGTGTCGGGCTCATATAAAAATTGAGTGGTTTTAGCTTCCCCTTCTTAGCTATTACGGGTTAAGCGGCGATGGATCAGCGCAGATATCGGGGCATCTTGTCGATTCCTCGAATAGCAAACCTTCGTCATCACCACCATCCGCGAAATTGCTGACTCCCTCGCCGGCTTGCGACCCGCTGCCAATCATATCATTCCCTGCTGCATTTACACCACAAAGAATAGCATGCACCCTCAGTGTCGGATCCATTCCATAATAAATCCGGATGCCTTTACATCCCTCCTGCGCCAGCAGGGCATCAAATGCTTCCCGGTTAAATGTTTCGGAAATCGCCAGGATGCCTGATTGCTGGTAAGCCGGGGCTAAAATAATTTCTTTTTGCTGCCGGTAAAGGGTGGTCATCTCAATAGCCTGCGCCAATGTGATCTGGTGATCCTTGTCGGGATACAAACTGTTTGGGTTCATAGTGCATGAATTTTAAGGTGAAAAATAATGGCGTAAAGTATTGACAGCCATATGTTTACACTATGAATGAACCCGCAGGATTTTGCCCGTTTTTATGGTGTTTACAGGGTGGTAAGTACCGGTCTTTGAGGCATCGTTTACAGGGAAAAAATGTGGTAAAATGGGTGGAAATATGTGGTAAAACCCATGCCTCTTTTTTTAGGCTTACAGCAATTTTGCCTGGTAGAGGTAATGCTTAGCAGGCTCCTGCAATATTCCTACTGGCACCAGGGCTTCTTTTATTAGTAACTGGTTTCGTTGCATCTGAAGCGACTGGTCTAAAAAATTGCTATCATGTCTATCCTCTTTTCATCTACACCCCAACTTCATTTTCACCATCACAGTCATTCGCGTAGCGATATGCCTTTGGCTCCCGGATGCAATGCCGGGTATTATATAAATGATACAATAGAAATGCTGGTGCAGATAAATACCGAGCCCATCTTTCATTCGTATGGAGTCCGTGTCACGCAACAATCACGCTTGTCGTTTCATACCACATCTATGCTGGTGGCACTGGTCTACCAGGTGGATGGACCTGCCGTAGCGGTTGTTGAAGGTGCCCTCTCCAGTCCCCCTCCCAAAGGCCACTACCAGTTGCTGGCACTACAGCCAAATGAGCATCATGCAGTACAGTTGGAAGCAGGAACCTATAGCACATTTTTACTGGATATCGATAGCCGCTGGCTGGCTGCACTAAATGGCGAACACCCGGTCATTGAATCGTTTTTAACAAGGGTAACCAGCGGGCAAAAGGGTGCCTGGATGCTGCCTTCATTCAGGATGAATAAAAAAATAGACCGGCTGATAAATGAAATCCTGCATTGCGATAAGGAGAAAATGACCCGCGTGTCTTTTCTTACAGAACGGGCCACCGCATTGATCAATATGTTTTTGAAAGACGTAAGCAATTATTACCAGGTACAAACACAATTAGAAAAGTCATTGGATGAACCTGCAGGAATTGACACTTACCTGGAAAAAATGATCAATGGAGATGAATCAGACTATCTCAGTATTGGCAGGATCATCGAAAAATTAGCGCAACAACTCAGGCTGCCGGAATATGCCGTGCGAAAGAAGTTTGCAGCAATACATCGTACAACGCTTTATCATCATATTAAACTGCTGCGCATGCAAAAAATTGCGATGTTGCTAAGCACCACCAGCAAACCTGTTTCAGAAATCGCATGGTTGAGTGGATATGAGGATTTTTCCAGTTTTACCCGTGCCTTTAGTCAGCATTTCAAGATGACGCCATCGCAGTACCGGGTTAAGCATTCCGGGGTTTAGTATCCCAGGGTATGTGCGCCTGTCCCGGTGTCTGGCGCAGGTAAGTCTCCGCCGCGCTACCACCCCCGGTTTTTCGCCTGCGGCTCAAACCGCCCCCGCCGGCGGGGGACATAGTTCGGACACCCAACGTTTAAAGTTGACTGACCTCTCATCATAGATCCTACCACACATATGCGAAAGCCCCGCACTATGTTCCCCGCTGGCGGGGACAGCTTTTGCCGCCAGGCAAAAGCAGGGGTGGTAGCGGGGCGTGATGCAACGCTACCAAAACGGCTAAAAAAAATGAGTCAGCTATAGACAAACAAATATTATTATTATAAATGCATCTTTATAAAATCAAACGGCAGTAACAATTATAATATAACTGCCGGCAATATTCAAACATTATTCTATGACCCGGCGAATACTACCAGAACTCATCAATGCCCTGCTCCTGATAATGTGGGTATATGCCGCTGCCAGCAAGCTCTTTGCCTATGAAGATTTCAGGTTCCAACTGATCAGCCACAAGTTGATTAAAAATTATGCCTCAATAGTGGCATGGCTGGTACCAGCCATAGAACTTATAATTGCTTTTTTACTCGTTGTGCCGGCGTTACGTAAACAAGGCTATTATTTGTCTATTATGTTGTTACTATTGTTTTCTGGTTATATCATTTATATGTTTAATTATTACCCACACCGGCCGTGCTCCTGTGGTGGTATAATTAGCCGGCTTTCATGGCGGCAGCACCTGGTATTCAATGCATTTTTTATACTCCTGTCTGTTGCAGGTCTGCGAATGAACCGAAAGAGCGAAGCACCTGCTCAAAGCAGGCAGGATTGCTAATACATATTTATTGCAATAATTCCCCTTACTGCAGAAGGGAAAGCCGCTGTATTTACAGCACCATGGCCGGCAACTGCCGTCCGAAGACAGGGATGTTTCCTGTACCAATCATTATTTACAATCACTTAAAGTTTATTGCTTTTTAAGATTACAAAAGCAGCCCCAATGATGAAAAATTTAAAAGCTTTGTTTACCAGCCTCGCCCTTGTAGTGGCCGTGGTAGCCGCTTACAGTTTTAACACCAAACCGGCACCACCAGCCCCGGCATCCTCCGGTTTGGATGATACTTATGTCTGGATCAAGTATGATTGCGAAGCCGAAAGCCAGCCGGTGGAAATTGAAAATGGCCAGAATTATGTGGAAGGTGAAGCGCAACCCACAACCGGCATTTTCCAGCCCTGTGGCGGATTGGACCGCAAATGTGCCGTCCGGTACCTGACTAGTCAAACGCATCTTGTACCAGATACTGACAATCGTTTACCCAACACCGGTGCCAGCGAATTGGAAGTAATTGAATGTCCTTAATTGGTTTCCCAAACCATGGGGCTGTCTTATGTAAAATAAGCCAGCCCCTTTTTTATGTTTATTGGTTTTCCCCCGTAGGGGCGGACCTATGTGTCCGCCCCATGAATTTGAACATGCCATCAATTTGTTTTCAATATGTTTTTCAAAATGAAACATTCATCAAGGTCATGGGCGGACACATAGGTCCCGCC
>JAZKFT010000013.1:87317-136330 GCA_040386335.1 Bacteroidota bacterium
TGATTGGCATCGTAGGGGCGGACCTATGTGTCCGCCCCATGAATTTGAACATGCCGACAATTTGTTTATGAATTTGAACATGCCAATAATTTGTTTTTCAATTCGCAATTTGTTTTTCAAAATGAAACATTCATCAAGGTCATGGGCGGACACATAGGTCCCGCCCCTACCATTGTCCACCAAAACGATTGGTACGATCAAAAAAATTGTTGTAGAAAATAGCAACACCTATCATATTCATTGGGCATCGCCCTATTAGAAATGATTGGCATCGTAGGGGCGGACCTATGTGTCCGCCCCATGAATTTGAACATGCCAACAATTTGTTTTCAATTTGTTTTCAATTTGTTTCCAATCCGCAACATTCATCAAGGTCATTGGGCGGACACACAGGTCCGCCCCTACCCGACGTTTGGTTTTTTATAATGGCGCTATCTTGGATTCTGTTGCATACCGGTATATTGAATAATATAATCAGGTATGGGATAGGTGTATTTAATATCTCCCGGCGGTAGCGTATAGGTAATATTATTAATCATACGCGTTATCGTCACCGCAAAGCGGCTGTCGGTATTCAGCCGTCGCAGGTCCATCCACCGGAGACCACGGAAACACAATTCCTTCCTTCTTTCCGCCAATATTTTATAGAGTGCATCTTCCGCACTCAGGGCTGTAACCGGTACAAAGGTGCCCGTTTTCCAACGCTTGATCAATAACGTATTCAGGTCGGCCAGGGCCGCTGTTTGGTTGTTGGCCCTCGCATAACATTCCGCCCTGGTGATATACATTTCGGCAGCCGTTACCCCGCTAAAAATGGCTGCGGTACCATCATAGCTGCCATTAAAACTATAGTAGCCCGTTGAACCAACCGGCTTAAAAAAGACCGTCTTTCTTAGATCATTGGTGCCATACATTTTATACAACACCGTATCTGCCATCGCCCTCGAGGGAATAAAAAGAGAAACACTGGTCGCATCCGGGTAAATGATCTCTGCATTGTATTGTGTAACCGGGTATAATACAGCCGCATTGATCGTATTAAAATCGAGCAGTACATTATACAGTTGCAGGCAGGAATCTGCGTACAGCCCTGCCTGTGTATAGTTGCCCATTGCCAGGTAAACGCGGGCCAGCAGCCCATAACAGGCGGGCTTTGTAGCCCGTATTTTATAAGGCGATCCCGCTGGCAATAGCCTGGCCGCTTCTTTGGTGTCGGCAATGATCTGGTCGTAGGTCTCCTGTACACTTGCCCTTGTAGAAGGGGCGTTGATATCAGCCACCGATCGCAAGGGGATACCCGGGTCGCTACCAGCTGTAGTGGCATTATACGGCTTGCTATACACCTGCGCCAGCCAGAAGAATGCATTTGACCGGATATACAAAGCGCAGCCCCTGGCATTATTCCAGTCTGCCTGCTCAGCAGGTGCCGGTGCTATTTTGGCCAGGCCTTCCAGTGCCACATTGGTATAGAATACCCTTTGATAGGGGATATTCCAGGAAGGGACTTCCAGGGTGCCTTCAAAAATATCTTTGGCAAAAATATAGGCGTTTTTCTGGTACAGCAATGCGCCTGATAAAGCCTGCCAAACCGGTGTTTGCAGAAAATAATTGTCGGTGCCGGTTTCTGCAAAGCTGGGTACATCAAACAGGGAGCTGCCATTATTCATTACAACATTATAGTCGAGCAAGGCCTGCATATCCTTTAAAGTGGTAGGGACAACAATACCCTTATTCGATTTCTCATCCAGCCAGCCTTTTTTGCACGACCCAAGTGTCATGCAGCATAACAGCAATAGTAGTTTATAGGAAGTTTGCATAAGACTTTATTTTAAGTTGTGGATGATGGTTTTAAAATCCGGCCCGCAGGCCAAAGGAATAATGGATGCCGGGCGGGGCTACCTGCTGGTGGTCGGGGTCGATACCATTCTTGTTGGCGCGCCAGAGAATGCCGCAATTGTTGATATAGACATAGGCTTCCAGGTGCCGGAAATGCAAGCGCTTCTGAACAAACTTGTCCATATTGTAGTTGAGGCCGATATCCTGTAAACGTATATGATCCCCTTTCTCTGTCATCGCTTCCGAACGGCTGTAAAACACATCCCGGTTATTGACGACAGGATAGATGAGCGACGGAACCTGGGTGGTTAATTCATCACCCGGCTTTTGCCAGCGTTTGTAATAATCGCTATGCGTGGTAAGGCTCGCAAACAGGGTATTATATTCCAGGCCCTTGCGCCGGAAATAGTAGCCCAATTTGTAGGTAATGTTGGCCGACAGGCTCAACCCCGCCCAACTGATGCTGTTGCGAAACGAACCAAAAAACAACGGCCGTGCTGAACCATGGTATTGAATATCGGTGAGCGCCGGGGCCACCAGTTTTGTATAGTCTTTGCTTACCTGTTTATTTATATATCCCTGCGGATCGCCGGTAGCAGGATCCAGCCCGGCCCAGTTAAAACTGTACACACTAAAAACCGGGCTGCCCACCAGTGGTGAAATGGTAGCACCCGAAACCATCGCCCCGGCAGTTGGCACCAGCTGGTAGTCGGTCACCTTATCGGTATTATAACTTACCAGTATATTGGTTCTCCAGGCTACCGCACCCGTAGTGTTCAACGTGTTGAGCTGCAGGTCACCGCCGGTGCCCCGCATGCTGGCTACATTACCTGTAAAGCGGGCAACCCCAGACGTGGGGTCTATACCACCGGAGCCGATCAGGTCAAGGCCTTTTTTTACATACCATTCCAGGCTTCCTTCCACCCGGTTATTGCGGCTCCTGAAATCGATCGCCATATTCACCATCTGCACCCGCTCCCAGCGCAGCGATGCATTGGGCGGGTTAATAATGAGTGCATTGGGCAGGTTAAAATTATTGGTGCCCGATAATGCGGTGGTATAGGCGGTAAGGCTCTTGTTGATATTGCCATTATACCCATAGGTCATCCGCAGGCTCAGCAGGGGCAGCCACCGCAGTTTGTAAAATGATTCCTTATCGATATCCCATTTTGCACCGGCCGACCATAGCGGCACCGCCCGCTGGTTGGCAGCCACCCCAAAATAGTTGGACGCATCTTTGCGCACACTGCCCGAGATCGTATAGCGGTTATTGTAGGTATAAGATCCATTGGCAAAGCCTGACAGGTACCGGTCCAGGAATTCCGTTCCCGCGGATGGCGCATTGGGTATTTTGCTACGGCTGCCAAAGGGAAAAGTCAGGTAAGACGAATCGTAGTTGACCGTTTTGTTGGTGATGATCAGCGGATCGTATCCATACAACCGCAGGCTGTTGCTTTCACTTCGAACCTGTCTTATTTCACCACCGGCGATCACTGAAAGCCGGTGCCGCCCGCTGGTATGGTTGATATTTACCTGCAACCTGCCGTTATTTGCCACCGATTCGGAATGGGCCTTATCCAATATCCCGCCCAGCGGTATCGGCCGCGCCGTTACCAGGCCAGTAGTGGCATTAAACTGCGTGTATTGGTTTACCAGGTCCCGCACAAAATAGCTTTGCTGTGCCTGGTAATTGCGGGTAGCAGCCGCCTGCTGCTGGTATTGATAATTAAATTCAAGAGACGCCCATTTCACTAGCTGGTACCTGCCTCCAAGCGCCAGCCGGATTTCATTGGTCTTCGTGGTATTGTCTGTCAGTTTTGCATCGGCCAGTGAATAGGAGCTCCAGTCCTGGAACCCCCGTTGTTGCAACTGGCTTATAAAACCCTTGCGGTAGCTACGTGTGGCCGGCAGGCTGTTGCCATTGTCATCGGCCATTCTTTCATAGGGATACACCGAGGCGCTACCCGGGTAAATGCCTTCGGCCGCATTGGTTTGTATAAAGGAGATACTGGAATTGAGTTGCAAATTGGCAACCGGCGAAAAACTGGTGCGGCTGAGCAGCGATATTCTTTCATTCACCTGTGCCAGCGAGCCCAGGTCCCGGTTATAGCCGCCGGATACAAAATAGGCCACACCCTGGCTGCCGCCACTGAGATTGAGGGCATATTGCTGGCTGGTGGATGGCCGGTATGCCAGGTTGGTTAGGTCGTTACGGTTATCGATGCCACGGAGCGCATCTACCTGCTGGTCGGCTTCAGCCTGGGTAATGGCCCCGGTTTTGCGAAGTTGCAAGATCTCCACCACGGGTGACACAGCAGGGTAGGTAGTGGTATTGTTTAGCACGCTGTTATAATAGCCTTTATCAAACAGCATTTTTTCTATATCTATAATATCGGTGGTTTGCATTTTGGGCACATAAAATACATCGGGTTTGGTACCCACTGAAAAACTGCTGTTGATATCCAGCACCGCTTTCTGGTTAAACCTGCCCTTTTTGGTGGTGATCACGATCACCCCGTTGGCTGCCCGGGCCCCCCAGATAGAAGCCGCCGCCGCATCCCGCAGTATCGTAATGCTTTCCACATCGTTGGGGTTGATATTGGACAGGGAACCTTCATATGGGAAATTGTCAACCACAACCAGTGCCGTGGCATTGGAGAAAATGGTACTGCGGCCCCGGATGCTGATCTCGTCGGTGCCTTTACTGTCGCTCTTATTAAAGGCCACCCCGCTGGCCACACCCTGCAGCCGGTCGATGATATTGGTGCTCACCCTGCGGTTCACCAGGTCATTATTGAGTACCACAAAGGAACCGGTGGCCCGCTCCTTTGCCACGGCCTGGTAACCGGTGTTCACAGTTACCGCTTCCAGTTCGGTGTTGAGTTCGGTGAGTTGAATCAGCAGTGGCTGCTGGCTGCCATCGGTCACCACGGCCTGCAGCTTGGTGGCATAACCAATATGGCTGATGACCAGCGTATCGGTGGGGCTGGCTGGAAGGCTAAACCAACCCTGTTTGTTGGTGATGGTAGCAACTCCGCTAACCTTACCTGTTACCGTACATTGTTCCACCGGTAACCTGGTTTGACTGTTGATCACTGTTCCGGTGACCGGCTTTGGAAGCGTTTGCGCACTGACCGGTATCCAATATGCCAGCGCACAGAAAAGGGAAAGTATTTTCATGATTAGTTGATTGGTTGATTAGTTGATTAGTTGATTGGTGATTGGTTGGTTAAGGAATGGTTCATGGGGACGGTTCATATTCCTTTTGCCCCCTGTCCCCTGAAGGGGTGACTCTGTGTAAGAGGTCGTTTTCACATTCAAAACTTAAGACTGATAGCCCTGGTCTCCTGAAGGGGTGGTTCTGTGTAGCCTGCCGCTTTGCTTTTGCCCCCTGTCCCCTGAAGGGGTGCCTCTGTGTAACAGGTCGTTTTCACATTCAAAATCTTAAGACCCGATAGCCCGCGGTCCACTGATGGGGTTCCTCTGTGTAACCTTGCGCTATTCTTTTGCCCCCTGTCCCCTGAAGGGGTGCCTCTGTGTAAGAGGTCGTTTTCACATTCAAATCTTAAGACCCGATAGCCGCCGGTCCACTGATGGGGTGCCTCTGTGTAACAGGTCGCTTTCCTTTTGCCCCCTGTCCCCTGAAGGGGTGCCTCTGTTTAACCTGCCGCTTTCCTTTTGCCCCCTGTCCCCTAAAGGAGTGCCTCTGTGTAACAGGTCGTTTTCACATTCAAATCTTAAGACCCGATAGCCCCCGGTCCACTTATGGGGTTCCTCTGTGTAACCTTCCGCTTTCAGGTTTGAGATTATCGATGGAATGCAACTTTTTTATGCCAATGGCAGATACCCTTGAGACATTTTCTGAATTCTATTTTGGACCTTTTTTTATCGTACACCCGCTGCCACACAGAGTCACCCCTTTAGGGGACAGGGGGCAAATGAACTGGATGGTGCATCCGATCAAAGGCACTACTTGCCATTAAACCTGCTACTATATTCAAAGCATTATCCCATTATTCCTTTATCACCAGCATTTCAAATTCGCCCGTACCCGGCACCAGGTCCAGGCCATGGGTTTGGAGATAGCGCCGCAGGGGTTCTATGTTTTGGGAATGAAACAGCCCTTTGGTGATGGATTTTGGTAATATGATATCGAGATTGCCAGTGTAGCCGGTCGCATTCTGCACAGGGATATCGGTGATTTTTTCCAGCGTGACCGCAAAGCGTTCTATGGGGATGTTCTGAATAGTTAAGGTCTCCTTTACCGGATCGGAACTCATTTTTGAAAACCCGCCTTTGGTGGCGAAACCGGTGGTGTCGGGGCTGGTGCGCACCAGCCTGAGGCAGGATACTGTTCGTTCCTGGTAGGAGAAACCGGTACCCCAGCGTGCCGCAAAGGTTTTTTCCAGGTCGCCACGCATGGCTTGTAGCAATCCCTGCCTGGGCATGCCGGGTGCTACGATTTCATAGCATAAGGCATGCACCTGTGCCCAGCGAATGATGGAGTCGGGGCTTACCCGCAGGTGATGGCTGTAGCGGGATATATCGCTGATGCCTTCGGCCAGCAGCCTGGTATGGGAATACCATTCGGGTTTGCCGCTGGCATATATATATAGCTGTACCACACTTTGGTTGGTAATATGAAACCCCACTTCTTTTTTATTGCGGAGTACGGGCGACTTCATACTGATCAGCGCCGGCACCGGGCCGGTGATCATCGATTGAAAAAGCACATTGCTTTTTGCCATCACCTGGTCTTCTGATAATAGGGAAGTGAGGCTGTTAAAACCCAGCAGATCTATTTTGGCCGGCAGGCCGGGTTTTTCTCCGGCGATTACTTTTTTGATCACTTCCGCTGTAATGGAAGCACTGGTGGTAATGGCCACCACAACACCCCGGTCGCTGATCATTACGGCGTGTGGCACACTGGTATGCGGAAAATATTGCTGGATGGTGGTTTCTTCCACCACCGAAAACAGGTGGTTGAGTTTTTTTCTTTTGAGGAAAGCCTGCACATCGACCGCCTTATCGGTGGTCACAGGTATTACCTGTAGCTGGCCGGCAAATTGCTGCTGAAAGCTATCGAGTACCGGCATACCCGCCACACAGGGGCCACACCAGATGGCCCAGAAATCGAGGATGATCACTTTGCCCTTAAAATCGGCCAAGGCAGCGCTGGATTGCCGGTAGTTGACCAGTTTTTTAAACAGTACAGCCGGCACGGTATCGCCAACCGCCAGGCGCCTTGGAACCGGACTGGCAAAGAGTACGGTAGCCCAGAGGCCCAGGCATAGGGATATGGGTAAGCAAAAAATGAGTTTCATTGCAGTTAAGTTTTGGGGTAAAGAATCAGTAAATTCATCCGGCGGAGATGGCCGGATGGGGGAGGTGTAAAGACAGGACTATACCGGGTTCTTTGGTTTTTTGGCAAACTGGGTTTGTAGCAGGTGGAGTTCGTGGTGGATAAAAATGGGCGTCATAGCAGAGTTTTAAGCGATGAATAAAAGCTGGTTGAAAGTCTGCTATAAGGAAAGCCTGCTGGAATGGGAGCACAAAAAAGCGCAGGTCTCAACTTACCGTTCTGAGGCCCTGAGAAGCCTGCCACGAATAAGTGAGCCCACGCCTAAACGTGAGCTTTTCACTTATTGTTCTCGTGGCATCGAAATTTCTCAGGTTTCAGAACGAGACTCAAAGCGAATTGCTTCAAATTATTTTAATGAAGAATCGCAATTATAATACTGAATCATCAAGATTCAAGAGGTAAATCTAATAATAAAATCAATGTAGCACTATAAGGCCACAAAATTTATATTTTATACCGGCAATTTCCTGCTTTAAAGTAGGTTGTTCATGAAAACGTCTCTAAGTTTAGAAGTTAGAAAGCAAATCGGTGCAAGGTTTAGAAAAATTAGAAACGACAAGCATATGAGCCTGCGAGATGTGGAGTATACTTCAGGAATGGGCTATAGTTGGATTGCAAAATTTGAAAAAGGGCAAATGAATTTTGAAATTGATACCCTTATCAATATTTTGAATGCTTTAGAGATACAGCCAAAGGACATTTTTGACTTTGAAATTGAGTTTGAGACTGACTAGTTTTCGAACATTTCGTAAACTATGTGGCATTGTTGGATGTAAAAGTTTCGTTGCAGCTTTTTGGACCTTGCGATTTTAAAACGATCATTTAATTGTCTATCACAATAGCCCCAATTAACATCCAAATTTGCAAAACCAAATGTGAAACAAATTTGGACAAGAGTGTTTTGCTTTATTTCTCAATTTCTTAATTATTGGGTTGTGCACATCCATAGCATAACTATTTTTCTTTGTTAGACGAAAGTAAAGGGGGAGGTGTTAGATTTATTGTCAAATAGCAAAATTGCAAGTAAAGAATATCAGAAGTGTGACAGTATTAGAACTTGGTTGAATGAATAGGGATCAAATATCTTAAAAAAAAGGAAGCGTGCCAGCATGATTTTACCTAATATTTTTTTGGCTTAATTTTATAAGCCTACTCTAAAAAGTGAAATATCTAAAATGATAGATAAAGAATCTCTTCATAAGGAAATTGATCTAATTCAAAATATTATTTCAAGAATGGCGGCAAACTCTTTTTTAATAAGGGGGTGGTATATCACCGTCCTGTCGGCAATTATCGTTGTTACACGAAATAATTTTATTGAACATTTTGCAGTTTCTTATTGGGTCATAATTGTAGTCCCTATCCTATTTTGGTTTCTCGATAGCTATTATCTTGGACAAGAGTCATTGTACAGAAAGCTGTATAGTTGGGTTATTAAAGAGAGACTACAGGGGAATCAAAATTTTCTCTATGACCTTAACGCCAAAAAAAGATTCGGAGGGCAGTTCAAACCGATACTAAAAGCTTTCTTTTCCCCAACCTTATTAGCTTTTTATGCCTTGCCTATAATAATTATGATAATTTTACTATGTAATGCCAAATAGTGAACTTCCAAGACAAAAGATATTCATAAGTCACGCTAATCCTGAAGATAATCGATTTGCAACTTGGCTATATTTTAAATTGCTCGGGATAGGTTATGACGTATGGTGTGAGATAAAAACCTTGCGACCTGGAGAATACTTTTGGGATAAAATCGAGGGTTTAATTCGCAACGAAACAGTAAAGTTTTTGTTTGTAGCATCAGCAGACTCTGCCATAAAACGGGGTGGAATGTCAGATGAATTTGAATTTGCTAGGTCAATTGAAAGAGAAAAAGGGTTTGAAAGATTTATTTATGTCTTAAAAGTAGACGACACTCCATCAAATGCAAGAATAGGACAGCATAGAATAAACCACATAGATTTTTCTCAATCTTGGCTAACGGGATTGAATATTTTGCTAAAGGAACTGAAAGATGACTTGATCCATCAAAATACTAGTGACTTTAGCTTGGTGAAAAATCAGTGGAAGAATTTAGTTGAAGATCACGAACTAATAATTGATCAAGAAGAAACTTACACATCAAATAAGTTCCCAATTGAATTGCCTAAGTTTTTGTATTGCCATGCATTCAAGGGGTTTATAAAAAAGGAGATTAAACCATGGGAATATCCATTTTCGGTTCATTTTTACAATAATTATACACTCTCATTTGCAAATGTTCATGATTTTGAAAATGAATTTTCAAGACTGATTGCTTATGATCATTCTGCCACCATTGAAATACCTATCTCCGAAATTTTGGACGGAAGCTATGATACCAACTTTATGACGAACCGGGATGCCTTGAATGCAGTTAAATTTCTTTTAGGCAAAGCCATTTCTAGCCATTTTAAACAAAGCGGGTTAAGGCGGTATTCAATGTCATCAAGGAGGGAATCTTTTTGGTATCCACTAGACGTTTTGCAAAAGAATAAGGCAGGGGGAGTCCAAATGGTGGGAAAGCTAAAGGCCGTAAACTGGCATTTTGCAATAAGTGCGGCGCCGATCCTTACCCCAATACCAGTATATTCTTTTTCATCTCACATTATATTTACAGAGGATGGCTATAAAGTATTATCTACAGATAGCGCACAACATAAGGCGAGGCGGAAACAAGGAAGATTGTGGTGGAATAAGCAGTGGCGCGAAAAACTTTTTGGCTTCATTGCTCCAATGGTAAATGAAAAGGGAGTTATAGAAATTAGAGTGGGTAGCCAAAGCAGGGTGCTGGTATCTGCTGAATCTATATTATTTGTTTCTCCAGTGAGTTATGCGGACCCCGATAACTTCATTGGTGATGAAGATGAATTGGTAAGTAACGATGCAGAAGGAAAATATTTAAATACTTTGGAAGATGACTACGCAGACGAAGATGATGATTAAGTTGGAGGAACCGCAAATGCTTTTCAACTTCGGGCAAACAATGAATGATCCCCGGGATGGGCTCACTCTTTTTGGACCACTTGAGAATAATAAGCCATACGGCATACGAAGTGGTGTAATTAGTACAAAAGATGGTTTAAGGAAATTTAAGTCATATTTGGATAGCATTCAAAAACCTGTGTTCAACAATAATTCAAATACTCGCCCATTCTTCCCAGGCTTTGAGGCAGTCTTTGGCATGCCTTGGAAATCATCTGCAATCACTCACTTGGAAATAACAGATATCGAACTTGGGAAAGTTCTGTACCATGAGGATGTTCATACAAGAACTTATGATTTGGTCGGATTAATTTCCGATAGGCTCATAAAGGCCAAAAGTGATGAGGACGATGGAACTGCTGACCTTTGGTTTATCGTTATGCCTGATGAGGTTTACCAACATTGCCGACCTAATTCTACAATCAAACCAGATTTGATTGTGACTAAAAAGACAATTTCAAAAAGTACAGCAAAGAAATTTTTAGCAGCTCCGTCATTTTTTGATGAAATTAACGTGGCAGCGGAGCCATTCAAATATGATGCGGATTTTCACAATCAATTAAAAGCCCGACTACTTCCTTACGCTATGCCTACCCAGTTGGTGCGTGAGAGTACGCTAGCGCCACATGAATACCTTAATGGATTTGGCCAGCCAAAGAGAGATTTTTCGAAAATTGCCGGCCATCTAGCCTGGACGCTATCTACAGCTGCTTTTTATAAAACCGGAGGCCGTCCATGGAAACTTCATAATATTCGCCCGGGAGTATGCTATTTGGGTCTTGTTTATAAACAGGATGAGAGGCACTCAAATCCAAGAAATGCGTGCTGTGCTGCTCAAATGTTTTTAGATAGTGGTGATGGGATTGTTTTTAAAGGTGCCGTTGGACCATGGTACAATCCAAAGAGGGGGGATTTTCATTTAAAGAAGAAGCAGGCAAAGGAGTTGCTTGAAGTTGCATTAAAAAGTTACATTTCAAAGGAAGGGAGCCCGCCCTTGGAATTATTCATCCACGCGAAAACAACTTTTAATGATGAGGAATGGGAGGGGTTTGAGAGCGCTGTAACCGAAACAACTAATCTTGTCGGAGTTACTATTAAGAATAATGTGCCTCTAAAAATTTATCGAGCAGACAGCAGATTTCCGATGTTAAGGGGCCTTGCTTATATTGAGGATGAAAAGCGTGCATATTTATGGACTAAAGGTTATGTGCCGCGCCTTGAAACTTCTTTGGCAATGGAAGTGCCCAATCCACTATTTATCGAAATTTCACAAGGCTCCTGCCCAATAGAAATAGTCCTGAAGGACGTTTTTGCTTTAACAAAATTGAACTATAATGCATGTGTTTATGGAGATGGGGAACCGGTTACTTTGAGGTTTGCAGACATTATTGGAGAAGTATTGACAGCTGCTCCTCTTGGCGAAACTACTCCGCCGCTGTCTTTTAAATATTATATTTAGTAGTTTTCGATTAGAATAGCAGGAAACATATATAAGTATCATATTTTATGAATACCTATTTCTCAACCTGCATTAGATAAATACTTTTTTGATAAAAATTATTGTGCCCTATTTATGATTTTAAAAACAATTTCCTTTCTTATTCTGTCCATCAGCCCTTTCTCAGATTTTACGTAGGTAAATTTGATACCAATTAAATCTTGTGGTATACCCACAAACTTAGTGTCGTCCAGGAATATTGGTATTACTTCATTCAATTGTACTTTTTCAGTAAAGCATTCTCGTTCAAATGTTGGCCAAATCTTATTTTTGTGATTGATGTCCAATAAACAAACTACATATTTCGAGTCATTTGTAAAAATCCTTTCAAATTCTTTTCCCCAAGAACTTCCCAAATAGTTATCTTCATAAAGCCGGTCATAAAATACTTCGTAATCCAATAATCGTAATGTGTATGCTATCTCTTCAGCTATTTCCCTATTCTCCCCAGCAAAGGAAAGAGCAATATCAAAGGTATGTCGTCCATTGGACTTATGAAATCCGCATTCCTTATTTAATTTTTTCCAGTCGATATGTTTGATATAATACTGTAAGGCTGGATCTTCAATATTGAATTGTTTAGTTTCTTGAGAATAATAGAAATTGCTGTTTAAAACTGGTTTTTCTTTTATGTGGACGCCAAGTCTATGATCTTTTATGCTATTAATCGCAACTCTAAAAGTGTCATCAACATTTGCGGCGATTTCATTTAAGTCAACAGGAAATTCGTTCATTTTGCTAACAGCCTGCATGAATTTTATATATGCATTGTTGCTTGGTCTGAAACGTTTACCTCTGCAAAACTCTTTGATTATCGGATGAAAACTATTTTCTAACCTCTCTATAATGGATTTTCTCACGTCTTTCATATTTGTTGTTATAATACGTGATTCTGGTTGTGTGCTCAAAACATGGTTCTGGATACAAATAGTTTGGCAAATAAGCTGCGTAAGCCAATAATCACCTTTTGATTCCGAAAAAATAGATTTTGATCGAAAAATTTTAATGTTAAGTAGATTTTCTCCCCTTTCTACAATGCTATTTATTTTTTCCTCTGTTCCAGGCTTTATTTTATGCATACCGCATCGTTTAGCGATGTCCGGTGCTAGATTTAATAGTTCTGTTCCTGTCTGATTAATTCCAATTATTACAAGCTTAGGATAATTGGATTCTGCACCTTCGTCTGCAGCTATTTTGGCAATATTTGATAACGCAATTTTGAAATTGTCGACAAGGCGATGAAAGTCATCAATGACATAATTTCCAGGTTTTGGCTCGTTGATTAACTTCAAAATAGTTATGACGTCATCTCTTTTTCGTGCCGATAAATATGTAAATTCAATACTGGTTTTTAATTCCGATAGTATTTGCAAAATAGTTGAGGTTTTCCCAGTCCCAGATTGTCCTTCAATTACAACAGGTTTACCCTTTTTTTTGACATCAATCAATATCTCATGATAATTAGGTGGGTTTACATATGTTAAATAGGGAAGGCCTTCAGTTACAAACACGTCGGTAAGTTCCATAATAATTGTTTTAAAATTTTTAGCCAATTGCTATCTAATAGGTCGACAACTGAGATTCACCCCTTTTTTCTAATTTTTTTTAATTACCGCCATTAAAAGTCAAAGCGGTTGAGATATCAACTTTGCGTCTTCACATACTTTACTCAGCTTTCTCCCAGAATACAAAAAAATATTAAGACTAGAATATTTCACCCCAATACTGCTGTGTTTCAGCTTTGTGTTGTGTAATAAAATACTTAACGGTGCGCGCATTCCAAATGTTTTCGGGTTTAATATAACTAATTTGTTTGCTCTCACGAATTTGTTTTTCGTAAATCTCTTGCATTCCACTAAAAATTTTAGTGGGAAATTATTCCCAACCATTTGGAGTGCAATTATGTCGTAACCATTATCTCCCGTTTGTTTAGTTAATTCAACCTTAAAACCTTTTGCAAACAACAGTTCTGCTATCATTTTCTCAAATTGTCGGGGCCCAATTTTTAGTAAATTTGAATTGTCCTTATAAATGTAGGTTATAATTCTTTTTATGCCTTTAGTTTCCTGAACAATAATGGTTTCAAGTTCTTTATAATCTTCTTCAGGTATTTCCTCATCTAATAGTAAAAAATAATAGGTAGCAAACGAGAAATTCAGGTTAGTATTAAAGCTATTAATAATTGACTCATAATGAATCGTGTTTTCAAGTGCCTTAAAAGTGTCAAGATAGTTCCCTGGTATATCGACATATAGGTTTAATTTAATTATTTTCTTTAATCTTCGTTGAGTTTCAAAAAAAGTCGGAAAGAGCAGGAGTATATAAATTTCTTCTTATTCTGTGTTGCATTTCAAGAAGATTCAGCACCGGGGGCAAATATAAACTGTTGCGGATTCGTTTTTGAGTATCTAATAAACTTTTTAAAGCGGCTGGTATTAAATTGTCTTTCATTTATTTAACGAATTTTCGTAGAGGTTGGTAGTAAGATTATGGTATTTATTTAGGACTAGGCTAGGCAATCGATATTTTAAAAATAGGGGTGGAGTATTTTGTGTGGAAGTATTTTATAATGCTACTATTTCATTTAATCTAGTGAGCTCGTCCTCAGTAAAGTATGTCCAAAAGCCACCATTTTTTGAATACGTTTCCCTTACTAAACGATCTCTATATTCACTATCCAATATAAAACCTAATTCTGCAATGGTATTTACTTCTTGAAAAGAGTCGTCAATAACAAACAGGTTGCCCAATCCCTTATACATATCAGGATAGATTTTTAGCATCGAATCTGATTCACTGTCAAGCATGGAAAGAACATATTCTAAAAGATAAGTACACCACATAATTGTAACTTTGTATTGAGATTCACATATCTCAGTTATAAATTCTTCTACATCTTGTATCGGCTGATCTGGATCAATAATATTTCTGGATCCAATTAAAAACGGAATAGTTAAACCATTTTCATAATATTGGTTGTTCTCAAAGTGGCTCAATACACAATACCAATATGACGAGTGATTTTTCATAGAAATTGAGTCGTTGAAGGATTACGCACATCTATGTTGATGAAAACTTGCCACCTAAAATATCTCGATTTATCACGAGCCAAGAATGTAAATATGGGATGCATAAAGTGGTTTCAAGGCTGTCCATGATTGGTGTGATCAAAACATCTAACGTGACACCAGACTGAATTTTTTTTTGCAGATACGTTATATCTTCTAGTCCAGTATCCGTTGGAGCTGGTATTTGAACTGGGATTATAGCATTATATCCATTCGATTTCAACTGTAAAGGGACATAGATAAATAACCCGAAAACCTCCGTACGATTGTGTACATACACAGGCCCGATAGGTAGCGAGCCAAAGTCAACATAATTTTTTTTGTCCCAAAAGCTATTTGTAACGGAAATGGGATATTCTGCTTCACCTTTTAAAACACTTCTGATCAATTCACCGGCTGGGGAAAAACAGAATTCATACCCCCAGTGCGAAAAACAATAGAGATACGCTGTTTTTAATAGAGCTTTAGTCATTTGCTTTTTGTCAGGATCCTTAACTGTGACATCCATTGTTAATTGCTTATCCATCCAGTCAGATAGACCAAATTTCTTTAACTGCCTTGGATTGAACTCATGTATAAAATGCCCATCATGATTAATGCCCATTGATGATTGATACCAGCCTTTTTTCTCGGAAATTACTGCGGATGTTTTTATTTTCGTATTAGGAATTCGTTGGTTGAAACTCATCATAGTTAGCCATTCTTCCATTATTGGTTCATAACTGCCACCTGCAGTGTTGTTACAAGTTTTACAAGTTAAAACTGTTTTTGATCCACCAATGTTTTGGGGTGGATAATGGTCTAATGTAAATTCTTCAGAACAGCTCCAAACGTCACCTCTGTATAAAATATGCTGTGATAGGCATAATGGACATAGATAAATAAAATGCCCCGTAGTTTTTTCACTTTCGTTGTAAATTAATGGCAAATAATAGTTTGGGAATTGTCTTATTGAATGATGATATTTTATTAAATGCTGTAAAGCAATCCATTTTGATATGGTAAGGTCCATTGCAGTGTGTATAAAAGAAGTGCTCAAATTTTATAAATATCCAATGTCGGTAAAATTACTGAACTTCAAAAGGTTATTCGATTGAAAGATAATCAAATAGTCGGGGCGAGACTTTTGTAAACTATGAAGAAGAAGTAAGGCTGTGGGGATTATTTGCATTACACCTTAATGGTAAAGTGATACTATGCGTAAGGTTCAGGCTACCCATTGGCCAGAGGCAGGAGTTTATAAGTGTAGCAGAGAAAGCATGATCGTGTCGACGTCCGCCGCTCTCAAGATTATTCCAGGGCTATACCATAGCAATTTTGTTTCGATACGACGCAGTAACAATCTGTTGGTTCGTCATGTATGCAAAGTTTTTTGCCTGCCCAGGCTAGGATGGAATCTGTTCCTTCTGTGACCTGTTTCGTAGTTAGCAAAAAATTTGCAGCCGTTAAGTTGCTCATCAAGTGCGTGTTCGTGATGTTTAAAAATCAGGGTATTAATTTAGGTTGCGAAAATGTATTTTACTGCGCCATGCAGATCCATTCACTAAAGCTGATTATTATTCTGACGCTTGACGTTATCCACAGCATAACGCAATATTTCATGGTTGAGTAAATCTGTGTTTGTGGACTGAATAGCGGCAGCCAGCTTTTCTGTACAAGGTTGGCAACTGTAGAAGGTAAAATCACCATTTTCGGGGGACCAACTGCCGTTGAGCCCAAGGCTATAGTTCATTACCTCTCTCCCACGACCTAAGCCACAATGACAAATTGTTTTAAAGAGAATATCAGTTGCTGAACCACAAAGATCACAAGCGTCGGCAGGACGGTAGGCGTATTTTTCTAATTCTTTAGAATAGCCCCAATGCCGCCAAAGCGGTTTTTTTTCCGTTCCGAGTGCCAGGTCGTGAAAAATAATTTTTTTCTCATCCATATGTATTTCGCTATCTGTTTTTTTTGAATAACGCCAATGCAATGTAAGCTGCTGTTTTGATCAGTCGGGCTAGTCAGTTATTGATGGATACTCCAATAATGCAGTCGATAACTTTTTCCGCATTACAGCCATTGAGTCCTGCACCCCAACAAGCATTAAATTCAAGGACAAACCAACCTGTACTTTCGCTAAATGCAATGTCAACCACTGCGACATAGGTCAACTCGCTTCGTTTGTAGTTAATAAAGTTTGAAACAAATTCTTTGCCGCTTGTCAGGTCCCTTGAACAATCATAAAAAGCAATGTCTTTAACTACGCAATCCTTTACAAAACACCTGGCTTCGGCTTGATATTGTCAACAATATTTGCAACTAAAATTTCTTCAGTGTCCTGAAGTCCGTTTGTCGCTTCTTTAAAGTTTCAACAAGCATAGCAGTAAAACCAATGTAGTCTGCTGGAATTATTGTCCGAGTAAATTGGAAGATGTGGCTTTGAAGGTATTGATAATTTGTTTCGCAACAGTTTCACTAACGATCCCACTTGCAACCATTTCTGTACTCTTGCCAATTAAAAGTTGATACCATTTTTTCTTGCCTAAAAAATATAATTCCTTTAATTCGCTTATCTCCTTCGTTAAGTCTTCATAAATAATTTCCTGTCCCATTTTAAGGTCTGCTAGTTGAGAAAGTATTTTGTCAAGCTTGCTTTCCGCCGCTTGCCTATCTGTGTCAGAAAAGGTATCATCATTAAAGTGCACACCGAGTCTATTTAATTCCTGAGTCAAAAAGTAAGCAATATTTTCATAAGCAAAGTTTTTGCTGCAATTTTCGGGGTCACGACACACAGGTTTATGTTTTTCATATTCGCTATTGCTTTTTTCAAGAACGACATTTAAAAACTTTATTTTGTCGAGAGGGTTGTCTATTGCAGAAACTTTGTCTGTTGCAGCGTCTAAAATTTCTTGATAACGAGATCCACCCCCATTAAAATAATTCTCTGCGAAGAGATTTGCCTGTTTTAAAATTATATCCATTTCCTACAATCTGTTTTTATTTGTGAATTGTGTCCAACCGTGACATGTGTAAATCCTTGCATGCATGCTGGCGGTGGTTTTTTAGGAACGGAGTGGAAGAACGATATTAACCACTATTTCTTCATTATTAATCATAATATGCTCATCCAGTAAGGGACTGTCAATTCCAAACTCTTTCATTATGTACTCCATTTGAGGTTTATCAGGAAGTTCGCCCGAAATGTCGGGTTTGATATGAAAATAATGGCAACGACCTTTATTTGGATGGTCTACGAGATAATAGCATATCCAACGTCCGACCCCAACAAGTACCGAATGCCCGGGGTCTTCGCTGGGTGTAGCCATCTCGCTATTCTTCATATCAAGTAAGTCGTCCGTCTGATAAATGTAATTTCTGGCATAATCGACAGCTTTTCTTATTTGCTGTCTTTCGTTTTCAAAAAAAGCAAGCACCATTTTCTTCAATTTTGATTAATAAGTACAAGCAAATCATAGTCCTATCTGACGTAGATTATTCATTTTTCAATATTACCGCCAATGTTTTCATTATTGGTATTACCCGCAATCTACCCAAATAAAGCATAATGTCAAATGCTTGTCTTTCAATGTCTTTTGCAATGCCGGCCAAAATGTGGAACAATTTGGAGTTACAAAAATGCCCGGGTAAATGTTTGCCGGCACCATCGATCTTCCAGCAGACGCTAAAACGGGTGATGGGTGTTGATACTCCAATCTTTGTGAGCAAATTAGTGGTGAGCAAAAAACTTGCTCACCGTCAAATTGCTCACCGCGTTGTGAGCAGGTTTGTTGTGAGCAATAATTTCGCTCACAGGTTGGTTGCTCACAGATTGGCTCGTCCTGGATACAGTAGACAGTTTTTGGAATAAATACTATGTGTAGTTTACAGGTAGGCCAATAGGTCCGTTTTGTATTAATGGGAGCCATGGATCTTTTTAGTCCTGGCAGTATTTCCAGGCGATATAGGTCGCCGGCATTTTTTTATTCCCCTGTACTGTATCAAATTTTTAGATGCCTGCAGCACCGTTATGATCTATGATGGCACGGCCTATATCCCGGATGAGGGAAGCTGCTACATCAGCAGCCCTTGACCTGGTTTGTTCGGTGATTTGAAATCCATCCTTTCCATCAGGGGCTATATCACAAAGGTGCTTGCTGTCGTCATACACTTTGTAAAATATGGAGCCTTCAAGCTCGATCGGGTAAATCAGAAAAATGCAACCATCTACATGTATTCTGAACTGTATGTCGCTATGGAAGTCACTCATAAAGCTTTTTTTTAAAACAGCAGCAGTGCGTCATTAGGACTATGCGAAAGTGCCGGTTTGACAAATGTAGCGAGGTGCTCACGGAACATCTACCGTAAAAGACGCATAATAACCTGCGGTTTTTACGCTGGATTCATACGGGTGTATCGGTCGTTACAATCGAACCACCACCACTTACACAGAGGCGATCAATAGACCAATACTTTTTCTGTTGTGATCGTTTGATTTCCAATTACCTTAATAAAATAGGCTCCTGTTTTATATCCCGATACATCGAGCTTCAAAGGATTTGCACTACCAACCATTTCATTTTTTGATGCCAGCACCCTTCCCAGGTTATCCAACACCAACACCGTAACCTTTTCTAAGAAAGGATGCGTACTATGTACATAAGTAGATCCCCTGGCCGGGTTTGGATAGACCAGATAATGACCATTGTTGTTTTTCCCCACGGTGATTCTGCCAACAGGTGAGTACATAAACCTGCCATCAGTATCTACCTGGCGTATGCGGTAATAGCTGATACCATTTAATGGTTGCTGATCTGTAAACCGATACTGCCTCAATGTTTGGCTGTTATAACTGCCGGCGATGGCTCCGATACTGGTAAAATTGATTCCATCAGCTGACCGCTCTATAACAAATTCCTTACTATTAAATTCCTGCACCGTTGACCAGCTAACGGCTGCTGTCTGTGTGGTTGGATCATACGCGGCGACCAGTGAGATAAACGTTACAGGAAGTATTAAATCATTTCTGACATACCAGATGGGTGCAGTAACCGCTCTGTCTCCATCTGCCTGTGTGATAATGGCATAATAATAGTAGGTCTGCCCCGATTGCTGATTGTTTTCAGGATCGATAGGGAGAAAAGTGAAACTGTTTACATCAGTATATGTTCTGATAGGTGCTGCAGGAACAATGTTGTTTCCTGCTTCGCCACCCCATAATTCAATAGAGGTGACGGCTTCGCCATTCACATCATTAGCTGTGAGGGTAATCGTAGGATCACCCGCCTGGACTACCGTACCGCCCATATGAGCTGCCCCAAGGCGAAAATCAAGAGAGAGATTACAATCCTGCGATGCATAATACCGGCCACTGCGGAGTGCATCCATTACTGCATCCCTGGTCTTTGCAGAAGCAAGCACAACGGTACGGTTGGCATTCGCCGTACCAAAGGTCATATTATGATTATCCTGGTCCATCTGTGGTGCGAGATGGAATCCTTTTGAAAGCATGTTTTTATAATAGCTTAAGAATCCTAACCGGGAACTGGGAGGGTCATTATAAGTGGTGCTGGTAGAAAAAGCCGGTCCGCTTTCAACAGCTACTCCAACAATGGCATTGTCAGCTGTAGCGTTGTAGGTTGATGCCAGGGCTCCATAGTCACCACTGCTGGGATGGGCCAATGTGGCAATGGCGCCAGCCTTCCCGGTCACCGTAGTCCATAATGATGCATAATCATTTTTAGGCACCAAAATATCATAGTTGCCAGCCTCCCAGCCTAATAACTTGTCATCAAAGCCATACACCAACACGTGACCGCCTCCGCTGATCACTCCCCATTCCATACCCCATAAAGTAACAATGGAATTTCCGCCGGGACCCGTTGCAAGGTTCAATGCATTGGCCTGGTTAAACCCGGTGAGATAATCAGGATAATTCATACCAGCCTGCGAGTGGTTATGTTCAGACATACCCATGTAGTCCATGCAGAGGGCATCACGGGCAAAAATGAAATCTTCATTTGGGGTATTAGCCAGGTTGTCTTTATTCCCATCAGAATAACTGGAGTGGGCATGGAGGTTGCCAAAAAGATAAGTATAGCCGCTTGAAGGATCAAAGGGCGTTACGGTAACCTGGACACCGGATGAATAGGTGGGATTAAGACGGGTAAAGACCTTCACATAGTACGTCGTGCCATTTGCTAACCCGGTTACGGTAACGCCGCTTCCCAACCCTCTAAACACCACTTGTGGTGAACCACCACCCAAATAAGTGGAGTTGCCGGCACCACCATAAGTATTTCCGTCGCCGTTAATCGCAGACCCCGATACCACTACCAATACTTCATCGAAACACGAAGCTGTTGGGTTGGTCCAGGTGATGGACGTTTGTGTATTGCCGGCATTGGCCACCAGCGCAGAAACATTAATGGGGGCCGAACAGGCAGTGGTGAAATTTGCAGTCACGCCCGGTTTGCGATAACAGTTGTCGGCGCTGTTAAATTCAAACAATGCAAAATGGTAGGTCGTGTTTGCTGTCAGCCCGGCATAGTTAAATGAACTGGCAGCTCCTTTATAAATGATCACATTACCGGCACCAATACTGTTACCCATCGTGTAATTGATGGAATTAATGGGTTCGGACGTAACAGGCGAACCGGTGCGGGCCAGGATCAGTATATTATCTCCTGTACCACGGGTATACACAAGATTGATGGCAGTTGAAGTGATGGGTCCGGCAGATACCCCTGAGACTTGTGTTGCCGGAGCTGTACACGGCGGCGGTGTAGTTGTTGATTGTGAGCCGGTAAGGGGATTGGTGATATTGTAACAATCACTGGCATTGGTGAAGGAATATACAAAGAAATAGTAGGGTGTTCCCGGAGTGAGTTCAGAAACGGTAAACGCATTTGACATGCTGCCATCGGTAATAGCAACAACACGTCCACCCCCGATCAGGTCATCCACTGCATACGTAGTACCGGAAGATGGTTGTTCAGTGAGGCTATTAACGGTATTCATCACTACCAGGTACCGGTCCGGGTTGATGGCCCCTGGGGCAGCATTGGTAAACGAACCCTGTATCTGTTCAATAGAAGGAACCAGGTTTAATGCAGTGGGCTGATTGGTTGGCGGTGTGCAACCGGGAGAAAAGCTGACATTATCAATCCCCAGGCCATCGTCCGAGCCGGAGGCATCAAAATCCACCCAGCGGAAAACAATATTTGCACCATTAGCCACCGCAAGCCCTTTAATGATAAAAGAGATAGCTACCGAGCTACCGGGAAGATTCCCGTCTACTGCGCCAACAGGTGTTACCACAGGACCGGTAAAGTCCAGTGCATCCACATTGGTCCAGGTACCGGATGTAAGATTGGTAGCATTGGTGCTGTATTGAAAATCCAGGCGGTCAGCACGGTTTAACGCACCGACCCGCCATTGCTCGCCTGTATAAGAAACAACCAATGTGGAAAGCGTTGCACCCGAATTATTTTTCACGATAGCGCCGAAGCTGGGAACCAGGCTGCCTGAACGTAATCCTCCCAGTGCCCTGTCTGATGCGGTGCCGGTACCAAAACTGTAAGTGTCACCAGAGGTGGACCCTCCATTATTTGCTGTATAGCTGGTATTGGCATTGGTGCCTGTTTCGGCGAACAGCCATCCTGTAGGCAATACTGAAGAGGTGCCTGTCGTAGCCAGTGTATTGAAATCCTGGGTATAGGTGATACCAGTGTATGATATAGGTGTAATATCACCGTCATCCGCCAGGTTGATCGTAGCCATGCCGTTGGAAACGGTATAGGGAGCAGTGACCGTGTTGATGGTAGCGATAATGGTTTCAGTGGGTTCTGTGTCTCCGTCATTTACTGTATTGATATTAATGGTTCCGGCAGAACTGCCCTGAGGTATTGTGATACTGCCGCTTTGGGGATCAGTGTAGTCAGAAACAATGGTTGCAGTTCCGGTTAGTGTGTAGGTTACCGTAATGCCACCTACCGGCGCCGCCGCGGAAAGTGTTATGGAGAAACTGCCATTGGTCACAGGTTCAGCTGCATTAAGCCCCGGACCAATACTTACCGTGGTTCCAGGAATCGTATTGGCGGTAATTACAATGTTATCTACTGCCAGGCTTGGCCGGGAGCCAGCACCAGAGACATCTCGGCTCGCCCAGCGTATCTGAACTACCGGTTTATCATCACAGGCGGCAGGTAGCGTAATTGATTTTGCCAGCAGATTTTGCGGGGTAGTAACCGCCGTCGTCTGCGGGGTCGTATTGGTTTGATATTCAATACCCGTTAAGTTGATAAATGCTCCGCTGGTTCCAACACGGTATTGCAGGGTCATCTCTGCAATTTTGGTATTGGCGGTGCCATCGTAGGGATTGCGAATGGTCATGGCGTCATATGCAACCAGTACAGCTGTTTTTCCGGACGTATTGAGCGAAAGAGCCAATGCAACATCCAAAGAACCGGAGGTCAAAAACCCGATTTTTCCGTTAAAATTATGGACGTTTCCGGAATTGGTTGATGCAGTGCTGGATGCAGTCAACAACCGATCACCAGTGGTAGTTGTCCTGAAAGCTGTGGTAATACTCGTTCCTGTTTGCCATCCCTGCCAGCCGGCCGGGTATGTGGTAGATGTATGCAACAGTGTATTAAAATCCTGGCTGTAGGGGACTGCCTGGGCAGCGGGATTGGTTTGTGCGAAACAGGTGGCAGCAAATAGCATAGCCAGCACGCAAAGGCATACAGGTCTCATAGCAGGTAGTTTATAGATTAGGTAGAACTCCCGTGATATACAGTTTACGGCGAATTCCCTTCGAAGATAATCCAATTGCTGCAGGGTACCATCTACACGGTCATTAAGAAATCATTACGGGAAGGATTTTCTGGCTGTACAGTATGAGTATTGATAAAATATTCATGGACAGGTTAGACACGGTGGAATGGGAGACCGGCGCATAATTCCATACCAGGGGGGCGGCTGGCGGATACAGATTGCGGGCCAATACTACAAGCGATAAAAATGCCGGGGACCTTCTGCACAATCGAAATGGTTCATGTCTCCATCGAACCATACTTCACGCCGGTCAAAAGTTCTGGAATTAGCAGGGTGGTGGCTCTGTAAACGTTACGATGACTTACTGTTTTCGTCATGTCAGGAATCGATCAACTCCTTGCAGTAGACTTTGGTAATAAATAGGACAAATCGGCTCTTTTGTATAGGGTTTGAGTTGGAGTCAGGTAGTTGTTTACAAAGGTTTCTTATCGGAGCGGACTATGCTTCGGTAAGTACACGAACCATGTTGACGGAAAGCCGGGCTGTATAAGGCGATTGCCTGCAAAATCGTCGTAGCCAGAGCCCTCATTTACCTGCAAAGCTTTTAGCTTTTCAGCGTCTAATTCCTTGATCAATTCTGCTTTTAAAGCATCGCCTTGCAGGGAGAGATCAATTCCCGGTTCGTTGGAGATAAAGTTTGTCCAGCGTTTGCTGACAGCCATTGTAATAGTTGCTGGAAATTTGTTTCGGGTTGCGGGCTTATCGCGGCGAGGTCAGACAGTTTGATGGTTTCGTCGGGTAAGAAACCGAATCTTCCCCGGCCGAAATCAAAAGCAATGGAACTACCTGCAGTCACGAGTGCCGTAGTTCTAAAAAATTCCTGCGGTTCATTTTCATCATATCAGGTTTGGAATGTGAAATAAAATAGTATGATGGAACGAAAGCCAAAATAATGATTGCGGCCGATATGGGCAATAGCAAGTATTATGAGGTGGTTTGAGATAGTAAATGGCGGGGATGTTTCGTTTATCGGTCAGGCGCTGGGGAAAGTCAGCAATTTATACATGAAGGGTATATTGATGAATGAGCGGGCGGCTACGCGATCGGAAACTGGTGCTCCAAAAAGGCATTCGTCACAGGATTTTGGATATTTTAGTTTTAATCCTGTTGTTAATACTGGGTAACAAGCCTATTTTAGGCTATAGATATTTCTCCAATTTCTGACGGACAGTCCAAAAGAGTTAGCCCGGTGTAGTGGCATCAATTAGAATGTATGCCTGAATTAGCCAAAAGAATATTCAGGAAATTTGGTCTACTCATAGGGATAAATTAACAGGTTTAGCACGCATTACTAAAATGATAGCAGGAGATATACAGATTACCGGGCATACTAAATACTTTCACTATCCTGTATTTTACAATGTTTAGACATTGATGACTGTAAAAGAATCTGCCGGAAAAATATTGAAAATATATTTTCAAATATTTTTTTTCTATACAAAATTTCTATTATTTTGATTGTTGGGAACAAACCTTATCAAAATTCATTTGTCCTCGCACTGCTTTTATTAAAGCATATATTCCTGGTCTTTTAGTATCACCTTAAACGGATTGCGCTATACGTGTGTTCGGTCATGTGCGTATCGATGAATCTGTTTGTGTGCAGCGCAGCAATACAACAGACCAAAAAAATGTATGGGAGAAGGATATCTGCTTATTTTGAACGTGGTGACCTTTTGCATCACTTATGCAAGGAGGGTACAATTTGTTTCTTCAATATACTGTCGTGTATTATTTATACCAGAAAAGCAGCCACCAAATCTGAAACTGAGTTATCTCCATCAAAAAATTCCTGACAAGATATACATCTGCCCTACTGTATTTTCTTTTCCTTATTAAAATATAAACTCTTTTAAACCATACGTATGAGAAAATTATCGGCCCTGGTTTGTTTTGGATTTTTTGTAAAATTGGGTTATTCGCAGAATACATTTCCAACAACAGGTAATGTTGGGATCGGTACCACCACTCCA
Organism: Bacteroidota bacterium; assembly: GCA_040386335.1. Taxonomy (GTDB): domain Bacteria; phylum Bacteroidota; class Bacteroidia; order Chitinophagales; family Chitinophagaceae; genus JAZKFT01. The sequence goes on from JAZKFT010000013.1 coordinate 112,878, forward strand.
GCCACGCTCTTAAATCTGGTGACAAGTAATACAAGTACAGACTATACCACTGACTCAAATGCGCCTTTTACATTCTCAAACACAAATACAACACCAAACAACATGGTGTCATTTGCTTTCCTAGGCGCAGTTCCGGGCACAGCCCAGGCGTACAATGCAGGTATCGGTGCGACATTTCTTAGAAATAATCCAAATGCAGGTGCAGATATGTGGTTTTGGACAAGGTCATCCGCTGATGCGACTTTGGGTAAAAGGCTTACTATCAAAGACAATGGGAATATTGGTATCGGTACAACAACTCCTGGCAACCTGCTCCATGTATATAAAAGTGGTACAGGCTACGTGGAATTGTTAAAAGTGCAGAACCCTGGTGATCCAGGGAATGGAGCTACAAGGTTATCTGTGGCAAATTCTCAATCGTCTTTTTTACTTCAGGCATATGGCTCCGGTGCACCAGGATCACTCGCAAATGCCGCATCAATTTATGCAGCGACTGGCTCAAAGTTATTATTTGGAGCAGGCACCGGTATGGGTATTCAATTTTTTGCTAACGATTTGTATACAGCACCTCAATTTACACTGACTAGTGGCGGAAATGTGGGTATTGGAACCACCACCCCTGTTATGGCGTTAGATATTATTAGTAATGCTTCCAATCAATTGCATATCCAAACCACCAATGCGAATAGTCAGGCTGGGTTTTATCTCGAAAACAATAGAGGTTCGTATGCCTCGTATGGGGGATTCGCTATAGGAGGAAGTACATCTAGTGGTCTAGGAAATATTTTTGGACTTTCTCGTGTTGATAGATTATTTATGTTCTCCGATGGTGCAAGTAGTGCAGGAATGGTCGTGGGGACAATATCGGCTCAACCGTTGAGTTTTGGCACAAACAATGTTGAGCGAATCCGTGTGAATAGTGCTGGATTAGTAGGTATAGGAGCTCTATATCCTACTAACTTAATTCACGTTAGCGGTGATATGAGGCTTGGTTCATCGCTAGATGATATCAACGGTGCAAATGTTAGCTCAACAGGTAGATTATTGATAAGCAATGGAACAACTGGTTCTGCTATCATTAGGGGTAATCACTTAGATAACAATAATGTGGGGTTAACCTTTCAATCTTTCAAAGCTGGCAGTTCTTTTGATGCCATCGTTATTGCCCCAAGTGGTGTTGTTAGTATAGGATCCCCCGCAACGGTGGGCACTTTAGTGAATGATTTGAATAACAAATTTTTCGTAAACGGTAACATCGTTACCAAAAAAATAAAGGTCACCCAAACCTGGGCCGATTACGTTTTTGACCCAAACTATAATCTTGCAACCCTGCAACAGGTAGATGCTTTTATTCAAACCAATAAACACTTGCCCTCAATCCCAACTGCTGCCAGTATTGAAAAAGAAGGCCTGGATCTCGGCGAAATGCAAAAACTAATGATGCAAAAAATAGAGGAGCTAACCCTGTATATTATTCAACAAGACAAAAGGATCAAAGAACTGGAAACCAAAGACAAAAAATAAAACTTTTTTCTTCTGTCTGTTTTGTCAATGAGTACTAACAACACACATACAACTCTGCAAAAAATTACTTGCATCCTTTTGCTGCTTATAACGTCATCATGCTCATTATTTAGCCAATCCCGAAATATAGATGATGAGAGTGGTCATGTGATGTTCAACCCACTTTTTATCCACCGTTACAAGCAAATAAAAGGATTTCTTGATGGTGCTGATTCACTACTATCTAATGATCAAAGAAAGGGGAAGGTATTCCTCAATCCGTCGGGAATAAATCTGGAAGATTACAAAAAAGTCATTTCATTAGATACAGCACTAACCAGTACCTCCATAACATCAATGTTGGCCAGGCTATTTCCAGCGAGGGCAATATCTGTGCCCTTTGCTCAAAACCTTGGTCATAATTATGGGATGATCACAGTATTGCTGAGTAATCCGACATCTGTTCCATCCAGGCCAGGTAACAAAGCGACTTCGGGCATTGCTGCTGATGATTTTTTACCAGGAAAAAAAACGGCTGCCACCACATTATTTTCCGGTAACGCACGTACATTCTTTCATGTCCTTACCAAAGACATTGGCCATGATCAAACCCTTGTATCAGTATTGGTGCAGTATAAGACTCCAGGCAAGAGTACAATTACCGGGAATGTAGCAGTGGCACAGCCCAAAAAAATACCATTTCTGCAACTGCACGGAAATATAGCCTACACCTTTGACTACCGCAGCAGACTGGATACCCCGTTTGCGGCTACCAACCTGCAGCAGCACAACGAACAGGTATATGCAGATGCCAGTATTAAGGGTCGCTATCCTTTTAGGATCATCCTGAACAGCCGCCAATCAAACTCCCCTTTTTTTAAGAACTATACCGATATAAATGTGCAGTTTAACGGGTATGGGTTTAAGCAAAATCTTCGCAACGAACTGGCAGATGCCTGGAGTCAGAAATTGCAAAAAGCAGCTGCACCGGTAAACTATGAAATGCTGGTAGCAAAGGAACAACAGGCTTACGAACAGGCAAAAAGATGGGTAGAAAGTTCGATGCGTACGCAGGAGATCGTGGCGGAGAAGGAAATCATTTATGCGAAAGTCCTGACGTTGGAAAGGGAACAGAATAGGGTAAACCAGGTAATCAGGAATGCCATGGAAGATGCCAGCACGGATCGCCTGCAGCAACTGGCCCGTGAATCGGCACGCCAGGCAATTACTAAAAGTATAACGGATCAAAAAATTCAACTAAAGCACTTCATTGATTCTGTCCTGGCAAAGCAAAAAAACAAACTGAAGCCCGACAGTGCAACACAGCGGCAAATTCTGGCAAAAGAAAAAAGTCTCGTTTCGCTCAAAGATAGCCTTGAAAAATTGACGGACAACAGGAGCATGGGAGGAAGTGAGTTGCTAAGTAATAGAACAGATTCCCTTGTTTCAGTAAAGAAGACACTCCTTAATCTTCGTGATTCAGCATTAGCAGAAATGGCTTTACCAGGGGATGCTGAGAAAAAGCTCACAGCGGCAAAGAAAGCGCTTGATTCACTCCGTAATAATATGACTGCCGCACAGCGTGGGCTTGACAGCGTTAAAAATGACATACAAACACAGGTTGCGGCATTTACCAACGCGGTACAAAAAGCCCGCTCAGTGAAAGAGCTGAATGCGCTGGCTAAAAATGCCGGAACAAATGGACTTGGATCTTTTGATAAGCAATTGCTGGCGATTACCCAGTTTGGAATTGGCCGTGCCACAGTTAATTATAGCGACCTTACCGTTAATAATATCAGCCTTAGCGGTGTTAACGTTGAGTATAACCCGTCAATTTACCTGGCATTTGCCACCGGGACGGTAGATTATCTTTTCCGCGATTTTATCGTGCGGCCGCTGCAACTACCAAAACAAAACCTTCTGTTGGGGCGGTTTGGCTGGGGTGACAAGGACAACCGAACCATTATTATAACATCTTATACCGGTAGCAAAAACAGGTTTGGCGGAAATGTGGGCAACCCTGTATCTACGGAGGCTGTTGCCAATAATACCCGGCTTTTTGGCTATTCTATTGAAGCCCGATACAAGCTGGATGACTATACCAATTTTAGTTTTGAAGCAGCTAAATCTTCAACTCCCTATACCCTTAACGGTGACCGTGCTAAATCGCTAAGCCGTGCATTTTCATTTACTGATCGCAATAATGAGGCCTGGACTGCCAAATTCAGTAAAGACCTTCCGGCAATGCAGTCCAATCTTAATGTATTTTATAGAAAAGTAGGTGCCCATTTTCAATCTTATAGCTTGTTTACCAGCGGCAACCGCCAGGAAGCCTGGGGTATTAAATGGAAACAATACTTATTTCAAAAGCGGCTGGCTTTGACCGGCCAGGTACGGAAAAACGGATTTGATAATCCATTGGTGTCGAACACGTACAACAGTTCGGTTGTTTTTAAGAGCCTGCAGGCTGTGATGCGTATTAAAAAATGGCCGATGATATCACTCGGGTATATGCCAGGCTCACAACTAACGAAAAACACAGATGGAACGCTGTCTGAGAACATCTATCAAACACTGACGGCTAACCTGTTTTATACCTATACAGCGGTGCGCAGACAGATGAGCAGCAGCCTGCTATATACCCGTTTTTACAACCGCGGAACAGACACAGGCTTTGTGTATTACAATGCCAGGAATATAATGATGAACCATCATATGGATTTTGGCTGGTGGCGCTCCCAAACGGATGTACAGTATGCTGCGCAGCCCAATCTTAACTATTGGACCTTTCAACAGCAGGCTGATCTGCAGATTGGGAAAAGCGTTGGCGCCGGGGTGGGCGCCAAAAATTATAGGTTAACCAATGGCACCGGTTATTGGGGTATGCAGATGCAGGTTAGCATTCAGCTGCAGAAACTGGGTACCCTGCAAATGCAGTATGATAAGGGGTACCTGCCGAATGGCATCGGGCAACTGGCATCTAATGATTGGGGAAGGTTGAGCTGGGTAAGGATTTTTTAACCGTGATAGAATTCACAGGTAGGTATCTGGAAGCATATGAAATATTTAAGTGTATTAAACTGTTATTATGAAAACAACGAACAGGCGTAGGTGGGGGCTGCTAACCATTCTGGTGTTGTCGGTGATCGTTTCCGGAGCGCAGATGTCCATCAATCCGATGCTTCCGGGCAGCGGGGTATACCTTAAATCTCAGTTGTGGAATTTTTCGGTAACCAGCAGCCATACTTCACCCCTTGAGGGTAAAATACAGCTGGACGTAAAGGATGTTCAGACACGTCAGACGGTATTGTCGGGCGTTTCCGGAAAGTTTATAATCCCGCCGGGAGCAAAGGTATTGCAGGCGCAAGCTTTGCAACCGATACAATACAATTATACCCGGGGTGCGCTGGCAGATCTATCCCCCAATGGTGTGCTGCCTGCCGGTCAGTACCAGGTCTGCTACCAACTTTTCCTGCTTAATCATTCTAACCCCGAGCTGGCTGCTGAAGAGTGTGTACAACTGGAAGTAGAACCACTGAGCCCACCGTTGCTTACCTACCCGGATAACGGATCAGTAATAGAACAGGCAGCTCCTGCATTTACCTGGATGCCACCTGCTCCGCTCACCATGTTCGGCAATTTGAATTATGATTTTCTATTGATCGAGGTCTTTGGGGGCCAGTCCATGACCGATGCTATACAGAAAAACCTCCCGATACAGCAGGCAAGTTTGCTAAGACAACCCGTTTTACAATACCCAATTGCGTCTGGCCGGCAGCTGGAAAAAGGAAAAACCTATGCCTGGCAAATAGTGGCAAGGGATGGTAACAGGTATGCAGCTAAAAGTGAAGTTTGGTCGTTTACGCTAAAAGGTGATTCAGTGAAAAATGATTTGAACAGTATCCCGTATGTAAAACTTGGTGTAAAAGAACTGGCCCCGGTCATCATAAAAGACGGCATTCTTAAAATCGAATATATTAATGAGTGGAGCGACCTGGCGGTACAAGCTACTATAACAACGCTGGAAAAAAGCGATGAGCGCCCGCTATCATTCATGCTGGATGTACAAAAAGGGCAAAATTTTATTACATATGATCTGAACAAACGGGCGGTGTTGACAGAGAAAAAATTATACGAGCTGCGATTGGTGAACAGCCGTGGTATGTCTGTATCCATGAGGTTTATACCCACATATAGTACTAAATAACTTAAGTAAAATCTGACAGGTTTATGATCGGTAAATTATCATCCAATTGGAATAAGTGGTTTGCGGCCTTGCTTTTAAATGTGTACGCGGTTTCTTTTTGTGCGCCGCTATATGCTGGTGGATTTCATGTTGCAACAAGGGCGGATACAGGCCGGAATAATAAACATTTTAGTGTCCTGGAAAAGTTTGCAAAGGCGCCCACCCCACCTGCCTTGCAAGGAGCGGTACCCGGCCAGCGTAATGGCGGTAAGAAAAAGGAAGAAATAAAGTCCGACGATTTATTGCTTCAGAAAGGTTATAGAATAAGCGGCCCGGGCCAGCCAGAAATGAGTTCGTTTAAATCGGTTGGTGTAGACAATATGGTGAACCAATTTACCGGAGATTTTTCTTACAATATTCCATTGCTGGATGTAGGCGGCTATCCCATTAATATTTTCTACAATGCCGGCATTACCATGGACCAGGAAGCAAGTTGGGTGGGGTTAGGCTGGAACCTGAATCCGGGAACTATCAGCCGCACGATGCGGGGGCTGCCGGATGATTTTAATGGGGGGGAGGATTTTATTACCCAGGAAAACGACATCAGGGATAATATTGACGTGGGTATAGCTGCGGCGAAACCCATTGAAATAGTTGGATTTAACTTGTCAAAAACCCTACGAGGCACATTTGAGGCTAGTAAACGACTTGCGGTAAGTTACAATAGTTATGTTGGATTTGCTTCTGAGTTAGGTTTAAGTAATATAAGTGCGAGATTTTTTAAAGTGATACAGGATGAAAAAACAAAAGATATTAAAATCACTAAAAAACCAACGTTAGGAGGCGCAGTTTCTTTTTCGTCACGAAGTGGGATGAGTTTTACTCCAAGTCTCAGCTTTGATTTATTTAGTAAAGATAAACAGTCACAAATAGGGAGGCTGACGACCTCCGTGTCATATAATTCCCGGGCAGGGCTGAATAACTTTCACATGGATTTTCAAAGAATGAACTCAGCAAAATCTGTAGGAAACCTTTTCACATCCGGTGGTTTTACCCTAAATTTTGCGAGTACAGCGTATACCCCTTCTATAAGAGTACCTATAACCAATCGTAATTTCCAGCTTCAAATTCAAACGGGTACTGAGTCAGCTCCTTTATTTAAACCTAAGCTATCATTTGAGGGATATTATACACAGAGTTTTATTAAAAAAGAAGATAGGTCCATTTCCAAACCGGCATATGGTTATTTAAATATGCAGAATGCTAACGGGAACGAAGAAGCTATTTTGGATTTTAACCGGCTAAATGATGGGGGATACGTAGAAGGAAAGACATCCGTGCTTTCGATGCCACAATATACCTATGATGTATTTAATATTAGTGGAGAGGGAACGGGGGGGAGTTTCCGCGCATACCGTGGTGATATTGGTTATGTTCACGATGCTTATAGCTCGTCGCGTTCTGCAAAGGGATCGCTAGGTGTTGATTTTGGTAAGAGTAACACGACTACTGATATTAATATAGGCTTGAATATTACCGGGACTGGGACAACCACATTTGTAAATGAATGGGAGCATCAGAACAATACCAAAGAAGCCGTTTATTTTAGAAAACCGGTAGGAGCAGACGAGCCGGTTTATTTTCGCAATCCCGGTGAAACCACCAGCGCTACCGATGGATTCTACGACAAAGTCGCTGGCGACAAATTAGTACGGCTGGAACTGTACGACCACGGATCTCCTTTTTTGCCCTTTCCCGAAGCCACGTCGAATCTTTTGTATTATAATGATGGTAACAGGCAGGTGCCAGCTACAGGGCCTGAGGGACAGGCGCTAAAACTCCCATTGTCAGCAGCAATTAGCGACAAGGCGGCTAACAGAGATAAGCGGAGCCAGGTGATATCGTATCTTACTGCAAAGGAAGCCTCAAAGGTTGGTTTTGACAACAAGTTAAGAGTGTACAAAGGCTTTAATATTTTGACCCCTTTTACTGATGGAAATACTTTTACGGAAATAGACCGAACCAATTCCTCTGGTAATGTCATCGCGGAAAATTACCGTCAGGCAAACCATATTTCCGAAATAGATGTGGTGGAACAGGATGGAAAAAGATATATCTATGGTTTACCAGTTTATAATATCATACAGAAAGATGTAACATTTGCCGCCGCAAAAACTAATGCGGACAAATCAAAAGACCAGGTAATCTATAATAATGACGGTGATGCGGGCGATAATAACCTGGATGGCGACAGACTTAACCTGGATTCTAAAGACCGCTACTACAATGCACAAATTATTCCTGCGTACGCACATTCGTTTTTACTTACTGAATTGCTTTCGCCGGACTATTCTGATGTGACAGGGGACGGGATTTCGGGTGATGATATCGGAACGGCTGTAAAGTTCAATTATAGGCGGGTAGGAACACCTCAGAACAATAACTGGCCTACCTATAAATGGAGAACACCTGCAGAGCATACCGCTAACGTGGCTACTTACAACGAAGGTCTTAAAACAGATAAATCTGATGATAAGGCTTTTTATTCCTACGGTGAAAAAGAGCTATGGTACACCCACTCTATTGAGTCTAAAAGTATGGTAGCGATCTTCAGGACAACGGATCGGGATGATGCGCTTCCGGTTATAAATGAGAATGGCGGAATTGATGAAATGGCTCCGGCCAAATTGCAGCGCCTTGACAAAATTGACCTGTATTCAAAGGCCGACCTGGTAAAAAGGGGAAACAGTGCGAAACCTATAAAGACGGTACACTTCGTATACGGCAATGGTGACGGCAGTAATGATTACACCCTTTGTGAAAAGGTGAGTAATAGTAAACTTGTTACGACGGCTGGCGTCACTAAACGACTGGGAAAATTGACACTGAGCGGGATTTATTTTACTTATAATGGCTCTTCAACCAGCCAGAAACATAAATATGTTTTCCGGTATAATGAAGGCTATAATGAAAAAAAATTCGATTATGACCGCACAAAGCACGATGCATGGGGAAATCTGAAAGATTCTTATATTCCAACTGACTATAATCAGTCAACACCGGTTACTGGACCTGAGATCAGCCGTCTGCCGGCTGGGATTGTTACACCCTCAGATTTCCCATTTGCCTTGCAGGCGGAAAACGCGAATAGAGCCAGTAACCTGTTTAAGTCGCAAAAAGAGGCAATCGATGCTTTCGCTGGTGCCTGGAACCTTCGTGAAATAGATTTGCCTTCAGGTGCTACCATTAAGGTCAACTACGAGACCGATGAATATGCTTTTGTACAAAACAAGCCTGCTGCTCAAATGATGCAGGTGGCTGGATTTTCGTCAGCAAACACCACGGGGCCCGGCACCATTCTGTATGGGAATGCTTTTGAACGTTTTCGCGACTATAAGTACGTATTTTTTAATGTACCCGACCCAATTGTGAATATTACAAATAGTAAAGCAGAGATTAATAAAAGATACCTCGCAGGGATCGATCAATTATTGCTGAAACTATATATAGAAGTACCAAAGGATGCCTACGGTAGAGGTGCGGAGCCGGTCACCGTCTATTCAAAAATGGAAGGAACGCCAGGCAATTATACCTGTGGTTTAGTAGGGAACAATGTAAATGGTCACCCGCAAATCTGGATTCAGCTTGCCGGGAATAGCAATGGCGATTGTTCAGTTGTGGAATCTGTATTTCAATTTCTGAGAGATCATCTTTCTTCTAAAGTATTTTTTGGTTCTGATGTAGGTATGGATGGAGCACCCATGCAGATAATAAAATCTACGCTGGGAATGATTGCTTCAATTGCAGACCTTGGTGGGGAGACAGCGAAATTTAAGACTCTGGGATATGGAAAGAGTATTAAACCGGAACTTTGTTTCGGCAGGTTAAGTAATCCTGTTGGCGCAAAATTTGGAGGGGGACACCGGGTTAAAAGTATAATCATCAAAGACAACTGGAACCTGCTCACAAGCCGGGGAGCAAATGGTGCTGCCGCCGCGCCAATACCTGAGGCTGCATCTACGTATGGCCAGGAATATGACTATACCACCAGCTTCGAAGAAAACGGGGTAAAGAAGGCAATCAGCAGTGGTGTGGCATCTTATGAACCATCAGCTGCAGGTGAAGAGAATCCGTTCAGGCAAATGATCCAGTATAAAACAACGGAGTTCATGGGGCCCAGCTCCTTTGGATCTGTAGAATTGCCTGTTGCGGAAGGCTTTTATCCATCGGCCATGGTAGGATACTCAAAAGTTCGCGTCAAATCAATTAATAATAAGACTAATCTCAACAAGGATATTAAAGGGGGAGTTGGTGTTCAGGAAACAGAATATTTTACTACCAAAGATTTTCCAACACTTAGCGACTATACAGCTTTGGATAATAAGAGTCACTATAGCTATAAACCCAGTGCAATTGACTTTTTTTTGAAATTCTGGTCGGTAAGATACAATACCTTGTCGCAGGGTTTCAGGGTTCAGTTGAATAACATGAATGGTAAGATCAAACAACAATCTTCCTACCCTGAGAATGACCCCGATCATCCACTTCAGTACACCAAGTATTTCTACAGGCAAAAGTCAGGCACCGATAATATGCAGACACTCAAAAACAGTGTAGATGTGGTAAAAGACGCAACCGGGGTGGTTAGTGAACAAACTATCGGAAAAGATATCGAACTGATGATGGATTTCAGGGAACACAATGCGACTTCTTATTCCGGGAATCTGAAAATGAACATTGAATTTAAACAGCCGACATTGATTTTTCCAAGCTTTTATATCCCGTTTACTTTTAATCAGAGCATTTTTCGCTCCGTTACGGTATCTAAAATAATCAATACCTATGGGGTGTTGGAAAGAGTGGAAACTTATGACAAGGGAAGCAAGGTAAATACCGACAACCTGGTATACGAAGCAGAGAGCGGCGCACCACTGGTTACCAGCACCACCAATGCTTTTAACAAACCAGTGTATTCATTCAGTTATCCCGCGCACTGGGCTTATGATGGTATGGGGCCGGCATATAAGAATATCGGTGTGCAATATGAACATGTATTTATTCGCAATGGGTTTATAGAGTCGGGTTTTGTCGACCAGAATTTGTTGCAAAGCGGGGATGAGCTTTATGTCTATGATGCCCAACTGACCGGTGTGCCGGATAATTATTTTTGCCCCTCCGGGGTTGCGTGCCCACCGCCAAAACCCAAAAGCACTGCAAGTAAAATTTGGGTAATAGACTTAAGCAAAAGCACGGACCCCGGTTTTCTTTATAGTGGGAACAGAAGGATTATGTTGCTGGAAAGAGATGGCACACCTTACAATGGTGGCGATGTATACATGCGGGTAATAAGAAGCGGGCGTAGAAATCTTTTGGGAGCATCTGTTGGTGCCGTAAGCAGCGTCGTGAGCCCGAAAACGGGTGATGCTACTTCCGGATATAAAATTGCATTCGGTGCCGACAATATTCTAAACGCGGGTGCAGCCATATTTAAAGAAGTCTGGCGGACGGATGATGCATTTTATGTTACCAATGAGATTACCCGGGTTGATAAAGTGTACACAGTGAAAAATAAAAGATTGCCAGTTAACAGGGTGATGAATGTTGAATATCATCTGAACAAGCTATCCTCACTTTTTACAAAACGTTATCCGGAATTTTTTCTGGCGCCAAACCAAAATAATTTTGGCGGAAGACATACTTCATTCTCTGACAATGCCCGATACCCCTATGGCGACGAGAAAAATAAGCATACTTTTCAAAGCCTTAGAAGTTGGATTGATTTTGACTTATCGACAATACCTGTAGCGGCACAAATCATTTCCGGTAAACTGGGTCTTGGAGCACAGCTGGAGAATCAATATTCATACAGCAATGTTCAATTGATTCATGATGCCACTAACCCACACAGAAATGGAAATTACTACCCATCCAATGCATTGCTGATTGAGGCTATGCGCACCCCTTGGTACGATCCTATAAGTGTAAACTGGAAAACAAATTTTGGCGTGGATCCTAATAACGACCCGGCAGTCGTGGATATGACAACATTCGCAATGATTCCTCCTACAATGCCTTTCAACTGGTATAGTTCAAAGTCATATTATGGAAGCGATGCCATTGATGTTACCAGCGCGTTCAGGGAATTGCATAAAAATCGCGCCGCTCCCGGAAATACCTTTGCAACGGGCTTTCGGCTGCGACCCATGATTATAGCTCCCTATGGTGGAGGACCGGATAACGGTATTCGTCAATATTTTAATAAAACAGCATTACAAAGTCAATGCAGGACCTATAATTATTCAATTTCACAAGGGGGACTTGGCGGTACTATTGAATACATACACTGCTCAAGTGGAAATACCATTCAAATCACAAATGGCTCAGGATCATTTTGTGCAGTTTCCGGCGGTTATACCATTTCAGGAGATGTTGTGATATCGACACAGGATTTGAGCTGTGACGTGCCTACGCAGGCTTTAAGCTTTTTGGACGTGAAATATTATGAGACTAATCCTTATGTAGCGCCTTCTCCCGGAGATGAAACAATAACGGTGAGCAGTTACGAGCTGGCGCCTCAGTGCAATTCTGTATTTTCAAAAACAAAATTTAATCCATATGTACATGGTATGCTGGGCAACTGGCGGGCTTTTAAATCCTATGTATTTTTTGATGATAGAAAACAAGGGCATCTGTCAGCGGATATAGACTTACATCCTAATAATTCCAGCGACGGCACTTTAAATGCTTTTGCGCCATTCTGGGGTCCTTATGATCCTGTTAAAAAGGCCATTGCACCGTCTGGGAATGTAAAATGGGTTTGGAATAGTGCCATTGCCCAGGTAAATAAGCGGGGGATGGAAATAGAAAACTATGATCCGCTGGGCAGGTACAATGCAGCTGTATATGGATATAACCAAAGCTTGCCTGTGGCTGTGGTAAATAATGCACATTTCTGTGAATCTGCTTTTGATGGGTTTGAAGATTACAGTTTTAGCGACGAATTTGTAACCGCTTCGTGCAAGGAAAAAAGACATTTTGATTTGGGGATTACCTCAACAACAGCTGGTATCATTGACGATAAGGAACATCACACGGGCAAGTATAGTCTCAAAATTGTACAAAATGCCACAAATAATGCTACGCATACCGTCACAGTACCTTTGAAACTTTACGATGGAGCAGACCCTATGCTAATGTTAGAAATGGACCTGTCTCCCAGCCCGATAACCAGGGTAACATTGAACGGAACCGGTTTGGTAGGAAAATATTATGAAAGCCAGACAACACACACTTATACAAAAACCGGCGATTATCCGACCGTCTTCATTGATGCGAAAAAGCACAAGCCAATTTTTGGTTCCGATTATTATGAGTATCTCAGTTCTACCCTGCCTGTTGGTTTTTTGAAAGATCCTGACCTGGGAAATATAAACGACCACCATGAACGGTGGGAGAATATTAAAATAGAATGGAATGGTTTTATCCAGGTTGAGAAATCCGATACCTATACCTTCAATTTTAATAATGCAGGAACCTCATTCCCAGTTGATGATTATGGCGAGGTCAAAATATATGATATTGCGAGAGGGGTGTCTTTGGATTGCCGCAGCACCAATAGCAATCGTACCGTCTACCTGGAAGCTGGCAAACCGTACCATATGGATATTGTTTATAGAAATGATAACGCAGGTGGCGGACATTTTAACCTGGATTGGAAATCGGGTTGTGATGCAGCATTTAAACCGGTACCCCAACTTAATATGTACCCAACATTGGAAGCAGCTAATGGTACCTGGACAACAGCTACTGTTCCCTGTGGACCCAAGCGTATTAAAATGACCGGCAACAATATTCTTACTGACAGGTTTACCCCGATACCCAGCAACCAACCGATCCCAGCGGGTGAAATAGTCCCTGGCTCCAAACTCGTATTGAGCGCCTGGGTTAAAGAACAGGCAGCAACAACCACAACCACTCATTATGCCAATAATGCTATAGTGGTCTCATTCCTTAATAGTGCTGGTGCCGTGATCGGCTCAACAGGCGTCATGTCTAAATCACCAACAGGTATAATAATAGAAGGCTGGCAGCGATACGATTTTGTATTACCCGTTATCCCGCTTCTTGCAGACAAAATGCGCATCGCTTTTACAAATACCAGCTCAGGTGCAGTTTACTTTGATGATATACGCATCCACCCATTCAATGGCAATATGAAATCATTTGTGTACGACCCTGTAAACCTGAGACTGAGAGCAGAATTAGATGAAAATAATTACGCAAGCTTCTATGAATATGATGACGAAGGCACGGTAACCCGAATTAAAAAGGAAACGAAGGAAGGGATTAAAACGATCCAGGAAACCAGGAGTGCTTTGAGACAAAATCAATAATTACAGCTAAAAGAAAAATGAAATAAGAATCCATGCTACAAACAATTAGAACACTATCACTTATATTATTCCTATTTGCAGGAACCGGGGCGCTTGCGCAAACTCCCGTAGATTCTGCTTTTGTTGCTCAAAGGCTATCCGCCATTTACAAGGTCTACGACAGCATGAATTATATGAGTTTCGATATGCAGATGATTATAAGTGCCGACTCTGTGCCGGGTTATCTCAATTCACAATCGAATTCAGAGCAGAACGCCAAACTTACGGTAGCTGGCAGGAAATACAGGTACGAACTGGGGGAGAATATTTTTATGCAAGGTGATTCTTTTGTTATTGCAGCATACAAACCCGCCCAAACGCTTTTGTTTGATAAGGCGAAACCTACCGGTGCGAATAGCCTGCTACCCGGGGGGAAAACTTCACTGGATTCCCTGCTGAAAAATTTTACGATGGTATATTCTATGTTCTCAGACAGTACGACGGAGGGAACGAAATTATTGACATTCCATACCGTTAATACATCAATGCCCTACAGGGATATCATCATTGAATACGACGCGGAAAACAATTACCTGGTGAATACTACCTATGTCTACTATACACCTTTTGAATTGGAAGATTCCATCATCAGCCCACCTGTTTTACAAAAGCATACGCTTGCTGTAAAATATAGCAAATACCGCTTTGACCCACGGAGTTTTGAAAAGGCATTTTCCGAAGCAGAATTTATTTATTATGATGGGAAAAAATACTGGCCCAGCGATGCTTACAGGCGATACCGTTTTTACAATATGATAGGACAGTAAACAGTGTTGAACAAAAACAGCAGCAACTTTTGAGTATAAAAATTAGTACTATGCAAAGGACTCTATGGCACAACTTGATTCGCAAATTATTATTACTGCCTGTGTTATCATTAATTGGAGCAGATGTTTTTGCTATCGACGATACGGAACTTGTTGCACAGCTGCAAGGAAATGCTATTGCTAAATATGCTGCAACAGGGGCAATCAGCTATGCGGATTTGTCAGTTTCGCCTTTTGTAACCAGCACTTTAACCACCCAAAATATTATTTCCCTCAAAGTAAAGGAGGATGGTGATTATATTGGAATACCTATCGATGCAACTGTACAAATAAAGATTGAATATAAAAACCTGGCAGGAGTACAGCAAACGGCGATTAATAAGGACCTGACTGTTACCTACAATCCAAAAGGTGGCACGAAATACAATGCAGAGCAATATTTTGTTTTATCAAATGGCACGGATGTAAATGTTACCGTCACCGACGACGTTACGTTCAATAACGGCACACTAGCAGCAGGCAAAGCATTCCTGGTACTTACGAACCGCCTGCAAAGTAGCAGGGACTACGTATTTGATCCCGTTATTTACCCCGCCAATGCGAGAGCGAATCCTGTTTTGGTAGCAAAGACCTGGCAAACCCCTGACGAATTGATGTTGGAATGGGATGCTCCCCTGGTTAATAACGGAACAGATGTAGATATAGAGTGGGCATGGGTAAATATCAGTGATGCCACTGTTGCAGATGAGTACAAAACTGGCGGGAGCTATGACCCGGAGAAGATCTTCACCGATAATTCTTCGCGGGTAACTGTTCCATGGAACTATTTGTCGACGCTAACTCCGAATTTTAAAATACCATTACTATATGAGTCGGGCGGGATTATATTTTTCCGCGTCCGGTTTGCACAGTTAACAAAATCGGGCGACAGGATAACAGGAAACTGGAATACCTCTGCCAGCAGTGTTACGGCGGTGGCAGGCCACTGGCAATATGCTTTCAATGCCGATGATAATGCTTACAGGAATAACGGCCATATGCCGGAAATGAACTGGCAGGCAACGACCAGTTACGCTGAAGATGGGAAACGGAAAACAGTCATCAGTTATTTCGACGGAACACTTCGAACCCGGCAAACAGTAACCAAGGATAACTCTGTTACAACCCAAAAGGCAGGTCTAACGGTATCTGCACCTACAACGGTCGTAGCCGAAACCATGTACGATTACCAGGGCCGACCCGTGATCCAGATACTACCGGCACCTACCATTAGCAACCTGATAGAGTACACGCACCAGGTCAACAGCTTTGCCGGTGTAAACCCGGGCGCATTGCCCAAAGAAGTATATGATATTTTTAACGGATCGGTGTGTGCCGCTGCAGCACCGCTTTTAATAGCAACAGCACCCACCGGACCCGCTGCTACCACAGCCTATGGAGCTTCTAACTATTATTCCCCCGAAAATCCGCTGGTAAAAGGGATAACGGGCAAGCTGATGGATCCATATATTCCCAATGCAAACGGCAGGCCTTATACAGAAACCCGGTATGCTATGGATGGTAGCGGCCGGGTAGACGCACAAAGTGGGGTGGGTGAAGCTCATAAATTGGGGAGCGGACATGAAACCAAATACATCTATACACAGCCCGACCAGAATGAACTGGATGGGTTATTTGGTACGGATGCCGGCGACCGCAGCCACTATTTTAAAACCCTGGTAAAAGATGCCAATGGTCAATATAGTGTGAGCTATACAGATATGTATGGTAAAACGATCGCTACAGCCCTGGCTGGTGAAAACCCGGCCAGCCTGGAAAAATTGCCCTCGCTGCAAACCAAACTCACTGCGGACGGTCGCTTTGGCCAGATTCAAAAAGATCTGCTTGCCAGCAATGTAGCAAAAGATGAATCAATAGAATCGGTTAGCAGCGTGGTGCTTACAAAGGCGGGTACTGCCACTTTCAATTACACCATGGATCCGCAGAAATTATTATTTGATAAGTGTGCGGGTGCGACGCCAGTCGTGAAGGTATGCTACGATTGCAAATACAACCTGGAAATAACGGTTGCGTCTACCTGTGGTGGAAGCTATACTGTTCATAACCCGTCTTCCAGTCCGGTAGATCAATCCGGCAGTTTGCCTTATACTTTTAAAAGCCCCGTTTTTGATCTTTCCGGTTTACAGAATACCAATTGTACAAGCGACAACCCGAATATAGCGGTACAATTCTCCATGACGTTACCCGAAGGTGAATTTATTGTTACCAAGCGATTGGTGTTAAACACAGCTGCAAGAGACTGGTATTTAAATAATGTAGTGCTCAACCCGTTAAACATCAATAACAGTATCTGCAAATCCGAATTAGAGTTTAAAACAGAGATTGAAGCCCGGCTGCAATTACAGGGTGCAGGTTGTGAAATGGACTGTGCAAACTGTAACCTGGCCCTGGGTATAACCCTTCCTGCTACCCCTGGTACGATTGCTACGGCACGGGAAAATTTTATTTCAAGTTCATTGTTGGCCAGTGATCTTGCTTCTACGCCGGAACGAAGAGCCAGTATTGGCGCCGCCTTTGATCAGCAACTGGAAGTCTGCAATAATGTGTGTACCGGCACGCTGTTCTTCCCGGAAGAATTGCAAACCATCCGGGAGCAAATGCTCGCTGACATGACGCCAACAGGTGGACAGTATGCAAGACTGAATGAACTGAAGGCTGAAAACCAGGTTTACGACAACGCAAATAATGATTTTGAAAAAGATGCCATTACAGGTGCTAACATTCCCAACACCGACCATACGCTTAAACCGTTCAATATCTTCAATGCAGGTATGCAGGGGGGTGCGGCCTACCTACTGAAACTAAAAAGAGATGATCCCGGCGGTTATTTTTATTATGGCCAGAATGGCCAGGTTGATATTGCCGTTCATAGTAGTACTACGACACCTAATTATGCCATCCTTGACGGACTGTCTTATGAAGGCTTTGCAGCTAAATTTAAAACCGAATGGGCAAAAACACTGCTGCCTTACCATCCTGAATATAAAAGATTGGAATTTGCAGAAAGGGTATTGCCGGCTATTTATTCATTTAACACAGAGCTTTTTAGCGTTGATGACTTTGCGGGAGCCGTTGCAAAAAATTGGATTAGTGGTACAGCAGGCTCGGGCTATTCGATAATTAATATAGATCCGTTTACAGGCATAACAGGCAGTTTGTTTGGTACAGCCATGGCTGGTCTTATTACTAATTATAATTTAGACCGGAAAAACCTTGATGGAAGCCCGGGCAGTTTTCCAGCAATAGCTATGTGGCAGGCAGCGACCACATCTGTTTTTCCTGATGTTGCTACGGCCCCTGTTATTATCAATGGAGAGCAATTATTGGCATCCGCGTTATGCCCGGCGGATAAAAACAAAATATGGAGGGCTTTCAGGTCGCTGTATACTACCGAAAGAAAGCAACTGATCTACAATTTTCTAAACAGCCAGGTACCGCTGGATGCTGGTGTGTTAACTGAGATCAACAGGGCTGGAAATCATTATGTAGAAAGATTTATGGATGTGAACAGGCTGGCAGGTATTGTTGGAAGCGGCGGAGGTACCACAGGCTATGTAGAAGTAGAGTTAGAAAAGCAATACCGGGATATAGCTTTAAGTTATGTACCAAGGTGGAGGGCCACTTTGCTTAGATGTGAATCTATAAGCAGTAGTCAAAATTTCTCTTCTGATGCAGCAAGGGAGGCATTTATTAAAGGTATCACCGACGAACTGGTAAAAATCTGTTGGGCAGGCAGCGACGACGAACATCCTGTGGGGGCTTCTTCTTGTCCGGCTTTAGTTGTTTCCCGGAACGGTCTTACCATTGGTAATAATTATCTCAGTTTCGATGCAGCGATCTCCGCAAAAATGGCGGTGCTATTAACAAACCCTCAAACCCCTGCCTGCAATTCATTTATCATTGACTGGCCAAAACCCCATGATTTTCCGGTAGTCTTTAGCGAAGAAATAGTAGACAGCAAAGATGAATGCCTTTGTACCAGGTTAACGCATTTAAGAACTGCAGCAACTACACAGCTCTACCCCGTAACCAATGCTGGTCTTGTAAACTACCTCCACGAATGGTACCAGGTTGATGTTCCCGAAGCCACCATTGCTTCATTATTGGCAGTATGTAATCCCGCGGCAGATTGCCAAACCATTAATCCGCCTGTAATGATACCGCCATTGCTTCAATGCGGATATAATTACCTGGCATCCTGTATCGACTGTGAGCAAATGAGGACAGTAGATCAGCAGTTCCGGACCGCATTTCCCAATCGGTTGCTGTTTGGCCCCTTTGCTGATCCCAATGAACCCGATAATATCACCGCAACGCCTTTAACCGCTGATCAAATTGCGCTGCGCCACGCAGCAAATCGCTTTTATGCCAATTATATCAATCAGAAGCTTGGTTTCAACAAAACATGGGCCGAGTATTTTCAGTTTATGGCGGACTGTGGGATACCATGTGTCAGTGGTATAGCTGAGGGGGGCACCAGTACACCAGCCGAAGATTATAACTGTTCGGAGGCAAGAAGAATACTTAAACGCTATTTTGATATCTATGCCAATACCCAGGGAATTATCGAAACGGATTTGGTCACCCTGGCTGGTAACCTGACTCCAGATGAGGGTAATAAGGGTGTTTTTAACGTAAATGGCGAACTTATTGACCAAACAAATGCATCCGATCCTCACCATGTAAAGTTGGAAGTAGTAGATATATGGAATAGCGATCCGGCTAACGATGCTATCGGTACTTTATCACTGCTGCCAAACGAGAGATTTGGACTACAGTTGAAGCCCAACAAGGTCTTCCCATGCAAGGGAATTGTAGCAATGCGCTTCTACGAATTTGAGACGGACGGTGATGTGGATGGTATCATGAGCACTCCTGGCTCTTTTATTGACTTTGGTGATGGAACCAAGATACCTTTTGAAGCCAGTGCTACTTCCCTTCCAAATACAGTTGTACATATCCTCCCGCAGAGCGCTGTAGTCGGCCCCTTTGCCCAGGACCTGTCACAACTGCATGTTGGGTATGCAAGGCATCATTATACAGTGCCCATCTCTCATACTGTCACCGTATATCACACCGATATGCTAGGTTTTGTCGGTTTTGATAATTACGAGGGATCGTCCGAACAACTTATCCAATACAGGAACCTGGAGGGGTATTTTCCACAACAAACCCTTTCCATAGGTTTCAAAAGCACCCAGGTCGCATCATTTAATACATTTTCTAAGATATTTAATTTTTCGACAATTACCGGGTTGCAACATTTTTGGTATGGCAGCGGCGATGGCTGGGTGACACCATTCCAGGAGAACCACCTTTCTATGGCAGGCCCGAATGGTGGCCTGCATAAAGACATTAAAGCTATACAGATTGGCTACCACTGGCAAGCAACTCCTGGAACTGGTATTCAATCACTTCTGCAAACATTCCCACAATGGAATACTGATTACAAAGAAATTCAGAATATTTCGATCAATAATTTCGGTACTCATATTACACCGACTACCCATTTCTATTTTCCCAAACTACAATGTTTAGAGATCACTATGGCCGGTGAAACCAGCCTGCAGTCCGAGATTGACCGTGTGTTGACGGAAGTGGCTACCTATTCAACGCAGAACAACGGGTTTATCAGGATTGGAAACAATTCATATAGTTATGCCACACCTGGCTTGCCTGCTATACAGGCATTGAGAAACAGGGGTTGGCTAATTGTAGGAAATGCCATCGAGGGAACACCAGGTTTTGACAGGGAGCTTACGCAAAGTGAGCGGGATTTTTTATTGAGGGAATTTCCTGCAATACAGGCAGGTATTGAACTTCCAGTGGCTACCAATTTTTCCCGGTTCTTTAATGCTGTGTCTGGTACACGGTTTACCCCAGCGGAACTGGATGCCATATATGCCGGATGCGGTACAAGCCTTAACACATGCCAGGCTCCCCCGGAGCAATCACCCTATAATTGCAAAAGACTTTGCGATCACAGCGCTGTGCCACCGCCTGCAGACGACCCGCTGGATTGCGACGGCGAGCAAGACCTTTTGGCTTTAAACCTTGCGGAAGAGGCTTATGCAGAATATGTTCAATCCGCCAGGAACAACTTTATCAATTCATGGAATAAAAAATGCCTGCAGGTAGCTGGCCTCGAAACATTTACGGTAACCCACGAGCAAGACGAATATCATTATACGCTCTATTATTACGATCAGGGAGGCAACCTGGTGAAAACAGTACCGCCGGCAGGTGTGCGGCCTCACTTTTATGGCAATCTCTCTGATCCTGACGACTTCTTGAAAAAAGTTAAAATCTCCAGGGCAGCAGGAACGAATAGTGTGCCCAATATCGACCATACATTATACACCCGCTACCTGTATAATAGCCTCAACCAGGTGGTGATTCAAAAAACACCAGACGCCGGCGTCAGTAAATTTTACTATGATGCACTTGGCAGGCTGGTCGTTAGCCAGAATGCGAAACAGGCTACAACTACTAAATACAGTTATACTTTATACGACCCTCTTGGCAGGATTGCAGAAGTAGGGGAAAAGTCAGGGGCGGGAGCGATTGATCAACCCAGGGCCCAAACAGATTTCTCCGGCTGGTTCGCAATTGGTGCCAACAAACAAATTACACGCACCATTTACGACAATCCTTACGGACCCATATTTTCAAAACTGGCACAACAAAATATGCGAAGCCGGGTGAGTTGCGTGCAGGTATGGAATGATGATTTTCCAGCGAGCAAGTACAAAGCGGCGACCTTTTATAGTTATGATATCCACGGCAACGTAGATATATTGCTTCAGGATTTTGGAGAAGGAAGTAGTATGGAGGTTGCCGGCAACCAGCATAAAAGAATTGAATATAAATATGACCTCGTAAGCGGCAAAGTAAACGAAGTGGCCTACCAGCCAGGCTGGGCGGATGGCTTTTACCACCGTTATCAATATGATGCCGAAAACAGGCTGACAAATGTAGAAACCAGCCGGGATAAAATATTGTGGCAAATTGATGCGGGTTATCAATATTACCGCCATGGACCGCTGGCGCGTACGGAACTGGGTGCATTAAAAGTACAGGGTGTTGATTATGCGTATACCCTACAGGGTTGGTTAAAGGCCATCAACCCCGGCAGCACCTCCAAAACGGGTGGCAACTGTCCGCCCGATATAGGTGCCCCCGATATTTTGTTGCTGAACGACCGCGGTATCCAACCGCCCGATTTCAATGCTGCACCACCACAATACCTGGCCAGCAAGGAAATAGTGTTCAACGCTGCTTTTGAAAGTCTGATTACCGATAATTGGGAAACACAGATAAACGTCAATGCAGGTTGCAATGCCGATCCCAACGCCGTAGATCTTTACGATAACGATGGTATAACCAGTAACCGGGTTGCACGGGATGCCTATATGCTGTCGTTGAATTATTACAACCAGGGAAGCCTCACCGATTATACACCTATACAGGCAATCAAACCATCGGCGCTGGCACCGGGCCTCCTGGGTGCAGATAACCACCCGCTGTTTAATGGTAATATCAGCAGCATGGCAGTCAATATCCGTAAGCTTACCACGCTTAGCGCAACAGGAAGTATAGCCGCAGGTCCGGTACTATACAATTACCGCTACGACCAGCTGAATCGCATCACTAAAATGGATGCGTTCGCTGCGGTTAACAGCGACTATGCGAGCCTTACCACGCTTGGGGATACTTACAAGGAACGAATTGGCTACGACCCTAATGGGAATATACTTACCTACATAAGAAATGGAGATGCAGCCAGGCCAGCTATGGATGATTTGACCTACCATTACCAGGCCGGGTCTAATAAATTAAATTATGTGGCAGATGTAGCTTTGGACGTCACGATACCCGACTACAAGAAGTACAATGACATAAAGCAAGGCCAGGCCAATGGGAACTATCAATACGACGAAATCGGTAACCTGGTATATGACGATAAAGGGGATATTACCAGCATTACCTGGACCGTATATGGCAAAATAAACACCATAACAAAAAGGGATGGAACAGGCATAACTTACACTTACGATGCCAGCGGCAATCGGATTGGTAAGGCTGTAACAAAAACCGGAACCACCACCGAAACCTGGTATGTGCGGGATGCTACAGGAAACACCATGGCTGTTTATGAAGCAATAAGGCCAGCTGGTGTTCAAAATGGCAACCTTACCCAAAAGGAAGTACACCTCTACGGCAGCAGCCGCCTCGGTATCATAAATTATGCGCTAAATTGCAACACTAATAGTGGCCCGGCAACGCTTACCGGCTCCTGGGATGCCACCCTTACCCGCGGCGATAAGCTCTTTGAACTCACCAACCATCTCGGCAATGTACTCGCCACCGTAACCGACCGCAGAGTAGCCGTGCAGGAAGGTGCCACGACCAATGTTGACTACTATTTACCCGACGTAGCCACCGCCACAGATTACTATCCGTTCGGGATGGCAATGCCGGGAAGAACTTACTCCGCTAATAGCC
>JAZKFT010000014.1:0-250734 GCA_040386335.1 Bacteroidota bacterium
TACGGTGGTGTGAGAGGACAGCAGGGGAAATAATCCCCTGCTTCCTACTCGATTAGTTTTCTTAGAATATTTTGATGTTTCACTTAGCCCCGCCACCATGGTTCGTGAGTTGAAAACACGCAACAGGCACCTGGTATTAGGCCGCTATATTTAAAATTATTATTCTGCGATCAGATGTCCGGTAACAATTAACTGGTACCTGTCGGAAGTAGAGGAGCTTGGAAAAGGAACATTAAAAGATACTGACTGGTTAGCAGTAAGGTACAAATCTAACGAGGTTTGAAAACTGACCCGTTTATCTGTGAATGCGGTCTCGGGATCGTCGGTAAAATAAGCGGTATTGCGAAATATTTCTGTTGTGGTATATATGGTATAATCCACAGCACTCTTATCGTATATAGTGCCCTGGCTGAACGCATTCCAGTCGAAATGATACAACCCTGGTTTGGTTACTGTTACCGAAATACTTTTGTCATTGCCCAGGTTTGCAGCACCCTGTCCATAACCGGTAGCGGTTCCGGTATTGTAAACGGTAGTAAGCACACCTGTTGGTATTCCATTAGCACCCGGCGTTGGCACATATAATTTAAACTGAAACCGTTCTTTAGTGCCGTATGGCGATGTCTTCCAGGTGGCGATGCCTGCAGCATCACTGGTCAGTACGCTTCCATCCGCCTGTGTTCCATCTATTATTTGCATTCTTCCACGAACTTTTGCATTGCCACCCACATCCAGCTTTTCGGTAGGAACAATACTGCCGATACCTAAATTACCGGTGCCGGTTTGCAAAACAAGCTGATACGAACCGTCGTTGGTTGCAAATTTCAAGTCAGTATTGGTGTGCGTTTGTATATATGCGGATGAGTTCGATACAAAAGTTCCCACTGCTATCTGTCCGTTAGGCGATACCTGCGCAAAACCCTTTCCATTGCTTGTACCTGCAGAATCTTTCACCGTGAGGAGAAATCCGGGAATTTTTGTACCAACACCAGTGTTTTGTGCATAGGTGCATGCTGCCACGAATAAAAATGCAAAAGCGTGTAGGAATTTTTTCATTGTGATTTTTTTAGTAAGGACAAACTTAATGGTTACCAGCCCACATTTGACTCCAACGAATTGTTTATTCCTTGTTAGTGAGTCTGTTACCTATTTTGGTTGAGTAAAACAGGGTGCAATTATTAAGCCAGAGTAGCAATTTTGCCCCATACGCAAGTAGGCGCGGGACTCTGTCGCGTGTCTACCCGTTACTTTTTTAGAATATTTTGATGTTTCATTTAATACGCCGCCATGGTTCGTGAGTAAAACCACTACATCTGGAACAGGAATCACGGCACCCGGAATTGATGCCGGGTCCTCACGCCATGGTTCGTGTCCACGAACCATGCCCCGCCCCGATAAAAAAAACTCACAACCGGAAGGCAGTTTACATCATCAATAGTCTCAACTGCAGCAATCTTTCAAACCAGGGTTACAGGGACGTTGTGGAAAAAATTCAGCTTTTGTAAAGCATTAGCCCGTTTAAACAAGTAGAAAGCCATAAAATATCTTTGCAGGAATTCGTAGGTTTATTAAAGGGGCTTAAACTCTTGTATTTGGTGTGGGGCATCCAACAACTTATTTATCGGAGCGGAGGGTGATTCGTGAGACACGAACCACGGCTTCAGGGTGGAGTGTAGTTCGTGAGTGAAACCACTGCATCTGGAATATATTGATGCCTTATTGAGTAGGATATTGGCTCCGCTTCGCGGTAGCGTAAAACAAAATAACCCGCCGCTCCCCTACCCAATCTCCCCAATCACCACCAACCCCGCCGGATCACAAAGCATCGCCGTAGCTGAATACTTTACAAACCGGTCATTCTCCGGTCTGCCGGTGGGCTGCTCCACCGATTCCACCAGGAACACTGGTACTTTTCCGTTCATAACGCCTTTGGCATTAAAGGTCCGGCCAATTTTGCCCGACTTGGTTCTTACAATTTTACCCGGCTGCTTTTCCATAAAATGAAAGTAGGAATTTTAGTGCCAAACCGGCTTTCGATATCATGGCCAGCCTGTAGCCAACAAATAGCAGCGCCACTCATCCAGGGATTACACGGTTTCTCAAAGGAGCTGGAGCGCAGTTGAACATGCCGTTTATCCGTTTGGGGTAAATTGAGTGGAACGGGGATTTTTATTTCCCAACTTTTGGTCCTGCAAAACAGCGCACATGAAAATCTTCCAAACAAACAAAGCTGCCGCTATCAAGCTCCCATCCAAAGGCTTGCTGGTGGCTACCATGCTGCTTTTATTATCCCGCGGCACGGGCATTACGCAGAATAACACTTCTTACAATGCCAATCCTCTCCTTGTAGCTGGCTCCAACAGTGTTGGCATCGGAATGGAAGTAATGCCCGGTAACACCGGTACCGCAAATAGTGGCATTGGGTACCGGGCACTTTATTTAAACACCAGCGGAAGTTACAATTCAGCGGCCGGCTTTGGAGCCTTGCGCAATAACACCGGGGGCAACTCCAATGCTGCTATTGGAGCCAATGCACTTTATAGCAATACAGCAGGCCATGGCAATACCGCCATAGGTCGCAATGCCCTGTATTTTAATGCTGGCGCTGACAGCAATACAGCTGTCGGTTTTGGAGCACTATACAACAATACCAGTGGCGAATTAAATGTGGCTAACGGCATCATGGCACTCTACTCAAATACCTCCGGACGTCATAATATTGCCTTTGGGTTAAGGGCTTTGTATTCCAATACTGAGACCCATTCGAGCATAGCGATTGGAAGTTTTGCGCTTTACCATAACACAGTTGGAAATGGCAACATTGCGATGGGATTCGAGGCCCTTCGTGCCAACACAGAAGGCTCGTACAATTTAGCCATCGGGCGACAGGCACTTTACAAAAACACCACAGGCGAAGCCAATACCGCCATCGCGCCTTATACGCTTCAAAGCAATACAACAGGTTCCTACAATACTGCCAACGGTTTTCGGGCTCTTTCACATAACACCACAGGTGCACATAATGTAGCGATTGGTTTTGAGACGCTTCAAAGCAATGGGCCAGGCAATTACAATGTGGGTATTGGTAGCCATGTATTGGAGTACAGTCCAATGGGAAATGGC
The DNA here is from genome assembly GCA_040386335.1 of Bacteroidota bacterium. Lineage (GTDB taxonomy): Bacteria > Bacteroidota > Bacteroidia > Chitinophagales > Chitinophagaceae > JAZKFT01. The sequence continues at coordinate 3,124 of JAZKFT010000014.1, forward strand.
AATACAGCTATTGGTTACGAAGCATCCAACAGGAATTCGGAGGGCAGTTTTAATGCAGCCTACGGATATCATGCATTGTATCATAATTGGGACGGGAATTCAAATGTAGCAGTCGGAGATTCGGCCGGTTTCAACTCGAAAGGCAACCGTAATGTGTACCTGGGGCACAAGGCCGGGGCCAACGAAACAGGCAGCAACAAATTCTACCTGGCTAACGATACGGCCAATACATTGATCTATGGCGATTTCAGCAGCCGGCAAATTTTGCTGGGTAAAGCCAATCCCTATGGTTATACATTTAAAGGAACACGCACATTAAATGTATTGGGGGGCATACTCACCGATAGCATGCGGGTGGCACTCAGCGGTAACTGGGCAGATTATGTGTTTGATGATGACTACGCACTTGCTTCCCTGGATGAAGTGTCAGATTTTATCAAAGCCAATAAACACCTGCCCGGTATTCCCACTACCGCCGAAGTAAAAAGGGATGGTATTGACCTGGCAGAAATGAATACAAAGTTACTCTCCAAGGTAGAAGAATTGACGTTGTATATGCTGCAGCAGAAAAAAGAGACAGACGTACTCACACAGATTACGCTTCAGCAGAAAAAAGAGATAGACGAGCTGAAAATAATATTTAGTAAGATTTCAAAATAAGCGGATGCCAATGGATTTGTGCCCTCTCGAAACATACCTTTCAACGATAAACCGTTATTGGAAGCGCTATTTATATCGTCATTAAGCCTAAACAACCCGGCATATTTGCCTGACTGCTGTTGAAAGATATTATACGGCTACATGCCTGCCGCCATGCTGGAAATCACAGATCCTAAATCATACATCCTACATCAAACATCCTACATCACAAATCCTAAATCATAAATCCTAAATCTCGCATCCTACATCCTAAATCAACACATGCGTCTGCTTGATAATGCCCATCACAAACACACTCTGTACATGCCCCAGGTTCTCGGCCTGGCTGAGTTTATTTACGTGAAAATCGTAGTAATCGTCCATACTTTCCGCCACCACTTTCAGCATAAAATCAAATTCGCCGCTGATGTTGTAACACTCAATTACTTCCGGCATTTCATTAATGTTCTTAATAAAATTTGAACCCGCCGTTTTGTTATGCTCTTTTAGCGACACGTAGCAGATTACCATCAACCCCTTTTTTACTTTGGCGGGATCCAGTAGTGTTGCGTATTGCCTGATAACGCCGGCTTTTTCCATGCGCTTGATACGTTCATGCACGGGTGTGGTGCTCAGGTGCACCTGTTCGGAAATTTCTTTTACGGTAGCCCTTGCATTCTGCTGGAGTATTTTCAGGATGGATAAGTCAGCTTTGTCGAGCAGTACAACTTCCTTAGTGGATTGTTCTTTTACGGTTCCGTTTGGCATGGCAAACATGGGTTTTATCCTGCCAAATTAATCATTTCACAAAATTTGTACTGAATTAATTTAGAATAGTTTGTTTTTATCCTGCAAACCTATCTTTGCTATTCTAAAAATTTAACCATGTCTACAATAACAAACAAAGCTATCGACTTCGATCTGAAGTATAAGGTAGCAGATATGAGCCTCGCAGAATGGGGCCGTAAAGAAATCCGTTTGGCCGAAGCAGAAATGCCGGGTCTTATGAGCATCCGCGCCGAGTACGGTCCAAGTCAGCCACTTGCTGGTGCAAGGATCGCTGGTTGCCTGCACATGACTATCCAAACTGCAGTATTGATCGAGACTTTGACAGCCCTTGGTGCTGAAGTAAAATGGAGTTCATGTAATATCTTCTCTACACAAGACCAGGCCGCAGCTGCTATTGCCGCTACCGGTGTTGGTGTTTTTGCATGGAAAGGTCAGACACAGGAAGAAGCTGATTGGTGCATCGAGCAAACTTTGTTCTTTGGTGGTGTAGATCGTCCGTTGAACATGATCCTGGATGATGGTGGCGATTTGACCAATATGGTTTTTGATACGTACCCTGAATTGATCCAGCACCTGAAAGGCCTGAGCGAAGAAACAACTACCGGTGTTCACCGCCTGTACGAGCGCATGACCAAAGGTACTTTGCCAATCCCTGCTATCAACGTAAACGATAGCGTTACCAAGTCTAAATTCGACAACAAATACGGTTGCCAGGAAAGTTTGGTAGATGCGATCCGTCGTGCTACTGATGTGATGATGGCTGGTAAAATAGCTGTTGTTGGTGGATATGGTGATGTAGGTAAAGGTTCTGCCCTGAGTTTGAAAGGTGCAGGTTGCCGCGTGATCGTTACTGAGATCGATCCTATCTGTGCATTGCAAGCTGCTATGGAAGGTTTTGAAGTAAAACCAATGATCGAAGCTGTTAAAGAAGCTGACATCATTGTTACAGCTTCAGGTTGCCGCGATCTGATCACTGAAAAGCATTTCCGTTTGATGAAGGATAAAGCGATCGTTTGTAATATCGGTCACTTTGATATTGAGATCGATATGGCCTGGTTAAATGGTGCTTATGGTACTACTAAAAATACCATTAAGCCACAGGTTGATTTATACACCATCGAAGGTAAAGATGTGATCATCCTTGCTGAAGGCCGCCTGGTAAACCTGGGTTGTGCTACAGGTCACCCATCTTTTGTTATGAGTAACTCTTTCAGTAACCAAACCCTGGCCCAGATTGAATTGTGGACCAATGGTGCTGCTTACGAAAACAAAGTATACGTTCTTCCTAAGCACCTGGATGAGAAAGTTGCCCGTTTACACCTTGCCAAAGTTGGCGCTGTGTTGGATGAGTTGACTGATGCGCAGTCTGAGTATTTAGGTATCAGCAAAGCTGGTCCTTACAAGGCAGAAATGTATCGTTATTAATCAGTAGGGATAGCCCCTGCGGCTATCCAACCTATAAGATAAGGCCCACCGAAATTTCGGTGGGCTTTTTTGTTGCTGGTGTTTTTGTGTTCAAGCATTGGAATTCTATTAAGCGACATTGGCGACGCTCCGTTGATGTGTAGTGCATGCCGCAGCTTTGTCTCTATGAACTTTGACCATTTTCATCAAATATTTATTGTTTATCAATAAATAGTATTTTCTTTACAAAAATATACAAGATGATCAGTTCCATTTTGTCGCGGCTTTTTTTGTGGGGATTTATTCTTTGTACCCTTGGGGGAATAGGGCATATAGTCTCCCAGGTAATACAGAGGCCAATAAGAATTGCTATAGGTAGTAGTGGATCATGGACTTTCGGTGAACCGGGGATCCTGGTAGACGCCTTCGCGACTGGTAGAGACCGGGCCGCCCCCGACACAACGGTGAAGTTTTCAATTACCGATAGCCTGGGAGGGCTGATTCAAAGTGGCTCCTATTCAAAACCAGGAACAGCAAAAAAATTTGAAACCGAACTTGATGAGTCAATAAGCAAGGCAAAGAAGGAGAATGGCAGATACCAGCTTGACACCCAAATAACAATTATCGGGGATCAGTTTTACGGAGGTTTTGATACCAGCCGAAACGGAGCTCACAGCTTTACGAAACTTGAAGACGGCAGGGTTATCTGTAAGCAACTGACGCAAAGCGGCGGCCATGCGAAAGTGCAGCGTGAAGATACATTTCACAATATGGCTGCAGCTGAACGATCAATTATATTGGGAGATAAAAACGCGCTGAAATATAATATTTCAGAAGTAAGCTCCACCAGCACGCAGACCCTGCGCATATTACCCACTACCGGCTTACAAAAATGGTTGTTTGCATTATACCAGTTGATTAATTTCTCTTCATTGTCACTAATGCTGTTCCTGTTATATAAACTGTTTAGAAGATTTAGTAAAGATGACTTCTTTGACATAAAAAATGTACAGGCTTTGAAATTCATCGGGTGTTGTTTGCTCGTCCCGGTGATAACCCATATCACAATTTATTTCACCTTCCTCAATCAAATTCACCCTCAAAAACTTATAGTCAGTTTTTCAGAGAAAGACCCGGCAACACATAGTACCAGCTACAATTTCTCATCGACCATCGACTTAACCGCTCTTTTTATTGCGGGGATCTTGATCGTGCTTAGTTATATTTTTAACGAGGCTGTGCAACTAAAAGAAGACCAGGATCTCACAGTTTAACTATTCCCTATGCCGATAATTGTAAACCTGGATGTGATGATGGCCAGGCGCAAAATGAGTCTGAATGAGTTAAGTGCCAAAGTGGATATTTCCCTGGCCAACCTCTCGATCTTAAAAACCGGCAAAGCCAGGGCGATCCGCTTCTCTACACTTGAAGCCATTTGCAAAGCTTTAGATTGCCAACCAGCAGATATATTGGAATTTCGGCCTTAAAAAATACTCCTTATATTAATCTATATTTTATCTTAACCCACACTTACAAACCGGGTTTCGGATTGTGTTCCATCCCAAAAGATAAGCGGTAGTATTCTTTAATACCTTATTCTCCATTTTCAACCCTTCAGTATTCAAATCTTCGCCTTCGGTAAATCGAAGCAGGTTCTGAAACAACATTTCCAGCAATTGAATTGCCCAAGATTTTTCAAGGGACAACCTGTTTTGTTCCATGAGGAAACCAATAGCCTCAGGCATTTCAATATTCACCATTAAAACTGTCTGTTTATGAAAAAACTATCTCTCCTTTTACTATTGTTTACAGCCGGATTATTTGGACTGCAGGCGCAGACAAATATGCTTACCGGCAAAATCACCGATCCCAACAACATACCGGTGCCAAATGCATCGGTTAAAGAAAAAGGAACGAAAAACGGGGTAAGCGCCGATGACCAGGGTTCATTTAAAATAACCGTAAAAGCCGGTGCAACGCTGATCATCAGTTCCATTGGTTTCGACACAAAAGAAGTAAGTGTTGGTAGCCAGTCCTCTTTGGATATTAGCCTCGTACCCGACACCAAATCCATCAGCGAAGTCGTAGTGACCGGAACCGGTGTGGCGACCAGTAAAAAGAAACTGGGCATCTCCGTAGAGTCTATCAGTGCGGATAAGCTACCCGCCGCTCCCACAGCTTCGATAGACCAGGCACTGGTGGGCAAAATCCCCGGCGCCCAAATATCCAGTGTGGACGGCACTCCCGGCGCCAGGACCAATATTGTATTAAGAGGCATCAATACGATACAAGGTGGCACCAGGCCCATGATACTTTATGATGGCGTTGAACTTGGTGCTACGGATATCAGCGCCCTCGACCTTAGTAATATTGAAAGAATAGAAGTGGTGCAAGGCGCAGCTGCAGCTACCATCTACGGCGCGCAGGGTGCCAATGGCGTCATACAGTTATTTACCAAAAAGGGTAAATCCGGAAAAACCATGATCGACTTCTCCTCCAGCTATTCTAACGGAAGCCTTATCAACAGCGGCAACCTTCAAAAGGCCCGCCTGCATTCATTTAGAACAGATGCCGGCAATAATGTTGTGGATGGTGGCGGCAATATCATACAACTTACCCCTTATGGTACTTATGCCGGTGTAACCTGGCAACATGCGGCCGGCAATTTTGTTTCGGCCATGGGTAATCCCTCCAACATAGCCAACAAGGTCTATGACAAGAACCTGAGGTATTATGATCATTTTAAACAGCTGTTTCAAAATGCGGGTGCTACCAACAATAACCTGAACATCTCCGGCGGAACCGGCAAATCTGATTTTGCGTTGACCTTCTCCAACTTTAAACAAGAGAGCAATATCAAGAGAAATGGCTCGGTTAACAGAACAAATTTTACAGCCAATATCGGTACCGAATTAGCGAAAGGCCTTAAGATCAGGTCAATTACCCAACTGGCATATACCAATAATTCGTTGAATCCTTTTTATGGAGTGGGTCGTAACAATATCTACAATATGCTGAACATTAATCCATTCTACGACCTGGAACAACGACTCCCTGATGGCACCTACCCCATCAGGCTCACCACCGGAACAGTGGCTGTAAATGGCTTTAATCCATTTTACTATACAGACTATTGCAGTGGGCTCGACAGAACAGTTGACGTTGTCCAGAACGTCCTGGTAAATTATAAATTAAACAAATTTGTAGAACTGGAGGGAAAGTATGGCATCAACCATCAGAAGCAGGATATCAACTGGGTTTTCCAGAACCAGACACGTAATATTAGTTCGATACAATGGCTTTCATCTGGCATCAATACCGGATGGGCAGGTACTTTCAACCAAAACGATAATACAGGTGAGATCAACAATTTTGCCTATAGCACCACTACGCAAAACCTGGTGGGGAGCGCTTATATCAGGACCGATTTTGAAAAAGACTTTAATCTCAAAATACCCATCACCACCAGCACACAGATTACATACGACTACAGGAGAAACAACTACAGCCAGTATATTACCTATGGTCAGACATTGCCTACCTACCCTGTTTACAATCTCAATCAAACCAGTACGCAGGCTGTGCCTTCAGCAGCCCAGCTGTTCACTGCCGGAATCGGCGATGGCAGCAAGGGAGGCGATTATAAGCAGACATTTATTACCTATGGCTACCTCGTAAACCAAAAAATAGATGTTGGTGAATATGGTGGTTTATCGGCGGGTTTCAGAACAGATTATTCCTCAGCATTCGGCAAAGGCTCTGCTCCTTTTACATTTCCAAGAGGTGATATTTATGTGCGTCCATCCAGTTTTAATTTCTGGAAAAATGCCGGCATCGGAAACCTTATTACAGAATGGAAGTTGCGAGCAGCTTATGGGGAAGCCGGCATCCAGCCAGGCGCCTACGACCGACAGGTAACCTTGCCCAACAGCAATATCGGCAACAGCACTGCTTTCAGTTTACAATATGTGCAAACCAATCCTGATTTAAGTGTAGAGCTGTCAAAAGAGTTTGAAGCAGGAACTGACTTTACTTTCAAGGGCTTAAAAAGCAACTGGTTCCCTACCATCAATTTCGGCCTGACCTACTGGAACCGTAAAAGTGAAAACGTGATTTACCAGGTAGATGTACCGCCATCACAGGGTGCCAACAGTATTAAGGATAATGCCATATTTCTATCTTCACATGGATTGCAGGCATCCTTAAATATGAGCGTTTTCAAAAACAGCAATGTCAACTGGGATTTCACTACCAACTTTAGCCGTCAAACTTCACAGATCGACAAAATTATCGGGCCCAATATCGTGTTGACTGCGAGTGCAGGCACAACTACCCTCGTATTAACCCCTGGTCAAAAAATTGGTCAACTCTACGGGTATAAAGCCTTTACATCGATGGATGAAAGAAGGTTGGATGGTACGCCGTACATTGATAAAGCAGACTATGGCAAGTACCAAATGGTCAATGGCTATGTAGTGGATACAGCCACAAAAGGAATTCAATTTACAAATGATATTTACCCATTTGGAGACCCCAATCCAAAATTCAATGCTTCATTCATCAACTCAATCTCATATAATGATTACTTTAATCTTTCGTTCCAGGTAGATTGGGTTTACGGAAGCCATTTATACAATCAAACCAAAGAATGGCTGTATCGTGATGGTATACATAGTGACTTTGATGTACCGGTAACTATCAATGGCCGCACCGCGGCCTACACAGCTTATTATCGCAGCGTGTACGCTGATTATTTTGGGGTACAAAACGGCGCGAGGAATGCCACCAAGGATTTTTTCTACGAGGACGCTTCCTTTGCGAGGTTGAGGAATGTTTCCCTTTCTTTTGACATAGCCAGGTATTTCAATATGAAAGCATTCAGAAAACTGCAACTGGTGCTCAGTGGCCGCAATCTCGTGACCATTACCAAATACACCGGCTTTGATCCCGAGATCAGTTCGGCTATTGGCAATAACTCCTCATGGGACCGCGGCATCGATCATAATTCCATGCCCAATATCCGGTCGTACCAGGTGGCACTGAACATTGGTTTGTAGTATCAATTCCTCACAAAAAAATCTTACACAATGAGAAACTATAAAATATCATATATCCTGTTGATGACAATAATAATGGTTCAGGTGGGCTGTAAAAAGCAACTGGATGTGGTGAATCCCAACCAGGCCACTTTAGAGAATGCGAAGACCGAGGCTGGCGTCATCAGCCTGGCCATTGGGTCCGTATACAATAATGGATTCAACCAGGTGGATATTGCCACTTTAAACGTACTCGGCGACAGCTATTTTGCACTCTGCTATGGCTACCATGAACTAATGGCCGATGTTGTTTCGGCAGAAGCGGCCAACCAAAGTATCAATGTGGTAAACTTGCCCGATTATGTGATTTATGACAATGGTGTTAAGCAATCGAATACCAGTTCTTCGCGTAGTGTATTCAGGATTGCCAACTCGAGGGACAACCGTTCCAATAACCCGTCTTACTTTGAATGGGCCTATATGTACACGCTTAACAATGCCTGTAATAATTTGCTGGACATAGCCGAAGGTGTTAGTTTTTCAGGCGATGCTGCTACACGTAAAAACACGATCAAAGCCTGGGCTTATTGGTGGAAAGGTTATGCCTATTCCAGGATCGGTTCGCTGTATTATTCCGGGCTCATCAGCAATACCACAGGTGGCAAAGTTTCTTTATATCAGGTACACGACGATATCATTGCCGAAGCCAACAAGAATTTCGACCAGGCAGCCGCCATCCTGAATGCGATCACCAGCGCCGGAGATTATACAGCGGTGCTGAGCCAGCTGATCCCTGGCTTTTGCCAGGCAGGAAAAGGTGGGGTGTTGACGCCGGCCATGTGGGTACGGAACATTAATACGATGAAAGCGAGGAATTTCCTGGTTAACAAACGCGCAAAAACCATGACCAATGCTGACTGGACCAGTTTGCTGGCATTGACTAATACCGGTATCCAATCAACAGACTTTGTGTTTACAGGCCGCACTACCGGCATCAATGGTTTCTTCTCTTCCGGGGCGGGTTCGGTGGCCATCCTCACCACCGGCGACCCCTCCGGATCTACTTTTAAGATCAGTGAAAGACTGATACAGGAATATAAACCGGCAGATAAAAGACGGTCCAATAATTTCACGCAACTGGCTGCGCCTTATATTAACCAGGTTGGCGGTTTCACATTTAGTAACCGCTTCGAATTGTTGGATGGCGGCAATGGCAACGGTGCTGCCACACTTACAAATTCTACCCCTGGCCAGTACGAATTATTTATCGCAGGCAGTTATGAAGAAAATGAGTTGATGAAAGCCGAGGCCAATATCCGCCTGGGCAATATAAATCCGGGCCTCACCAGTGTGGATTTAGTGAGAACTTACCAGGGGGCAAGCTTGCCCGTCGTAAGCGGCACCGGTCTTACAATGGCGCAGGCTCTGGAAGAACTGCGCCGGGAAAGAAGGGTGGCCTTAATATTCAGGGCTTTGTCTTTTTACGATGCCAGGCGCTGGGGTGTTATTGATGATATATCAAAAGGTGGTGGCAGAACCGGCGCCGTGGTGCTATCCAGCACTGGTGTGCTGAACATCAGCGCCACTATTAATTACAACTTCCTCGATTACTGGGATGTGCCCGATGATGAATCAGCTTTAAATCCACCTGCTACAGGAAGTGCTCCGGTTAAAAATCCAAATTGATATTCATATGAAAAACGGGTGGTTTTTCGGAAAGGGTCTCCTGGAAATGGAGGCCCTTATTTTTTTGGAGCAAACCTTGTTCTCTTCAATATTTAATAGAATGGTAAACAGAGATAATATTTCGTAAATCTGGCAAATTGTTTAAAAACCAGCCAGGTAAAGAATCAAAAGCCACTGCTGAGTTCACCCTTCCATTTGCTATCACACAGAGAAATCTGTGGCTCGTTTCCGAAGTATCGATTATCTGCAAACTATCAAAAAGGGAATAATGAATATTTAGTTTTTCAAGGTTGCCGTAAAAATTGGATGCTACCGTGACTGGGTCAACATAATGTCCACCCTCTTTCGTCCTGTCCAAAACCCTAAGCTCTGAAAGATTTGTATCTGCAAGACCAAAAAAAATCATGTGAATTTGGTACCCATTTGCCTTAAATTTTTTAGGAATATCCCATGTTGCTTCATTTGTAAAATGTCCTTCATAAGCAAAATTTTTGTTTTCCCTAATTGCTGTTTCCACTAACAAATCAAATGTTTCTTCTACGAACGCAAATGCTATTTTTTTTGCCTCTTTATGAGCCGTTATTCCCGTTTTCCAAAGTTCTCTTTGCTTGGTCATATGCAGTTTATCACCATCGAAAACGTTACACGCTTCCTGGATAAATTGAGGCAAATAATTAAATCCAATAGAAGATTTTCCTGCTCCGTTTGACCCTGTAATAATATAAAGTGCCGGCGTTTAGGAAAGAAATAAATTGAACTTTTGCCTTAAAGCAGCTTCTTCAGTCTTATTCAATTTGTGGATAACAGTAAAATCCATAGCAGGTTTAATAATGGTCACTAAAGCAATTGAACCATCGGGATATTCAAGATAGCACTGATTGGTTGGTAATTCATTGGAATTAATCATAAACGGATGTCCGTTTTTTAGTTTACTTGACCGCAATCTCTTTATGGCTTCGTTGCCCGCTTTTTCAATTTCCTGTATTTGTGTCATTACTCAAATTTAGCGCAAAAATGCCAGCTTTTAAGTATAAAAGCATCGTTGTTAGTCCAAAAAAAAGCTCAATACCAACTAAAAATCTCTCTCTATTTTCTACATTGCAACCATGATTTTCTATTACGATTTCGAAGGGAGGAGGATGCATGCAAAAGTGTACTGGCCCAGTATTGGCAACACGATAAATGTTGATTTAACCGATACCCAGCTCGTTAAAGAACTCCCCTCCGATCTGATATTTGAAATGAAACGCGGCCGCAGGATCGGCTATACCATCGAAAGCCGCGACAATAAACGACTCAGTGAATTGCAAAAGGCAATTGCAAAACGCCTGCAGGAATTTGCCAACCAAATGTGAGTAGCTGAAAAGCTTGTTCGTCCGCCATTTGCCCGATAGCTTTACAAGAAAAAGTGAATGGTACAGTCTTATCAGCAACTACAGCAACAATTTTGCAAGGTATTAATTGCCCATGGCTTTAACGAAGAAAGGGCCACCATCTGCGCCAATATATTTGCAGGCAATAGCCGTGATGGCGTCTACTCGCACGGACTCAACCGTTTCCCGGTTTTTATAAAATATGTAAAAGAAGGTTTGATAGATGCCAATGCTGAGCCGAAATTGATTGGGCACAATGGTATCATTGAAAACTGGGACGCACAATTGGCGCCCGGCATGTACGCGGCCTCAATGGCTATGCAGCGTGCCACCGCACTGGCAAAGGAAAATGGCATCGGCGTTGTTACCCTAAAAAATACCAATCACTGGATGCGCGGAGGCACTTATGGCTGGCAGGCTGCGGATGCAGGCTGCATTGGCATTTGCGCCTCTAACACCATCGCCATTATGCCACCATGGGGAGGTCGCAAACCTACCTTAGGCAATAACCCTCTCGTAATAGCAGTGCCAAGAGCCGATGGGCATATAGTACTGGATATGGCCATCAGCCAGTTTTCGTATGGAAAAATGCAGGAATACGAACTCAATGGCAGACAACTGCCATTTGCAGGTGGCTACAACGAAGCCGGTGAATTGACGACAGACCCTACCACCATAAAGAAACTCAAATCGGCCCTGCCCATCGGCTACTGGAAAGGGTCTGGCCTGTCGTTAATGATCGACTTGTTGGTAGCGGGATTAAGCGGAGGCCTGAGCGTTGCGGAAATTACGGCCACGGAAAAAGAATTCGGGGTTTCACAAATGTTCATGGCCATTAATGCTGCTCAACTTTCCGCCGAACTGGTGGAGCGTATTATTCACTTTACCAAAAGCGAGGATAAGGAGGGCAACATAAGATATCCGGGTGAGCAGGTGCTTATCGCCCGCAAAAGAAGTGAAGTCGAGGGCATACCCGTTAATGAATCGATCTGGAACCGGGTGCTGGAATTGTAATTCCAGTTTAAACTGCTACTGGCTTTGTCATAATCCGTTTGCGGTGTTGGATGCCCCATTTGCGCAATTCATCTATTACTTTCTCCAGTGAATCACCATATTTGGTCAGTGAATATTCAACCGTTACCGGCAATGTATCGTATACAGTCCGCTTAACGAGCTGGTTCATTTCCAGGTCGCGCAGCTCTTTTGAAAGCATCCTGTCGGTGATCTTCGGAATTTCTTTAGCCATCTCACTAAACCTTTTATTGCCAAAAGACAGCGTGATAATGATCTGCAATTTCCATTTGCCATTCAATACATCCAGCGCATCCTTTACCGGCCGTATCATATTGAGGCATTCGCTGTGAAGGTGTTCTTCTTTCCTGATCATGTGCTTATTTTTCGCGGGTTACTATTCCAAAGTATAGTGCTATACGAAGATATAGTACTTACTAATGTATAGTAAATGTAAGTTCCTTTGCACAGTAAAACAAGATTTTCTTTTTCACTGTCAAAAAAAAAAAACAAACATGAAATACAGTTTATTAGCAGGCCGCGTGCTTTTTGCATTCATCTTCATCCTTTCCGCTTCAGGACATTTTAAACCTGAAACTATTGCCTTTGCTGCATCACAGGGCGTACCCTTTGCATCTTTCTCTGTTCCTCTTTCGGGGGTGGTAGAATTGCTGGGAGGCCTAAGCATATTGTTGGGATACAAAACCCGTATCGGCGCCTGGCTGATCGTTCTCTTTTTAATACCTGTCACATTCAGCCTGCACCAGTTCTGGAAAATACAGGATCCTATGGCGCAACAAATGGATATCGCCGCCTTTATGAAGAATATCTCCATGATAGGCGCGGCACTCATCATTGCTTATTTTGGCTCCGGTCCTTTGAGTATCGACGCAAGGTTAAGCCGGAAAACCAGCCACTAAAATTTCTTTAGGCGCATTTGTTAGCAGGCATAAAAAGGGATGTTAGGACTCCTCTTCTTCTGCAGACCTCAGTTCGGAACGAAAACGGCGATAAAGGTGTACAAAGTAAAATGTGCCTGCAATGGCCAGTGAGGCCAGCACCACACCCATCACATTGTTATTCTTGAGACCCATAGAAAATGCCCATCCATTGAGCATACTGAAAATAATAACGGCGGTAAAAAAGAAAGCAGGACGGAGAAACATGAGCAGAAAATTTAGTTGGTTGCCAAATGCACATGCCTTACACACGGCCCTGAGATGCAACGGCATTTATTTTCCATACTTGTCATGATTAACGCTTTACGCCGGACGCTTGACGCTTGACGCAGAACGCTTAACGCAGGACGCCGGAAGTTTAATATTGCACGTCAGAGGCTAAGCCAATGTACCGCGTCTTGCGTTAAGCGTTAAGCCTTCGGCGTTCCGCGTTCCGCTTCCTTACGGGTCAAAAACCTGGCTTTAATAGTGGTAATACTTACGTTTATTTCAAAGCCGATCAATAAAATAAGTGCGTTGATGTACACAAGGTTCATAATGATGAGAAGTGTTCCGATAGAACCGTACAACTGGTTATAACGTCCAAAATTATTTACCCATATGGAAAAAATATAGGAAGTAAATATGGTGAGTATGGAGGCAAGTATGGCTCCCGGGGAAAATGTTTTCCACCTGATTTTTACCGCTGTGGCGTATTTGTAAATAAATGCAATAGAAAAAAAGTTGAGCAGGATAATGATCAGCCAGCGTGAATAGTTTACAATGTCGGCCACGGTAGAATTCTTTAACCCAAGCCGATTGTGGAATGCTTTCTTAATCGGCCCCTGCGTGGTCAGCAGCAATATCGATACAAATACCAGTAACAGCAGCAGGGATGTAAGTTTGATAGCCGTCCAGCGTTTATAAAGGAACTTTCTTTTACGCTCCTCATAGAAGCTGCGATCGAATGTTCGCATTACACCCATCATTGCGTTGGATGCAAAAAAAAGGGCAAAGAAAAAGCTGAAAGACAATAACCCGCTACGGGGTGTGGTCAGTACATCGATAATAACCGTGCGGACCAGTTCGTACGTTTTAGTATTTTGTAAAATATCGTGAACGGCCACCAGCAGCTGGTAAGTAAATTCTTTGGAAACAGGCAGGTATGGCACCAGGGTAAAAAGGAAGATCATACCGGCCGGTATGGCCATCAGGAAATTAAAGGAGATAGCTGCGGCCCGTTCGCTGAACCCAATCTTCTTTACCTGTTGCACAAAAAATATCAGTACATCATAAAGCGGAACGCCTTGCATTCCCGGTAAAAAGACTTTCTTAGACTGCCTGAGCAGCCAGGAAACCGGGGGGAAACTAATAAACAGGCGTTCGAACCTCGTCATGGTTTTGTGGCTTTGGCTATGGAGTCTTTTTTGGCCTTGTCCTGCTCTGCTTTCTTTTTTAAGTAGCCTGTAAGCCATTCCTGGTAGGCTTTTGCATACTTGTTATGTTCGGCCAAAGTGGAACTGAAAGAAGACGCCCCGGTTAAACCAGGTTCGGCAACGAAGAAAATATACTCCGTCTTCGGAGCATTCAACACTGCGTCAATCGTTGTGACATCTACAGTGCTAATAGGACCAGGAGGAAGTCCGGCAAACTTATACGTGTTATAAGGCGAATTAACCTCTTTGTGTACATTCAAGACCCTTCTGATAGAGAAGTCTTTAAGCGAAAAGATCAAAGTGGGATCCGCTTCCAGCTTCATACCTAGAGCCAGGCGGTTAAGATACACGCTGGCCACATTGGGTTTGTCTTTATCCAGGTTAGTTTCGCTGGCTACAATAGATGCCAGTGTATAAACCTGTTTGGGTGTATAACCAAGTTTGTCGGCCTTTTCATTACGGTTATCCTTGTTCCAGAATGCTTGCTGGTCATTGTTCAGTTTCCTGAAAATTTTAGCGGGTGAGTACGTCCATGGAATGGAATAGGTATTGTGGATAATGGCGGTGAGCCAGGTGGCGGTATCGAGGCCAAAATGTTTAAGACTATCCTTGTTATTTAGAAATTGCATCACGTCTGCAGAGTCGCATTCAAAGTTATTGCCCACCATCCTTGCAAAATCTTCCTTCACCCTGATCTTACGGCTGATCACAAAATCAACGGGTGTTTGTATACCATTTCGCAGTTGGGTTACCAGGTCGTACACGTTTGTTCCGGCCTTTATTTTATACCTGCCGGGTTTTACATTATCCCAGAGTTTTCTATAACCTGCCAGCCATTTAAATGCTGTGATATCGGTTATGCTGTCTTTTTTAAGCGAAGATAACACTGCGTCCTGCGTGGTATTATTACTGTAGATGTATAAAATTTTATAATTACCGGCAAACCCCGTTTTAGAAGTCTTGAATGTAAACCATCCAAAACCGGCCAGTAGTAATGCAATGATAAAAACTGCCAGTACTATTTTTTTGAACATAAAAGCGCTATGATTTTATTGAGGGTTTTAAAAATGATGCCAAAGATGCCAAATTCACAACTGTTGAACGGAACGCAATTCAGATTTACGATTTACGATTGCGGATTTACGATTTGTTAGCGTATGTATGAGCCACCGGTCTTGTGCCTTTGAAGAAAGGAAATTACATAAAAAACCCCGCCTATACCGGCAGGGTTTTTAAAGTATATTTCCTACGTTAAGGTTTTTGTGCTGTTGCTGTATCCGGGTTTGCAGCCGGCTGGGTTGCAGGTGTAGTACTAGCGGGCGCAGGTGCAGATTTTGCAGGCGGCGCACTAAAATTCCTGTCCAGGTTACTTTTGCTGGTTCCACTGCTAAAGAACAAGGTAGAGATCAAACAAAGCACACCAATAACAGCGGCAAAGATCCAGGTGCCTTTCTCAAGTACGTCAGTAGTTTGCTTTACACCCATAAACTGGTTGCCAAAGCCACCAACATTACCTTGTAAGCCACCACCCTTTGGGTTTTGAACAAGAATCAAAAAAGCAAGTGCAATTGCGGCAATTATTATCAACACTAAAAATATAACGGTCATTTTCTAAACTTTTGTTTTTTCTATAAGGGTGGCAAAGTAATGGGATTTTTCGGGATACAGCAAACTCAATTTTTCCCAAACTTCCACAGCCTGTGCCTGCTTGCCCTGCTTCATCAAAACTTCGGCCATCGATTCTGTCACCACTTCGCCTTCCTGCAACGAATTGGAAGCGATATTTTCTATATGTGGATCATATTCTTTTTCAGCCATTTTTGTGGCGGGCAACCGTTTCATTTGTTTTAGCCAACTGGTAAAACTCTTTAATTGCAGGCCAAATTTATCATCCGGTTTGGGGTCCAGTTCCAAGCGAATACCTTGCGAGGCAAAATAGTCAACAGTGTGATACGCCTCGGCGGGAATAATCAGCTCTTCTTCAGTGGATTCTTCTTTAAACTGTTTAGCCGTCTCGGCTAAAGAATGGCTCACCGTTGAAATTTCAAACTTTTCTGTAACAATATCCATTGCACCTACCAGTTCCGGTTCAATGCGCTCGGTTTCTTCCGGGCCGTCAGTATCATCCGGATCATAGGTTTCGTCCTGCCAGCTTTCCGGCATTTCTACTTGTTCCTCCAGTTCTACAGCCACCTGATCCAATTCAGGAACAGCGGATCCGTTATCCGTTCTGTTGATGTCAAATATCTCTTCGACAACCGTGTCCAATTGATCGGTTACAAATGGTTGCTCAGCCTGTTGGGCTTCTGTTTCCCCCATCTGTAGGCCTTCTTCCATTGGTTCAAGTACAGATTCAGAAACTGTCGCTGGTACTGATAAAGATTGACCTTCGGGTTCCATGTCGAACGTCTCAGCCTCAATTGTGCCCACTCCTTCTGAAACCTCCAGTTCTGCCGGCTCATAGCTTTCTGCTTCCGGCTCTGTAATGGCTTCTTCCAATTCCACGGCTACAGTTTCCTGCACCGGAATATCTATTACTTCAGCGATAGCTTCCTTTTCAAGTGATTCATTATCAAGATTTTCTACGGCTGCATCTGTTTCCGAAGCCTCTACTATTTCCAACTCGTTAATCACTGCTGATTCATCTACTATTTCAGGTTCGGATATTTCAGTCTCACCCTTCACTGGTTCTGTTGCATTGGTACTTTGGGTCGCCTCACCTGATTCTATCCCCTCCTCATTCGATTCTGTGGGCGTAGCTTCCTGTTCGTGAATTTCAGTCGCTTCTTCCGTCGATTCAATATCAGTGGTTTGGTCCCCGACCGGTTCTGCCACAATCTCAGTTGTCGCATCATCCTGTTTTGTAAATTCATCTCCAGGGTTTATCGCATCAGTTTCCGCGTCCGAAGTCTCTATGGATTCTTCAATTACTTCTGTATCAATAGCTGGTTCCGGAGATATCTCAGTATCAGCTAACTCATAGGATTCAGCTTCGGGTTCTATTATCTCCTCCACCGGTTCGGGTTCACCGGCTTCAGATCCGGGATCTTCGTCACTCTCATCCCCTGTTGCAACATCCGAAGTTTCGGCAGCTGTATCTTCATCAAATTCCCGTGCTGTTATATCTTCTTCAGATCTTTCAGGCTCAGTCATATCATCCGTAACTGCTTCTTCTATTTCTCCACCCGCTAAATCGCCTTCACTATTACCAGGCATATCATTCTTAAATGTTTCTTCCCCTGCGTTCTCGCCTGTTTCATCATCAGTTACTTCTTCAGCAGTTTCAGTGGTATCTGCTGTCACTACTTTATCATCGAATGATTTCATTGCCAAAAAACCTTCATTTGCGGGCCCAGGTTCCTGGTCCAAATCAAATGCGGCTAATATTTCATCCGAATTAATTTCTTGCTGTGTAATCAGCCAGTGAAACCGCTGAATATCGTTAAAATAGATGGCAGCTTTTTGAGAGGCTTCATTAAAGCCTTCGGTATTCTTTTGTTGTTCCGCTTCCAGCAAATGACCCGCAGAAAACCAGGGGAATTGATGGTGCCACTGGTTTGCATCAGTGAATTGTTCTCGTATGTTGCTGATTATGGTAGCCAAAGTTTTTTCCAAAGATTAAATGTAACGGTTAGTTACCAGTTGGAAAAGAGGCGGTTAAAAATCTCGTCGCTCACACCTTTTACAATATCATCAGTAAGGCTGTTTTCCACTTCCTGAAGTGTTCTTTGTCCGCTGAAAGGGAATGCTTTGCTAACATCGTATTCTTCCTGTTTTTGGGTCTTGTTGTTTTTCAATATTACATTGATGACCACGTTAAGATTACTACTACTCACCTGCTGGTTGCTTACGCCCGCAGTGGATACATAATAATCTCTGATACTTCCGCTGATCACATAGTCTGCCTCATCGCTGGTACTGCGTTTGAGCGGTGTTTGGCTGATAATCTTTTGCTGCAGTTTTTCGTTGAGTTTGGGGGCTAGCTGTGGGTTAATGTAC
The DNA here is from genome assembly GCA_040386335.1 of Bacteroidota bacterium. GTDB lineage: Bacteria > Bacteroidota > Bacteroidia > Chitinophagales > Chitinophagaceae > JAZKFT01. The sequence goes on from JAZKFT010000014.1 coordinate 21,435, forward strand.
CGGGCCTTATTCTCAAAATAATTCAGTTTTACGGTTTTGATATCTGGTGGAAAATTCGTGTCCTTGAATTTGTAGATGCCGCAGGAAACTAAAGAAAGTAACAAGGTACAAGTGACAAAATACAAGACAAGATGCCCCGAACTTTTAGAATGTTTACGATTGAATCCTTTTAAGTTGTATACCATTTTATTTTTTCTTTGTTTCAGTCCACCCATAATATTTGTCTAGGGATTTCATTTTCTCAGCTTCATTCATTAGGGTAAGCAAGCCCCTGATATCTATAAAAATGTCCTTTTTAATCCATCGTGTAAATTCCGAGAATGTTTCATCCCGGTCACCCAAATGTTCATAAAAAGAAACCGCGGCAGCATTCCATAAATCTTTTGCTTTCTGCCGAAAGCACCATTCGGCAAAGTCATAAATCCGCTCCAGCTTTTCATTGTCTTTGTCAATATGAGCCTGAACGGTAATTGGCAACAATTCCATGAATACAGTGTATGGCGTTAAGTCCGGCGCTTCAAATTCAATTCTTAGTTCGGGTGCACAAGCAAGTGCCTTTTGCCGCCATACACTCATAAATCGCTTGTTTTACCGAGATAAATCTTATTAGATATCCACCAACCTACTCTTCAATATAATACTCCTTCAACTTCCTGTACAATGTTCTTTCGCTGATTCCCAGGTCTGCTGATGCATCTTTTCTTTTGCCCTTGTGTTTTTTCAACGCCTTAACGATGAGTTCTTTTTCCATGTCCATTATGTTCAGACTTTCTTCCACATTTTCGTGTTCGTGTATTTCTATGCCGTTAGCATGACTGGTATTGGGCTGCTGTATAATAACCGGAGCCGTGTTTTGGTATGCTGGCGTGGTGTAAGTGGCGGGGGTGTATTCATGTTGTTGTGGCAATTCGTTCATCACCGGCTCATTGAAATTGATGTTGGCAGCGGCTTTTACGGCATTGGGATTTTGCACCAGTTCTACAAACATGCGTTTCAATTCCGTCACATCACGTTTCATATCAAAAAAGAGCTTGTATAAGATCTCCCGCTCGTTGGCAAAAGTGGTTTCGCTTACAAAACCGTTTCCGCCATTGGCCTGGGATGCCAGCACCATCATATTATTCGCTGGCTGCTCTGGTAAAAACTCCTTCATTTCCCTGGCATTAACCGACGGGTTTTTACTCAGTACAGAAATTTGCTCTGCAATATTTTTTAATTCCCGCACATTACCACGCCAGGGATAGTTAATTAACATTTGTCTTGCTTCATCATCCAGTTGTACGGGGTTGGTGCGATAGCGTTCGGCAAAGTCTATTACAAATTTTCTGAAAAGCAGTGGTATGTCTTCTTTGCGGTCTCTCAATGCCGGGATACGAATAGGCACGGAGTTAAGACGATAATACAGATCGATCCTGAATTTACCGGTGCCGGCAAACTCCAGCAGATCACGGTTGGTGGCGGCTATCACACGCACGTTTGTCTTCATAGCCTTACTGGAACCCACTCTGATATATTCACCACTTTCCAGAATGCGGAGGAGACGGGCTTGTGTTCCGAGTGGCAGTTCGCCGATCTCATCCAGGAAAATAGTTCCTCCGTTTACCGTTTCAAAATAACCCTTGCGGCTATCTACAGCACCGGTAAAGGATCCCTTTTCATGACCAAATAATTCGCTGTCGATGGTTCCTTCGGGAATAGCACCGCAGTTTACTGCTATAAAGGGATTGTGTTTGCGTGGGGACAGTGCGTGAATAATCTGGGAAAACACCTCCTTTCCCACCCCGCTTTCACCATTAATCAATACACTGAGATCGGTATTGGCCACCTGTGCAGCTACATTAATGGCATGGTTCAATGCCGGCGAATTACCGATAATTGCAAACCTGTTTTTTATGCTTTGTATGTCCATTTATTTTGGGTCTACCGATGACCGTCAACCGTTGACCGCCGCCGATGCTTTAAATTTATTTTTGAATCCTGCCCTGGTAGAAATAAAAGCCACCAATGACGTTGATGTTACATTTTTATTTTTCCCAACAATGTTCCCTGCGTGCAATTTTCTATTGCCACATTAACATAATCACCAGCCTTTAGTTCATAAGCTTCCTTCGGAAAAACAACCACTTTGCTTTGCCCGGTACGGCCCATCCAGTCAGCTTCGCTTTTTTTACTATTTCCCTCAATCAAAACCTGGAATGTTTTGCCGATATCCTCTGTAAAACTTGTGAGACTCAGCCGGTTCTGTAGTTGTACAATTTCTTCCAGCCTTCTCTTTTTAACGTCCAATGGCACATCATCTTCGTAGCGGCGCTCGGCCAGCGTACCCGGCCTTTCGCTGTAGAAATACATGTAACTGTAATGGTATTTACAGTATTCCATCAGGCTTAGTGTTTGCTGGTGATCTTCTTCGGTCTCAGTGCAAAAACCAGAGATCATATCGCTGCTGATTCCACAGTCGGGAATAATCTCCCGTATCCTGTCCACTTTTGCCATATACCATTCGCGGCTATAAGTGCGGTTCATCAGTTGTAAAATGCGGCTGCTGCCACTTTGAACGGGCAGGTGAATATAGTTGCAGATATTCTCGTATTTGGCCATGGTGTACAATACCTCATCCGTAATATCCTTTGGGTGCGAAGTGCTGAAACGAACACGGAGTGACGGGGAAATCAACGCCACACGTTCCATCAGTTTTGCAAAGGTGACCGTCACATCTTTGGCTTCGTCGATGAAATAATAGCTATCTACATTTTGGCCCAGCAGCGTTACTTCTTTAAAACCCCGGTCAAACAGATCCTGGCATTCCGCCACAATACTGTCCGCATCACGGCTGCGCTCCCGCCCACGCGTAAATGGCACCACGCAAAAACTGCACATATTGTTGCAACCACGCATGATGCTTACAAAAGCCATAATACCATTGCTGTTAAGCCTTACCGGTGAAATATCGCCGTAGGTTTCATCCCTGCTGAGCAACACATTTACCCCCTTTTGTCCTCCCTCTGCTTCTTCCACCAGTCCCGGCAGCGTGCGGTATGCATCCGGGCCAACCACCAAATCGACCAGCTTTTCTTCCTCCAGGAATTTCGATTTCAGTCGTTCCGCCATACAGCCCAATACGCCTACCAATATGCCCGGCCGTGCCTGCTTAAGTTTTCGAAATTCTGTCAGGCGCTTGCGTACGGTGAGTTCAGCCTTTTCGCGGATGGAGCAGGTATTAATCAATATCAGGTCGGCGTCTTCCGCATTGCGGGTGGCGCCAAAACCGTTGTCGTTTAGAATAGAAGCCACGATTTCGCTATCGGCAAAATTCATGGCACAGCCATAACTCTCTATATAAAATTGTTTTTTGTATAAAACAGGTGCCACGGCAAATGGGGCAAATGCCTCCCCTTGCCTCGATTCATCGTGAACTTTTGTAGCTGCTACATCCAACATGGTCGTAATTTTTGAAACCAACTTTTTTAGCCGGGCAGCAAAGATAACTGTTGCAGTCGTATGGTGACGTAATGGCAGAAGGGAATTCAAAATGTAGGGGTTGACTTGCGTGACTGCGCAAAATCCAATCCTGGCTTTCTTTTGAATTGTCAGTTGATTCAATCCGTGAAAATGAATCTTATGGTGGCTTACAGTCAGGGGCGGACACATAGGTCCGCCCCTACCTATGATACCGATGATTCACAACCACTCCTGTAATTGCACGACAGCATTATAGGCGGGTTCGGCTATCTTCGGGCGGTGAAAATTCTTATCTCTTTTTTACTGCTATTTGTGGCAACCGGGCAACAAATCATTGCCCAAAAAAACAATGACAATAAAGCGCTCGGCATTATTACAGGAAACGTGCTCGATAATGAAACAGGTAAGGGTCTGGCTTCGTCAACGATTATCGTTCGTTTGATGAATGACTCTACCACCGGGCGTTCCATGGTGACGGGCACAGATGGCGGCTTTGAATTTACTTCTTTACCGTTTGGTTATTATAGCATTGTGCTAAGCCTTACCGGCTATCAAACCACTACCATCGACAGCATATTTATCCGCGCTGAACGGTACGATTTTAATATCGGCGATGTTAAGCTGAGCAATAAAAATGAGGCGCTACAAGACGTAATTGTGTACGCCGAAAAACCGCTGATAGAAAATAAAGATGGAAAGATCGTGTACAATGTGGGTGAATCAGCATTGACCGCTGGTAGCAATACTGCTGAGATCTTACGCAACATGCCCCTGGTAAGTAACGATCCTAACGGAAAACTTCTATTGAAAGGCAAAGAACCAAAGATCCTGATCGATGACAAACCAGTAGACCTGAACGCCCAACAATTGAGCGACCTGCTTGAAAGCCTGCCTGGTGGCTCCATCGACCGGATAGAACTGATGACCAATCCACCCGCACAGTATGCATCGGAGCAAGGAGGCGTCATTAATATTGTAACCCGCAAGGGTCGCATTGGAATGACCGGCAAAGTAACCCTTGGTATTGGCACAAGGGGTGAAGGCAGCCTGAACGCAAATGCCAGTTACCGGAATAAAAAGGTGAGTATGAACGCAGCAATAGGCGTTGCTGCCAGCCAGCTAAAAGGTACCAGCTACAGTCACCGCCAGAATATTTATGCTGACAGCACCAATTATTTTAATACAGATGGCCGCAGCGATAATAAAAGTGCCCGCCCTAATATTCGTTTCCAGGTGGATTATGACGCCAGTAAACAATGGCAATACAGTATGGTAGTGCAGGCGAACAGTAACCATTTTGACAATAATGGCTTTACGGAATACAGTAATATCAACCGCTACGATGTGCTCTACAAATTAAGCAACCGGAGTAACGGCACCAGCGGCAGCAATATTAACCTGAACCTGCAGCCTTCGGTACTTTACCGGGGCAAAAAACCGGGTGAGGTATTACGGATCATTGGCGGCTATGCCTATGGAAAATTCAATAACGACCGGGAATATTTTCAGCAGTTTTTATACCCGGACACCAGGCTGCCGACAGGGGTGGATAGTACGCAGAACCAACGGGGGCGCAATACAGTAGGTAGTTATTCTCTACGCATAAACTACGACCGGCCACTGGCCATGAAAGGCTGGACCTTTAGTACCGGTGCTACCTGGAATGGTAACAATAATCATAATGTAGTGACCACTTCTTTCCTTAAAAAGCCGGAAAACACACTGGTATTTAATAACCTGTTGAGCAGCGATTTCAGATTTGTGCAAAACATTTTTACGGTAAGGGCCGGTCTGACTATTGCATTCAGCCAGCGGCTTCGCATCATTGCCAACCTCCAGGCTGAGGAAACAGATTTTGCCTTTACTTACAAATCCAATTTTACCAACAGCGACAACAGTTATTGGAACCTCCTCCCCTCACTTACACTTCGCCAGGATTTTAAGAACAGCAACAATGTGAGTTTCATTTACCGGAAGTCTATCCGCCGCCCGGGCATTGGTGAACTGAACCCCGCTGTGGATTACAACGATCCCTACAATCTTCGTTTTGGCAACCCAGGCCTAAACCCATCAGTGGCCCATAATTTCGATCTGAACTACACCCTTACCAAGGGTAAATATTATGTAAACGGATCGGTTGGTTACAACAATATCAAGGATATTTTCAACACGATCCGCAGTTTGCAGGCCGATGGAAAAACAAATGTTACTTACCAGAATATTGATAACCGGCAGGAGTATGAAGCCAGTATCTGGGGTGGCTATACATTCTCCAAAGCATTTAGACTAAACGCCAGCACCGGTTATACTTATAACCAGTATGGTGAAAAACAAAAGTTGCTCTACAAGTACCGTGATGGTGGGTCATTTTATACATCGCTCAATTACAATGTGCTGTTCAGCAATGTATTTACGATGGATGGCAATTTCAGATACAGCAGTTTTGCCGACCCGCAAGGGCGCAGCCGAAGCAACCTAACCATGAACTTTGGCATACAGCATAAATTCATCAATCGAAGGCTGGTGTTAGGTTTTAACGTGGCCGATCCTTTCCGAACCGCGCAGTTGCGCACTTATACTTATGGCACCAACTTCGCACTCGAAAGCTTTAACAGCACAAGAACGAAGAATTACCGGTTTACTATAGCATGGCAGCTGAATAAAAACACGACCCCAAAGAAACCTGCCGGTAAACAGATAGACAAGAAACAGTTGGATAAGCTGATGAAGAAGTAACGGCAACACCAGTATAATCACCGACCCTCATAGTCAGTCATATTTTTTACTACTGATCTCCCGTCCATGCTTGTTATAAAATTTTAAACCCAGGAGCCTTCCATTACGATCGTGGTACGACCAACTATGTGTTCTTTTTCCATTGTGGTAAGCACCTTTTGAAAGCACATTTCCATTTTGCAATGCTTCTACCCACATGCCATTCCGTAAACCGTTGTGGTAATAACCGGAGTCCTTTAATTCGCCATTTGCAAAATAATTCATGTACAGGCCCTCCTGGAGACATTGATTAAATGGAGGCAGATAGTTCGATTCTGCATCCCGGTTGTGTAAGCTTCTTTCGGTTAGTGAAGTAACTGGCAGTTTGTTTTTAAACCCGGCTGGCAAATAATTGGTAAATGAATAAGAAGGATGTGTATAATATTTATAACTGCCCGGATGCTGTTGTTCCAGCAGGGCCAGTGTATGCAGGCTCGTTTTTGGATTATGATGCCTGATATCGTTTTGCAGCATCATCAGTTTGTAGGCATTGTAGGTTCTTACTGTTCTCAGTTGGCCATTTGCATACCAGCTTTTCCATTCGCCGTCAGGCAAATTCTTTTCTAGTCTGCCGGAATCAACCAGCCGCCTGTTGGCATTCCAGCTCTGCCAATTGCCATGTAACTTCTGGCGCCGGTAATGACTGGCAAACAAAGTGTCCTTGCTTTCGGAAAGACCCCAATAAACGCCTGTGGTTTTAGTTCTCTTTTCAACGAGGATTCCGCTGCTGCCTCTTAGTGCATCTGTTTTTACAATGGGATTATTTTCGTCATCTGGTAACAGGCTCCAGTTAATTTCATCGTTGGTCCCTGTTCGTAGTGCATCGCTTACGTCCTGTTGGCTAAAAGCTGATAAATGACAGGATACACCCCATATCACGAAGAAAAATGGCAGTTTCATGTGGCAATCAATTGTTGCTACAAAGTAACGCATCAATTATGATTCCGGTAATAAACAGACCGGAAATTTAGAGAATATGCGTTGCTTTTATTCAAGATAAACATCAATGTGCATGACATTACAAAACAGACAGTTTAAATATTGATTTTGAATATGTTTACAAAAACCTACACTTGCAAACACATTGTAGATGCTACTGCTAAATTTGAAGCGTAGTTGCCGCGCTGAAAGCTTATTAATGCAATAAAAATGATAAAAAACAGAAACCCGGGACGGTTACGCACAATTTTCCTGGCATCATTGAATAAATGCAATTTGAATGAGTTTTTAAATCGTGAATCAATTTGTGCACATTTTTCTGTGTATATTTTTTTGCACAGAAAAGTATGCACAAAAAATGACTACCATTATAAGGATGAAGATGATTATCCGCCAGGTTTTTATGGCAATTGTATGGATTGAATGAGGCGGAAGTGTTGCGTATTGGCGACGTCGGTTTTATAACCTTTTGCATCCGGAGACTTAATTTAAAGTTGTCCGATTTTTTCGGACAACTCACTTCCTTCCTTTTACAGCCTGGCCTTTAGATGATATGGTTCCGCCTGGAGATACGGTGTTACCTGGATGAGACGGAAGATTTGCCCGGTATCGGCTATATCTGTCATTCACATTTTACAACCAGGTGCCTGCATTTTCAAAAGCGTTACCATTTGTAACGATTTCATTTCCCTCAACTTTTAGCGCGTTCCCGGGTACGCAAATTATTTGTGAGTTTGAGCTGCTGTTACATCCGCAATACCAGCCACCCTTTTTGTTGGAGTCATAAAGGTTATGAACAGGGTTCCCAATTATCATAGACCACAACAGAAATTTAAATACCGGTGTAAAAAAAATAGAGGGCAATTTAAATCCATACCTCATTGGGTGACTTTATGCAATATCATTATTAGTGGGAATTTATAAAACAAGCCTAACCAGGTTTCGCAGAAGGTAAAAACCTTTAAAATGATGGAGTTTGCCGATCTTAAAATCACCCATTGTGGTATGGTAAATCTATTTACGTGCGGCTAGTTTTGAAAAACTAAAATTAAAAACCTACAATGATGAAAAAACTTCTCATCCCACTCCTTGCTTTTACAAGTACAGCCCACGCACAAAATGTAGGTATTGGTATAACATTGCCAAAGGCGAGGTTACATGTTGCCGACAGTGCTGTTGTATTTACCGGACCAACCAATTTGCCTGCCACAGCAGGAAGACCGCCTGTAACTGGTGTAGGTACGCGGATGATGTGGTACCCCAATAAAGCTGCATTTAGGGCAGGTCTTGCCATCGGTGATAGCTGGGACGAAGCAAATACCGGAAGGTATAGTGCAGCTTTTAATTCGGCTAAGGCAGTGGGTTCAAATAGCTTTGCGGGAGGGAGTAGTAATAGTGCTATTGGCAATGCCAGTGCAGTTTTTGGTATCTCGAACGAAGCGGATGCTGTAGGGAGTTTTGTAATAGGCAGGTTAGCAAACACCAGTGGCGACCCGGCAAATTGGATTGATACAGAAGATCTCTTTGTAATAGGAAACGGGTATGTAGATACGGTAGTGATAGGTGGGATAACCACTTATCAGCAAGTACGCCAAAATGCAATAAGGGTAAGAAAAAATGGGAGTACAGCCTTTAATGGAAAAATTACTGCTAATGCAGGGATTACAGTTAGTGACCTCTCATTATTTAATGGCGAAGTAAGTATTTACGACAAGCTCTCTGCTTTTTCGTCCGCAAAGTTTTATAATAATGTAGAGTTTCAGGATACCGTCTTCTTAGGACTTGAATCAGTTATGAGCAATGGTGGCGGTACCACTCCAAATATGGATTTAGTACCAATTGGTATTTACGAGTTTGAAATTGGTGTGGATAGGCCCGCACCTCCAGCCCTGGATGACTTTTTTAAAAGCGGAACTAATCTGTACGGAAATTTAGTATCAAGTATTACAAATAGTTCGGATGCAAATAATACGACCATTAATGCTACAGTTGGAGGCAAGTTAATCTTTAACACTACAATAGCAAACAGGTATAATAAAATTATAGCTGTGCCTTCTGTGAGTTATAAAGGTGAGGCGGTTAGTGATGATGCAAGGCTGATTTCTATTTATTCTACTGTTAATTATACCAACAATAAACCTGTTTCGTATAGTGTATATTACCGTACAGACGACCAACCTTATATTGGATATATGTTGGTTTATGGCACCGTTATGTTCTATGGCTTAAAATAAGTAACGGTTATGCCAAAAAAGTCAGTGGGAAGTTTAAATCAATTCTTCAATGGGAAGTAATTCTTTCCATATATAGCATGCATTTTCAGTTGACTACAATTTGTAGTCAACTGACTTTCCTCAGTTTTTAAAATTGTTTTTAAAACACTCCAATATTTTCCGGGATTTGGACCTTCGGTTAAAATTGCGATTACGAGTATTTCCCACCAAGGCTCTATGGTTACACCCATGCACTCTATGTGGGTACCGATCGTAAACTAACACTGCAGTATGACAGGCAAAGTGGGAAGCCCATCCTCTAATTTGAAGGGGCATGAACCGGGACTAATTGGTGCTAAATCTTTTAAATGACTGCCAATATTTGTCCTTGTATATTTCATATTCAATTCCCAAGGAGGCGGCATGTTTTTGCTGAATTTGATAAAGGACTTTTGAAGGTTTACGAAACTCCTTACATGCAAAATAAATTTCCCTGACTCCATTTGCGGTTTGTCGTCCTATGTTTAGATACCCGTCAACATCTTTGAGTTCGTGCTCTATTTCCTCCTGGATTTTACCAAGCAGATTATATGCCCTTTCATCTGGCATGCCATTGTTTTTGCTTCCATCATATTTTATTTCAACCCGCAAAACCCATGGATGTGAGGCTTTGCTATCCCAATTCAACAATTCGGTGTTAATCACAGCCAGCAAAGCGTTGCCATTTTCAAGTTCGGCCTCAAGTATACTATGACTATCCTTTTCAGTGTTATATCCAACTCCATCATACTTTTCGATAAATTCCTTTTGACGCCAATTCAAAAAGTCTTTAAGTTTAGTAATGGCAATGAGATCCTTTTTTGCCTCTTTTTTCCCAACAATCGTAAGGTTGTCAATAGTTGTAACAAAATCAAGTTCTCCCAAATAGTTGTCAAGAAAGATGTAGACTCCATTTGATATCTTAGATTCATTGTCTTTCGTAAAATCATTATGCACAATAGTGATATCGATCTCGTCTGGATATTCAGGAAGTTCATTTGCGTAAAAACTAATGTTTTCACCATTGAATTTGTATCCTGCCATTTCAATATTTACATCGTCTATACCTAATGCCGGTTTTAAGGCGGTAAATTTCCATCCCTCCATCATGGGTGCTGCCAGTACAATTTCTTCTACAAAAACAATATTCCTGGTGTTTCCTTCAGCCGTAAGAACTAATTCAACGGTATTGTCATCGTACATACCTGTTAGAAAGAAATATCCATCTTTAAGTTCTTCAAGCTTAGGTGACAATTTATCAAAAAAACCTTTCTCGATTTTGGTACGGTCTTTCTGCTTTATCACATCGAAAAAGTCCTTTTCATTTTTCTGAAACCAAGCCCAGAAATCAGAATAAGACTTTACTGGTTTGTCTTTTTTTCCAAAAATATTTTTAAGAATACCCATTTGCTTAGTACACAATTTTTATGTTGATCATCATACTTTACAAAGCCATATCGCTGGAGCAACCGGAAGAGAAACTTATCAGCACTATTGATACCCATTCTACAACCCTTTCACCAATGCCCCTACCCTTTCCTTAAACGCCTTTAAACCCGCATTCTCCTGCTTGATAAAACTGTTATCACTCAGTTTGCCCATCACATTGTCCATCTCTTCATTGGTGTCGTACACCATTTTTCTAAACGGGCTGGCGTAATCTTTGGCACGGCTGTCGTGTATGCCTTTGGTCATCCATTCGCGGGTAGGAATGGCTTGCTGCAAAAGTTGTGACCAGCTGCTTTTATCCAATTGCCGCAGTTTTTTACCAGTTATTTCCTGCAAGCTGGCAAGAGCGTGTTGCAACTTTTGCTGGTCGTAGGCATCACCTTGCTGGCTATAGAATTTATGGACGCCGTCCCAGCTGTTTATTTTGTCCAGTTCTATTTTTTCTATGAATTTCTGCAACGTGTCCTTAGGCATTAACTGTCCACCAATATTGGTCCATTCGTTACGCTTAAATGTTTTTGGCAACTGTTGTATCAGGGCGCTGTGTTTAGTGATGCTGTTGCGTTTCATCCATTCAATCGTTTGAGTAATACCGTAAAAGGCAATCAGCTCTTTGAATAAGAAATAAGCCTGGAGCGGCTTTACAATCAGTACTTTTCTTTTGCTGTTTTCAAAACCGCTTGCCAATATCTCTAGTTCATCAATGATCGTTTTCTGCCCTTCCAGCAATTGCCTGCCTATCGTTGTCGCTTCAACATCAGTAAAACTGCCGGTTCTTTCTTTTTTGATATAGGCCCGGCCAGTAGACAATTCCAGGAATCGCAGGGTTTCAAACATTTCGTTGATGGTATCAGGCGCCAGGTAGTCAAATTCCAGGACCTGGTCTTTGTCTGGCCGGTGATCCCGGTCGGCGTATTTCCAGGCGTTTCGTGCCAGGGCGTACATATTGTACATAAACCAATAGGCCGGCATTACCACCAGGGTGTCGTTGGCTACATCGTTACTCACCAGCGAAAACGGTATGGATATATCTAGTTCGGCCGGGTAATCGCCTTTCGCCAAAATAGTAAAACTCGCAAACCTGCTATTGTGTTTGAGGCTAATACAAAGTCCCGGCCAGAAGCCCCGGCCAGCTACAATTTCACCATCTGCAGCGCGGCTGTTATGGTTGCTGCCAATGGTGGCACCCGCTGCAATATTGCTTTGACCCATCACCACAGCTGCACATAAAAAAGAGTTATTGTGGTGCTGTTCATGCGAGGGAAAAATAAGGCTGTTCAGTACTTCGCAACAGGAGATAGTGGAATTATTCCCCAGGTAAGAATTAATCAGGCGGGCGCCGTATTTAAGCTGCGAATTATCGGCCATCACAAAACGGACGGCCTTCACCCCATAGAAAACCCTGCAAGCATACCCTATAATGCCGTTCACTATTTCGCAGCCCTCACCTATCTGGCTTTGCGCTGTTGGTGACGAGTTGATCCAAACATTTTTTATTTTGTTGGCCCCCTTCAGGTAAGCATCGCTGCCAATCCATACATCTTTAATGATCTTACAATTTTTTATCACCGTGCGGTCGCCTATTTTCCCATAATAGCCACGGAGTTTGTCAAACTTCTTTTCAGTAAAGGTTTTGAATTGTTCCAGCAGCCTGGCATTGTCCCTGTATTTGCTCCAGAGCCAGGCATCGCCGGGCAGCATGCCGTTAAAGGGGATCACGCTACGGCCGGCATTTTCATTACACAATTCCATCCAGATCCTCACCGATTCAGGCTCACCATCTTTGATCACCCCGTTACCAAATTTGGAAGTGGGCGTAGTCAGCAGTTCATTTACATTGATGATCATCGCTTCGCTGCCAATGATATAATGGCTTAAGTAATTCACATTATCTATCACCACATTGTCACCAAAATCGCAACTGATAATCGTGCTATTGTAGAGACCCACAGGAGCTTTCAGCCGGCTGAATTCAAGAAAGTATGGTTCCAGTTTACCAATACGCACCAATCCGTAGAACTTACAGTTTTTAACCAGTTCGGGGTTAAAGGCATCACTTACAAGAATATTGTTCCAGTTATCGCTCGTATTGCGGTTACGCACCAGTACCTCAATTTCATAAGCAGTTAACTGGCGATAACTGATCCCGTTTTTATTTTGATAGTTGCGGAGATAATATTCATCCTGGCCTTCCGGCAAATACTGTGGCTCAATAAAATTGTAGCCTAAGGTTTGAAGGGGGAGTTTTTTGATATTGTTCATAGGCAGTTTTGGGCAATGGTCATTAGGTCATTGGTCAATAAATCAGGCGTCATTGCGAGTCCCGGACGTCCGGGATTGCCCGTGGCAAGCCCCTGCTATTAATCAACGTGTGTAATGTTTAATTCAACCACGCTAACTAAATTCCTGGGGATTGCCACGACGGGCAATCCCGGACGTCCGGGACCGCAATACCGGAAATATTATTTTTATTCCACCGTAACACTTTTAGCCAGGTTCCTTGGCATATCCACATTTATTCCTTTGGCAATGCCAATATAGTAACTCAGCAATTGCATAGGGATAGTGCTTAACAACGGGCCGAATATTTCATCGGCATCGGGTACGAACATTACATCATCCGCCATGCCGGGAATGATAGTATCGCCTTGGGTGGCCACACAGATCACTTTACCACGACGCGCTTTTATCTCCTGCACATTGCTTACAATTTTTTCGTAAAAAGCATCTTTGGTGGCCACAAAAACCACCGGCAGTTCTTCAGTTACCAATGCGATAGGACCATGCTTCATTTCGGCTGCGGGATAACCTTCCGCATGTATGTAGGAAATTTCCTTCAGCTTTAATGCACCTTCCAGCGCAACGGGGAAATTGTAGCCTCGGCCCAGGTACAGAAAGTCACGGGCATCCTTATATTTCATAGCGATCCTTTCAATATTGGAAGTGTCTTTTAGGATCTCTTTTACCTTGTCGGGAATAGCTTCCAGGTCCCTTAGCAAGTTCATATAGTAGTCCTTTTCGATAGTGCCTTTGGCATACCCGATCTTTAAAGCGATCATAGCCAGCACTGCCAGCTGACCGGTAAATGCCTTGGTAGAGGCCACACCAATTTCAGGTCCGGCATGCGTGTACGCACCTGCATGGCTCATACGGGCAATACTGCTGCCCACCGCGTTTACCACGCCAAAAATGAAGGCACCCTTTTCCTTTGCGTTGTCCAGCGCCACCAGGGTATCGGCTGTTTCGCCGCTTTGGCTGATGGCTATGATCACATCGCCTTTGGTAATGACCGGGTTGCGATACCGGAACTCGGATGCATATTCTACTTCTACTGGTATACGACATAATGTTTCTATCCAGTATTCGGCTATAAGACCCGCATGCCAGCTGGTTCCGCAAGCAACAATTACGATGCGCTGGGCTTTGGTCAATGCATCCATGTGACCCTCTACTCCAGCCATATTAATGGTTCCGGCGGTAGCATGTAAACGGCCGCGGAGACAGTCGTAAATGGTATCAGGCTGCTCATGAATTTCCTTGAGCATAAAATGGTCGTACCCGCCTTTTTCTATCTTGGCCAGTTCCATATCCAATTCGGTGATGAATGGCGTTTGCTTTTCATTACCAAGATTTTTTAAGATCAATTCGCCCGGGCGAACAATAGCTATTTCATAATCATTTACATACACCACTTCCCGGGTGTACTCAATAATAGGGGAAGCATCAGATGCCAGGAAATGCTCGTCCCTGTTTTTGCCAATACCAATAACCAGCGGTGACCCTTTACGGGCGGCAATAATCGTTTCCGGGTCGTTTTTATCGATGAGCAAAATGCAATAGGCTCCCACAATTCTTTTAAGGGCAATCCGTAATGCTTCTTCGAGGCTGCCATCGTTGTTCTTTTGTATATCCTCAATAAAATTCAGCAATACTTCAGTGTCTGTATCGCTGCTAAAAACATAGCCCTTGCGAAGTAATTCTTCTTTGATAAGGGCGTAGTTTTCTATGATGCCATTGTGTATCATGGCCAGGCTGCCATTGTTACTTTGGTGAGGGTGGGCATTCATATCGCTGGGTTCGCCGTGCGTAGCCCAGCGGGTATGGCCAATGCCGATATGGCCATGCAGGTTTTGGCCTACAAGGCTCTCTTCCAGGTCGGCCACTTTGCCTTTTTTCTTGTACACTTTCAATCCGTCGTTAAGCAATGCTACGCCGGCGCTATCGTATCCGCGGTATTCCAGCCGTTTTAGACCTTTCAAAATGATCGGGTAAGCCTCTCTTGGTCCTGTATATCCAACAATTCCACACATATTTTGTCTGATTTTTCTTTTTGAAAATAAGGGTGCAATATAAATGAGAAATGTTGTGATTTTCACCATGCAATAGTTTGCAGGATATTGCCGGAGGATGCATCTAATTCCAAACGTTTAGAATTTAGAAATTACTCCTGCAAGCGTTCATTTATCCTATCTCAACGATCCTGCTTCAGTTGCCCAGCCCAGTGAATTTACCAGGACGAGATAGTGTATTGGATTATGGATGATCTCCGTAACCTGGTAGCGATGAGGGAGTCAATGCGTTCAAAAAAAAATAAAGTCAGCCACATAGATATCCTGGCAGGCTTCAGAAACCGCTTCGGCTTTTGTAGTTATACAGAGAGCCAGCTTACCTCATCTGTACCAATAATAAATTGGCTAGTGAAAAACTACATCAGGCAAACCTGTGGCGTTTGGATATAAATAATCAGCCTGCCTATAGCACATGTTTGGACAGATCCGGATAAAAAAGCCCGGCCAATGGCCGGGCACATACATTTAGGCTATCACTCTATTGCTACAATTTAACCACTTTAAGATTTACCCTTTTACCATCTGCAGCTAACAAAACCACATGGTATATACCACTACTCCAGGATGAACTGTTGATACGGATAATACCTGGCGCCAGTTTTCCCGACTGCCATACAGTTTTACCAGAAGAACTCAACACACCAATACTGCATTGCCCGGTGCTTGAAAACCGAATTTGCAGATCATCCTTAAACGGATTGGCAACCACCGCGAGAAGGATATCATTTGTCTTTAACTGCTGATGAGTTAACAAACTACTGTTATCACTGATTGGCGGAAGTACGCAGTCCTGGTTTTCATATGCACCAAGGTCTACTATCGAGCATATAATACGGGTATTATTCCTAATGTCTGTCGTAACGCCCGTAGCATTTAATGGTGTGTTATCACCCGTATTGATAGCAGGCCCACAATTTGCTGCCACGCAACTCTGTAATTGCAAGCCGTCATCCGGTGTGCTCCACGTAACGTCGGCGCCAACCGGGTTGCTCCCATTAACAAATAATGGATCTACCCCACGTTGATTGTTTCGAATGCCGGTGCCATTGTCGGCAGGCACCAGGCTTCCCGCCTGGAGAATGTTATTAGCATACACATTCGACCCGCTGGTAAAGTTTGTGATGTCTGAACCTGCACCGATAGGCGAGCCGGCAGCTGTATTCTTATAGAAAATATTATTGAATGCTATCACTGACGAATTGGCTACCGCCAACAACAACGCACCACCACTGGTCACAGCTGAGTTCCCGTAAAAGGTGTTGTTCAAGATATTGCCAATGCTTGTGTTGTGTAAATACATGGCTCCGCCACCAGATATACTTGCATTGCCATTAAATACACAATTACTAACGCCAGCAGTGTACCTGTTCTGGAATACCGCACCGCCGGTTCCGGCACTATTGCCTGTAAACACGCATTTGGTAAAAGCGGCAGTACCGTAGTTGCCATAAAACGCACCGGCACTGACTGCAGCAGTATTGCCTGCAAACACGCAATTATTGAACGTAGGCGACGCCTGGAATACCAATACTGCTCCACCCGATCCATTCGTATTGTTGGTTGCAAAACGACACCCATCAAAAGCGATGTTGGAATTCATCAGGAAGATGGCACCTGTTGCTGTTCCAAAATTATTGCGGAAGGTGCAGCGCCTGATTTGCACCGGTGTGCCGGCCGGTATGCCATAAGAAAGTATGGCTGCGCCTACACTCTTGTCGCCGTCACCTGGTGCATTGGCGTTTCCTCTTTCAAAAATAAAACCTTCGATCAACAGTGCATTGGATGAAACAGGGCTGCCTCCAATATTAAACAGGCGATAACTATTATCGGCCATATCATTGGCTACGCCAATGTCGCCGCTGATAATGGTTGGGTTTAGCGCTGGGTTAGCATCTGAAGCATTCAATTCACCGCCAGCAAAGCCACCCAGGATAACCAGGTCGGCACGCGTAGTAGCCATTACCGCAGTACGGTCATTACCACCGGTAGGTTTATAAATCCCATCAGCCACCCAGATAGATTTAATAGCCGGGTTGGAGTTGGCCATAACTATGGCGTCGCGCAGCTGGTTGACGGAGCAGTTCCACGATGACCCATTACCTGGTGCACAATTATTGATGTCCACATAGATCCGGTTAGTCAGGGAGCCACAGACAGGTGGAGGAACAGGATTGATAGTGATGCTTGCTTCTGCAGGTGCGCCGCAGTCGCCTGTAACCCTCGCGTAGTAGGTTCCAATTCCGACTACCAGCGAAGGACTGCTTCCTAAGTTAGTGCCAGTGCCGCCAGGGCCAGTCCACCAGGTAAGTACGGCATTGGTGCCTGTCACGCCATTGGAAGTAATTGTAGTTGTAGCAGCTGGACATATTGGATTGTTGATGGCGGTTACGTTTCCGATACCAACATTTATTTTGCCGGCAACCGTTACCGAAGCTTCTTCAGGCGTTCCGCAATCACCGGTTACCCGTGCATAAAAAGTTCCGGGAGGTCTGTTGGTTAATGTAAGCCCGGTACCCAGGTTCGTGCCAGTGCCACCAGTGCCGGTCCACCAGGTAACTACGGCATTGGTACCGGTCACCAGGTTGGCTGTAAGCGTAGTTGTGGCATTGCTGCAAATTGGGCTGGTGCCAGCTGTTGCGCTTCCGATTCCGACATCTATTTTGCTGGCAACCGTCACGGATGCTTCTACAGGCGTTCCGCAATCACCGGTCACCCTTGCATAATAAGTGCCGGGAGGTCTGTTGGTTAATGTAAGCCCGGTACCCAGGTTGGTGCCAGTGCCACCAGTGCCAGTCCACCAGGTAACTACGGCATTGGTACCGGTCACCAGGTTAGCTGTAAGCGTAGTTGTGGCATTGCTGCAAATTGGGCTGGTGCCAGCTGTTGCACTTCCGATTCCGACAACTATTTTGCTGGCAACCGTCACGGAAGCTTCTACAGGCGTTCCGCAATCACCGGTCACCCTTGCATAATAAGTGCCGGGAGGCCTGTTGGTCAATGTAAGCCCGGTACCCATGTTGGTGCCAGTGCCGCCAGGGCCGGTCCACCAGGTAACTACGGCATTGGTACCCGTTACCAGGTTGGCTGTAAGCGTAGTTGTGGCATTGCTGCAAATCGGGCTGGTGCCAGCAGTTGCGCTTCCAATTCCGACATTTATTTTGCTGGCAACCGTTACAGAAGCTTCTACAGGCGTTCCGCAGTCACCCGTTACCCTTGCATAATAAGTTCCCGGAGGCCTGTTGGTTAATGTAAGCCCGGTACCCAGGTTGGTGCCAGTGCCGCCAGGACCGCTCCACCAGGTGACTACTGCATTGGTGCCCGTCACCAGGTTGGCTGTAAGCGTAGTTGTGGCATTGCTGCAAATTGGGCTGGTACCAGCAGTTGCGCTCCCAATTCCGACATCTGTTTTGCTGGCAACCGTTACGGAAGCTTCTACAGGCGTTCCACAATCACCGGTCACCCTTGCGTAATAAGTGCCGGGAGGCCTGAGGGTCAATGTAAGCCCGGTACCCAGGTTGGTACCAGTGCCACCAGGACCGGTCCACCAGGTGACTACTGCATTGGTGCCTGTCACCAGGTTGGCTGTAAGCGTAGTAGTGGCATTGCTACAGATGGGACTAGTACCGGCTGTAGCGCTTCCAATACCTACATTTACACAAGTACTGCCTGGAACGATCTGGACATTTCTTGGCAAATACAACAATCCTGTAACGACATTGGTTGTTGATGCAATTGGAATGGTTGAAAGACCTGCTTTTTTGATCAGCAGCGACGGGTATTCCGTCCAATAAACGGTATTCGCATTCAGGTCTGCTGATATGCCTCTTATAGAATTTATACCTGTATACACATTAACCACGTCTGCGGGAAGAGTGCCATTTGTAGTGGCCCGTTGGATCTTGCCTGTCGCTGTAAATTCGCACCAATAAATAAGGTTGCCAATCCGGTCTAAAAAGAGGGAATTGGGTTGGGCTCCGGCGGTGACTACGGCGACCTTGGTTGAAGTAGCTTCAGTGGTTGGTGCCCCGACGGTACCAGCCCTGTATATACCGGTACCCGATCCTCCAGCGCCAGCATCTGCATAGTAAACCGTATTTGCAGTAGTGTCCACAGTTATGCCGCGAACAATATCAATGGCTGTCACAACAGAGTTTCCGGTAGATGCACTTTTTGGCAGACCACCGGCAATATTTACTTTTTTTATCACATCCGTCAGTCCGGGGGCTGTCTCAGCCCAGTAAAGCGTATTAGCCGTAACATCAACGTAAATACCTCTTGGATAAACGCCTGTTCCTGTTATTCCTGTGACCACGTTGGTAACCGCGCCGCCGGAAGTACTTACTCTTTTAATGGTACCTGTACCTGCGTCGGACCAATAAACGAGTCCATTCCGTTCATCTTCAAAAATGTACAGAGGAATATTGGGTGTTGCAAGGGTTGTGGCGCCACTCGCCGCAACTGGTACTGAAGCCACACTAATCTGTTTGACATTATTATTGATTGATTCAAGCCAAAACGCTTTTTGGGCGCTGCTGACTCTCGCACAAAACAGTGAGAGTATCGTCAGAGAAGCAAGCAATAAACCGTAATGATTCCCACGATTTAATATGGCGGATACCTGGGGTAAATATCTTTTTTTCATGGAAAGAGTATTGATAAAACCGGTTGATAAATTATAATTTATATTACGACAGTTTTCTTTTCAGGAATTCAGGAAATACTGCCCTGGTGTAAATCCAAACTGGTGGCCAAATCTTGCAGGGACGTATATTCCGTTGATATTGAGGTGATTTATTTTTAAACAGGTTTTCTCCGCGCAGGCCACCCTAATACCGTTGTTCATTTCCAGGATGACGCCTTGCAAGGCATCTGTCGTGATATCCAATGCTTCGGCGTCAATGACCTTAACTTCCATTCCATTATAGACAGTTATGGCCCCCTTATTCCAGGGATTGCATGCTCGTGTTAAATTCACAATTTGGTTTGCATTCATTGTTTGCCAGTTAATCAATACATCAGGCAACGTTGGCTTTTTGTAAGTGACCGCTTTCGTTTCATCCTGTTGTACATTTTTTCTCAACTGCCCACCGGTCGCTGAACCGGATTGAAGGATATAATGCACGCCTTCAACGAGGAGATTAGAGAAAATATACTCTACAAACCCCGACGAATAATGGGCCTCATTAGCTATCTCCCTGCTCCACACTATTTCTCCGGCATCATATTGCTCATTCATAAAGTGAATCGCGATACCGAGGACTGGCTCACCATTTTTTATTTGCCAGAAAATAGGGCTTGCCCCCCTGTATTGCGGCAATTTTCCGGGATGAATATTAAAAAGTCTTTCCCGGAATGCAGTTAGCCGGCCAACATCAATTCTTTTTTTATAGCCCAAAACAAAACAATAGTCCGGCTGATGCTTTTCAAACCATGAAAACAATTGTTCCGGGTTTTCTTCCAGCTCATAGTCTATCCGGGAAGCATTACAAAATGAAATCAAAGAACTAATACTTGTATCGGAAGAATAGGACCCGATGTACAAAACAATTTCAATTTTTATAGACTGTAAATACTGTAAAAGCGGGATGGATAATTCTACAATGGAAATAATACCAACTTTCACAGGCATGCTTGTTTTGGCAATTCGAAAATCTTGTATTTAATATCTCACACCTTCTAATTCCGGCTTGGAAATATTCCGAAAAGGCATATGATATGGTTCATACCAAGGTAGGGTTGCATATTATTAAAAGGCTGGCTACCACCTGCAATACCTACGGAACCTGTGTTCAGCGTTGCAGCAGCCGAAAGGCCGCTTGCTGCCACAGACTCCCCGCTTTCGGTTTTACTATTTAGGTAACCGCCTGCCCCGGTTGCCGCCATTCCGGTTACGTTGTTATTCACCGTCAGGATGTGGTTGTGAGCAGGCATATTGTTTATATTAATGGTGGTCGTGGGTGACCCGGATACTTCTCCCAGGGTTACATTTGACAAACCTGGCCCTTGTCCGGTACCTACAGCTACCCTTCCCCTGAAGTCAGGCAAGGCAAACGTAGTCTGCCCGTTTCCGCCATAGGTAGTACCCAGGAGTGAAAATAATGCGGTGTTTTGGGCAATAGACATTATTTGCCCCTGGCAGAAAGCCCAGTTTCTTGGAGCAAAATTGCCTGCAAACATTCTTATTTCAGCAATGTATCCTTCCATAAATTTTATTTTAAAATGTAAAAAAGAAATTGATTAACAACAATGCCTATGGCGGTATTTATTATTTAGTTCCGCGAGGGGAAGATGCCTTCCATGCAAACAATAAAATTCATGCCCAGGTATGGCTGCCGGTTATTAAATGGTTGGCTACCCCCGGCAATGCTAAGGGAAGCAGCATTTAGATTGGCAGGAGCAGAGGCAGCACCGGCAACAACGGATTCAGCCGATTCTGTTTTGGCATTGAGGTAATTACCCGATGCGTCCGCAGCCATACCGGTAGTGTTGTTATTAACGGCTAATGTGTGATTGTGGGCTGGTAAATTGGAAATCAACAGGGTCTCTGTTGCAGATCCGGCCTGTTCTCCAAGATCTATGCTCGGCAATCCGGGGCCGCTACCGGTTCCAACCGATGATCGGGAACGAAGGTCCGGCAAGGCAAATGTTGTTTGCCCATTGCCTCCATAGGTGGTACCTAATAGTGCAAAAAGCGCTGTGTTTTGTGCAATAGACATAATCTGGCCGGCACAAAAAGCCCAGCCACGTGGCGCAAAGTTGCCGCCGAACATCCTGATTTCTGCTAAATATCCTTCCATAGATTTTTGTTTTATTTTGAAAAAAGGCCCTTTAAAAATACTGTTAATAATCTGACAAAAAATATATTTTTTAAGAAAAAAAGTTTATAGTTTAGCAAACATTCATGGTATTCATTTGATTCCTTAGCTACCAATAAATATTCATTTATGAAATCCAGGAGACAGTTTGTAAGGGAAGGTGCATTTGCCGCAACCGCATTACTTGCCGCTCAGCACTTAAAAGCTTTTGCCGGATTGACCACCAGTTTTTCGGGAAATAGCGGTCCTGTTTTTTCAAAATATACAAACCACCTGGTTATTTTGCACAGTTCAGTAACAGACAATACTACGAAGGCGGATATACTGAACTACATGAAAAAAGTCCAATCGGAAGCTCCTCATACTGTATTGCTAACCACTGGCAATGACATGCCGGATGCAATTAAAGTCGATACTTCTGCAGTGGCCGTCAACTCAATTGAGCAGGAATACAAGATCCTCTCCAAAGGGAAAATTAAAATGGGCATTATTTATGCCCGCCCGTCAAACGAAGACGTAATTAAGCAATCTGAATATTTAGCCAATTTTTTAAAGACAGAAAAGAATTGCCAGCTTGTTGTTTGTATTTCCCAACTGGGTCACCAACTTAAAAATGCTCCTGACGACCTTTCACTTGCTAACGAGTCCCGGAATATTGATATTATTCTCAATGGGCATGGCAGTAATTTTTCGCCTAAGACAATCACCATGCCTAATAGCCTTAAGCATGAAGTTATCATTCAGTCTTCCAGTAGTAGTACTGCGCCTTGTGCTAAATTAGAAATCGGGATGGATGAAAATGGCAACAAGAAATTGATCCACCTCGCCACGAAACTCTACAAAGGTATCAGTGCAGCTTAGCCATTTATTAAATGACCGTTATCAAGTATATCCGGCTGCCCTTTCATTTTGACGCGGCCCTGTTGCAGGATGAAGTAAATGAACTAGGATTAAATTACTGGCAGCTGCACTATCAAAAGTTACACTATGAAGGCAATTGGAGTGCGATCCCGTTACGGAGCGTGGGCGGTATAGCTGACAATATCTTCGTATCCCCACTGGATACAGCCGAATACCAGGACACCGTTTTTCTTAAACCTGCGTCCTACCTTTCTGAAGTGCTTGCTTCATTTAAAATGCCCCTTCTATCAGTGCGCCTGCTGAAGTTGGACGCCGGTGCGTCTATCAAAGAACATAAGGATGCGGACCTTTGCTATGAGCAGGGATCCATACGTATCCATATACCCGTTGCCACAAATAATGCGGTAGCATTTTTCCTGGATAAAGAAAGGATACATTTGCAGGAAGGCGAGTGCTGGTATTTAAATTTCAATTTGCCACATTCCATTCAAAATCAAAGTGCTGCAGCCAGGATTCACCTCGTGATCGACGCCAAAGTTAATGACTGGATAAAGGAGATATTTGAAAGGCCGGCAATTATAAAAAAAGAGATAGAACCGCCCGGTTTTGACTATAATACTAAACTGGAAATCATTGCGCACCTGCGCCAATTGAATACGCCTACCGGCCTTCAAATGGCCAATGAAATGGAAGCAGCCCTAAAAATAGGAAATCAAGCACTTACGGGTATTATAAAGCTAACTCAGGATGATCCAAAATAAAACGGTAACAAAGAAGTTAATTATTATCGCATGTGCTGCATTGATCGCTTTTTTCCCCGCCTGGATATTTACTGGCAACCCGTTACTTTCTCTTTTAATTGGCATGGTGAATATGATCCTCCAGGTGGTACTTCTGAATTCCTTTCCAACCGTGTGGCATAAGGGCCCGGGCCGATCTCCAAATCCTGCGGTTATATTTTTTACCGGGTTAAGCGGGTCCGGCAAAACAACAGTTGCCAGGGCACTGATAATAAAGCTTCAGCAGAGAGGTATCGAGCCGGTGTTTTTGGACGGCGACGAGATACGGCAAGCCATTAAACAAACCGGGTTTGATGAACAATCAAGAAAAAATCATAATCTTAATGTGGGATATATGGCGTCGATATTGGAAGCCCAGGGCCATTTCGTAGTCGTCGCGTTGATCGCACCCTACGAAGAAACACGGAATACGATAAGAAAAATGTGTAAAAATTTTAAAGAGATCTACGTAGCTACACCGCTTGAAGTATGTATCAGCCGCGATACCAAAGGGCTGTACCAAAAGGCGGTAAAAGGCGAGATTCAGGAATTCACGGGGATATCGGCTCCTTATTCTCCGCCAAAGTATCCCGAAGTAATTATCAATACAGCACGGCAGTCGGTGGATGAATCGGTTGGACTTATTCTAAAAGCATTGGACACAAATAGTTGAATACATTCAGCTTGCAGAGAAATGCCCTATTATACTACTAGAACATGGAAAATATCAGCGCCGCATTAAAGAATTGGGTACCGTACCATTTTTCAGACCGGGCCAATGAAATCACTTGCCGGTGGCTTTACCTCGGTGATATTCCATTTACTGAACCATTCTTTGACGATACCGCCTGGAAATGTCATAGTCTTCCGGAGAATTCGAAAATGGTCCGGACGTTGAGCCATATCGATATGTTGACCCAATGGTCCGGGTCAATTGACGCGATCCCTCCTACCAGCATCATTTTTCATATTTCACGCTGCGGTTCCACCATGTTATCCCAGTTACTTGGACTGCATCCTGCTCATATTGTATTATCGGAAGTGCCCTTTATTGACGAGTTATTGCGATGGGGCTTTAGTAACAATAACATGGAACTTGCCATGTTGCAGGTACAAGCTGCCATGAAGTTTTATGGCGCAAAACGCACAGATCAACAAAAATACCTGTTTATTAAGGCTGATAGCTGGCATGTCCATTTTTATACCCATCTTAGAAAATTATATCCTGGCGTGCCTATTGTGCTGCTATACAGGAAGCCGGACGAAGTGATCCGTTCACAGCAAAAAAAGCGGGGCATGCAGGCGATTCCCGGGCTTCTGGAACCGGCAATCTTTGGTTTCAGCCGGGATGATATTTACGGCCGTGGAATGGATGAATATATGGCGATGGTGATAGAAACCTATCTCGATGCTTTCATTAACATATTTGAAAAAGACCCATTGGCAATTGCTGCCAATTACAACGAAGGTATGGTTACTATTACGCAACGGGTAGCAGCAGCCGCCGGTATTATCTATTCCGACAGCGAACTGGACCAACTACAGCAGCGGGCTCCATTTCACGGCAAGTACCCACAAGACCTGTTTGCTGAAACAATGATAGATGAACCCGTGCCGGCATATCTTGAGAAGTCGTTTCAATTATACCATCAACTCGAGCAACTCCGTCTCGACAGGTGTCAGCAGTTTATGTAAAGGACTGCAGCCGATAGATATTTTACTGTCTTAACCATCGCAGCATGATTGGATATACAGGTTTTTCAGGCTCTGATTCAATTCGCTTCTCCAGCGCCATGCCTACCCATTGCAACATAGGCAAAGCCAGGTAATTCCCCTGCTCAAAACTATCAATGATCTGGCGGGCCTGTCCCTTATAACCTTCATCATGAAATACAAAAGCCGGGTCCAGCTGCAGATGCACACATACGGCATACGACCATGAAATGGCCATCATTTCTTCAGCCGCACGATCCTTGCGTTGGTCTATGTTTGCATCGCTTAAAGTAGGTCTGTCACTGGCTGGCACCACTGCAATATGTCCGGCCTCGTGCAAAATGTCGCCCGGAAATTTTAATGTTTCTTTGTTTATAATCAGGGTACCATTCTCAATAGAAATACCAGGCAATGAAGTTGTGTCATCAAAGTTTGAAAAACGAACCACAATGCCAATTGATTCTAAAAAGGAAACGGCTTTCTCAAAATTTTCAGTAGCTGTCGGATTCAATGTAATAAGGTTTTTTATGGGAATACCCTTGCTTTTGGTGCCAATATAAGGCACTCAGTATAGCTTTTATCTCCCGGTTTCAAAAATATTTTGTTTATCCGGGGGCAACTTATATGGAACGCAGCGCCAAAAATCATTACAAGCCGGCCATGTATACCCACACAATGCGCTGGCGTCATCAATTGATTATCGCTGTATCACTCCGCCCCAGTTCAGCCTTGTCCGGATGCCATGCCGGTGCAAATTATCAGTACATTAGCCGCTTAAAACAAACCCCGGATATGTATAAAAAAATCAGCTTGTTGCTTTTGTTATTTTCAGCAACATTAGTAAAGGCCCAAAACCTGCTAACACCTGAACAACTCTGGAAATTTGGCAGGGTAAGCGGCAAAGGTGTTTCAAAAGATGGAAAGTTTGTGGTGTATAATGTAAGTACCCCCAGTGTGGAAGAAAATAAGAGTACCAGTAAATTATATGTGATACCAGTGGGTGGCGGAAATGCCGTTTGGGTGCCCAATGCCGATAGCCTGCTCATCAACAGTAAGTTTTCACCAGATGGAAAATATAACATCGCCAGTGAAGAAGTTAAAGTGAAAAAAGTGAGCGGCAGTGACTTTTACCCCACTCTTGGCAAAAGCAATGTGCTCATTTACGACCAGCTCAATTATCGCCATTGGGATGAGTGGGAAGATGGCAAATACGGCCATATCATTCTCACAAACCCGGGAACAGGTATGAATGGAAACCCAATAGATATTATGGCCGGCGAACCATACGACTGCCCGCTGAAACCCGATGGAGGCGACGAGGATTATGTATGGAGCAACGACGGAAAAAAAGTGGTGTATGCTACCAAGAAGAAATTTGGCACCGCCTATGCTATTAGCACCAACACCGACTTGTATGCTTATGATGTATCCACAGGCAGCACCACCAACCTTACTACAGACAATAAAGGTTATGATCTGCAACCTTCATTTAGCCAGGGTGGAGCTATGGCCTGGCTGCAAATGAAAAGGGATGGTTACGAAGCTGATAAACAGGACATCATGGTAAGCAGCACCAATGGTAAAATAAACCTGACCAAAGACCGCGACGATATACATGTAGAAGGCTACAAATGGAGCAGCGATGGCGGAAAAATATTCTTTTATGCGGCCACAAACGGTACGCTGCAATTATTCAGTGTCACCTATCCTGGTATGATGATGGTGATGCCGCAGGTAACGCAGATCACTAAAGGGGATTTTGATATCAATGGCATTGTAGGCCAAAGTGGGAATACACTTGTGGTAAGCCGCACCGATTTTAATCATGCCGCGGAACTATATACTGTGGATATCAACACCGGGAGCATGACCCAGTTGACCCATATTAACGATGATGCCTATGCGCAGCAGGCGATGTGTAAAACTGAGCGCAGGTTTGTAAAAACTGTAGATGGAAAAAACATGTTGGTATGGGTTGTGTATCCACCCAATTTTGACAAAACAAAAAAATACCCTACCCTGCTATATTGCCAGGGCGGTCCGCAAAGTGCATTGACCCAGTTCTATTCCTTCCGTTGGAACTTATCGCTGATGGCCAGCAATGGCTATATTGTAGTGGCTCCGAACCGCCGCGGTATGCCGGGCCATGGCACCAAATGGAACGAACAAATAAGTAAGGATCATGGCGGCATAGCCATGCAGGATTACCTGAGTGCGATTGACGCTGTAAGCAAAGAATCTTTTGTAGATAAAGCCCGCCTCGGTTGTGTCGGTGCCAGTTATGGCGGTTATAGTTCATTTATGCTGGCCAGCATGCACAATAAGCGTTTCAAAACATTTATAGCCCACGATGGCATTTTCGATTTCCGCAGTATGTATGGAAGCACGGAAGAATTATGGTTTCCGGATTGGGATTATGGCGGGCCATATTGGGATACAAAAAACGCAGCCGCACAGAAATCTTACAACCAGTTTTCCCCCAGCAATTTTGTAGCAAAATGGAATACACCGATATTGATCCTTCATGGGGCAAAAGATTATCGTGTGCCATTGGAACAAGGGATGCAGGCTTTCCAGGCGGCGCAACTACGTGGTATTAAAAGTAAGCTGGTAGTGATGATGGAAGAAAACCACTGGGTATTACATGCACAAAACGCCCAGGTATGGCAAAAGGAATTTTACAACTGGCTGAGGGAAACGCTGTAAACTTCATTCATTGGGACAATAGGTCAATGGTCAAATTACTTTGATGAACGAACAATTTCAAATCGGTACCTTTTGAAATTGTTCGTTTTTTTTATTTATGTGCGGCCAATTTTTAATGCAATATCTTGTACTGATTAATTGCTGTCCATATTGCCCTTGCTTTGCACCATTCTTTTCCACCTAAAAAACCTCATGAACAACCCTTTTTTTCTGAAACCCTTGCTTGCGGCAATAACATTGTTAGGTTCTTACAACCTTGCCACAGCGCAATATGTATCTTCTTACAATAATTCATTTACCGGCCCCAATCTTAACCGGGCAAAAGAAGAAGCCTACAACCGCCAAATGCGGGACGACCAGGAAAAATGGCGGCAACAGCGATATGCTGAGGATAGAAAGACCAACAGGTATCCCTCTTACGTTCCCGTGAGCACAGAAGCCAAAACAAAGACACCAGTTTCAACAAAAGTCACTCCCAAAGCAGTGGTAGTCAAAACAAGCAAGTACGACTATGTATCTACTTATATAGATGGCCTAGCGGAAGCTTCACTTAAAGGTAAATCAGGTTTTGTAGACAAGAATGAAAACGAGATTGTTCCGGTTATCTACGATGAAGTACACTTGTTCTATGAAGGTTTAGCTGCGGTAAAACTCAATGGAAAATATGGCTATGTAGATACAAAAGGTAAGGTGGTCATCCCACTTAAATACGACATGGCCTGGGCGTTCGAAAAGGGCAAGGCGAATGTTGTACTCAATAACAAGCAAAGCTTTATCAACAGTTTTGGAATGGAATTCCTTCCTTTTAAATACGAGAGTCTTTATGCCTGCAACGATGGATTTATAATGGCCTGGCTGAATAAGAAAATGGGGTTTATAGATATTACCGGTAAAGAGATTATCCCGGTAAAATATGATTCCGTCACCTTTTTGATGGATGGCAGTAAAAAAATGTTCGTGGGCGGTCTGCACTATTACTTTGATAAAAGCGGCAAGCCTATGAAAAATGTGTACGACTATGTGATGGATACTGATGAATATGATGAGGATTTTGTGCTGTTAAATAATAAATGGGGCAAGGCGGATAAAAACGGAAAAATTGTAATCCCGCTCAAATATGATATGATGCGGTTAACGGAAAATGGGATGACAGGTGTTTACAGAGACGGCAAATGGGGATTTGTAAACAGGGCTGGTAAGGAAATCATTCCACCGAAATTTGATAGCATTGTTTCTGATTTCAATAAGAAAGGCATGGCCGTCATATCCAATAGCGGCAAAATGTTTTCTATAGATAAAACGGGTAAAATTACAAAAGCGCTGAATGGCTTGCCATGGGGAAAAGACCAGGATCTGCCGTGGAGAACTTCTAAATTTGCAGAATTCTTTGATGGGGTAGACGATTTTAACCATGGCCTCGCAAGGGTAAATAAAAACAATAAGGCAGGCTTTATTAATAACAAAGGAGAGATTGTCATTCCGCTGGAATATGATGAAATCTTTATTTTTTCAGAAGGGAAAGCAATCGCCAAAAAAAATAAAAAGTGGGGATTTATCAATGAGAAAAACGAGACAGTAATCCCCTTCGAATATGATGGGCTGCATCAGTTCCTGGGTGGAAAGGCGCCGGTGAAACTAGGTGATAAATGGGGCTATATTAACACTGCAGGAAAAGTAATCGTTCCTATCGAGTACCAAACAGTGGCTTACAGGTTTCGTGAGGGTCTCTCTTTAGTGGAGAAAGGTGGTAAGTGGGGATATATTGACACCACGGGAGTCGTGGTAGTACCTATTAAATACAATAGTGGCGAAGACTTCTCAAACGGATTAGCCTGTGTATCGACGTACTATAACGGGGATTTTCGTAAAGGATTCATCAATGCTGCCGATCAGATGGTGATTGAGCCCCAGTTTGAATTCCTGGTGAAATTTAATAAACAAGGAAAGGCTGTTGTAATGAAAAAAGACGTGCCTTATATAATAGACAAAACCGGAAAAATTGTAAAAAAACTAACCATGAAAGAATACTATGATACGGTTATCAATAAAGAAGATGACTGACGCGTCATCGAAAGCTTCAATATTTTTTTTCTGTTCGCTTATTTGTCTTTCCGCCACTGCTCAAATCACTCCACAGGAGATGAAAACAGATGTGGTGGCGCAGCATATAAAAAAGCTGTACAATGAACAAAAAACGGATAGTATTTATGCGCTGACTGATACCAGCTTCCGAAAGGCCATTTCGTTCAAGGCCTTGCAAAATGCGCTTTTGACGCAATTGTACCCTTATGGCAAAATCACAAAAATGGATTTTGAACGCAGTAAGGATTCTGTAAATATTTACAAAACCTACCTGGGCACTGCTGTGGTGGTAAACCTGATCGTGGGACTCAATAAGGAAGGTAAGGTGAAGGCTTTCGGGCTACAGCCTTACAAGGCCGAAGTAAAGGAAACCGACAAACGCAAGATTTTTTACCACGATAATGCGCTGCTTTCCCGCATCGATAGCCTGGTACATGAATCCGCTTCGGGTTTTATGGAAACCACAAAAAGTCCCGGTCTCAGCATTGGTATTTTGGTAGGTACGAAATCTTACTACTATAATTACGGAGAGGCAAAAAAAGATGAGGATATTCACCCTACAAGAAACACCGTTTACGAAATCGGCAGCGTTACCAAGACTTTTACTGCGTGGTTACTTGCCGACGCGGTCGTTAATAATAAGATGGCACTGGACGACCCAATTACGAAGTATCTACCCGACAGCGTGGCTGCCAATAAAGACCTTCAAAAAATTACGATTGCGCAACTCAGTAATCATAGTAGTGGCATGCCGAGGCTGCCAGGAAATGCTTTTGAGGGGCTTA
Organism: Bacteroidota bacterium; assembly: GCA_040386335.1. Classification (GTDB taxonomy): domain Bacteria; phylum Bacteroidota; class Bacteroidia; order Chitinophagales; family Chitinophagaceae; genus JAZKFT01. Next base: position 52,399 of record JAZKFT010000014.1, read on the forward strand.
CCACAATGAACGACCCCTACAGTATCTACGATGACAAGCTTTTGTTTTCTTACCTGAAAAAATACAAGGCCACCCGGAAACCCGGCGAAAAATATGAGTACAGCAACCTGGCCGTTGGCTTGCTGGGTGTAATAATGGAAAGGGTAAACCAACTCCCGCTGGAAACTCAATACAGCCAGGCCATTTTTAGCCTATTAAAAATGAAGAGCAGCTATGCTACCGCTATCAAAGACAGTTCGATAACTGCATTGGGCTACGATGCCAATGCAAAGACCACCGGCTACTGGAACTTTAAAAGTATGACAGGCGCCGGGGCCATAAAGAGCACGGCAGAAGACCTCATAAAGTATGCTGTACCATTTGCATTAATGCCTATGACAAAAGGAAAATATGACGCGAGGGTGCTGTTACTTCAGCAGATCACTTTTAACCAGGAACCGAATATTGTGAGCCTCGGCTGGCATTTTGATACAGAAGATAAAACCCGTTTTATTATGACCCACAGCGGAGGCACAGGCGGCTTTAGAAGCAATATTTCTATTATGCCATCTAAAAGACTAGCAGTGGTTGTTCTGAATAATAGTGCTGAAGAACCTGGGGCACCCATAGTGGGAAAACAGCTGATGGATGCGTTAACAAAATGGGTGGAATAATTTGAGCACCCTACTCTTTTTTCTTCTTCTTTTTCTTCTTTCCCTCGTCTTTTACATAGATTTTTTTTGCCTCCTGCACCAGTTTTATAAACTCCTGCTGTAGCAGGTCGGTGGGTGGCGCTGCATCTGTGGCGATGGCACTAACCATATCAAAATCGTAATTAACAGCAAACCGGGATTGCTTTACTAACTGACCAAACATGGCCACGGCGGTGGCAAAACGCAACTGTCTGTCCATGCCTGTAAATGTGGAATAATTAAGCGGCACCGCCTTGCTAATGAATTGAGGCGCAGCTATGTTAGGGACTTTATACTGCAATTTTATTTGCCCGATAGAACTGGTGGCATTATTCAGCCAATCAATTCTTGATTTTTTCTTCGGTACTATTTCCACGATCGCCATCAGGCTATGACCACTTCCTATTTCGCCGCCTTCAAGAATGCTGCTGCTATCTGCGATGGCTTCCTGCTTGTTGTCAAAGCCGATCAACCGGTATTGCTCCACCCAATTCTTATCAAAATCTATATTTATGAACACATCGCCTGCTACAGATACCAAAGTTTGTGAAAACTCTTTCACCAGCACTTTCTCTGCCTCCTGCTCGTTATCGATATACGAGAAATTACCGTTACCAAACTTAGCCAGCACCTGCAGCTTAGAATCCTTGTAATTACCCATCCCCACACCCAGGCATGTGAGAAAGATACCCGACTTACGATACCTGGTTATTAACTCTTCCAGGTCTTTTTCGTCGGTTTGACCTACATTAAAATCGCCATCGGTAGCCAATATTACCCGGTTGTTTCCGTCTTTGATAAAATTACTTTTCGCAATTTCATAGGCCATTTTTAAACCTGATGAGCCGGGTGTGGAACCGGCAGGCGTAAGCCCTTCAATGGCCTCTATAATTTTTTGCTTTTCGGCTCCGCTTGTGGGCTGTAGCATCACCCCCGCAGTACCTCCATAGGTTACCAGCGTTACCGTATCAGTATTTCGTAAGTTGTTCACCAACATTCTAAATGCAGCCTTTAACAAGGGAAGGCGGTTGGGCATATCCATCGATCCGCTGTCATCTATCAAAAAAACGAGGTTGGAATGGGGTACTTTGTCCAGGTCCATTTTGCGGGCCTGCATATTTATAAACAGCAGCAGGTTTGCATCATTCCAGGGGCAACTACTAACCCTTGTTTCCAAATTAAAAACATCTTTACCGGTAGGTGGCGGCGTGCAACTGAGCGAAAAATAATTCAGCATTTCTTCTATCCGTACAGCATCAGTGGGCATGATGGTGTTATTGTTTATAAACCGCCGCACGTTGCTGTATGAGGCTTTGTTTACATTGAGGGAAAAACCGGTAACCGGGTACCTGGCGGCATCCACAAAATCATTCTCCACCATTTTGCTATACGTTTCATCAAACACATAGCGCATATAAGTGGGGTCTCTCGCCAGGTTTTTTGTAAGGGAGGAAAGGCGGCTGACAGTTTCATTTTTTGTAATGGCGCTGGCCTTCATTACAATGGTATTATAAGTACCCGCCCTCAGCGGCGCTTTTACAGTATCATAGCCCGAAACAAAGCAGGTAACCGTGTCTATCTTTTTTGACGTTGGGATGCCAAATTCCCCCTTGCTGCCATTTTGAAAAGTAAAACCGCTACTCTGTAGTTTCATTTTTACCAGCGGTACATATTTACCTTGCTCATCGGTTATTTTTCCCGGAATATAATACTGCCCGTTGGAGAACAACGGAAGCAAAAGGGCAATCAATTGAAGCGATCTTCTTCGCAAAATACAAGGGTTTAGGGCAGCGAAGGACAAGGTAATTTAAAGTTACTGCTTAAAATGTGAAAACTGGAAAAAGAGGGAATGTGGAAACCGGGTAATGTGGAAATGTGAAAATGTGGAAATGTGGAAATGCTTTTACCGCTCCGTTAATAATTAAACGTGAGTCAACTAAACAACTAATCAACTAATCAACCAATCAACTAGTCAACAACGCCCTCATCTCCTATCAATTGATAGATCTCGGGAATATTGCGGCCGAGGCCGTCGTAGTCGAGGCCGTAGCCAAGTACAAAGCGGTCGGGGATAATAAAACCGGTCATGTCGGGGAAAATGGGAAATACCGTACACTCCTTTTTATGTAGCAGCACGCAAATCTTCATGGATGCCGGCTGTTGATGGTGGAGTTGCGGTAAAAAATGATTCAGCGTTTTACCAGTGTCCAGGATATCTTCCACAATAATTACATGGCGTTCGTTGATGTCTATATCCAGGCCAATGGCTGTAATTACCTGGCCCGAAGATTTGGTGCCTTTATAGGAAGCCAGCTTAATAAAACAAATTTCCGCTGGTATGTTTACAAACTTAAAAAGATCGGCGGCGAACATAAAAGACCCATTCAGAATAGCGATAAACAACGGACGTTTATCCGCATACTCCAGGTTTATTTTTTCTGCGATCCCTTTCACTGCCTCTTCAATCTGCGCAGCACTGAGGTAAGGTTCAAAACTTTTATCGTGTACGGTAATAACTGACATTCTGGATAAAATTTAATGTTTCAAAATAACGCAAGCATTTGCTAGCAAAAAAGTATTTCTATACGGTTGCTGTTAACCAGGTATTCCTTCATTCCCCCATTCCTTCATTCATTCATTTCCACATTTCCACATTTCTCACATTTCCACATTCCCTCACTGTATCATCCTCAACTCCACCCCCCGCATATCCCCCAGCTTATGCAACACCTGCTCGAGCCGGTTTTTTGCGATGCCAAAATCTACCGAGCAAAAAAGGCTCATCTCCTGGTGGTTGACGGTACAATTGTACTGTTTTATAATGGTCATTACATCGTTTAATTCGTTGTAAGTACAATGAACATTGTAACTGATCTCAATGGATTTCTCGACAACTGGAACGAGCTGCAAAGCCAGTGCTGTAGCCGTTTTATAGGCATTGATCAGGCCAGGCACTCCCAGCAATGTTCCACCGAAATACCGCACCACAATCACCGCAAGATTGGTAATCTGGCGGCTATCTAACTGGCCAAGGATCGGCCTGCCTGCAGAACCGGAGGGCTCGCCATCATCGCTCACCCGAAAAGCATTTCCATCGGTACCAATCCTGTAAGCAAAGCAAAAGTGCGCCGCTTTGGGGTGGTCTTTTTTTAGTGCCGCAAGCCGTTGTTTAAAATCTTCCGCCGTGGCAATAGGATATGCAAAAGCGAGGAACCTGCTGCCCCGGTCTTTAAATTCAGCCACTGATGGCTGTTCTATTGTAAAATAACTTTCCAAATCAGTTCCTGTTTTAGTCATTATAAAGCATAAATAGGCTACCCTGCCATTGATCATTTCGTGAAGATGCGCACTTCGTCGCCCATCAAAGTAAATTGTTCTTTTAAAATGAGGCCGGGCAACTGTGGTGCGGCCAACCCCTCTTCAATATGCTTCGTGGTATTTTCCAATACCCTTATCTCGTCAAAAAGTTCTTCCTCAATAAACGACTGCAGCAATTTGGTTCCACCTTCAATTATCACACTCTGCAGGTTCATTTCATACAATGCCTTGCACACCTGTTTTAAAATATTGCTGTCCTTTTCCAGTTTACAAAACAGCAGTTTTTGATGCTCCTCGTTCTTTAGGGCATTGAACGCCACTGTTTTTACGCTTCCATCAAACAACTGTAGCGTTTCCGGCAAACGCAAATCCATATCCAGAATTATTCTTACGGGGTTATTACCCTTCCACAACCTGGTTGTCAACGATGGGTTATCTGCTGCCGCCGTATTGGTACCAACCATAACGGCGGCTTCTTCACTCCGCCACTTATGCACTAACCTGTTGCTGTACTCATCGGTAATAAATGTCCGTTTATCATTACTCGCTGCTATTTTTCCATCATTGCTTTGCGCCCATTTTAAAATGATATAGGGCCGTTTTTGGGTATAAAACGTCAGAAATCTTTTGTTCAGTTCCCGGCATTCAGGTTCCAATACCCCGCATATCACCTCCACACCTGCCGCTTGCAATTTTTCAATGCCCTTTCCGTCCACGGCCTTAAACGGATCCCTCGTACCAATGACTGCCCTGGGTATTTTATGAGCAATGATCAGGTCCGCGCAGGGAGGTGTTTTGCCAAAATGGGCACAAGGCTCCAGGCTAACATAGATGGTTGATTGGCTAATTAAATGTTGATCGGCCGCTGTCACGCTGTTGATGCAGTTCACTTCCGCATGTGCCCCGCCGTATTGCTCATGAAATCCTTCGCCAATAATGCGATCGCCGTAAACCAGCACAGCGCCCACCATTGGGTTTGGTGCCACATAGCCTGCGCCTTGTCGGGCCAGTTGCAGGCAGCGGTGCATAAATGCTTCATCAGGGGTCATCGTTAAAAAATAAGTCAGCAAATGTAAGCTTGGCTGCATTCGGTTAATTTTACTGTATGAAGATTGGCGAAATTCAACAGGAATTAATAACATCCCTGCTTTCAATTCATAATGAAGGAGAAGCTGGCACCATCTGCGATTGGGTGCTGGAATACCACACAGGTAGAAACCGGATGCAGCGCATGATAGATAAAGAAACGCAGCTTCCGTCAGAAACAATTACAGCGATTCTTCTTTGCAAAGACCAACTGCTTCAACACCGGCCTGTACAATATGTGCTGGGCGAAGCCTGGTTTATGGGACTGAAATTTTTTGTAAATGAAGCCGTGCTCATACCGCGGCCCGAAACGGAAGAGTTGGTGGCACTTTTACTTGACAGTTGCAAACTAAATAGTGATGAAGGTTTAATGTCGTTTATTTTGGATATCGGCACCGGCTCAGGCTGCATCCCCATTGCTCTGAAAAAACAGCTTCCTGGTGCCGATATTGTATCGGTAGATGTATGCAATGAAGCATTGCAGACAGCGATTAAGAATGCATCTGCCAACCAGGTCTCCGTTAACTTTCTTCACATGAACTTCCTGGATGAAAACAAATGGGATAGCCTGCCTGTATTTGATACGATCATCAGTAACCCGCCTTATATTCCTTTATCGGAGAAAGCCACACTGGATAAACATGTAATCGCCTGGGAACCAGGTACAGCCTTATTTGTACCCGATAATGATCCTTTATTATTTTATAAAAAAATAGGGATTTTTGGAAAAACACACCTGGCCGCCGGTGGTAAAATATTTGTTGAAACACACCAGGATTATGCTGTTGCCGCGCAACAAATGTTTGAAGAAAATAGCTATGCAACGGAGCTTAAAAAAGATATCAACGGGAATGACAGGATGATAACGGCGTGGGTTGCATAAAGGCAATAACTTTTAATTTTGCTGCTATGCTTTCAATTGAACCCTTTAATCGCGATGATCTTACCGCTATTAAAACCATGTGGAAAAGTTTGATGCTCTATCCTATCATCTTCCTGTTTTTTTTATTGCCGGCATCGTTCCTTTTTGGCCTGTTTGGCTCACTAGATAGTGAAGTCGGATACTGGCCAACTACATGGGGCCTCATAATTGTATTTGCGCTACTAACAACCTGGGTATGGGTGGCGGCGTATCTAACGTATAAAAACGACATGAAAGAGCAGCTCAAATATTGCGGAATGATTGCTGTAAATTCTAAATCAAAAAAGAAGGGCCAATACTACATTTATACTGATACCAGGGAGTTGGAAAAAATAGATTTACGTACAAAGGGAATACTGGATAAAGTTGAGACAGGCGACAATTTGCATATCGAAGTTTCAAAATACAGCAAGAAAATATTCAGTCTTAAAAAGAACGGGATCAATATCATTTAAGGCGCCAATGCCCCTAATAGAAACTCCATTTCCTGTAGAATGAAATGGAGTTTTTTAAGATTTCCCAGATAGAAATTTCTTGTCGACTGAAAAATCAACATCAATTTTTCACATTCATCACCACTTTGGCACCATTACGTTTTGCAGCAACCATCACCCGGTAAAAACCACCGGTGAAGGAAATCGTATCGGCATTGATAACAACTGATGGTGTGTCCATCGACATTTTCATTTTGTCAACTTCATATTTAATTACGGAGTCCAGCAGGTTCGCTGGTATTTCTTTGGTGCCCAAAAACATTTTGTTCTCTTTATCTATCGACACAACGATGGTTTGCTTGGCTTTGCTATCGCTTTTTCCCCGCGGGTTATCCACCTTTACAATATTGGGGTTGGCAAGCGTAGAAACAATCAGGAAAAACATGAGCAGGATGAACAAAATATCGTTCAGCGGTCCTGTATGTACTTCGGCGTGCTGCCTTAATTTTCGTCTTATATTCATTACTAGGATTACCAGGATTTAATGATGATAGGAATTTTACCTGCATGAGGGAGACGCCATAAATGGCCGTCACTACTTGGTGGGTTCCTGCAGAATATCCAGGAACTCGGAACTGGAGGCTTCCATTTTATTGGCCGTTTTATCTATCTGCGTATTAAGATAGTTATAGGCCATATACGCCAACAAGCCAATGATGAGGCCAGTAGCTGATGTAATCATTTTTACATAGATACCTCCTGCGATGGTGTTTAGATCAAATTTTCCGGTGGAATTAATGTTGGAAAACAACTGGATCATTCCAAAGATGGTACCTAAAAACCCTACCATTGGAGCCATACCAGCTACAATGGAAAGAATGGAGACGTTCCGTTCCATTTTATACATTTCCAGTTTGCCTACATTTTCCATGCTTTTTTCAATGGCTTCGATGGGCTTACCAATTCTTTGAAGTCCTTTGTCGATGATACGGGCAACTGCATTGTCGGTGTTTTTAGCCAAACTCCTTGCTGCTGCTACATTCCCGGTAACGATATTGTCCCGGATAATGTTCATAAAATTGCCTTCGATCTTTGAAGCTTTATTAATGGCCATCACCCTTTCTATAAAAAAGAAAATGGCTACCAGGAGCAGAATAGCCAGCGGAATCATCAAGGGGCCCCCGTTTGCCAACAGGTCGAAGATTTTTACCTTTTTTTCAGGGTCAGTGTCTAATAAGTCGTTTGCCTTTTTTGCTGTGTCTGTCAAGCCTTGAAAAAATAATAACGTCATGCTGATTTACGATTTGTGATGTACGATTTACGATTTGAAATTAAAAAGTTAGCCGGGAAGATTTGTAATTGCACCCATCCTTCGGCCAAAGAAACGGGAAAGTAACAGAAAAATTTTGGAGCAGCCCTTTCCCCCTATCTATTAACGTTCTCTAAACGAAACAAATAACAACGCACAATCCCTAAAATTCAATCACGGAGATTTGAAAATCGAGAACTGTGCGTTGCATATTGTTCATTGCAAATTGCTAATTGCATATTGCTTATTGTCTATAATCTATCCATGTCTCCCTGCTCTCCCGTCTTCCCGTACCTGCAGCATGGCCAGCATTTGCTTCATCGTATTTTCCATGCCGGTGGGGCTGCCATCCAGGAAAATCACATTGCCTTTTCCAAACTCGGCAAAGTTCTTTATGGCTTCAGTCCACATGCTAAACAGGATGACATTGGTATCGAGGTTCGCCTGCTTTAATTGCTCGGCAGCTTCACTCATACCCTTGGCCACCTCCTGGCGGAAAAGTGCAACACCCTGTCCACGCAGCATGGCAGCTTCCTTCTCGGCATTTGCCGATATTTTGATGCTATTACCTTCAGCTTCGGCAGCTCTTGTTTTGGTGATCAGTAAGGCCTGGCCCTCATTTTCTGCGGCGGCTTTCAGGTTATTACTGGCCACAACCCTGCTCATACTTTCTATGATGGCTGCATCAAAAGTGATGTCGTTGATCTGTAAATCCTGCAAGTGGTAACCCCAGGTTTCCAGTTGGTGATCGATCTGGTCTTTTACAAAATCCACGATGTCTTTACGCAGGCTCAATATCTCCGATTGCTTTTTGCTGGCTACAAAGGCGCGGATACTGCCTTCTACCGTGCGTATCAGCGCTTGCATCAAATCTTTGTCGCTGATGAATTTGAAAGCCACATTTTTAATGGTTTCCTCCTGCTGGTCGAGAACACTGTACAGCAACATGGTTTTAAAATACACATTGGCCTGGTCAATGGTAACCGCCTGAAACTCCAGTTCCACACTGCGGTTCTGGATACTTACCCGCTTGTAGATCTGTTCAATGAGTGGAATCTTGAAATTAAGACCAGGCCGTAGTATACGGCGAAATTTTCCGAACATCGTTACGACTCCGATGGTTCCCTGGTTGATGGTGACTAACCCACTAAAAATGATAAAGAGAATAAGTGCAACCCACCAGTATTGAATGTAGTTTTCCATGATATTCTTTGTTTTTGGTGTAAAAGAATTAAGGTGATGAAATTATGGTTTTTATTACAGCAAAGAAGGAAATGTGAAAATGTGGAGATGTGGAAATGTGGAAATGAGTGAATGCGGGAAATAAAAAAGTGCAATTCAGTCAACCTAGCCACCAATGAACCAATTAACTAGTCAACCAATCAACTAACCGCTATTCCTCTCCCATACTTGTACCAGCCTGACGAGCACTTCCACCGCCTTGTACATATCATTTACACCGATCCATTCTGTTTTACTGTGAATACCCTGCATGCCGCTGAAAATATTGGGACATGGCAGGCCAATAAAACTGAGCCTGCTCCCGTCGGTTCCGCCACGGATACTCTCCATTTTTACTGCCAGGCCGGCTTCTTCTATCGCCTGCCGGGCATTGGCAATTACCTGCGGATGCTGATCAAGGATTTCCTTCATATTCCGGTATTGTTCCGTAACCGTAAAATCCATTGTGGCCCCGGGATATTGTGCCACTATATTGGCTGCAATTTCTTTCAGTCTGTCTTCGTGTACCTGTAAGTTGGCAGTATTAAAATCCCGTACAATAAAATCGATGGTCGCCTTTTCGGAAATGCCTTCCACGCGTACCGGGTGCACAAACCCTTCCTTACCACTCGTTCTTTCAGGACTCCATTCTTCTTTTGGGAGTGCATCTAAAATGGCACCAGCTATTTTAAGAGCATTTACCAGTTTATCTTTTGCATAACCGGGATGGGTGATAACACCATGAACTACTATCCGGGCGCCATCCGCACTAAAGGTCTCGTCTTCCAGGTCGCCCAATTCACCACCATCTACGGTATAGCCAAAATCGGCCCCGAGTTTTGGTATATCTATTTTGGCTGTGCCTTTGCCCACTTCCTCGTCGGGTGTAAATAAAATACGGATCTTGCCGTGATTAACTTCGGGATGTGTGGTAATATAATGCGCCATATCCATGATAGCACTGACACCACTTTTATCATCGGCACCCAGCAACGTGTTGCCGCTGGCAGTAATAATATCACTTCCGATATGGTTTGCCAGGTACGGGTATTTTACCAGATTGAGCACCTGTGTTGCATCATCTGGTAATACAAGATCGTTCCCGTCGTAAGCTTTGTGGAGCAATGGTTTTACAAGGTAGCCGCTACAATCCGGTGCGGTATCCACATGACTGCAAAAGCAGATAACGGGTACTGTTTTATCTGAGTTGGACGGGATCGTAGCGTATACATACCCAAACCCGTCCATATGCGCATCATCAATACCCATGGTCAACAGCTCCTGCACCAAAATATTGGAAAGATCTTTTTGCTTTTCGGTAGTAGGCTGCGAGTCGCTTTGCGGATCGCTCTGGGTATCTACCTGTACATAACGCATAAAGCGCTCAACGGTAGTGTATTGATAGTTGGGTTCGAACATGGAGGTTAGTTGATCGGTTGATTGGTTGATTAGTTCCGGTGCAATATGCAAATAGTTTATCTCTAAAAAAACTAACTATTGAATCAACCCTTTTTCTAAACGCCGGAAGGTGTAAACTTGTAAAATAAATTGCCGGCAGAAATGGTGTAAATGCAGCGGACTCCGCCAAACAACTGATCAACATGAAGGAGAAGCCATAAATGGACGTCTCTACCAACGAACTAATCAACTAATGAACCAATCAACTAACCCTCTAATCCCCTTCGGCTGGCTCCGGGCCCTCCTGTTTTTTGCTTTCTTTTTTTTAGTGTTTCTGGCACTGGAAAAAGGAACCGGCGAATTATTGAACATCTTGCAAAAAGCGGAAACAGGGAAAGATAAAATTCCTGATGAAATAGTACATGGTGATATATGGCTGCAGGTTTGCATCAGCAGCGCCAGTGCGTTTATCAGTGTATGGATTTTCAGATCGTTTATCGACAGACAGTCCTTGTGGTCGCTTGGCTTTGCCTGGCAAGGATTTGCCAAACATGCCTGGACAGGTTTTCTTGCTGCGATCGCCATGCTGGGTATTGGGAGTTTACTGCTGGTAGCCATGAAATACCTGAGTTTTGCAGATGCGCAGTTTGACCCTGTGTCGCTGGCCAGTAATATAGGATTGATGCTGCTGGTGGCTTTAGCAGAGGAACTATTTTTCAGGGGCTATATTCTAAATAACCTGATGCAAAGTGTCAACAAATGGCTGGCCCTGGTGATCAGTGCGGCGCTGTTTGCCGCGGTACATATTGGCAACCCCGCAGCTAAGGATTCGGTGTTGCCAGTGATTGAAGTTTTTATCGGCGGCCTGATGCTGGGCATCAATTATATCTACACTAAAAATCTTTGGTTTGGCATCTTCCTGCATTTTGGCTGGAATTTCTTTATGGGCCCGGTGCTGGGATACGAAGTAAGCGGCATTAACCTGCAACCGGTTCTTACCCAAAATATTACCGGCCCGGAATTATGGACCGGCGGGGCTTTTGGCTTTGAGGGATCGGTTTTAAGCCTCGTCCTGAACCTGGCCGTGACAGGGATTTTGGTTTGGGTGTATGAACGGAAACGGCTGGTGGCCAGCTAATGGTAATCAAAGCAGCGTACCACGTACTCCGGTTGTTTAAAAACTAAATTTCTTATTTTGAAAAATATGAGAAAACTATTGATACTCATTTTCCACGTCTTCCTTTGCCTGGGACTGCGTGCGCAAACGCAAACCATACTGATTGATTCGATAAAGGCCCAATTGGCCGTTGCCACCACCGATGCCAAAAAGGTGGAAATACTCAGCAACCTTTGCCGCTCTCTGATGAACGAAAACCTCGCAGAATCTGACAAGTATGGGCAGCAGATGATGGAAGTGGCGGAGATGTCGAGGGACAGGAAACTAATGGTAAAGGCTTTGCTGGCAAACGGCGAACGCTACTCCTACCTTGCCGGAAGGAAAGAAAATATAGAAAAAGCGATCGGTTATTACAACCAGGGCCTGGAACTGGCCCGCAAGAATAGTATGGATGAAGAAGTAGTGAAAGCCTATCTCATGCTCTCGGAAATTACACGTAACATACCGGATGCGGACAAGGCGCTTGGCTATTGCAACCAGGCTTACAGTTTTGTTGGCGTTATTAAAAATGACAGCATTTCTGCAAGGGTTTACCTGGAGTATGGATCAGTATATTTTGCCAAGAACGAAAAGTTACTGGCTTTGCGCAACTATATGGCAGGCATACGCCTGGCCGAAGATCTAAAAAACAACTCCTTACTACGGGCCGGATATAGCCGGTTGTCAGTTTTCTATGCGGGCATAGAAGAATATGACAAAGCGATCGACTACCAGGTAAAAGCAATGCAAATGCTTGACCTCATTAAAACCGGTCAGTCTGCCTATAACAAGGTGCAGGATCTTACAAAAACGGGGGATTTGTATGGCTATAAAAAAAGTTATGATATGGCCATGCGGTATTATGAAAAAGCTTTGGCGATGGCCGATTCCCTGAAATACGACCCCATTAAGGCGCTCGTGTATCGCAGTATTGTTAACAACTACTTGTTTAGCGACCAGCCACAGAAAGCATTGCAATATTTTAATGAGCACCCACAGCTAAAAACATTTTTGGAAAATGTCAATTTTGGCCATTTTATAGACCAATCCTATGGTTTTATTTACGCGCAAATGGGCAAATATGATTCTGCCAAATATTACTACAATAAAGTGGCAAATATTTTTGAGAACAGTGTGAGTATGAACAAGGGCAACCAGTACGGTTACTATTACCAGCTAGGGCTGCTGCATAAAAAAACCGGCGAAAACAACAAGGCACTGGAATATTTTACCAAAGCCAGGGAGATAAGTGATGGCATGGGCCAACTAGCCATAATGGCCAGTGTAGTCGTGGAACTGGATTCGTTATACCAGCTGAAAGGTGACTACAAACAAGCGCTTTATTTTTCCAAATTAAATCATAAGTACAAAGACAGCCTGGACAAACTGGGCCAGGAAAAAGACTTAATGCAGCTGGAAGTGGCCGATGAACAACAACGGCAAGACCGGTTGGAAAAAGAACAGCTAGAAGCAAAACGTAAGCGGAACAATATCCAGTACCTGCTGATCACCATCGGCATCGTAAGCCTGTTTGTTTTAATGGTTACGATGGGTATGTTCAAGGTTTCGGCGAATACAATTAAGATGGTGGGCTTTTTTGCGTTTCTTATGTTCTTCGAGTTTATTTTCCTGATATTTAAGAAGAACATTTATGGCTTTACCAACGGCGAGCCCTGGAAAGACCTGGCGTTTATGATTGGGCTGGCGGCCATACTGTTGCCCCTGCACCATTGGCTCGAACACAAGGTAATCCACTATCTTACTTCGCATAACCGGCTCACAGCCTCAGGCCGGGGTTTTATGGATAAGATTTTAAAACGCAGGAAGAAGGCGGCATAGTTGAAAGGAGAAACAATAATTTTGACACCATGAAAAAGCTATCTTTTTTACTTTCAGCACTGTTAGTACTGCTCTTTAATTCAGACGCACAAACGGCTAATGACAGCTTAAAATCTACTGAAAAAAAATACCAGGCTAAGGCTGCGAAAACGCAAACATTTGGAGCAGAAGCATTCGGCAAATCAAAAAAAACGACCTTACGTTGGTTAGGGATGGCGGGATTTTTAATCAATAGTCGTGGCACAACGATTATGGTCGACCCACTATTGGAAGGTTTTGACATGCCCCTTTTAATTGATTTTCCTATTTTGGCTAAGGATGTTCCTCACTTGGATGCGGTTTTCGTAACACACGCCGATAATGATCACTTTAGCGTTCCCACTAATGTAGCAATGTCGAAAGTTGCCGATGTTTACCATTCAACTGTTTATGTGGACTCATTAATGAAGAACCTGCAACTCCATTCCGTTGGACACAATATAGGCGATGATTTCAAAGTGAAAAACATGTCTGTCAAATTAACACCAGCAGACCATGCCTATCAAAATGCATATCCCGGCATGAGTAAAAGATGGTTTAAAAACGAAGATGCTTGCGGCTTTTGGTTTGACACACCCGATGGAAGCATTTGGGCCACCGGCGATTCCAAGCTGATGCCAGAACATTTAACCATGAAGGCACCTGATGCTATTTTATTTGACTTCTCAGATAGTGAATGGCATTTTACATTTGAAGGAGCAGTTAAGATTGCCAACGCTTACCCTAACGCTCAACTATTACTTTGCCATTGGGGTTCGGTAGATTCGCCGGACTTCTCCCCATTTAATGGCGATCCAAAAAAACTTTATGGTGTAGTTACTAATCCTGAAAGAATTAAAGTACTGGCTCCCGGAGAGCCTTTTGTTCTTAAACCCTTTAGAAAATAGTACCGAAAATCATTCCAGGAATCTCCAAACTATCAGATACATATGAAAACGAAATATTTTCTGGCCCTCATGCTTTTCACTTACAGTACTGTTTCAGCTCAGCCGAAAGAAATGATGATCCGGATAGCAGAGATAGAAATTGATTCCAGCTATCTTGAAGCATACAATACGATCCTCAGGGAGGAAGCCCGTGCTTCGGTGAAACTGGAACCGGGTGTTATCGCTATTTACCCGATGTATCAGAAAGAAAATCCGGCGCAGATCCGTATCCTGGAAATTTATGCGAACAGGGAAGCGTATGAGTTGCATTTAAAAACGCCGCATTTTCTGAAATACAAGACGGGTACTTCAAAAATGGTAAAATCATTGAAACTTGTAAATATGGAGAGCTTAGATCCTGGGACGATGGCTGAAATATTTCGTAAAATAAAGGATTGACAAAAAGGAAAAACAACCCTCATCAATAGTAAAAGTATTCTCAGCTTTTATTTTCAGTTAAGCTTCAGTTCTAACGACAGACTAGAAATGATAAATTTTAACAACATAAAAACTTACGCAACGGAATTTCCGAAGACCTGGAGTTTCCTATGGTCGCCAGAAGAATCAAACAATATATCTCAAGAACATAAAGACCAAATATTTTTTCTAAATAAGGAGGCAAGTGAATTTGTCAGAAATTACATTAACAGTTCGAAAATGATAACAGGACCGTTATGGAAACCATTCAACGAAAGATACTTTAAGACAACAGAGCAATTTGAAATAGCTGAAAACTGCGAAGAGGAAATAAAAAAATGGTTATATGAGAAGCCCATTCCGTTTGACAAATTTGTATACATTGACAGTGAAAGAAGCGGACAGTCAGTTACCCTAACCTGGAAAATGGTTATTAAATATTGGGAAGGGCTTTTCTGGGCAGATGATCTTATCATTTTTGACGAAACTCTTAATTGGGGGTTGTTTTGTTTTCATGAGGACGTAATATTTTTTGGGTCTGAAAAAATTTATGACAAGGAATTTGAGTCAGAAAAAACCAGGGAACGAAACGAAATAAAGAATAGATTTTTTAATAAAGACAATCTCAATCTTACTAACAACGAAAAGATAAAGGCGATAATGGATTTTAAAAAGAAATACAACACGGATAGCTTTGAATGACAATTGCCAAGCCGGAGCTAGAAAAATTGGGCAGCAGTTTCAAGGTTCAGGAGATTATAAACAGCAGCGGTTTAACGACACCTTACTAATCACTATAATGACACCCACCTTCTTTTCAAAACCATCAGAATTCCGTCAATGGCTACAAAAAAACCATAAAAAAGAAACTGAGCTATTGGTAGGCTTTTATAAAGTGGACAGCGGCTTACCGAGCATGACCTGGTCGCAATCTGTGGATGAAGCACTTTGTTTTGGCTGGATAGACGGCGTTCGCAAGTCCATTGATAAAGACAGTTATACTATCCGCTTTACACCGAGGAAACCCACCAGTATCTGGAGTGCCATCAATATTGAGAAGATGGAGCAACTTACAAAGCAAGGACTGGTAAAACCCGCCGGATTGGCGAGTTTCGAGTTAAGAAAAGAACACAAATCCCGGATATATAGCCATGAAAACGAAGCGGCAACATTGGCGGCAGAATTTTTAAAGACATTTAAGAAAAATAAAAAAGCCTGGCAGTTTTTTACCACACAGGCCGCATCTTACCAGAAGGTCATCAACCACTGGATTATGACGGCAAAACAAAAAGAAACGCAACTCCGGCGGCTTGAAAAGGTGATGGCAGAAAGTGAAAACAATAAACGTGTGCTGTAAGTACAATTGTACGTTCAGCAGGGAATCCAAAAAAGAAGAAGTTCAAGGCCTGCTTTTTAACCCGGATGCACATCCAGTTCGTTAATCTGGTCTTTATAATCAGCAGGGAGCAGGATATTTTTAAGCAGCCAATCCATCTTCATCAGCCGGCTGACTTTATACACCGGCACCACAGGAGTCAATAGAGAGAAATTACTAAAATCCAATAGCTGCCTTACGATAGCCGGCACTACTAATTTCTGGCCTTCGGTTAACACTTTAAAACGCATTGCGCCCAGGTGCTTTTTATACTGTTTAAAAAGATCGGCTGTGTACTCAGATTTTTGCAGATTTTCCTTCAAATGCGTGGCTCTCACTGGTAGCCATTCGATATAAGTAAGCGGCAATTCCTTTAACCCCATCCTTGCACCAACACGGTAAAAAACATTGTAGACTTCTTCCTTTTCTTCATCGCTTAATTTCTTTTCAAGCAATTCGTATGATGCGATGGAATAATGTATCAACATAAACAGCACATCACGGTAAGCCCAGTCAGGTATGGAAGATCCGCGCTTTTGCTCCACAGCGGTATGTATGTCCCGAAGTGTATCAATGGCTTTATGGGCTTCATCCATTGAAGAAAAAACAATCTTTCTTGCATATGCCACAGTGGAGAATAGCCGGCCCAGGGGATCGGCAGGCAGCTTGCCCGTAAAGTAAAGCCAGTCCACAGCTTTATTAAGCGCAAATTCAGCGGAGGCTCCGGCAAAAATGAAAAGCACGGTATCGCTCTTTCCCCAGATTTTCCTGACAATGGAGTTTTGTTCAACGAAGAATGGCATAACGTCAAATTGCTTTTTCTACTAAGTTACCGATAGTTTGTTCCTGCCTTGCTGAAACGAGGTGGGCAGTTTCTTGTTCAGGCCTATTTTTCTTTCCAATCAAAGAGCCCAAAATCTGTTACCAACCTGCATGGCTTTCCATTTGCGTCAAAACCTATATAGCTGGCATATCGCCCATCGCCCAGACCAGAAGAAAATGCCGCCAGGTTGTTGGTACCAAAATCATGCATGGTGTATCTCCAATCCTCGTGGTAATGCTTGTCCATCTCTTTGTATAATGGTGCATCTAACCGCGTTAAATTGCTTTTATCCAAAACTTTACAAGCTTCTTTGTCGACAAATATGCCGATCCCGAGATCAACTGAATAGCCATGCATTTTTTCCCCTCCAACAGGTATTGGCTCCTGCCCTTCCTGCAATGCAAATTCCCATTTTACAACCGGTTCATCGCTAAAATAAATCCTCGCAAATGCAATTGTTTCTTCGCCAGCCGCTTTTACTATGGATAGCTGAACAGGAAATTCACCTGTTGGAAAAACCTGGGTAAAGGGAATACCATATTCGTCAATATGCCCTGGATCACAGGCAATGATCTGGCCGCTGCCGGTTTTTAATTTTCCTATTGTTACTCCGTAAAGACTGGTGGTTAAATCGTTTATTTTTTCGGTAGTTCCTTTAACAAAGGCCGACTCAAAAAGGGCGGGTCTTACATCTATTTTCGAGGGCGCAGTTTGAATCGTATCAAGTGTTTCAGTTGAAACCGTACGTTTGTCTTTATGTTTGGAAAGATGATGGCAGGAAGAAAGCGCAGTGGCAATTAAAAGACACTGGCTGATGATTTTGATCACGGTGTTTATATTTTTTGGATGTAAAAAAATGATTAATTCGTTCTGGCCAGAACTACGCTACTATCCGCCGCCAGCTGAACCACAAATGATTGGGTAGACAACACCATGCCGCCGATATATTTCTGTTCGTAGTGATACAGCATGAAAATATCTTCCTCAATTTCGTTGGGCATTCCTAACAGTTTTACGACGGAATCTTTTTTCAAGCCGGGCCATTTATAATTATTGAGCAGGTCATTGATCATCTCCTTCCGGTAACTGTAGTTTTTATCGTCTTTCATATCCCATTTGGTTCTTTCGAATGGGATATCTTGCTTGGTTGTCTCGCTTTTGTTGGTGCAGGCGCAACAAAATAGCAGCACCAGCAAGAATAATTTTACTATTTGCATAAGGTCAGTTATTGGGTAATCAAAATAGTTTTTTGAATATCCTGATGCTAAAACTAAATTCTGACAGTGGCGATTTATAGTCCCATCATCTCTATCTTATTAAACAATTCACCTACGCCCAACGAAGCCCACAGAATCAATAGGCCGAGCACGATTTTTAGGACACCCATCCAGGGTATGGAAACGCCCATCATTTTTCTGAGAATGTCATTCACCGGTAAAAAATAAACGAAAGAAAGAAGCGCCAGGAAAACACCAAAAACGGAGTCATTGCCCCAAAACATATTGATGATGGCAATGGCCAAAACAACGATCCCAAAACCCCAACTGACCAGGTTTCCAATATTAAATTTCTGAGTTGTCATTACTTCTGATTTGTAATTCATAATTGGTTTTTTAAAATTAGTACGGATCATTTCTTTTACAAATTCCAATGAATTTCGAAAAGCACTTTGAATTGCAAAGCTAAGTGAAAGCACTTTGAATTACAAAGTATTTGTTGAGAAAACTGCTTTTTTTTGTTTTCCTAACCGACACGTGGTGCAAAATGTGCTTCAATAGGAAAAAAATTCTCTACTAAACCCCTACCCTGCACAATGAAAAAGGCCGGAGCATTATTTCGCTCCGGCCTCTTCAAAAAAGATCAATCTCCATTATTTTTTAAGTAACTGCGCTTTGTACACACCGTCCTTATCTTTCAACTGTAAATGGTAATAGCCGGTTGTTAAGCCTGGCAACAAGCTATTCACGGTATTGTTGATTTGCCCAAGTGAGCCAACTCCCCGGTAAACAAGTTTTCCATCAGTCGTGGTCATGGTAATAGTAAGATTTCCAGTTGATCCCGGAAGATCCAGCTTCATATGAGAAGTAGCAGGATTAGGATAGATCATCAATTGTTTCGCCTTCCCAAATCTTACCGCTTTTGTTCCTGACAACACGAATTTCCCATCAACATCCACTTGCTTCAATCGGTAGTAGCTAATGCCTTCAATGGGTTGATAATCGACCATTGAATAATGATTGACATTTCCGTTGTTTCCCTTGTCATCAACAGTTGCAATGGGTGCAAAATTCCTTCCATCAGCAGAACGCTCGATCACATAGTGTTTGCTGTTTGCTTCATTGGTAGCGCTCCACTCCACCAAAACCTGTTTATCTTTTGCAGTGGCATTGAACGACAGCAGTTTTACCGGTAACGGAGCCTGGCCAGCCAGGAAAATGTTAGGAACAGGTGCCGCAGCCATATCGTAACCCAGGAAGAAGCTCGGGTGCGGGGGCTGGTTATAGGCTGAATTTTGCCAGGCCACAGCCGTGCGATATTGAGGATCATGCATCAGCGTATAAATGCGTTTGTCTGTAGGAATGGTGGTGGTGAAAAGGATAAGCGCTGTATTATCGGAGCGGCGAAGTATGATTTCTTCTCTCCAATCGCCCAGTAAGTCTGCAGTAAGCCCGGGATTCTTTTTTGTGTCGTTGCTGGACGAAACCGGAGCAGCCTGGTAAATAGTAAACAGCCTGTTGAGCGAGTTGGTAGCCGGATTCCATTTGTCCATGATCGTACCATCCAGCAGTTCGCGCCCCAAATCGCCATCCCACCATACAAGATGGTTAACAGCCTGGCTGCCATTGGTCGGCTTGCTAGTGCCAATTTGTCCATCCTGTACATTGTACAAGTTGCCGGAAGAACTCCACATTTCAAAACCCCTGTGATTAGGGTCAATATCCGCTGCTAAAGCCCGGCCCACGTCGCCGGTGGTAGGTGCGCCAAAGATGGTTTCACCAGTTCTGGCGTCATTAAGCCTGATACCGTAAGGACTATATTGACCGGGAGATTCCAGGCATTGCCACATTTCCAGGCCGGGCCTGTCCGGGTCCATATCCGACAAATGCAACGCATCGCCATGGCCATTGCCACTGGTCCACATACGGGCGCCATTATCATTGATAGCGCTTGAACCATTCAGGATTTCATCCTTGCCATCCCCGTCCAGGTCACCAATGGTCATTTGATGATTACCCATACTGGAGTAGGCGTTATTGCCCGGGTTGGCAGGATCTTTACTATCAAATATCCAGCGAAGCGTAAGCTGGCCATTGCGATAGTCGTAGGCCGCCCTTACCAATTTATCATAGTAACCACGACCGATGATAAGGCTTGGGCGTTCTCCATCGAGGTAAGCAACTGCAGATACGAAGCGATCCTGGCGGTTGCCATAATTATCGCCCCAATCTGCAACCTGGCCCCTGGCTGGCTGATAAGTTACAGTGGCCATTGCAGCGCCGGTTAATCCGTTAAACACAGTAAGAAACTCTGGTCCGGCCTGCACCCAGCCGCCACTATTGCGGTAATCCACCACAGGATCGCCAATCGTTACGCCCATGCCATCCACCGTGCCGTCGGCGGTTTTACATGCCATCTCAGCCTTACCGTCGCCATCAAGGTCATACACCATAAATTGTGTGTAATGGGGACCTGCATTCACATTAATGCCGAGGTCAATACGCCACAGACGGGTACCATTCAATTTATAGCAATCAATAATCGTTTTGCCCGAATATCCGCCAGCATTGTCATTTTTCCGCGTTGGCTCCCATTTCAGGAAAATCTCGTATTCCCCATCTCCGTCTACATCACCTACCGAGCAGTCATTGGCTGTATAGGTATAGGTAGAGTCGTTCGGGAGTATGCCACCCGGAGGGATCTGAATGGGTATGGACAGTTGATTATTTGCCCAAACTGATACAGGCGATGAAGCGGAACCTTCTTCTCCATTAATAACCGCCTTCACTGTGTAGGTGCCATTGGTTCCGATATTATCTTCATAATTGGTCGAGTTGGTAATAGCTGGTCCATTGAGTTGTACACCATCACGGTAAATATTAAAAGCGGTGCTTGCCGGATCAGTACCGAATAGCCTCCAGCTTATAAAAACCTTGGTTGGACTGGTACGAACTGCCACTACCCCACGATTTAAAAATTCCATTTGTTTTGGAGCGGTCACTACAGCATCCGGAACGATCAGCGTATTCAATCTCACATTATTACCATAGCTGGTACCACCCGCATTGATCGCGTAGGCCCTTACATTATAAAAAGTAGCCGGGGCAAGACCGGTAATATTGGTAGTAAATGCACCAGTACCGGCCGAGGCGGCAACAACTTTTGTGTTGGCTGTCGTTGGATTTACACTGGAACCATAAACAACACCTCTTTCTGTAATGGGAAGCCCGCCATCTGAACTAATATCCCCACCCGCAACCGCGGTTGTGGAAGTAAAACTGGTAATGTCTGCTGTAGTGAGTACTGATGGTGCTGCAGGTGGTGCAAATTTTCTTACAGTAGGTGTGGAAATACTGGCGGAATTGTTTTTCGTGTACACAACATACGGCCTGGCTGTGTCGCTGCCGATTGCAAGGTGCAGGTTACCCGTTGTATCAGTTATGCCTCTTGGTACGGAAGGGTCTTTCAATTCACTCCATGTGGAGCCACCTGCATATTGTTTAAATACCCGTGAACTTGAAGTGGAGACCGATGCTGTAAAATCGATAAATGAACAATAGAGGTTCCCGGAAAGATCCCGGATCAGGTTAAGGTTTGGTGAATCGCGGCTGCCAAGGGTAGCTGAATAGCTCCAGGTAGCGGTCACTTTATTATACACAATAGCAGTAGCCTTGTTTGTATTCGCTGTATTAAAATAAGCGATAGTGAGATTACCCGCGGCATTCAATGCCATACTGGTATGGCGGACGCCGGTGGTAGAACCTGTAGTTGCAGACCCACCGGGAACCGGGCTTGGTACAACAATAGAAGCCCATGCCCCGCTATTAAATTTATAAAGCGCCATATTGCCCGTGCTGGAAGTTGCGGTAGACAAACTGCAAAATGCCAGCCATGGAATATCTGCTTCGTCTATCACCAGGCTCAGGGCGACTGCCTTATCGGTTGGATTTACAGCCACACCGCCTACGGTTACCCAGGCACTATCAACAAATTTTCTTACGAAAGGGGTAAGGGTTGTTGCCCCCTCGCCAAAAGCTATATAAGGGTTGTTATCCGAATCAAATGCCATTGTGCCGCGGGGCGTAGAACTATACTGGGAAACACTATTGGTAACCGACCCTGTCGACACATAAAGGTTGCTGCTTTTGTTGTATAGCGGTTCCCAAAGTAGTGTTGTTGAATTATACTTTTTTACAGCTAATTTATTTCCGTTTGAAGCATCGACATAACAAACCAGGAGATTGTCATTCTTATCAGTGTAGATTCTTGTATAGGTGATATTGGTGCCAATATTGTCCCCAATCTGTTCCCAGGCACCGGTACCCGGGTTTCTTCTTTTTACTTTGGCTTCAGTGCCTTCCCGGTACACCACGAAAGGCACCGTATCCAAAACTGAAATGGTCGTGTACGTAGCCGCCACGGCTGAAACCTGGCTCTCATTTCCCAGGATAGTCCATTGTTGGGCAAACAAAGTAAGGCTGGTAATAAAGCTTAGCACTGTTAAGGTTATCACCCTGTAAACCAGGCTGCGGACAAAAAAATGTCGGATCGAAACGGGTAGTTTTCTTTTCATAGTAGCAATAGGCATTTTAGAAATAACACAAGAGTATATTACGATTTTTCACTCATTGAAAAAACGGGAACATGGGTATCATCTTTATAATGACCCGGGATATGGGTATCGTGTAAATGAAACTGATTTGGCAAGCAAATACAATCAGTCTGGTGACAGTGTCAGTTGGTTTTATTATTTAACAATATAGCGATAGCGGTAAAGCAATTCGAGGCTAAAAATAGCGGGGGTGACAAAATAAACCGTCCTGCGCCGTACTGAGTGCAGCGATAAATTTTCTTCTCATTCCTCATGTGTATATAATGCAAGGCTTGAAGCATTATCTTGCTTTCAAAAATTGACCTGTCCACCAGGTTGTCAATGCCACCCGCTGTAACAGGCGATAGCAAAGCAGTTATTTTGATTCAAGCCATTTATATTTCCAATTATGAAGCAGCTACTATTCATCTTATTTTTAATGGTGTTGATAACAAATGCTTCGTCGCAGGAATACCTGGTCACAAAGCTGGGCGTTGGCACCGACAGTACGAAACTCAGTACCCAGGCTATTCAAAATATCATCGATAAGGCAGAGGCAAATGGCGGCGGTACCATTATCATTCCCAAAGGAGTTTTTCTAAGCGGCGCTTTATTTTTTAAACCCAAAACCCGGCTGCAATTATTGGAAGGTGCCACGCTCAAAGGGTCGGACAATATTGCTGATTATCCCCTCATCCCATCCCGCATGGAAGGGAAAAACCTGTATTACTATGCGGCGCTTATTAACGCGTATCATGTAGATAGTTTTGGCATCAGTGGTCCGGGAACCATCAATGGCAACGGCCTTCGCTTTTGGGAATACTTCTGGGCCTATCGTGATTCTATGAGAAAGATCGGCAAGTCCGCTACCAACCTGGAAGTGCACCGGCCCCGCCTCATCTTTTTGTGGGGCTGCACCAATGTGACCATTCAAAATGCAAGCCTCCATAATTCAGGGTTTTGGACCACCCATTTATACCAGTGCAATAATGTACTGATCGAGAACTGTGATATCCGTTCGCCCTATAAGCCGGTTCCCGCTCCCAGCACCGATGGCATAGACATTGACGTATGCAATAAAGTAACTATCCGGAATTGCTACATTTCTGTAAATGACGACGCAGTATGCATTAAAGGTGGTAAAGGTCCTGACGCGCATAAACTGCCCCAGAATGGCATTGTGGAGGATATTCTTATCGAAGGCTGCAGCTTCGGCGAATCGCATGGCACTATAACATTGGGCAGTGAATGTATTCATGCACGCAATATCACAATGCGAAATTGCAAGGTCGATAATAACACCCCACTGTTAAGAATGAAAATGCGCCCCGATACATACCAGGTATTTGAACACATCCTGATCGAGAATATTACAGGCAGGTGTGGAACGATTGTAAGCATGGCTCCCTGGAAGCAGTTTTTTGCTATGGGTGGCAGTACAGAAAAGCCATTTGCCACGGTTCGTAACATCAGTTTTTCAAACATTAATGTACAATGTAAAAGTGTAGGCGATTTAGAAGGTAATCCTGCAGATAGCGTCTACAATATTTTGTTTAAGAACATTAATGCCACGGCCGGAACGGCAACATTAAAAACAAAATACACTGGCATTAAGCATGAAAACGTAACAATAAATGGTGCCCCGCTGGTAATAAAGTGAAAGGTTTGATCTGTCGCAAAAACTACAGACTGACCGGGCCGAAACAGGAACCCTGGAAGATCTTTACTAATTTACCTTCTAATTTCATACCATGCACACGCGCTTCTACGATTCGCTAGCTTTTCTAAAAATCGACTGGCACGAACTATTGTTCGGTTCTGAAAAATGGGACTTTCTTCCCGAGGTCGCGATCCGGACGGTGACCATGTTCCTGATCATCCTTATCGGGCTCCGGATGTTGGGCAAACGAAGCGTTTCGCAACTTTCAGTTTTTGAACTGGGCGTCATCATTGGTCTCGGTTCTGCAGCGGGTGATCCAATGTTTTATAAAGATGTTGGCTTGCTTGCCGCCCTGGTGGTATTTGTGGTTGTGATCATACTTTACCGCTTTATGACCTTTTTAATCAACCGCAGTGAGCGGGTGGAAAAAATCCTTGAAGGGGAGCCGGTATATCTTATTGAAGACGGCAAATTCAACCTGGCTAATTTTGAAAATGAGCCAATAGCACAAGAGGAATTTTTTGCACAGTTAAGGCTTGCGAATGTTTCGCATTTGGGCCAGCTACAACTGGTTATTATTGAAACAAACGGCCTTATCAGCCTTTTTTATTATGAAGATGATGAAGTAAAATGGGGCTTACCGATCCTGCCACATCTATGTTCAAAAAAAGTACAGAATCCATCTGAAACCGGAAAATATGCCTGTGCTCATTGTGGTGAGATTGCTGAAACAAAGGATTCCGCCACATTGTCTTCATGCAAATCATGCGATAAAAATGAATGGGTTGTGGCAATACGTTCAAAGCGGATCGCATAGTTCGGTAAAACAGCCTGTTTTACATTAATATGAACCTGCATAATTCATTCAGATCGCCGAAGGGTGCCACCACATATCCATCATCCATTAATTTATACATACCGTTTGCCTCCACTTCTATTTCAAAATTACCCTGGAGTTTTACGCGTTTCCCGGTAATGGAAATCACTTCAATTTCATAACATTTTAAAGCCTCTAATAGAATTTCTAATCTGGGGGTCATTTTTAGGAGATCAGGTTTTCGTAAATCACTTTGCCGCCATAGAGCAGACAGAGCAGGGATGAAATGATGATCAGGATGGTTTGTAAAGCCTTTGCCTTCATCATTTTCCTGGAAAAAGGAATACTGAATAAACCTGCTGCCAGCACCATGCCGCCGATACAGCCGGCGCCAAATATGAGCAGGTAAATCAGCCCGTCTGCCGGGGCTTTCATTTGCGACATAACTACTACAATTAACGCCCCGCTGCCGGCCAAACCGTGTACCAGGCCAACACCATAAGCCAGCGAATGCGGGTGCTCATGCTTATCCGTTTTTTGCAAATGCACGTGAACGTGGCTGTGTGTTTCGCCGGCATGTGGATGACCATGCGCATGAACAACAATTGCTTTGGCACGAAAATATTTTTGAAGGCGGTAGATGGCTAATACAATTAACATCAGGCCCACCAGGGCTTCAAAATATTTAAAGTATTGTGGGGTGATGGCAGCCTTAAAAAGTATCATGAGGATGCCGATTAAGAAAATAGTAGAGGTATGTCCCAGGCCCCAATACATGCCATCTTTAACAGCCATTTTTACCCTGGTACGGTTGCTTACAATATTGCTGACAGCCAGTAAATGGTCTGCTTCAAAAGCATGCGTAAAACCTGCATATATGGTCACAAACATCTGTATCATTTCAAGCCGTTAATTGGGTACATAACAATACGATGATTACCAGTATCGGCCACGATTATTTGATCCTTCGTTACAGAAACTGCAAAGGGCCAGTAGAGTCGTTCGCTGTTTTCCTTACCAACATCCAGGTGCTCTCCTATTGTTTCAAAATTAAGGTTGCCAAATAGTTCATCCGCCGGCTGATTGTTTTCTGTTGGTATTTTTCTGTAAAACAAAATACGGCTGTTACCAGTATCAGCTAACCACAAACCGCCGTTCTGCATAACCATATCGTAACACCAGTTCAAAGTGTTTGCCCGCGGTCTTAACAGGTATTGATTTTGTCCGCAACTGGCAAGGTCGGGTTGCCCGATGATGACCGCTGCCGGGTTATCAAATGCGTCCCGCCAATGCTTCCATATCAATACGCGATAGTACTGGGTATCTGTAATCGCCAGCACCCCGCCTTCTGAAACTTTTACAGAGTAGGGCCAAACGGCATGTTCACTTTCATAATCCTTGTCTTCGAAATTACGTTTACCAAGAACCCCATCTGCAGCCTGGTAATTTGTTTCCGGTATGGTTTCATAAAATAAAACCCGCCGATTGCCCGTATCCGCAATCCAAAGCCGTTCCCCATCACTCCATACACCGTAAGGCCAGTACAGGTTTTTAGAGGAAGCAGCTGCGCCAACGCCTTCTACATTTGGCAAGTTATGATGCATATCGGGCTGGCCAACCACTATATCTGCTTCCTGTCCGTTTTCAGTGGGGAACCGATGCCATATCAGTACACGATGGTTCCATGCGTCTGCAACGATCAGTTTATTCCCATCACTCCAAACACCTGATGGATATAACAATGAAGCTGCATGTATATCGCCACCGGCATTGCGCTGGGTATCTTTTGTCATTACCTGCCCCAAAACCAAATCAGGCTTTTGGTAACACGAAACCGGCATACTGTTCCAGATAAAAACGCGGTTCTGTGCGGTGTCCGCTACGATCAATGTACCATTAACCGTATGCAGTCCGCGTGGTGCCAGGAAAGGGTTACCCTCGTCTCCATAAAAAAACAAAGCCGCCTTTTTTTCAGGTACCGCGCCATGATCTTTATCTCGTATGTTAATGACTTCATTCATGGTTCCCGGTTAAGGTTTGTGCCCGTTTTTCGTCTATTGCCTTTGTATTAATAATACCAGCCGGCTTGATGTGTCATTACTTATTCATCTCTTCTTTTTCAACTAAACCAGCCGCAAGTTTTTGCCATTGAATTTTTGAGAACATGCCGATGGCGCTGAGCCCAACAGCAGTATCACGAATCTTATCCATCAAGGTGTCTGTGTAGTCATTTGGTTTTATATTTCGGTCAATAATGACGGCACTTACTTTGTGATACTCCCTTGCTACATAAAAACTGCTGGTGGCTTCTTTCGAATAGAAATGTGCTATTTCACCATCGTTATCGCATGGGTTTTGACTTGGCCTAACACGCAACCCTATGCATTGCATATGATCGTTCGACACTTCTTTTAAGGCTTCTACACAAACCCAGTCATATCCATCACCTGCACTACTGCCAGGCCCTGGTATATCAATCTTAAAGAAATCTCCCTCTTGTGGGCTTCTTGTCACTTCTTTGCCATCTGCACCAACGAGTTGAAAAACGGCGCTTATGATCCCAGCCACTTCGTGCCATTTATTTACATGGAGCAGCCTGTCCCTGGCGACCTCATAAAATAGCTTTGCTTCACTTTCATTTCTTAACTCCACTGCTGCTTCTGCCTCAATTTCCTTCCCGGTGTACTGAGCAGGAACGATACCTGCGAAATCCGGAGTTTTCATGTGTGTGTTTTTTTAATTGTAAAATAGATCAACAAATCCTGGGAAGCTGTTCTCCTGCGAGCATATTCACCACCCGCCGCCCACCAATATTACTTCTCATCAATACTTGTCGCAAATGTTCATTTGTTAATTCGCCAATAATGGCTGCCATGGCTCCGTGTTCCCACAGTTGTAAGCGTGCCAAAAAATCATCAGCCACCGCAGCGGCTACAACAGCAACAAATAAACCTTCATTCGCCACATACAATGGATCGAGACCGAGCATTTCGCAGGCCCCGGATACTTCTTCTTCTACCGGGATATTCCGTTGCGAAATGTCAATGCCCAGTTTTGCATCCTGTGCAATTTCATTTAATACCGTGGCCAGCCCGCCTCTTGTTGGGTCACGCATTAAATGGATATGCTCCCCGAATTCATTTAACAGGTCAAGAACTATTCTATTTAACGGCCTGGTATCACTGCTGATAGTAGTTTCAAACTGCAAGCCCTGGCGGCGGCTCATAATGGTAATCCCATGCCGGGCCAAAGGGCCGCTTAAGATAATTTTATCCCCCGCTCTTATATTATCACTATCAATGCTGGCATTTGCATGCACTTCACCGATACCCGTTGTGTTGATAAATATTTTGTCGCCCTTGCCACGTTCCACCACTTTGGTATCACCTGTTACAATCTGCACTCCAGCTGCATCGCAAGCTGCCTGGATACTTAATATAATCTCCCAGAACTCGGTCATCTTTAACCCTTCCTCCAAAACAAAACCAAGCGATAAATATTTTGCGGCTGCACCACACATGGCAAGGTCATTTACTGTTCCGTTTATAGCGAGGTCACCAATATTCCCCCCTTCAAAAAAAATGGGTGATACTACGTAAGTGTCCGTGCTCATTGCCACTTTACCCGTTAAACTAAAAATGGCGCCATCATGCTTTTTATTGAGTAGCTCATTTCCAAGGAGTTTGAACACTCCTGCGTTTAGTAATTGACTAGTCAATGTCCCACCACTTCCATGCCCTAATGTAATGATGTCGAAATCGAGTTTGGGCATGGGGCATTGTAATTGCATGGGGGTCGATTTGATTTGGTTTTATTTAGCTTAGTTGGTTCATCTTACTACCAGGGCTATCCCGCCTGATAAAAAAGTTTTTCCTGTTTTCTTCTTCTCCAGATTTTTCTCCGTTCACTAAAAAGATCCTTATTACCAATTTCATCTGCCTTTTCTGCAGGATGCATTTTATGTACGAAACAATATCGTTTGTAATCATAGCCCCAGTCATCATCAAAAAAATTGCTATGCATTTTTTCAAGTTCCTCGTCCCGGTATTGTTGTAATGGCTTGTATCCCTCGTCCCTGTTACGTTTAAATTTTTTTGCTGTTAATAATTGTGGGAAATAAGACAGATTTGCTACACCGCCTGCAATCGCATTTATTTTTTCGTAAAAAGCCGCACCACACTCTTCCAAACAATCATCAATCAGCTTCACCTCCAGTGCAATAGCTGTTCCCCAGGGCAGGCACTGTTCTGTAAACAAAAGCGCCCGTTCTGTACCAATTCTTTTGGGCAATAAATACGTCCAGTATTCCGATCCATACAAGCCCATGTTCCGGGTGTGTGGATTAAATAAAATGCCTTTTTTCGCAATCACCTTGTCGGCAGCCAAAGCCAGGGCAACACCACCCGCCCCGGCATTTCCCTGCAATACACTGATAATGTAATGAGTGTCGGTGCAGATAATTTCCCGTATCAAATCATCCATTGCCTGGATATTTTCCCATGAAGTTTGTGCAGGATTTTCAGTGGCTTCAATGAGGTTCAGATGGATACCGTTGCTCCATATATCGGGTCCCCCCATCAACACGATCACACATGTATCACGCTGCCTGGCTTCAATAAATGCCTGCTGCAAACGCCTGCATTGTGCCGTGCTCATGGCACCATTGTAAAAATCAAAATGCAGATAGCCTACATCATCCGACTCTTCATATTTTATTTCGCGGAATGTGCTTGTTGTCAGATCATCTTCAAAAATATTTCGCGACGACAAGGGTATGTTTGCAGCATGTTCCCCCAACACGATACTGGCGGGTAACTTGATAGCAGCTTCTGTATTTCTTTTCAGACATTGGATCCAAATAGCTGCATCTTTTGTTGCCACACAAATAGCATCATCACGCTGCGCAAGGATGGTTCCGGGCTTGCCATTAAGAAAATCCTCTGCCACAGCACCAAAACAATAATATTCACCATCCAAAATATTACATAAGGCTCCGGGGTAACTATCGGCAGCACGTATTTTCCTGATGATGCAGTCCGATTCTTCTTCCCACGAAAATCGAAAGTCATGTTCATTTGTTGAACGATTCCATTTGCCGCCTGAAGCCTGTGCTGGTTTAAAATCCCCTATCTCAAAACGCTGAACTGCCTCCAACAAAGCCTCCATGGCGGCGTTTGTAACTTCATGCCTGTACAAAAATGACTTGGAAACTTCTCTTATGGGGAAGGTTGCGGTAGCCCATACAGGGCCGGCATCCATTTTTTCAACAGCCTGTAATACAGTTACCCCCCATTCTTTTTTATCGTTTAGAATCGCCCAGTCTAAAGAGCTCGAACCACGATCGCCGGGAATTCCCGGATGCACCACCAGGCAGGTATAATTGGTCCAAATCGTTACGGGTATCACCGTTTTCAAATAAGGGGCAATGATCAGCTCGGGTTGGTATTCGTTCACCGCATCTTCCATGGCTTTTTGGTCAGATACAACATGCACTTTTACCTGGTGGTTTAGCCGGTCGAGTTCAACCCAGGCTTGCTGGCTCATCCCGTTAAATGCAGTGGTTATAAATAATATCTTCATGATACTTCCATTAAGTCCGCCACTCCCGAATAATGATAATAAGCGGCGCAAGCCCCTTCATTTGAAACCATCGGTGCGCCCAGCGGGCTTACCGGCTTACATTTCTTACCAAAATGCTGGCACTCAATGGGCTTCTTTATTCCCTTCATAATTTCACCGGCAATGCATTCAGGGTTTTCAGGTGCTTCTTCAATATGAATGTTGAATTTTTTATCTGCGTCATAATCCCTGTAAGCTTCCTTTACCTTATACCCACTCATCGGGATGATTTCCATGCCCCGCCATAACCGGTCGGTCACTTCAAACACTTCATAGATGATTTGCTGGGCTTGCAGATTACCTTCTTCCTTTACGATCCTGGAATATTGGTTTTCTACTTTTGCTTCGCCGGCTTCCAACTGCCTTACCGTCATCAAGATGCCTTCCAGCAAATCCACGGGTTCAAACCCGGTTATTACGATCGGTACTTTATACTTTTCCACGAGGGGATAGTATTCATAAATGCCCATAATAGCACATACATGACCCGCCCCGAGGAACCCGTCCACGTTGCTGAGTTCATCGTTCATCACTTCCTCAATAGCAGGTGGCACTAATACATGCGAGGCAAGGATGGAATAATTTTTCACACCTTCTCTTTTTGCATGAATAACCGACAAAGCATTTGCAGGGGCTGTAGTTTCAAAACCGACGGCAAAAAACACCACTTCCCTTCCCGGGTTTTCTTTGGCAATTTTTACCGCTTCAAGCGGGGAATACAGGATACGCACATCAGCACCACGGGCTTTTGCTTCCAGCAAGCTCATTCCCGAACCGGGTACCCGTATCATATCGCCATAAGAACAAAGGATTACGTTGTGCTCCATAGCAAGATGCACCGCCTTATCGATAAGGCTTACGGGCGTTACACAAACCGGGCAGCCGGGACCATGTATCATTTGTATGTTTTCGGGCAACATATTTAGCAAGCCATTTTTCACCAAAGAATGTGTTTGTCCGCCACATACTTCCATGATGTTCCATTTCCCTTTGACGGTTTGCCGGATCTCATGTAAAATAGCATCCACTATTTCAGGCGAACGAAACTCCGATACGTATTTCATGGTGCAGATTTAAATGATTTCAATGAGTGAATCCTGAATGAGTAAATGAGTGATCTTGTTAATTCAACTCCGTATCATATAGCTCATCCAACTCCCCTGCTTCTTTAAGATAGCTGAATACCTTGGCTGCTTCTTCCTCATTCACTTTACTGATGGCAACGCCTACATGCACCAACACATAATCGCCAACATCCGCCGTGGGCACCATTTCCAGCGATGCTTCCTTGATGATTCCGCCAAAAGAAACCTTTGCCATTTTTACAGCACCACCATACAGCAGGTCAATGGACTGTATTTTTCCGGGAATTGCTAAACACATGATACTTGGTTTATGATTTGTGATGGATGATTGATCTTTTCTGTTTGTTGATGGTTCTTTGAATCCGTAGTGGTGATATTATTATCGAAGTAGGCCATTTGTCCGAAAGAGATATTTTCGTCGTTGGGTGACAGGTTCTTATGAAAGTACAATTGATACTTACAACTGTATTCATGCTGTATCCAATCAAGCAATAAGGCATTTTGAAATACACCGCCACTGAAACAAATTTTTTCAACACCGACATTCTTAGCAACGATATCAATAAGACAGACTAGTGAATAATGAAACTTCGCAGCGATATAGTTTTTAGGTTTGTTTTTTTCAATATCGCGGATGATTCCCTGCATCAGCGATGCCGTAGGAATGCGGTAATAATGTGACCCTTCTATAAAATAAGAACTGTCCATCCCGAACCCATTTTCGTCAACATATTCCTCCGCTAAAGCCTGGAGATACATGGCGGCTTCACCTTCATAGGTCTGCTTGTCGCAGATATCCAGCAGCGATGCAACAGCATCAAATATCCTACCGGCTGACGAGGAAAAAATCGAGGTTGTTTCACACAATAGCTGGTAGTTATTCCATTCGGTGTCAGTAAATTTTTCTTTTAAACTGGCAGATTTGGGCCAGCCATCGCTGGTGGCACACAGGGCTGCAATACGGGGTTCCAGGGCCTGTTTATCTCCGGCAATCGCAGGAAAATAGTCGAAATGATAACAGCGCAGTATTTCGTTATTCTCAAACTTAAAAAATTCCCCGCCCCATAAATTGCCGTCATTTCCAAAACCGGTTCCATCCCAAATAACACCCATCACAGCCTCTGCAGATTGCAACAGATCGTTCTCCGCAAGCACTGCCGCAAAATGAGCTTCATGGTGTTGTACAAATTTCAGATCGGCCCCGTATTTTTCGGCTAGTTCAATACCATACTGGTGAGAAAAATAGTTGGGATGTTTATCCGTAATAACCACCGCCGGATTCACTTCATACATATCCAGCCAATGCATTAACGTGTCCTTATACATTTGTTGTGATTCATAGCCTTCTCCGCTTCCCAGGAACTGGCTTACGAATACGTTTCCATTTACTGACAAACTGAAGCTGCTTTTCAGTAACGCACCCATTGAAAGCACAGCAGCCTTTTTCTTCGGTGTATACCCTAAAAAAGCCGGAGCATATCCCCTTGACCGTCGCAACACAATACGCTGTCCTGCATGTTTTGACACCTGCACTACACTGTCATCCTGGGGAACTAGTATGTGGCGGTCGTAATCAACAATATAATCAGCAATTTCAAAAAGATGTTCATGTGCAGCTTCTTCCGTATAAATGATCGGCGAGCCTGAAATATTGCCGCTGGTGGCGATCAGCGGCATTCCGTAATCAGTTGCGATCAGTTCCAGCAAAGGACTGTACGGAAGCATAACACCCAATCGACGGAGGCCCGGAGCTATAGCATTAACCGCCAGGTTACTATAAGCCAGCTGCCTGGGATATAGCAATACAATTGGTGACTCTCTGCTTTCCAACAAAGCCTTTTCCTGCCCGTTTAAATTAAAATTGGTCTGTACAGTTTCGATATCCGGATACAACACTGCCAATGGTTTCGATGGCCGGTGCTTTCGGCTTCGCAATAATTGAATGGCTTCCGGGCTATCAGCGCAACATAGCAACAGGTAGCCACCGATTCCTTTCACAGCAAGGATTTTTCCCTGTTCCAGGAAACTTTTAACCTGCGCCAGAACAGCTTCGGATTCAATAGACTCATTTGCCCCCCCCTGGCCGGAAATACTAAATCCCACACTGCAATCAATGCAGGAATTTGTTTGAGAAAAGAAACGCCTGTCTAAAACATCTTCATATTCTGTCATGCAGCTTTCACACATGTGAAAATGTTCCATCGAACTGTTCTGCCGTTCGTATGGAATGCCTTGCATAATGGAATAACGTGGACCGCATTGAGTACAGGTAATAAAAGGATATCTGAAACGCCGGTTATTCTTGTCATGCAACTCCGATTTGCAAGTGCCACACAACGTTATATCGGGTGAAATTAATACCTGCTTCCTGTAGTTGACATCGTCCTCAACAACAATTGAAAAATCGGTATATCTTGATTCCTCAACTTTATGCAAGCCGGACGAAATTATTTTTGAGAGCGGTGGCGCTGATTCCTTTATGCCTTCAAAGAATGAATGGGCCGCTTTTTCTTCTGCATTAAAAAAAACATGCACCCCATCGCTCCCATTTTTTACATATCCCTTTAAGTCCATCTTCTTTGCCAACTGGTATACCATGGGCCGGAAGCCGACTCCCTGCACAATTCCGTTGATATGTATGTGGTAGGTTTGCAATGCTTAATTAAGAATTAAATTTGCTTTCTTCTCCTTTACTTTTTTCATCAGCCACTCGCACCAGCTGTTCAACCCCTCTCCTTTCAAACTTGAAATGGTAATGACTTCCAGGTCAGGATTAATGTCCCTCGCATCCTGTGTTACTGCTTCAACCGAAAATGGCAGGTAGGGAAGCAAGTCCGACTTGGAAACCAGCATCAGTTCACTGGTTAAAAACATCCGGGGGTATTTTTTTGGCTTATCGTCGCCCTCTGTACATGATACGATGGTTACCCGGTAATCTTCACCCAGGTCAAATGCTGCGGGACAAACGAGATTACCCACATTTTCGATAAACAGCACATCCACGCCATCGAGGTTAATATGATCGAGTGCCTGCAATATCATTTGCGCTTCTATATGACACATACCACCGGTTACGATCTGCAATGCGTTAATACCCACCTCTTTCATCCTGATAGCATCGCGTTCTGTTTCCGGATCGCCTACCAGAACGGCCATATTCAATTTACCTTTCAGCAGTTTGCCTGTCTCCTGCATCAGCGTGGTTTTTCCGCTTCCGGGCGAAGAACAAATATTCACAACAAGCATATCAGGCAGGCGCTCACGGATCACTTTTGCGACAAAGTCATTTGCTTTGAGCAAATTCAAAGTGGTGTTCTCGCACTGCACTGATCCAACCGGGGCCCTGTTTGATTTTGGGGTAGACATAAGGGATTTATGATTTATGATTTATGATTTGTGATTTATGATATCGGTTCAGGTTTCGGTGCCTCTTCGGCAAACTCCACTTTACTAATTAATAGTTCCTCGCCTTGTACAATGTTCCTGCTCGGCTTGCCGCAACTACAGGCGAACTTATAATGTTGTACTTCGGTGGTGATGTCACACGCGTCGCAATACACCAACACCGGCAGCACTTGTACATGCAAAGTAGCTTTTTTATACAGGGGCTCGTCTGCCAGTACTGCTTCAAAAGCGCTTTGCATCAGTATGGGTTGCACATTGCTCAATATGCCAACTGTCAAATGGATACCACGTACGTTTTCTATCTCGCCGGGGAACTCATCCTCAAGTGTTTTAAAAATATTCCGAACTAAAGAAATTTCGTGCATCGGCTGCCAGTCGGGTTTATAGAATGATTTAAATAACCCTTGCAAAAGGTAAGCTTAGAATGGATGGAAAATGCCGGAGCGGAAGTACATAGAAAATGTTTTCTAGATTCCGTTTTGCCATGATAAAAAATGAAACTTGTGAATAAGTACCGGATTCATATAAGTGCTACTTAATTGCAGCCGGGGACTATAGACTAAAAAACCTGTCAATTTGATTTTAACAGGTTTATTGAAGAGTAGTACAATTATTAAATTTTAAACCTCGCCAGTTCTTTGCCCGATTTAGCATCGTGTGCGTGAACAGTGCAAACCAAACAGGAATCAAAAGAACGGGCTACAATACCAACTTCCACCGGATCGTTCACATCCTCAATTTCCAAACCGGTAAGGGCTGCTTCCACGGCACCAGGGTTTCCCATGTCGTCTTGTGGGCCAATATTCCAGGTAGTGGGTGCCACGATCTGGTAGTTCTTGATCAGGCCGTCTTCTACCTCCACCCAATGGGCCAATGCGCCACGTACCGCCTCGGTAGCCCCAAAACCTTTTCCATCTCTCTCTTCCGGCTTTATGTAAAATGCATCATTGAGATTTATTTCTCCCAGCCACTTATTGATCATGGTGTATAGCCTTGTGGCCTCATGCATCCGGGCCAGGCAACGCACAAAAACACTGGGCCCCATTTTTTGCATAATATCCCCAAACAGTGGGTCCTGGTACTGGTGCGGTAAATTAGCGGGATTGGCATTCATCATGGCCCTTGCCAGCGGGCCGGCTTCAGCATTGTGATGCATATACCGCGGCGCTTTGGACCAGGTGTATTTGGAACTAAAATTTGTATTGTGCAGGTGCTGTGATTCTATGGGCTCAGGCATCAATTCATCCCAGGGATGAGCAGCCGGGTAGTCTTCGTACCAGCTGTGTTTTACATGCTCTTTAATTTTCATGTGGTCGAACACCTCATAATTTTTGCCATCATAAAAACCACTGGGGCAAATCAGGGCTTCATTGCGGCCTTCAATGGTCGGGTGGTTATATTTATCCTTGTGCAAAAAAGTACCAAATGCAATAAACTTACCGATTCCCTGTCCAAATTTATCCAGCCCGAATTCCATACCTACCCGCAGGAACAAACCCAGGTCACTGTTACGATGGCTTTCATTTTCATCCAGCCAAACCATCAGCTCATCCCAGTTCTGTATCTGCATATAACGTTCTATAGAACAACCAAGCCAGATAGGCTCGAGCCAGTCATTTTTAAACTGGTTCAATATGGCATTGGCACGTGTAATATCCTTCAATGTCGGGGCACTCATTACGCCACCCGGAACCATATAACTGCTGTGCGGCCACTGTCCTCCAAAGATGGCATATATTTCCACGGGCTTGCTGCTGGCAGAAACGCCTATCTGGAACGAAGTGCCTACAAAAGCTGCCCAGCGTCGCACCACTTCATCATACAAGGGCTTATTGGAAAACTTCTTGTTTGCCAGGTCGGTGGCAAAAATGGCGTAGAACCAACGCGGATCACTTTGCAAGCTCTCACTGGCCTGGCCAATAGCACGCAACAATAACGCATTAGGGGTCAGTGTCGTTTTCCAGATGGTGTCCAAAGCTGATGAGGCGCAATACAGGTGTGACCCACCGCAAATACCACAAACACGGGGCGTCACCAATAATCCGGAAAGTGGATCTTTACCCTGCAATATTTTTTCAAAACCCCGAAACATGGAAGCCTGGGTATGTGCACGGGTTACCACGCCATTTTCCATGTATACATTTACATCAAGATCGCCTTCCACACGTCCTACAGGTGAAATATTTAATTCCCGCGTAACCATTTTTATAATAGGTTGTTAGTTGTTTAGGTTGATTGGCAATCGTTTCGTCTCCTAATGAAATGTGGTGTTGGTCAAGATTGTTACCTGGTGACAAAACCGTTTTTTCTTTATTTGCTCATCACAAACATTTTTTTTGGCGATCCCAATACCTTACCCACGCCCGACTTAAAATAATGGCTCAGCTTCGTCTCTCCATCGGCCACTTCTTTAGGCAAAAAACCAAGGTATTTCATGGTTTTAAATATGCTCCCTTTCGCGAGGTCGTGGTGTGGAAACCCCGGCTCTGTACAACCAAGGCAAGGATGATTGGCCCTTGTTTTTGACGAGTGCCTGTTCCAGAGTATGCGGTTGCAACTTGCATGAGTCATTGGGCCGCGGCAACCCACTTCATAAAACAGGCAGCCGCCACGCTTACCGAAACCACCACTGACCTTTTCACTAAATGCTCTTGCATTGGTACAGCCGGTTTGAACAAAATCGCTGAAAAATGTCGTAGGCCGCTGGTAGCTATCTATCAGCACATCTTTAATCCTGCCCGTTGAAATAGCTACCAATATTTGCGTGATCCAGTCGGGGTGTGCGGGGCAGCCGGGAATATTAATGACTGGCATACCGGCCTTAGAAATAAAATCTACGCCAAGATAACCACCCCTTTCCTTTTTATGAAATTGTAATCCTGTACTATCAGTTGGATTGGGTGGCACTGCCGGAATCCCGCCCCAGGTGGCACAATCGCCGATAGCCACCACATAGGATGCCACTTCCACCAATTCCTTCACCCAGTCCTGCATTGGCCGCTCGCAAAAGAAATTCATCGTGCCTTTTCCTTTCGGGCCTTGTATCACTGTGCCTTCAAAAACAAAAATATCCACCTGGATTTTTCCCGAAATACAATCATTTAAAATATCAGTAACCTGCTCACCAATTTCAAGGCCCATGGAAGGATGCCAGATAATGTTAATCCCAAAATCAACAACCAGTTCCACTACAGTCGGCTCCTGCGCATTTAGAAAAGACATGGTATTACCACTGCACGCACCCCCTTGCAACCATAATACGTTTGCCATATCAGCAAGCTGTTTATTTAATAGATGTATGATTCTCTAAATCCCTGCTACCGCATTTGAAAAAAAGCCCCTTTTAAAACTAAATATCCAAAAAAAGTGGCTCTATGGTTGAACTGTACTCCGTGTTTCCCCGGGTGGTAAAATATGGCGTGATATACTCCCACAACCTTCTTCGGTATGTATTTTCTGTAATAGGTGCTTTTCCATTCATTTGTCCATCTACCGGCATAAAAAACATCAGGAACCATGTATTCGAGGTAATGGACTTTATGTTCGTTTCTTTTTGTAATAAACGCTGCTGCAGGCAAATATCAAAGCGCCTTTCCAACTGGAGTTTTACTTTATTAAAAAGTGGATTCAGCAAATCATAGGATGGTCTGAAATTCCTCTTGATCTCTAAAATGTCGCAATTAAAAAAACGGTACTTGTTGCACAGCCCATAAAACTCACGGAAGAAGAAATCCATATCGTTCAGCGATTCATACTTGCCATACTGTCTCAACAAATCCTGGAGTGCACCAATTACATTAGCAATCAGGGATTCGGTTATGGCCTCTTTATTGCTAAAATGATAAGCCAGGTTTCCGACACTAATACCGGTTCCGTCAGCTATTTGCTGTAGCCTCACATTACTGATTCCATTTTCATTGAAAAGCAGCAGTGATGCGTCTAATATTTTCTGTTTTGTATCAGTGATGGCCATGCTGTAATTAATTTATACAAAGGTTTAGATCCTTTACTGTTACTGTGAGTGTGCCACGCTGGTCTTTTGCTGCCAGCCTACGC
Source organism: Bacteroidota bacterium (assembly GCA_040386335.1). Taxonomy (GTDB): domain Bacteria; phylum Bacteroidota; class Bacteroidia; order Chitinophagales; family Chitinophagaceae; genus JAZKFT01. The sequence continues at coordinate 91,784 of JAZKFT010000014.1, forward strand.
ATATAGTGTGCTGCAGTCTTTGCTTTTTCTTCACTGAAACACCTGGTGATCTTTCTTACGATTAATTGAAGCGGCCTTTTATAATTTGCAAATGTCAGGTATACTTCCCATCCGCCTTTCTGGTAGTTGATCGTATCTATCACGGCAGTATCAGCAAGCCACCAATCGTTTTTCAGAAAAAGGAGGTTACTTTCATCGGCTGGTTTTTCCAAAGAATGCTGATTATCGAGGAAACACAGCATTATATGATACGACTCATCGTCGAGCAACTCCTCCATAAGAAAAATTTTTCTAAAGTTAGGCAATCAATAAGAAGATCGCCCTGTTATTTAAGACCACTAACGCTGCTCCTTTTTAGAAATAATATCACGCACGATACTGGCGCTTTCATAGTCTTCTTTTTCAAGCAAATTGGAAAGTATGTCGTACAACTCCTCCAGGCTATATTGCTCCAGCTGACCTCTCTTATCAGAAAAAATTTTTCCTTCCGCAGGTTCGCCAACAGCCATTTGGGCCAATAATGGTTCACTGATAAAAATGCTGCATTTCTGCCTGATCGCCAGGGCAATGGCATCAGAGGTACGGCTGTCAATTTCTATTACATTTTGATTTGCATCTTTTACAACAATCACCGAAATAAAAGTATTGTCTTTGATGCCACAGATCTTTACATATTCCAGGCTGGCTTTTAATAGCGCAATCGTGTTAAGAAAAAGGTCGTGGGTAAGGGGACGTACAGGCTGCATCTGTTCTAACGCGACCGCAATGGCCTGTGCTTCCTGCAAGCCAATGATTATGGGCAGGCGCCTTGTACTGTGTATTTCCTGCAGCACCATAACAAAATTTCCAACACTCGAAGTACTGGCGTTCAGGGCACTTATATGTAACTCTACATTTTTCATTGTAAGCTTCGCTTTACTGACACTAACGCGGTAGCTCGTCCATTCGGCTATCAATTATTTAATTCCCCTGCACTCAGTTCTTTTTCTAATTCATCTAGCAAGTGGAGATGTCTGTCAGCTTCGATAATTAACTGTTCGTCGCCTGTAAGTGTCTTTATTTCATTCACTTTAGCCACCATATCGTTGTATCGTTCCGTATTAAATCCTTCATCCGGGTTACCTGCTTTCCAGCTTGCTTCCAGGTAGTTTAACAAAGTGACTGCCCGCTCTGTCGGGTATACTGATGCGCCCCGAACCGACAGGGCTTCGTCATAAAAATTCAGCGCCTTTTCAAAATTGTCCGACCTGCCGCCTTGCGGATATTTTGCATAGGCATTGGCAAAATTGTTACATATCATGCCAAATTCGTAAGGAAAATCCACTTTGTTATAATATTCCAATGCCTCGTTAAACGAAGTAGCTGATAAGGCTGCCCAAATACTCCTTTTTTTATTTTCATCGGGCAGTTCTGCATAAATAACGCCTAGTTGGTGATGGATATCTGCAAATACATCCGGTGCGTCTTCTTTTTTAAACACCAATAATGCCTCGTGATAAGCTTCCAGTGCACTGCGGTAAAATTGCGGGTTACCGCTTTGAGCCCAATCGTAAAACAAGCGGCCACGAACCAACTGCGCCTGGGCCTTCATTTCATGCTGACCTTCCTCACTAAAATACGTAACAGCTTTTGTAATGTATGAAAGAGATTCTGCATAGCTATTGCTGAGATTGGCTATGGTAGCCGCGTCCATCCATAAAAATGCAGCTATGGTTTTATGCCCATGCTTGTCAAAAAACTGTAGCGTTTCCCATAACCGGTTTTTCAATTCGATAAGTAATTGGGGCTCCCCCGTAACGCTGAGATGTTTCATGGATGCCTGGCACCAAACCCTTTCCAGCGAAAACTTCGGGTAGTCTTCCAATACTTTAAAATGTTGCCCGTTCAGTAAACTGATAGCCGCACCTGCATCTCCATTATCAATTAAGAAAGTGGCGTAATATTTTAGCGTATACGCTTTATAAGAAGGTTCAAAAGCCAATTGTAAAGCGTCAGCATAGTGGGCTTCAATGGCTTCGGCATTTATGTCGTTGCTGTAATGGCCATAATTCAATGCTACTGCTACATTGTGGTTGAAAGCATAATTCTCAAAGGGGTGTACAAACTTTGATCTGCCTAAAATATTCTCCAACGTAGCATCAGCTTCTTCTCCTTTTACAATACTCTGTATTAAATCAAAAATATTCAACATGGCGGGATAGCCTGTGAAGTACTGCGGATACTTTTCATCATTACCAAGCATGCCAAAAACCGTCCCTAAAAAATAGGTTTTATTGAATGGTATTTCAGAAGGAAATACAATGGCTGGCCGTTTATCCAACCAGTCGGGACGTATATGAATCCGGTTCTCGTTTACATAGATCGCATTGGAAATGGCTGGCATTACCATATCCGTTTGCTGCACTGCAACCAATTCCGCTAACCGGTCAATAGATTCAACATATTCATGAATGGTGATGCCGTCCATGGGATCCTGGTAAAAAACATACAATAGTTTCTCCGTCATAATTACAATTTTACTTTTAAGATATGGAGGGCCTCCTCCAGTACGTATTCCAGGTCACGGTCCTTCTCTTCTATATCATGGTCCAATACCAATTCCTGTATGGAAATTGATTTATCACCAGCAGCATTTTTACTTTTCAACATTTGCTGGCTGGCTTTGTGAATGGTCTTAAAAAGCTCCTCTCCTGCCGGAGCTGTCATAAAGCTGTTGTCTTTAGGATAATAAACGCTCAGCACCACAGTGTCAGCGCCAAATACTTTTTCCGCCACGCATTTTTTTATGCAAATATGAGAGGCTTCCAGGTACACATCGCTGGTAGCTATAAATGCTGTGGCGCCCGGTATCGTTTCTCTTGGAAAGTTCATATGCTATAAACTGCTTAGAATTTTTTCTATCAATTGATTGCCGGCCGTGGCTACCTTTTCGCTTAATTCCATGTTTATCTTTGTTTCCGAAATAGCTACCAGGTATACATCAATGTTGTTTTCCGGAAATTCATCTCCCATCATTTTTTTTGCATAACTCAGGGCCTGGTCCCATTTCATACCATGCAGGAAAAGCAACGGATCTTCCTGTATTTGTGCATGAATTTCAGACGCCGGCAAGCGAAATAAAGTGCCATCTGGTTCTCCTGAATTAAGTACGCCATCTACAATGATGAGTTGTTGGTGCCCTTTCAATTGAAACAATATTTCAAAAGCAGAAGTACCCATGTCAAATACGCTGATATCATCCCTGTGCTTCAAACGTTTTTGCAGCTCATTCACTACATAAACACCTATTGCATCATCGCTTCTTACGGGATTTCCAAAACCAAGAATAGCCGTTTTTGCGGCAACAATTGTTTGCATAGTACAAGTTAGGTTATTAAAGATAATCCGGCATCGGACAAGGCCAGGAATTACTGCTAAAGTAAAAGGTGCAAGGGTTAGGCCGAAGGACTACAACCTTCCATACCCAACGCCTTACACCTTTCCACACCCCAATACAGAAATTACAATTTGAAACTAGCCAGTTTCTTGCCCGACTTATTATCGTGCGCATGCACGGTACATACCAAACAACTGTCGAATGAACGTGCCACCAAACCAACTTCAACCGGGTCATTTTCATCTTCTATTTCCAGTCCCAACAATGCAGATTCGATGGCACCTGAATTTCCTTTCTCATCTTTAGGTCCAACATTCCAGGTCGTGGGTGCAATGATCTGGTAGTTTTTTATCACGCCATCTTTAATATCTATCCAATGTGCCAGGGCACCCCTCACAGCCTCAGTGGCACCAAAACCCTGACCGTCCTGCTCCACTGGTTTAATGTAAAACTCATCATCCAGCCTGATCTGGCCCAGCCAATCATTCAGGTTCGTATAAAGGCGTGTCATCTCATGCATGCGGGCCAGGTTGCGAACAAATACACTTGGCCCCATTTTTTTCATAATGTCGCCAAACAGCGGATCGTGTATCTGGTGTGGCAGGTTCGCCGGATTGGCATTCATCATTACCCTTGCCAGCGGTCCGGCTTCCGCTGCCTGGCCCATATAACGGGGAGCTTTGGCCCAACTGTATTTTCCCGCAAAATCTGTCTTATCTAAAACGGATGATTTTGTCGGTATTGGTGCTTCTTCGTTAAATGGATGTGCAGCAGGTGTATCCTGGTACCAGCTATGCTTAACGTGTTCAATAATATGGTTATGGTCAAAAACATGGTATTCCTTACCGTCCCAAAAACCACTGGCTTGTATGAGGGCCTGGTTGCGGCTTTCTATAGTAGGATTGTTATACCTGTCTTTATGGAGGAAGGTTCCGTATGCTATGTACTTTCCTAGTCCTTGCCCCATTTTATCCAAACCAAATTCAATTCCTGCCCTCAGGTACAAACCCAGGTCACTATTCTTATGGCTTTCATTTTCTTCCAGCCAAACCATCATATCATCCCAGCTCTTTATTTTCATATAACGATCTATCGAGCAACCCAGCCAGATGGGCTCCAGCCAGTCGTTCTTAAACTGGTTTAAAATGGCATGTGAGCGGGTAATATCTTTTAGGGTTGGGGCGCACATTACGCCGCCTGGAACCATATAACTGCTATGCGGCCACTGGCCGCCGAATATGGCATAAATTTCAACCGGCCTTCCGCTGGCCGTTAACCCAATTTGAAAAGAAGTACCAACATAGGCCGACCAGCGTTTTGCTACCTCGGCATACAAGGGTTTATTGGCGAATTTCTTATTGGCCATATCCGTAGCCATAATTGCATAAAACCATCGTGGATCACTCTGCAGACTTTCGCTGGCCTGCCCAATGGCCCGTAGCAATAATGCATTAGGGCTCAATTGTGTTTTCCAGGCAGTATCTAATGCAGAGGAGGCACAATACAAATGGGAGCCGCCGCAGATACCACAAGCCCTTGGCGTAACTATCAGGCCGGCCTGCGGATCTTTACCCCGAAGTATTATTTCGAAACCACGGAACATAGACGCCTGGGTATTGGCGCGGGTCACCACACCGTCTTCCATATACACATTCACATCGAGATCGCCTTCTACGCGACCAACGGGCGAAATATTCAGTTCTTTAGTTGCCATTTTATTTTAATTTATAATTTTGTAATGCCTAATTTAAAATACCTAGTTCCTTTAAACTATCGAATGCAGAACCTTGTAACAACATGCTATTTGGTAGTTTCAAATATTTTCTTCGGTGAACCAAACACTTTTCCAACCCCTGCCTTAAAATAGTAGCTGAGCTTGTTATCGCCGACTGGTAATTCTTTAGGCAGGAACCCTAAATAATGCATTGTTTTAAAGATGCTTCCTTTTTTCAAATCATGGTGTGGGAAACCAGGTTCTGTACACCCCAGGCATGGGTGATTGGCCCTTGTTTTGGATGAGTGCCTGTTCCAGAGAATACGGTTGCAACTGGCATGTGTCATCGGTCCGCGGCAACCAACTTCGTAAAATAGGCAACCGCCACGCTGGCCAAAATGCCCGTCTACTTTTTCGCTGAATGCCCTTGCATTGGTGCAACCTGTTTGCACAAAATCGCTGAAGAAGGTGGTAGGCCGATGGTAGGAATCCACTTTCACATCTCCAATACGGCCGGTTGCAATGGCCACCAATATTTGGGTGATCCAGTCGGGGTGCGCCGGGCAACCCGGTATATTAATCACAGGCAGGCCACCTTTTGAAATATAATTGGGGCCCAAATAACCACCTTTTTCTTTTTTATGGAATTGTAGCCCGGTGCTTTCGCTCGGATTGGGTGGTACTGCAGGTATCCCGCCCCAGGTGGCACAATCACCGATGGCCACAACATACGAAGCCACCTTTGATAATTCGCTGACCCAGTCTTTCATGGGGCGTTCGCAGAAATTATTCATCGTTCCGGTACCGTTTGGGCCTTCAATAAGCGTTCCTTCAAACACCAGTATGTCGAGGGGAATTTTACCTGCAATACAATCTTTCATGAGGTGAGAAACCTGGTGTCCGATCTCAAGGCCACAGGTTGGGTGCCAGAGTATATTGATCCCGAAATCAACGACCAACTCTACAACGGTTGGTTCTTCAGCATTTAAGAAGGACATGGTGTTGCCACTACAGGCACCACCCTGTAACCAGAGTACGTTGGCCATAACAATCGTTTATTTATGTTAGAAAATAATTTCTATTGTAAGGTAGAAAGATTTCCCCTTAATTAGAAAGCTTTTTCTAATATTTATTTTCCGGTTAGAAAAGGGAATACAAGCGTTTAAATTTGGGAATTTCGCTGGCTTTGAAATAATGTGCGTTGAAAGATGAAATACGCATGAACATTGTTCCGTTTATTTTCAATTGCCGCAGAGTTTTAGATCATTAATAGTAACCGAAAGTGTGCCACGCCTGTCTTTGGCTGCCTCTTTACGCAAATAAAATGCAGCAGCAAGCGCTTTCTGTTCACTAAAACACCGGGTAATATTGCGAACGATCAATTGCAGGGGATTTTTGTAAGGGGCAAAAATAAGACCCACTTCCCAAGCACCCTGCCGGGAGATAATGACGTCTATCACTGCAGCGTCTTTAAGCCATGAACCGTTTTTGATAAATGCCAAATCAACCGGGCGTCCTGCCTGCCCGATATTAATTTCATTGTCTAGAAAATGCCGCATTTCCACCAAAACATGGTCGCTTATTTTAGGCTTGATGCTCATGAAACAACTCAACAAGATGAGTTCTTAAAATTAAACAATTCCCTTGTTGTTAAGCTGACGAAATTCCGGACCTCCCATATCTGTGAATAGACCCCTCAGGATGGACCACAGGTCAGTGCAATAATTTGCTTCATCCGGTTCGGCATTCCCGCTGATGTACTGGTAGCTCATCCAGTTATCCATCGTCATGCAAAAAATATGGGCCAGTTCAGCAAACTGCTCTTTATATCCTGGATGAATAAAAGAGCCGCGTGAGGTATTAAATTCCAGCATAAATAAAATCTGCTGTCGCTGAAACCTTAGCAACTGGCGGTGCTTTTCTCCGATATCCGGGAAAGCCCTTAGCACCTCTAATGTATCGAGGTAAAAAAAAAGATATTGTTGCTGCAACTGGTACATACTGCGAAGCAAAAAATCCAGGTCTTCAAACAAGGGCAAAACCCTGAATTCTGTCAGCATCAATTCCTGGGTCTTCTTTAGCTTTTTATAGAGCGTAGTTATGATGTCTTCCTTATTCTTAAAATGGTAGGCCAAATGTCCCACACTCACAAATGCCCGGTCCGCAATATGCTGCAGGCGAACATTTACAAATCCTTTCTCATTAAAAAGAGCCAACGCCTTATCCAGTATATATTGTTTCGTGGGTTTCATACCTCCTTATTTTTCTTCGCAAAACTACACTCATGTACCAGTTAAAAAGCATCAAATAGCAGGCCCCAATCCACCATTGCTTCTCCTTACTGACTTGTTGATTCTAATTGGAGATGCCTTTATAATCATTGACCACTTTTTATGGGCAATCAGGATTGTAATTTTAGCAAAACCTCAAAACTACCAGATATGAAAAAGCAACTACTACTATTGGGAACAGTACTTTGTTCGTCCTTACTTTTTGCCCAACAACGCGTAGGTATTAACGAAACCACACCCTCAGCCACACTAGAGGTTAAAGGTGCGGGCACCGGGAGTGCTACAAGTGCCATGTTATTAAAAAATAATAGCAGCTCCCTTATTATGCGGGTGCAGGACAATGGCCAGATTGGGGTCGGTACCGGCACACCTCAATATATTCTGGATGTGGCGAATCGTATCCGCTTGCGGGGAGGCGTTGCCAACGATATTTTTACGACACCCGGTATGTGGTTCGATGATTACCGGACCACTGGATCTGTGGGCGCGGAAAGAGCATTTTTTGGCATGCGGGACAGCATACGCCTCGGCATGTATGGTGGCGGTAGCGGTGGAATTGGCTGGGGTATGAACTTTAATACAAAAAATGGAAATGTAGGCATCGGTTCTGTTGATGATTTTTACAGGCTTACGCTTTCGAATTCTGATTATCCATTGGGATTTTATAACAGCTCCAATTCTTTCTTTGGCGACATTACTGTTTCTTCCGACACCAGCCTGCAAATTGAATCGCGGTATGGCAGCTTTTTTGGAAGTACTGCTTCAAAAAACATTCTTCTCAATCCTCCATCCAGTACTTTCTTTTTTTATCCCGGTAATGTAGGTATAAACGTAAGTGTTCCTACCGCAAAATTCCAGGTGGGGGGTAATGTAATGATCGGAAGCGGCAGCCCTGCCAGCGGCTACCTCCTTAGTGTTAATGGCAAAGTAATCTGTACCGAAGCGAAAGTGCAGTTATCAACCTCCTGGCCCGACTATGTATTTGCTCCCTCTTATAAAATGCCTACGCTGGCCCACCTGGAAAAGTTCATCAAAAAAAATAACCATCTCCCCAATATCCCTTCGGCTAAGGAAATAGAGCAAGATGGACTGGAGCTTGGCGATATGCAAAAACGCACCATGGAGAAGGTGGAAGAACTCACCCTTTATCTTATCGAACTGAAAAAAGAAAATGATCAGCTAAAGAAACGAATCAACAGGCTTGAGAAAAGGAAATAAAAGGGAGTTGTCCATCTTATTCCAAAATCAAAATAGACAGCCTTCGATACAAGAACAATCCGTTGCATTTTTTGAGTGCTGAGATTAATAGAACGATGATAAAGCAACTTACTCCCATTATCGAAAAAGTGACCCTTCTCCGGGGTCACTTTTGTTTTACCTTTGCCCGCTCGGGACAAGTAACATGATTGTGCATCTTGGCCAAAATGGCAGGAAGATCTTTGGATCACTATAGCACAACTATTTGATCTAATGACAATTAGCCCCGTAACTAAATATTAATAACAAAGTGAAAATATGAGCAAGAAAGGAAAAGTGCTGGTGGCTATGAGTGGTGGTATTGACAGTACTGTTGTAGCGTTGATGCTGCACCACGAAGGTTATGAAGTGGTGGGCATAACTATGAAAACCTGGGATTATGCCTCCAGCGGCGGCGGTGCAAAGGGCAAAAAAGAAACAGGATGCTGCAACCTCGACAGTTTTAACGATGCCAGGATGGCTGCTGTTCAACATGGCTTTCCGCATTTCATCCTTGATATACGCGAAGAATTTGGCGATTTTGTAATTGAAAATTTTGTAGAGGAATATATTGCCGGCCGTACGCCAAATCCCTGCGTTTTATGCAATACACATATAAAATGGCGGGCTTTACTTAAACGTGCAGATGCTATGGGTTGCGACTTTATTGCTACCGGCCATTACGCAAATATCCATCAGCATACCAATGGGCGATTCTATACCAGTAAAGGTGTAGATGAAACCAAGGATCAGAGTTATGTGCTTTGGGGCTTGCAGCAGGATCTGCTGGCCCGGACCTTGTTGCCCCTTGGTGGGTACAGAAAATCGGCCATCCGTAAGATGGCAGAAGATTATGGATACCCTGAATTAGCAAAAAAGGCAGAGAGCTATGAAATATGCTTCGTGCCAGACAATGATTATCGTGGATTTTTGAAACGTCGCGTGGATGGGCTTGAAGAACGTGTAGCCGGTGGCTGGTTTATAGATAAGACGGGAAAAAGATTAGGACAGCATAAGGGTTATCCTTTTTACACTATTGGTCAGCGTAAGGGTCTGGATATTGCCCTGGGCAAACCAGCATACGTAACATACATAGATCCGGAAACAAATACCGTAACGCTGGGCGAGGAGGACGATCTTGACCGTAGCGAAATGACGGTATCTGGTATTAACTGGCTCAAATATGATGGCATTACAGACGGCATGGAAGCCATCACGAAAATCCGTTATAAAGACCCGGGCGCACTGGCCAATCTATACAATACGGATGGAAACAGGATCAACGTAAAATTTTACGAAAACGTAAAAGGCATCGCCCCCGGTCAAAGTGCTGTTTTTTACGAAGGCAATGATGTAATTGGCGGTGGGGTGATACAGCGAAGTTGATGACGAGGTAGAAATCCTTAATTTTCAACACGATATGTAGTTTGCTGTTGATTATTTAAACAAAGGCCTCATTTTTTACATTCCCAAAAGTTCAGGTTCAATGCAACAATATCTCGATTTACTCAACCACATTATAAAAAACGGGGCAGACAAAAGCGACCGGACAGGCACCGGAACACGGAGTGTATTTGGTTACCAAATGCGATTTAACCTGGCGGACGGTTTCCCGATGGTGACTACCAAAAAACTGCATCTTAAATCCATCATTCACGAATTGCTTTGGTTTTTGAAGGGTGATACAAATATTGCCTACTTAAAAGAAAACGGTGTTCGGATCTGGGATGAATGGGCCGATGAAAACGGCGACCTCGGTCCTGTTTATGGTAAACAATGGAGGAGTTGGGAAGGTGCCGATGGTACAGTTACCGACCAGGTTACATGGTTGATCAACGAGATTAAAAACAATCCGGATAGCCGGCGGCTTATAGTGAGTGCCTGGAATGTAGCTGACCTGCCAAAGATGGCCCTGATGCCTTGTCATAACATGTTCCAGTTTTATGTGGCACCATTAAAAGACGGGGAAACAAAAAGGCGTTTGAGCTGCCAGCTATACCAGCGCAGTGCTGATTCATTCCTGGGGGTTCCGTTTAATATTGCTTCTTATGCTTTGCTTACTATTATGATTGCACAGGTGTGTGAACTGGAACCCGGCGATTTTGTGCACAGTTTCGGTGATGTGCACCTGTACAATAACCATTTTGAACAAGCAACACTCCAACTGACCCGAACACCTTTCCACCTGCCGCAAATAAAGATCAATCCTGACGTAAGAGATATTTATGGTTTTCAGTTCGAAGATTTTGAACTGGTTAACTATCAACACCATCCGGCTATAAAAGCAGCAGTAGCGGTTTAACAGGTAATCACAAATCTGCTGTATGTTATATCATAAATCAGAAATCAATAAATGACTATCTCCCTGGTAGTGGCTGCTACCACCAATAACGCCATTGGCCGAAATGGGCAGCTGCTTTGGCATTTACCAAACGATCTTAAATTCTTTAAGAACACCACCTGGGCTATGCCTGTGATCATGGGTCGCAAAACCTTTGAAAGCGTTGGCAAACCATTGCCTGGCCGGACTAATATTGTAATCACCGCCCAACCCGGATGGACTTCAGAGAGCATAATTACGGCCACTGGCCTCAATGACGCTTTACAGCAAGCTGAAAAAATTTCCACCAACGAAATTTTCATCATCGGGGGAGGACAGATTTACGAACAGGCATTTACCCGCGCCAATAAGATTTACATGACAAGGGTGCATACCCATATTGACGATGCGGATACCTTTTTCCCCAACATTGACCAGAGCCAATGGACACAGATCTTTAAAAAAGATATGGAGAAAGACGCCAAACATGCTTTTGACTATACATTTGAAATATGGGAAATTAGGGACTAGTTGCATGGTTGATTAGTGTCCCATAAGTACCAATCAACCAATTATCTAGACAACTAATCAACAAATCAACTAATAAACCAATCACCAACTTGTACTCCCCTTTTCAACTAGCCAAAAAATACCTCAAATACTATATCACTGCTGCTAACAGCAAGGGGCATGGAACACACTCACCATTTGTGTTCGATTTTATTATTCACGTACTTAAGGATAAAAGACAGTTTTATTATTACGAACAAATAGAAAGCTTGCGGAGCACCTTGTTAACTGACGCTACTGTAATAGAAGTGGAAGATTATGGTGCCGGGTCTGTTGTGTCAAAAACAAAAAACAGGACTATAAAAGAAATAGCAAAAAGTGCTTTAAAGCCTAAAAAGTTTGGTCAGCTGATGTTCAGGCTCGTAGGTTACTATGCGCCAAAAACAATCCTGGAATTGGGCACTTCACTGGGTATCACCAGTGCATACCTGGCCTCTGCCAGCGGAACAGCCTCAGTCACAACAATGGAAGGTGCTCCGGCCATTGCTGAATTAGCGCGGCAGACTTTTGAACATTTGGCCTTAAAAAATATTCACCAGGTGTTGGGCAATTTTGATGAAACGCTGGCACCCACTTTAAACAAACTCCAAACTATCGACCTGGCTTTTGTGGACGGTAATCATCGGAAAGAGCCGACCCTGCGCTATTTTGAACAGCTTGTTCTACACTGTAATGAACACAGTATCCTTGTTTTTGATGATGTTCATTGGAGTACAGAAATGGAACAGGCATGGGAAATCATTAAGGCAGACAAACGGGTCATGTTAACTATCGACTTGTTTTTTATCGGCCTGGTTTTTTTCCGGAAGGATTTCAAAGTGAAACAACATTTCACCATCAGGTTTTAAAATGTTTGTGCTCCCCGGTCAGACAGATGTACTAATTCAATAAGATAATAATGGATATAGAACAACTTCGCCAATATGCCATCTCGAAACCCGGTGTTGAAGAAGGGTTTCCATTTGGCCCGGATGCATTGGTATTTAAAGCCTGGGGCAAAATGTTCCTTTTAATGGCATTGGATGCGCAACCATTTCGGTTTAATGTTAAATGCGATCCGGAAACCGCTGTAGCGTTACGTGAGGAATTCCCCGATCACATTTTGCCTGGATATCACATGAATAAAAAACACTGGAATACTGTTATCGCCAATGGACATCTGTCCACAAAGCAATTGAAACAATTTATTGATGACTCTTACATATTGGTGACCTCCAAACGCCAGGCCTTGCGTAGAGATAAGCAATAACACCCGGTTAGTCTCAAAAAAAAAGCCCCTTTTTCTCCCGGCAATCCTGGAAAAAAAGAGGCCTTTTTTTCTACACAATAAATTATTTCCTGTTCATAAATTTCGGTGTGCTGATAAACACAAGACTTGCGAACACCTGGGAAATTTTATCAACCGGCGCATTGCCTAATGCCTGGTTTTCACTGCTTTTCCATGCATGGCTTTTAAAGCTACCTGTATATCCTGCCTGTAATCCTATTGAACTGCCAGGACATTTTGGTGAACTAACGGAAAAACCAAGTCCCGCCCTATACACAAAAAATGTGTTATTGAACTTTGCCGGACTAATGTTATTCCTCACCGAAGGAGTTTCTAAAACATCATCAAAATCTACAGCCGAATTGTCTTTGTAAAATATTGCCTGGTATCGCTGAAAGCCCAAACCTACAAAAGGATAAAACATGACTCTTGCACTCTTAATAACATCATAACCAATATCAGCATTGATGCCATAGTACCTTATCGTGCTGCTTTTTTTATCACGATCACCAGTCATACTACTTCCTATTGTTAATGAGCCACTTGAAATCATCCGGTTCTTTTCTTTCAGCCAGCCTAAGCCAAGGGTGGCTGTATAGTCCTTTAATTGTTCAAACTGGGGCAAACCCGCCACACGGCCGTTAATCCCATCAAATTTCTGAAAACTGCCACCAATGTTGTGAGTAAACATCGGAATCATCATGCAGCTCTCTGCAGTGTCGTTTTGGGCGTTGCCTGACAAGGCAATGCATGCCAGGAAAACGGAAGTAATAACTTTCATATTTTTTGATTTTTATCAATTGTATTACAAACCAGATGCCTGAAATGTTTAATAAACTTAAAATACGGATGAAGCCGGATTAATCGTGACTGTAAGTCGTTTCACAACATCCGCCTGGGTGCCTGCCAGGATCTTCACTTTATTCACATTTCCTTATTAAACATTTACACCAACTTTATATCCGACAATAAATTAATCAAGAAAATGAAAAAAGCACTTGTAAAACAAGCTTTGATGTTGCCGGTGTTGTTGATAGCCTTGCTATTCGCGCAGGGACAACGTAGCGACAGGGGTGGTGGGCGTGATCGCCAGTATCGGGGAAATGACAGGGGGAACGGAAATCCGGGTGTCAGCAATCGAAGTTTTAATAACAATAATGAGCGCAGGGACAATAGTTTCCGTCGACCAAACGCACCCTCAGTTCTCAGGACCAATCCAGGTATATCACGCCGCGACAATACCCCAAATACCAATTGGCCGGGAAATAATATCTCCCGTAACCGCAATGGGTATGATAGAAGCCCCAATATTTACCGTGGTAACCGATCGTACACGCCACAACGTAGGAGTGCATTCGGATATCGCAGGCCTAATATAGCACCCCGGTTCACCATAGGGGCACCCTATTTTGGACAGCGATTCAACAGAATAAGTCACCCATTTATCACAATAGGTTTTGGGGGCTTTAACTACAATTATTATGGGGGCGCTTTTTATCGTCCATTTGGGGGTTATTACCAGGTAGTAAGGCCGCCGAGAGGTATCCGCATCAGTATCCTGCCTGCCGGTTATCATCGGTTCGACTGGAGCGGCAACCCATACTATTACTATAATGGTATTTTCTATAACCAGAATTATAGCAATAATTATTACGAAGTAGTTGATCCGCCATTAGGGGCAAAATTGCCCGATTTACCTGCCGGTGCAAAAAGGATATTGATCAATGGCCAGCCCTATTTTGAAAACGATGGGACTTATTACGCCGAAGAGTATAACGAGAATAATGAGGTGCTTTATACAGTAGTGGGGGTTGACGGCGTGCTGAATGAGGACCAGGTATCACGGTTACAGCCATATGAATCAGATTATTTAATAGAGCAGTAAATAGTGGCACTGTGCTATCTCCGACAAAGTAAAATAAAACAAAAGCCGGCCTTCAAAAAGAAGCCGGCTTTTTCTGTTGGACAAACTAAAAAACTGATTATTCGGTTTCTACTACCAGAGTTATTTTTCCCTGCCTTGTAGTTACAAAATCAGGTTTTATACTGTTATGCTGTTGCTTGTTACGCTATCCCGCTTCATAAACCACATAATTGTAAAGCTTGGGATAAAATCAGTGCCGGGCAGTATTTCTTCCACAAAATTGAACAAACCACCCACAGCACCTTTAAAACCGCCAAAACTTACAAAGAATATGATTGCAGAAACCGGGGCCCAGAGCAGATCTCCGAACTCACCTAACACCGGAACGGAATAGGTAAGGAAACCTACGAGGTCCATCATGATACAAAACAGCAACGAAGGTTGTTTACGAGTCATTTTCTTTAAATTTAATTTATTATGATGGTACAGGTTCCCAAAGGGTTGCAAACTAGTGTCAGAAATTTATTACAGATAAGATTTACTTTACTCCGAAAAAGTAGGATCCAATGGCAAACAATAATTCCCAACATATTCTAAACACTTCCTCCAATTTACTTGGATTCTGTCTGGTGGTTTTAACTTCGTTGAGGATTTCGAAATATAGCGAAGCATCACTAATTGATGAGTGTACGGGTATCACCTGCATTTTGTTATCTGCAAGCAGCCTGCTCTCATTTTTATCCATTCGTTCCAAAAAAGAAAATCTTGCAATCCGCTACGAGAAAATAGCTGACAATATCTTCATTGTAGGGCTGATGCTGGTTTTTATCATCAGTTTTATGATTGCCTTTTCTTTTATCTTTTAACCGGGCTGGAACTATTTACCTTTTTGAAGCCCCTTCAATTGCAGCCGCAACAGTGGCAGACAGATCAATCATTTCAAAAGGTTTACCCAGGAAATAATTGGCACCCGCTTCCAGGCACTCCTTTTCAGCATTTGGGTGAGCGGAGATCATAATTACCGGTATTGAGGCAAGTAAGCCATCTGATTTAAGATACTTGCAAACCTCCCTGCCATCAGCACCTGACAAAAGCATATCCATTAATATAAGATCCGGATGAACCCTTTCAATATATTCATAGAGCTGTTCCATGTTGTTTTTCACAGACACTTTATAGCCCTTCATTTGCAGCATCGTTTGAAGCATGAAGAGTATGTCTTCATTGTCATCGATGATTAAAAGATGGGCAGAATGCTCTGGCATATGTAGTGTGTTAAAAATTAATGTTCTAAAGGAAGCGTAAAATAAAAAACCGATCCGATACCAGGTTCGCTTTTTACACCAATCGTTCCGTTATGGCGGGAAATGATTTCGGCTGCGATAAACAAACCAATGCCAAAACCAGGGAATGTCTTTTCATTTTTGCCTGCAACACGGTAGAACCGCTCAAATACCTTATCACTATCGCTTTTGTTGATGCCAATGCCATAATCTTCAACAGAAACGGTAGTAGAGATACCATCTGATACACAGTCGACTTTAACCTTATTCGAGCCAGGTGAATATTTTACCGCATTGGTTAGAAAATTAATAAGCACCTGCCCAATCTTTTCCTTGTCAGCATACACGCTGATATTACATTCGCCGGGTTCTACAAAGTTATGGACAGGGTAAATATGCTGTATCTCGGCTGTAATATCCTTGATCAGATCATAGAGGTTAAAATGCGACTTATTAAACAGCAGGCTGCCAGTTTTTATTTTCGAAACATCCAGCAGGTCGGTGATGAGCCGTGTAAGCGTTCCAACCTGTTTGTCGATAATACCCAGCGATTTAGCCAGGAAAGGATCGTCGTTATTTTGATAAGTGGCCTGCAATATTTGCACATACCCTTTGATAGAGGTGATAGGTGTTTTAAGTTTATGGCTTGCCATGCTTATGAAATAATCCTTTTGCTGGTCCTGTTCTTTTATATCCTGAATATCAGTACTTGTACCGACCCACATCTGGATATTTCCTGATGCATCTCTTTGCGGTATGGCACGGCTTAGCTGCCACCGGTATTGACCATCATGCCGGAGAAAACGGTGTTCAAAAAGAAAATCTTTTCCGGTAGCCACTGACTCTATCCACAGCCTGATATTTTCCTCCCTGTCATCCGGATGTACAATCTGCATCCAGCCGCCTTTCTGTATTTCTTCAGGCGATAAACCTGAATAATCAAACACGGATTGGTTATAATAATTCAGGTTGCCTTCAGTATCCGACGTCCATATATGTTGAGGTATGGAATCCGCCAGCAGCCGGAATTTTTGTTCACTTTCTTCCAATTCCTGCTGGTGCGTTTTTTCAGTTGTAATATCCCTGATCGTACCAATTAATTTTTCAGGTTGATTCTTCGCGTCATAAAATACCTTTCCCCTTCCTTCCATCCAATGTATTGAATTATCGTTCCAGACAAGCCTTGCCTCGAAATGGAGGTATCCCGATGCGAGGGCGGCACTAAATGCTTTTTCGCGGATGGCCATATCGTCCGGGTGCAGGTGGCGTAGTAATTGGTCGTGGGTTAATTTAATCTCTTCCCGGTATCCTCCTAGAATTTCAAGGTAACGTTTGGAATATTTTGCTTCCCGCGTTTTCACATTCAATTCCCAGGTACCGAGTTCACTAGCTTCAACAATGATACTGAGCCGTTCCTCGTTTTGCTCTATTTTTTTACGAACTTCCACTTTTTCGCTCACATCTGTAACCGTTACGATCACGCCGGAAATTTTGCCATCTTCATCTTTCAACGGATGGTATAGAAAATCAAAGTAGCAAATATCCAATTTCCCATTACGGTTAAGCGGTATCGGCAATTCATTACCATGGTAAGGCACACCAGTGTCTATTACATTGTCCAGTAATGAATGGACTGCTTCCTCCACTTCAGGCAGCGAATCGAATAAAGGCCTGCCTACCAATTCAGATTCTTTTCTATCTATCAGTTGCAAATAAGCATCGTTTGCCATTTCTACAATAAACTCCTTTCCCCTCAGGATGGTGATCCCTACAGGCGCCTGCTTTACCGTACTACGGAAACGTTGCTCACTTTCTTTCAGCGCCTCTTGTATGTCTTTCTGAGCAGTAATATCCGTATTACTACCAAACCATTGATAAATCCTTCCGTCACCATCTTTTACCGGTAGCACGCGTGTCAAAAACTGGCGAAACTTACCGTCTGCACCCTTGATAGGAAATACCATTTCAAAGATCTCTCCGTTTTGAATGGAGGTATTCCATCTATCAAGCACCGTGGGAAGTTTCAAAGGATCATGCACGGATTGCCACCCCCACCCTTCCATTTGTTCAGGGGTGGTTCCGGTATAGTCGTACCATTTTTTATTGTACCAGTAGATATAACCATCTGCTTTGGCCATCCAGGCAAGATTTGGGATGTTATCAGCCAACGTTCTGAACCGAATTTCACTCTGCTCAATTCTATTATGAATTTGAACTTTCTCCGTTGTTTCTGTGCATGTAACCAATACACCTGCCACTTTACTTGATTCATCGTTTACAGGACTGTAGCTGAATGTCCAATACACGTCTTCCATCTTTCCGTTACGATATATAGGAATGAGCTGATCTTCAAACCAGATGGATTCGCCTCCTGCAAGCACCTGGTCAATAAGCGGTTTTATGATCGCCCATATCTCGGGCCAGGCCTGCGCTGCCGGCATACCCAAAATAGAGGGATGTTTTCCATTTTGGCCTAAGCTTGGCCTGTAAGCATCATTATAAAAACAGATTAATTCAGGACCCCACCACAAGAACATGGGAAACTTAGAGTTTAATACAACACCGATAATGGTTCGCAAACTTTGTGGCCAGATTCCCGGATCTCCTACAGGCGTTTTGCTCCAGTCTTTCGCACGGGTAAGTTCGCCCATTTCGCCGCCACCGGAAAGGAAATGATACTGATCCACTGAAGGGTTTATTTGGGTTTGGTTAGGCATTGTAGCTTCTCTTGGGCTAAAATAGCGTTTCTTTAATTATCAGGCTGATTTATGGAATACCACGAAAAGTCAGCAATGATTTAACAGCTAAATTATGTCAACACCTTCAAAAACAAGCTTTTAATACAATTGGCCCCTCCGGTTTTTAATCATGAAATACCTGCACAGGGAACTCTTAAAGATCATATAGTGACGCAATGCGAAGGCAACGCTTGGCTGATAATTTATCTAACGTAATTATCTGCAATTGCCTTTCAAAAAATCTATGGTAACTGCAGCAGGTAAATCCGCAAACCGGCTTTAAAGAATCGGGGTAAGGGAGATTATTGGTGTTTCAGGTAAAGATAATCCGTTAAAGCAACGCTCCGGAGTAGTGGTACTGCTGGCCGATTAGCCCGGCAAATATCTTGTTCACTTCTTTTTTAATTCCAGGTCAATCCAATGGTTTAGCATTTTCTCCAATACAGCAAGAGTCACTGTACCCTGTGATAAAACCGTGTCATGAAAAGAACGCACATCAAATTTGTCTTTCAGTTTTTCCTCGGCCCGCTTTCTGAGTTCCTTTATTTTTAGTTCTCCCATTTTATATGCCAGCGCCTGGCCGGGCCAGGAGATATATCGATTGATCTCTGTATTGACTTCGTGCAGCGAGAGGGCTGTATGATCAGCCAGGTAAGCAACCGACTGATCGCGGGTCCAGTTTTTTGTGTGAATGGCAACATCTAATACGAGCCGGCATGCACGCCACATTTCATAGGTAAGACGTCCGAACCGGCTGTAAGGATCTTTGTAAAAACCCATTTCGTACCCAAGGTATTCACTGTACAACCCCCATCCTTCACCAAAGGCGTTGATGTACAGGTTACGGCGAAATTCGGGCAGGCTGTCCAGTTCCTGTGTAAGGGCTCCCTGCAGGTGATGACCCGGTACGGCTTCATGTAGGGTAAGGGATTCTAATGTGTACAGTGTACGACTTTTAAGGTTAAAAGTGTTTACCCAATAATG
Source organism: Bacteroidota bacterium (assembly GCA_040386335.1). Lineage (GTDB taxonomy): Bacteria > Bacteroidota > Bacteroidia > Chitinophagales > Chitinophagaceae > JAZKFT01. The sequence goes on from JAZKFT010000014.1 coordinate 111,427, forward strand.
TCCTGCATTTTTACTTTTTATAGAAGCTCCCGAATAGCGGCCAGCCGTATAAGTTGGAGCGAGATACTCAGGAACCGGTGCCACGCCATATGGCTGCCGTGGCAGCTTTCCAAACAACGAGGGCAACATACCATCTGCTTTCTTGGCAATAAACGAAGCTTCCTTCAAAAGCTGCTCAGCGGTAGGTGGATAGAATTTTGGATCACTGCGCAGGTAAGCAATAAACGCTTTAAAATCACCGTCAAATTTTACCTCTTTTAATACATCCTCCATTTCCTTTTTTATCCGGTCTACTTCTTTTAAGCCTATTTGGTACACTTCCTCTGATGAAAGTTCAGTGGTTGTATAGTGCTTTACTTTTTCTTCGTAAAAAGCCTTCCCATCAGGAAAATGCGAAGCGCCCAGGCTGTTTCGCGTTTTGGGTAGGTATTCCTCGTCGAAAAAGGTTTTTATCTTTTTGAATGCAGGGATCACCAAATTCCCGATTTCGGCTTTTGCTGTTGTAACGAGGGATTCCCAGTCAGTGCCATTTATAGAAATGGGTTTTGCAGTAAAGGGTTTAAAGAAAACTGACGTAGTGGCCAGCGGCACAATATGCTGTTCATATGTGGCTTCGTACCCTTTTAAAATTACTTTGGGTTGGCTAATGCCCAATTGTAACCCGGTGCGCATCAGGGCCAGGTGCTGGTCTACGTAATGAGGGATATCTTTTAAAAAACGAATGTAAGCTTCAGCATCTTTTTTGCTACTGAACTTCTGCGACGAACGCCCGGCAATGGAAGTATGAAAGCCTTCATCAGCCAGTATCGGGTTCAGGTATTCTTTATATTCATACGAGACCACCTGTTCCTGCACTATATACTTCAAGAGGTCAAGATTGATCTGGTCGGCCAGTGCTAATTTGCCGGCAGCAATAGCGTTAAGCTTTTCTTTTTCTACTGCATAAAACTTATACCGCCGCAAAAAATCAGCCTCGGTAAAGGAACCCAAAGGATGAGCTAATACAAATGTGTCTGGCGGCAATTCTTTTTGTTCAAAGGCCTTTATTTCTTTAATAACAGTGGCTATTTTTTGCTTTCCCGTCAAAGAAGGTTGAGCATGACATATACCAGATAGAAGAACAAGTAGCAGAAAATGGTGGGCTTTTTTCATTTATTTTATACTTGGTGTAATTACATTGTTGTGATTTCAGCGCAATCGGTTTGAATTTTTCCAAATCTATTTAAAATAAGTTTCAGACAAATACCGGCATGCAAATTGTTAAGGTCCATTAACGCTTTTAATGTCGACCCGGCACATATTGTATTTACCGCTTGTTGAATCCTATCCAGGGTAACCTGTCAAAACAATCAACAGCTTGTCATATCCCAACATATATACTAAGTCATTTCAATGCAATTCTTATTGCTCCGCCAGCGAAACTCCACATCATTTTACATTCGACACCTTTAAATTAAACCATCACTAAAAGCCATCAAAAATGAAAAAGCTCTTTACACTGGTACTATTATCTGGTACTTATCTTTTACAAGCACAAAATGTGGGTGTCGCAACAGCCTACCCCAATAATGGTAAAATCGTAATTAAAAATACAGGCAGCCTTTCCGGACTGGTTGTAGGAGATTCGACATCTGGTATTTCGTTTAACGAGCCCGGTTTTGCAACGATTGGTTTCAACAACTATTATCGCATTGGCCGAAAACAAATGGCCGATGGTTTTGCCTCTTACTTCTATTTTAATTCGGTAAACGGTACCCTGTATTATAACAATACAGCCGTTACCGGTACGCAAGGCACAGCCCCATCACTTACCAACCGTTTTTCTATCAACAAAGACGGCGAAGTAGGTGTCGGTATTCTGGAGGCCCTTGCAGGGCTGCATGTAAGGGGAAAGAGTGTGCTAATAGATAATACCAGTGGCTTCGGAGATGTAACACTTACCGCCACCACATCAACAATTGGTGGATTGATAGAATTACGGAATAATACCAATATACGTACTGTAGCCATGCGTGCCGGGGATGGATCTGGCGTTAGTGGTGAATTAATCTTTTACGACAATACCGGTTCTGTCTCGTCGCTGGAACTGGATGGTGATTATTCTGCAACCGGCCGCAGCCGTATTATAGTTGATGAATTACAGATAAAAGGCGGAGCCGACTTTGCAGAATATTTTGATGTGGCAGCATCTGGCGAAACAACACCCCTGGCTGGAATGCTGGTATGCATAGATCCAAATAATTCAGGAAAATTGGTCGTAAGCCATACACCATACGATAAAAAAATAGCGGGGGTCATAAGTGGTGCCAATGGTGTTAAACCCGGGATGATGATGGGCCACAAAGGCACCGTGGCGGATGGTGAACAACCCGTGGCCATCACAGGCCGCGTGTATGTAATGGCTGAAGCCTTGCATAATGCCATTGAACCCGGAGACCTGCTCACCACTTCAGCTATTGCGGGCCATGCTATGAAAGCTGCCAGCTATAAAAAAGCGCAGGGCGCAGTTGTAGGCAAAGCCATGAGCAAACTACCCGCCGGTACTAAAGGGATGGTACTTGTATTACTTGGTATCCAATAATAATTGAACCCAAAAACAGATAATCATGAAAAGAATTTTTGGCTTCATAATCATATGCAGCTGCGCTATCAACAGCTTTGCACAAAAGGAATTCAATGAGGGACGCTGGCAGGAGATCATTTCCGAACGCAGACCGGCCGATATCAGAATCAGTTCTCAACTGTGGCAGCTTGCAAAACTCGCTGAATTGGACAAAAAAGAGGCTGACACCCGTCTGCAGTTTGCCGATCTACGCTACAATAAAAGCAACTACAGGGTTAATATCGAGATCGTGTACAAAAACGATGAAAACCTGGAGCGAATTACTGACCGTATCAGCGATGTGTACCTGCAAAGCCTGGGCATAGAAGTAGACCAGGTTTGGAAAAACCGGGCCAGCGTTTGGATGCCGCTCGAAGATATCCTTAAGAAGTCCGCCATGTTGGGAACCGATTATTTCTTGTTCCTTGTAACCACGCCCCGCAACGATGACCAGGGTCCGGGTGTCATGAACAGCTCCGGGTATAAAACGGGTTCAGCACCCGGTGGCAGTGGCAAAAGAGTGGCCATTTTTGATTGGGGGTTCAGGAGTCTGCAAACTATTATCGACGCCGGCAATGCTAAAACCCCTGCCTACGTTGGGCTTGGCGGCACCGCCTCCAGTATTGCAGGAGTAAACTTTACAGATGCTGAACATGGTACCGGCTGTGTAGAAATGGTTTACGATAATGCGCCAGATGCCACTTATGAAATATATGGCAATGCCAATACCACAGAAAAAGGAGCAGCAGTGGATGATTGCATTGCACACGGCGTAGATGTAATATCCATGAGCCAGAGTGAATACAACCTGGGATGGTTTGATAATACCGGGGCTGCCTGCGCTTATGCCCAGGATGCTGTAAATGCGGGCATTATATTTTTGACCAGTTGCGGCAACCGGGCTGAAAGTCATTATGAAGGCACATTTTCTGATGCAGATGCGGATGGAAGACATGCATTTGATTTCCCTGGCGTCGACGAAAGCAATAACATTATCAGTAGCATTTCCAATAATGGTAGTACCCATTGTTACCTGAGCTGGAATTCCGGTGCAGGCACTGACTTCGACATCTACATATGCAGGACCAGCGATAACGCTGTTCTGGCGTCGGCAACCAGCACTGGTACCGGAACGGCCGATTTTGAATTTGTTCAGTGGACCAATACCACCGGTTCCAGCGTAAGTGTATATTTCAGGGTAGTAAGAGTTAGCGGGCCGGCTACGGTGTTTGAAATGTTTACACATAGTGCCGGAGACTATCAACATGCTACAGCGGCTGGTTCCAATACCTCACCGTCTAACAATACCAGTTTTAATGTGATATCTGTTGGTGCCGTGCCTTATACCGATTGGGGTGATCCCAGTGGTACGAGTAACATTGCTACTTCATACAGCAGCCGTGGCCCTACCAACGGCGGTTCCACTGCCCCAAATCTTTGCGGCCCTACAAATACCTATGCGGATATTTACAATGGGGGATTCACGGGTACCAGTTGCTCTACTCCTAACCTCGCCGGGGCCATCACGTCTTTCTGGAGTGCCAACAGCTACCTGGACGCCACCGGTGTAACACAGATCTGTCTCAGGTTTGCGGCATTGTACCGCGATTGGGGGTCTACAGGCACCGATAACACCTATGGGTCGGGCGGCCTGTTCCTGTACGACTGGGCCAGCAACCTCCGGTATATGTACCGAACGGGTACCAATGCTGCTATTACTAATGCCACGCGTCCCTATTACCGCATGGAAGTAGCCCAGGATAACGCACCCAACGGCGCAAGCGTGATCATTTTAAACAATGGTAACTATTCTGAAACCGGGCTCTTTGGTGTCGCCGGATCTGGTTCGGGAAAACGTATTATATACCGGGCACCGTTTGCAACAGAGTCAGGAAATTTTGGTTTCTAGCTGAGCATGAGATATTGTTGTAAGACTTTACCGGCGAGCTTTTAATGGCTGCGGTGAAGTCTTACTTATTGACCCAAATTAAGAGAGAAATGGCTAACCAGTATGCAGAGAATTGTTTGTTACTTATTCCTGTTAAACTAGCAAAAGAATAAGATTCAAACAAGCTTTGTCCCCTGCCCGGCTTTGTATAAGACCCCCCTAATTTTAGGGGAATGGGTAAAAATAAAAATCTGCGTTGAGAATAATACCTTTAAATTTAGCACTGCCAGAAATGCTTCAGCCCTGCAGTTTATTTTCAAACTAACTATTTTGCAAATGACAAAACACCTATTTTTTTACGCTACTGATGTATTGTTTTTTTGCGAAGGACCGGGATAAATCCAATTCACCTACACCCGTTCTTTCCCAGGTTTTTCTATAAAGGAATGTTACCAGCTTCCGATAAAACACCCAGGCCGCAAGGCCCTATTTGTTTTAATAGACCCTCTCCTCTCCTCAAACCTGCATCTTAATCATATTCCAAAAACTAAATTCTTACCAGAATGAAAAAAGTTCTATCGCTAACGCTCCTGTTAGCATTGATTGCTATTGAAGGTTCTTCGCAAACCGATAGGTTTTGGTCTGCCAATAATCAAAACCGTGGGGCTATTGTAACAGATAAAGCGGTTGCAAGACTCAGTTACCCCAAAGAATTCAAATTATTTAATCTGAATGTGGATGCATTAAGAATTGAATTATTTTCCATCGCAGGAACCGGTCGTATTAATCGTTCCACTATTATTTCCTTACCCAATGCTGATGGCAATTTTGAACAATTTGCCGTGGTTGAAGCATCCAATTTTGAACCTGATCTCCAGGCACAATTCCCCGAGATCAGGGCTTTTTCCGGCAAGGGCATTACAGACAAACATGCCACTTTAAAACTAAGTATTTCACCACGGGGTATACAAACGATGGTATTCAGAACAGAGACTGCCACAGAATTTATAGAGCCCTATTCCCAGGACCGTACTGTGTATTCAGTATTCAAATCGCAAAGAGATAAAGGAAACCTGCCATGGGCATGCACCACCGAAGACAAGCAGATGGTAGCCAACATTAACCCGCGGATAGGCGCAATGGATGCATCCGGTACGTCTACCGGGCAATTAAAGACTATGCGTTTAGTACAATCGTGCAATGGCGAATACGCCAACTATTTTGGGGCCACCAGCTCCGCCCAGGTAGGTTTGGTTTTAGCAGCATTTAATGCCACCCTTACCCGTGCAAACGGTTGTTATGAAAAGGACCTAGCGCTGCACCTTAACCTTATTGCCAACACTACTTCTGTCATCTACTACAGCCCGTCATCTGATCCCTATTCCACAACCTTAAGCCAATGGAACCTGCAGCTGCAGCAAACCCTTACCTCAGTTATTGGCAGTGCCAATTATGATATCGGCCACATGTTTGGCAGATCAGGTGGAGGTGGAAATGCCGGCTGTATTGGCTGTGTATGTGTTAATCCTACAAGCAACAATTCACTTGCCAAAGGATCAGGTATAACATCGCCGATAGATGGCATTCCTGAAGGAGATAATTTCGACATCGACTACGTGGTGCATGAAGTAGGCCACCAGCTGGGTGCCAATCATACTTTTTCCATGTCATCGGAAGGTACAGGTGTTAATAAAGAAGTTGGGTCTGGTATTACCATTATGGGATATGCAGGTATCACGGCCCAGGATGTGGCGCCTCATTCTATAGATATCTTTCACCAGGCTTCTATTGCCCAGATACAGGCTAACCTGGCCAATAAGATCTGCCCGGTATCCCTTACTATGACAGCAAATACGGCACCAGTACTGGTTGCTGGAACCAATTATACCATTCCCATCAGCACGCCTTTTGCCCTTACCGGATCTGCAACAGACCAGGAGAACGATGCCCTGACTTATTGCTGGGAGCAAAACGATAACACCACTACCACCGGAACAGGCAGTGTGGCATCACCCGGTAAATTAACAGGTCCCAATTGGTTGTCTTTCAGCCCTTCTGTATCACCTACCAGGTCTTTTCCAAAACTTTCTACCATATTGTCTGGCTTAATGGTAACACCGCCAATCGCTGGCGGTGACGCAGGCGCTAATATTGAAGCTTTAAGTTCTGTATCAAGAACCCTTAATTTCCGGTTAACCGTAAGGGATAACAGCCCTTACCAGGCTGGTGTAAAAATTGGCCAGACTGCGTTTACTGATGCTGTGGTTACGGTCACCAGTACTTCAGGTCCTTTTGCTGTAACAGCTCCCAATACTGCGGTAACCTGGAGTGCAGGCGGCGCAGCCACTGTAACCTGGAGTGTAAACGGTACCAACACAGGCTCCGTAAACTGTGCTGCTGTAAGAATACTTCTGTCGACAGATGGCGGACAAACCTTCCCCACTGTGCTGGCGGCTTCCACGGCGAATGATGGGTCAGAATCGATCACCGTTCCCGGTACAGCAAGCACCACCTGTCGTGTAAAAGTGGAATCCATAGGAAATATCTTTTTTGACATCTCCAACACCAATTTTTCAATAGGTGCTGCACCAGCTTGTGGTAGCCCTACCACTTTAAGTGCATCAGCCATTACAGAAACAACAGCTACTATAAGTTGGACTGGTGTTAGCGGTGCCAACAGCTATGATGTGGATTACAAGGCTGCCTCGTCCGGTACATGGATCAATGCTGCTACTGCTACTACAGGAACGTCCGTAAATCTCGGAAGCCTGACTGCGAACACGGCATACGACTGGAGGGTAAGGGCAAATTGTACAGCAGGCAGCGGAAGTTATGCCCAGGCACAGTTTAGCACCGATGGTCCTGTGATTGCCTGCCCTGGTGCTTATGATGTAAGTACAAATGGTACTACTTCAGGTGCCGCCGTTGTACCTTTTAATACGGACATCTACGGAACAATTAATGTTCGTGGTGATAATGATTATTACAGGTTTGTGATCACAACAGGTGGAACTATCACTTTGTCTTTAGGCACATTACCAGCCGACTACCAGCTTGCCCTGCTCAATAGTGGTGGCAGCACAGTGCAAACATCTGCAAACGCTGGTACTGCAAATGAAACAATCAATGCAACTGTGACCCCAGGCACTTATTACGCCCGGGTTTATCCAAAAAATAACGGAGCTCTTAATGCCAGCAACTGCTATACCCTTAGAGTTCAAACCGGCACTGCATCCAGGAGTGAGAATGTTGATATCCAATATGTAAACAACAAGGTTTCGCTGTCGCCTAACCCTGCAGGATATGCAACGAAACTTTCATTTATTGCGGAGGTTGCCGGTAATGCTACTATCTCTGTAATTAGTCAAACCGGTTCCGTTGTTTTAAGCAAAACCCATTTGGTATTTGAGGGTGAAAACAGTTTAAAACTGGATCTTGGCAATCTTTCAAATGGTGTCTATTCTGTAAGGATACAGGCAGGCACCGTTACTAAAATGGCCAGGTTGGTGGTATCAAAGTAAATTTGACCAAACAATGTATTTGAAAAGAGGTTGCAATGAATGCAACCTCTTTTCGGTACATTATTTGTTTAGTGGAGGCGACAATCCAGACAGTTTACCATAAACAAGGATTTATTCCCTGGCAGTCCCCGACCTGTGGTTTTCCTGTTGTTTCCGGCTTAGGCCAGTAATTCCAGGCAGCACAAAAAAGAGGTGTTATTCCAGTAAGAATTTTCGACATTTATTTTTATTGCTTACCAGGCAATTTTAACCAACCAAAACAGCTTGCAATGAAAAACATCCCGTTTTTTCATCCGACCTATCAATTGATTTTTTGTAACAGTCCCGGGTAAAAGCCATCCCCCTGCTACCCTTCGGCAAATCCAATACCCTGCCGACGCAAATCCTTAAAACCACCTTCCTTAGAATTTTATCACCAATATTTTCTAAACTAAAATTAACAGCATGAAAAAAGTTCTATTGCTAACCGCTGCGTTAGCTGTGATGGCTATTGATGTCTTTGCCCAGGCAGATAGGTTCTGGTCTGCCAACAACGAAAACCGCGCCGGTATGTTAAAAGACCAGGCTGTGGCTCGTGTAAGTTATCCAAAGGATTTTAAATTATTTAACCTGGATGCCAATGCTATAAAGCGGGAATTATTTTCCATTGTTGGCAGCAGCCGGCTGAACCGGTCTACGATTATTTCATTGCCAAATGCAAATGGTAATTTTGAACAATTTGAAGTAGTAGAAGCCTCCAATTTTGAACCGGATCTGCAGGCACAATTTCCTGAGATCAGGGCTTTTTCGGGTAAAGGGATTACCGATAGGCATGCCACTTTGAAACTGAGTATTTCGCCGCAGGGCATACAAACCATGGTGTTTAGAACCGAGACTGCCAATGAATTTATCGAACCGTATTCTAAAGACCATCGCGTATATTCGGTGTTCAGATCACAAAGGGAAAAAGGAAATTTGCCATGGACCTGTAGTACTGAAGATAAGAAAATGGCCGCGGATCTTAACCCGCAACTCCCTGCAATGGATGCCATGGGCAGTTCCACCGGTCAATTGAAAACCATGCGTCTTGCCCAGTCGTGTAATGCAGAGTATGCCAATTATTTTGGCGCTACCAGCGCAGCACAGGTTGGTTTGGTATTAGCAGCTTTTAATGCAACGCTTACCCGCTGCAATGGGTGCTACGAAAAAGACCTGGCCTTACATCTGAACCTGATAGCAAGCACCACGTCGGTTATTTATTATAGTACATCCACCGACCCTTATTCGACCACATTAAGCCAGTGGAACCTCCAGTTGCAACGCACATTGACCAATATTATCGGTAGTGCGAATTACGATATTGGTCATATGTTCGGTAAATCCGGCGGTGGCGGAAATGCCGGATGTATCGGTTGTGTTTGTGTAAATCCTGCGAACAATAATTCCCTCGCAAAAGGCGCCGGTATCACTTCACCGCTTGATGGTATTCCGCAGGGAGATAATTTTGATATCGACTATGTGGCACATGAAGTGGGCCATCAATTGGGAGGAAATCATACTTTCTCCATGTCAAACGAAGGCTATGGTGTAAACAAAGAAGTAGGTTCGGGTATTACCATTATGGGTTATGCCGGTATTACATCGCAGGATGTAGCCCCCCACTCTATTGATATTTTCCACCAGGCAACCATCGCCCAGATACAGGCGAACCTGGCCACTAAAACCTGCCCAATATCCACAAATATCACGGCTAACAATGTGGCCCCGGTTATTGGCGCATTAAGCAATTACACCATTCCCATTAGTACGCCGTTTGCGCTTACCGGCGCGGCCACTGATGCCAACGGTGATGCACTCACTTATTGCTGGGAACAAAATGACAACACCACCACTACGGGTGCCGGCAGTGTGGCATCACCCACTAAGGCAACCGGTCCTAACTGGTTATCATTTCCACCAGTTGCATCAGGAACCAGGACCTTTCCAAAACTATCAACGATTCTTTCCGGCTTAAATGTAACCCCACCTTTAGCGGGTGGTGATGCCGGCGCCAATATTGAGGCATTAAGTTCCGTTTCCAGGACTTTAAACTTCCGCCTGACAGTAAGAGACAATCATGCCTATAGTTCCACTGCTCCCATGGCTATTGGTCAAACGGCTTTTTCAGATGCAGTGGTAACGGTTAGCAATACCTCTGGTCCATTTGCCGTTACGGCGCCTAACACCGCGTTAACATGGGCTGGCGGAACTACTCAGAACATTACCTGGAGTGTCAATAACACTACAGCAGCACCAGTGAGCTGTGCCAATGTAAAAATTTCGCTTAGTACTGATGGCGGTCAAACCTTCTCCACCGTATTGACCGCTAGTACCGCCAATGATGGTTCAGAAGCTTTGGTTATTCCGGGTACTGCCACAACAACCGCCCGCATCAAAGTGGAAGCTGTTGGCAATATTTTCTTTGATATCAGCAACAGCAATTTTACCATTACCGCTGCTGCAGCCTGCGGCGATGCCACAGGATTATCAGCTTCTGCCATTGGCGACAATAGCGCCACTGTTAGCTGGACGGCTGTTGCTGGTGCCGTGAGTTATGCGGTAGATTATAAATTAAATACATCTGGCACCTGGACCAGTTTTAGCACCGCCCAGGCCGGCACTTCAGCAAACCTCAGCGGCCTTACACAAGGTTCTTTGTACGACTGGAGAGTGCGGGCCACCTGTGCTTCAGGAAGCGGAAACTTCGTACAGTCCCAGTTTACCACTACTTCTCCAGTAGTATGTAGTGCCCCGGCTGGTCTCAGCAGTTCGGCCATCACCAGTTCAAGTGCTACGGTAAGCTGGAACGCTGCAAGTGGTGCGGTGAGCTATGACGTAGACTACAAACTGGCCAGTTCAGGAACCTGGATCAATGCTGTTACTGCAACAACACTTACATCGAGGAGCATTAGCGGGTTAACCGCTTCATCGTTGTACGATTGGAGAGTGCGTACCAATTGCGCCAGTGCCAGCAGTGCTTATGCACAGGCCCAGTTTACAACTGCGACTGTCACTACCTGCCCCGGCACCTATGATGTAAGTACCAATGGCACGGCAAGCGGTGCAGCATTGGTTCCTTTTAACACAGATATCAAAGGTTTAATTAGCCCGACCGGTGATAATGATTACTATAAGTTTGTGATCACCACGGGTGGCACAGCAACTATTACGCTGACCACGTTGCCTTTCGATTATGATATCCGCTTGTACAGTAGCGATGGCACCACTCAATTAGCCATTTCACAGGCAGGTGGTACCGGCAGTGAAACCATTACCCGCACGTACACAGCCGGCACTTACTATGTGAGGGTGTACGGATACAACGGTGCGAATAGCGCAACGAACTGCTATACACTGAAAGTACAATTGGGTACAGCCAGCAGGGGTGATGAAGAACAACTGGTGAAGTTCTCTGATGATAAACTATTGGTGTTCCCCAACCCTGCCAGCTACACTGCATCGCTTTCTTTTAGTTCAGCTGTATCAGGTAAGGCAGAGATCACGGTTGTTAACCAACTTGGTTCTGTGGTAGCAAGAAAAACCATGGCAGTTACCGAAGGCGCAAACAGCGGAAAACTGGATGTGTCAGGGTTAGCCAATGGAATCTATTCGATCAAAATACAAACTGGTTCGGTTACGCAAAAGGCGAAACTGGTGGTTGTGAATTAATAATTTGAATGGATGATTTATTAAACGAGGCTGCAGTTTTGCAGCCTCGTTTTTGTTATAAAGCCTGGGTGTATACGAACTCCTGTCACAAACGAAAGTCATCTAGAATAACCCGGCATTTATCGCTCCAAAATCAGTCTGAAAGGTGGCAGCCCCTTAATATTGATCACCATACCCATCAGGGCAATTGTTGTTCATAATGCAAACCTTGTTTGTTATTTTCGATAGGAAGAAATTACCAATGAAGACTTATTCAGGTATTGATATGGACAGGCCGTTATTGTTTTTAAGGAGCATCCAAAAAATTAAGATCTATGATCATTGAAACGCTGAAGGGCCTGTTCACGCGGGATCTGAACCGGCTAAAGAAAGAAATCGAACTATACAACGATGAATCAAACCTTTGGAAAATTGAAAACGATATTGCCAACTCTGCCGGGAATCTTTGCCTCCATTTAATAGGCAATTTGAATACTTATATTGGAAAAGAAATTGGGAAAACCGGTTATATAAGAAACCGGCCCCTTGAATTCTCATTGAAAAATATACCCCGCACGAATTTACTTAAGCAGGTAGATGAAACAATAGAAGTGGTCATCAACTCCCTTGACCAACTGGACGAAAGTTGCCTCGAAAACCAGTACCCGGTTTTAATATTTGAGGAGCCCACAACTACTGAATATTTACTCATTCATTTAACCACACACCTGGCATATCATTTAGGGCAAATCAACTACCACAGGCGCCTGATAGATGCGTAAAAGGCCCACAATCTTTCGTCGGCTAAATGCCGGGCTAAATCAGTACCGGATTTATGTAGCTTGACCATGAAAAAAATCCTAGTTCTAACATTTCATTTCCACAATTCCACATCTCCACATTTTCACATTCACAACGGTAATATAATCCCCGGTGAACTGATTTACTCCTCCAGGATACAGCTATAATAATTCATCCGGAACACTTGATTTTTTTTGTGGTTTCCTTGCACCCGGACAATTATTTAGATAAATTTGAGAGGCATTGGCTTCCTTTCCTTTTCCTCGTAAAGTACTGTCACCCTACAGCCCTTACAACGACATGTTGATCTCGTTTTGAGCATTAGTAATTGATAACCGGAAAATTCTTTTTATGAAAAAGATCTACCTGAAACTTCTGTCTTCGGCCGCTCTTGTATTTGCCCTTGCCCAGGCGGCTTCGGGCCAGTCGGTAAGTATTAACACCACTGGTACTACAGCACATCCGTCGTCAATGCTGGACGTAACCAGCACCACAAAAGGAGTGCTGGTGCCGCGGATGAATAAGTCGCAGAGAAACCAGATTGGCACGCCTGCCAAGGGTTTGCTCGTATTCCAGGATTTGCCAGACAGTATTGGTTTTTACTTTTATGATGGCGCTAAATGGAACTGGCTGCAAAACAGCGCGGCCACCGATTCTGTCTATTGGAAGACGAAGGGGAATAAAGGATTGGTGGACTCAACCAGCTTCCTGGGACACATCGACAACGTACCCATTAACTTCCGGGTAAATAACGAGAAAATGGGCAGGTTCGACCGGACCCGCGCTAACTATTCGATAGGCAGAGGCGCTGGCAATGACCTGGGTACGGCTCATCTTTCCATCGGCGACTCGGCAGGGTCAAAAATCAATAATAATTATCCCGGGATACATATTGGCTACCGCAGTGGTGTAAATAATACAGGGAACAATAATGCTTTTGTCGGGGCGTGGTCGGGCCAAAATAATACGACGGGCAGCTTTAATACTTTCCTCGGAACCTCTGCAGGCATATCCAATACAACTGGTTATTCCAATACATTCCTTGGCCATTTTTCGGCCTATAACAATACCGTGGGAGCAGGCAATGTGGCTATCGGAACCCACGCCTATCTTAATGACACAAGTGGCACATTGAATGTAGCAGTAGGTTTTGGGTCAATGCAAGGCGCCATTAACGGCAATGAAAATACAGCAGTGGGCGCCTATTCTCTATACTCCCACAAAACAAATCCCTGGAATGTAGCCCTGGGAGAATACGCACTATTTACCGACACTTCGGGTGTGGGCAATTTGGCTGTAGGCACTTCAGCATTGAGGCACAACATCAACAGCAGTTTCAACACGGCTGTGGGAACAAACGCGTTGTTTAGTCATAAAAGAAACGATTATAATACGGCCGTAGGGTATCAATCGCTTTATTCTGATACGATCGGCACCTGGAATGTGGCGGTTGGATGGCAATCGTTATTTTCCAATAACGCGGGTGTCGCCAATACGGCCGTGGGAACCGGCGCACTAAATAGCAATAAAACCGGAAACAATAATACAGCGGTAGGTAGCGATGCGATGCGCCTGGGCAGAACAGATTTTCAGACAGCAGTAGGCAGATCTGCATTATACCGGGATACCGCCGGCATTTATAATACGGCAATCGGTGCACAATCCCTTTTTGCCAATGAAACCGGGAAATACAATACCGCAGTCGGAACAAACGCCCTCTTTCATAACAACCTCGATGCCGCCAATAATTCATACCTGGGGACGAATAATACTGCTCTCGGTTTCGAAGCCGGATATTTCAATACCCATTCACGCCGCAATGTGGCCATAGGGTATCATTCATTGCGGGGAACCAATAGTTACAATGGCGGGGCCGAACGAAATATCGCCATCGGCGACTCTGCATTAGGGTTTAATATTTTCGGCACAGGCAATATCGCCATTGGCTCAGCGGCACTTTCGCAATATTATAATGGCAATCAAAATACCGCTGTAGGTGATTCGGCGATGGCATATAACAACGGCAGTGGCGGTAACGATGCTTTTGGACATAATACCCTCAAAACAATCAAATATGTCGGCAATACTTTCGACTCGTATTGGAATACAGCCATTGGCGGCGAAGCCATGGAATTTGATACATCTGCTTATGCAAGCGTTGCCGTGGGATACAGGGCATTGCGTAATCCATCCAAAGCCTATGAAAGTACAGCCATTGGTGTGGGTGCTATGGAGTTCGGCGACAGTTCTACATGGAATGTGGCGGTGGGACGTGGTGCCATGTTCCATTTTGGCAATGCGCATACTAATACAGCAGTGGGTACTTATGCCATGCCGAACAAAAAAGAAGGATACTATGAAGTTGCAGTTGGGTCGTTAGCACTGGAGCAGGATTCTTCCGGGTTTGCAAATGTGGGTATCGGCACTTCTGCCCTGCGATTTAACCGCCAATCCAATGAGAATATCGGCATCGGCCTGAATGCAGGATACTTTTCGCAGGGGACCGGTACGACTGGTGGAAACATTTTTGTCGGGGCTTATGCTGGTGAAGGCATTTCCGGGTCAAGTACAGGCACAACCAATACAGTGATTGGCTATCGTGCCTTTGAAAACTTTACAATCGCCTCACAAAATGTGGCTATAGGCGGCTATGCGCTACATACATTATCCAGCGGTCTCGGCCTGGTGGCGATAGGGCACAATGCCATGAGAAACAATACTACCGGCGATTATAATACAGCTGTAGGGAACAATGCGCTGGCAGCAAATAATTCGGGGAATCAAAATACAGCCGTAGGTCATAACACACTATGGGTTAATACAACCGGTGGGTTTAACACGGCATTTGGCTCAAATGCTTTGTACAGTAATACGACCAGTTTTGGCAATACATCCATCGGATCGAATGCGATGACAGCCATCACCACAGGTACCTACAATACCGCACTGGGCGTAAATTCGATGTTTTACACCACAAGTGGAGGCTTTAATACAGCCCTTGGATACCGGGCTCTTTTCAACGATACCAGTGGCAATAGTAATACAGCAGTCGGGCGCCGGGCGATGGAAAACAACCTTTCCGGGCATTCCAATATTGCGGTAGGATCCTTTTCTTTATTTAACAGTAACAAGAGTGATTACAATATCGCGATTGGCGATAGTGCCCTTTACAACACTGCCCTAACTGGAACAGGAGGCAATGTTGCAGTCGGGAGGAATGCAGGAAAGACGAACACCAATGGTACTTTCAATACCCTCCTGGGTTATGAATCCAATACATCCATTGCTGGCTTAACCAATGCCACAGCAATTGGCAGCCGTTCGTTTGTTGCGCAAAGCAACAGTTTGGTATTGGGAAGTATCGCCGGTGTAAATGGTGCGGCGTTCAATACAAACGTCGGTCTCGGCACTACCGCGCCTGACGACCTTTTTTCTGTGGCCAATAAATTCCAGGTCAGCAGTTCAGGGATCGTTCAATATGATAATTCCGTTTCCGTGATGAATTACATGTTTAAAACCGGCACGGGCAATGCCGACAGGATGATAGTCGCCCATAGCAGCGCCTACCCCACTTATGGATTGCAATACCAGGACGTAGGCGACAAATTTCATTTTCTTTCGGGTGGCCTCCAGGTACTGACCATCGATCTCGGTGCAAACCGGGTTGGTATCGGAACTCCGACGCCTGGTTACCAGTTGGAGCTTAGCAGCAATTCAGCGGCCAAACCCATCTCCAGCACCTGGACCGTCCCCTCCGACGAACGTCTGAAAACGATAGACGGAACTTATTCAAGAGGAATAGCAGATGTACTAAAGCTGAATACCATTACTTACCACTATAAACCCGGAAATATCCGCAGCCTCCCTACGGACGAACAGGCCTTTGGCTTCTCCGCGCAGGAAGTGCAGAAGGTTTTTCCTGAAGCAGTAAAAACGGGTAAGGACGGCATTCTAAGCCTTGATATGCACCCGATATTGGTTTCGTATATCAATGCCTTTAAAGAGCAGGACCAGGTGATACAAAAACAGCAAAAGACCATTGAAGAACTGGTGAAGAGGGTAGAAAAATTGGAAAGCCCGGTTCAGAAATAAATTTTCCTTAACGCAGATGGATTACACCAAAACCATTTGCTCATTTTGAAAGCGATCATCTTAAAATTTTAAAAACGATCACCATGAAAAATAAAAAGCTCCTGGTTTATCTCGCCGTAGCCATTTTCACATCTATTTCCGTGGCGATAGCGCAACAGGCACCAGTCAAAATAACCAATGAAAATAAAGCTCCGTCAAAGGCGGAAGAAGTGCCAGTTCCTAAAATGATGGTAGCGCAAGTGCCAACCATTGCAACCGATTCTACCATGCACAAGGCTATTACCCCGGCCATGGCCTCAAGCCCCGCTGTTGCACCTGTACTATTTAAAGTCAGGCCTGCTGAGATGAGTAATCTACTGCCAAAAGAAGATGTAAAACCTGTAATGCCATCAACACTTGCAAAACCAGTTGCAGCCCCCGGATTAAAACCTGCGGTGCCAAAAACAGCAGCTATGCCAAAACAGGCAGATGGACCGAAAGTGGCTCCGGTGCAATAATTCAAGCCATCAAACGCCGGCCAACTCCAAAATGGTTCAAGGGTCTCCCTTGGACCTATAATGGTTCAGCGTCCGCTGCTGTAATAAAACATTGCAACATCGAAGTATTAACAAAAATTCCTACCCCATTAACCAGGCATAAAACCGTAAATCCCTGAAAGGAATGGTTCATACAACGGGCATCACCAATCTATTTACTGTCGTAAACAACCCACACAATTGTCGTATTGATACATGTCCTGTACAATTAAGGCGTGCTAGCTTTGGTTATTAAAAAATAGCCAATGAGAAAGCTGATTTTAGAAGAATGGGTATCGCTGGACGGTCATGTAACAGACAAGAATGGCGGGTTAGACTTTTTCACCAACCTGTCTCCGGAACAAAATAAATATTCCGACAGGTACCAGCTGCAATTTTTGGAAACGATCGATACCATATTACTGGGTCGTAAAACCTATGAGTTGTTTGTGAATTTTTGGCCTTCGGCAACCACCGACAAAGAAATTATCGCGAATAAATTGAACGGTACTAAAAAAATGGTTTTTTCCAATACACACTCAAAAACCCCCTGGGGAGATTGGCCCGAAGCAGAGGTCATTACGGGTGAAGCAATTGATGCCATAAAAAGACTGAAACTATTGCCTGGCAAGGATATGGTGATGTGGGGCAGCATTTCAACAGCCCAATTATTAATGAAAGAACATCTTATAGACGAATACCATCTCCAGCTTTGCCCGGTGGTAACAGGTGGTGGCAGAAGTCTTTTTTTAGAACAATCCGATTTCGCTCAATTACAGCTGGTGGAATGCCGGAAATATGACACCGGAACCGTCTTTCTAAATTACGAAGCGGTTAACCGGAAGTAGCTTGTTTTCCATATTGCCTGAGGGTCATCGCCCTGGTCGGGCGCAGCGGTCGAAAATAAACAATAGGCAAATTGTAATGACGGGCAAGATGCATAATCCCCGTTATGAAAAAGGAGAACCTGTTCCGGAAACGGTTAGTTTTTTTCGAATTGTTCTTACCTTTTGTTGAAAATAGAGTGTCATGAAAAAATTACTCCTGCTGGTGGTGGCATCCGGTAGTATTTACCTCGCAATAAGCCAGGGCCAGTCCGTTGGTATTGGAACCAATAGCCCCAGCGCCAGCGCTATTCTTGATCTTCAAAGTAATTCGCAGGGATTGTTAATTCCAAGGATGACCCAAACAGAACGCAACGGCATCAACAGCCCGGCTACCGGCCTATTGTTGTTTCAAACTACTGATGTGACTGGATTTTATAGTAACACTGGTACACCGCTCAATCCCATTTGGAAAAAACTGGATGCCGCTGCAGCAGCCGTGCCCGCCGGAAGTATTGTCATCAGCGATCAATTTCCCGACGCTTCGCTTATGGGCGCCGGCTTTACCATATTCCGTGCTGTTTTCCTGGATAGTTCGGCCCAGTATGGGCCTTATGGTAACTGGACCAATATGGACACCGCCAATTGCCAGTATTTTAACCTGAATGGCTCGCAGCCCCCCATGGCTGCAGGTGGCGGATATATTTACACCTATGGCACCAATAATGTTTCGCCATTCGAATCTGTAATCGTGCGATACCATCCGGTAAATAATACCTGGCAAAAACTCACCAACCTGCCGGCAGGTTTACTGGCGGCAAAAGACCGACCCACGTTTTTGTGGACTGGCACAGAGCTTTTGGTTTGGGGCGGTAATGGTGCCAATGATGGTTACAGGTACAATCCCAACAGCAATAGCTGGACCATTATGAGTAGCAACAATGCGCCTATTGCCCGAAATTTTTATCTGTCATGTTTTACAGGAACAGAACTCATCATCTGGGGCGGGCAGGATGCCAACACGGGTACACCCATAAGTACAGGCTCCCGTTACAATCTTACCGGAAATACCTGGAGCAGTATGACCAATACCAATGCGCCCCCGTGGCTTTTCGGTGCAAGTAGTGTATTAGATGGTACTGCCATGTATGTGTATGGTGGCGGCAGCTACACCAATTACTCAAACAAAATGAATAAGTATGATCTGTCCGCCAACACCTGGACACAAAACACACCTGGTGGAACATCGGTGCCGGTGCGAACCGGTGCCACCATGATGAACCACAATGGCTTAATTTATATGTATGGCGGAACATACACCCCCCAATTTAGCATTACACAGTTTTTGTACGATGGTTATGTGTACAATACAGCTACCAATTCATGGAGCGCCAATATTGGCAGCGGTGTACCGAACTACCCTAACGGTACTAACATTCAAAGGGGAAGTAAAGTGTATAGCTTTGGTGGCACTTTCGGCAGTGGTAATAACTATACTTATGTAAACGAACTGGGTGTAAGAGACTTTACAGCAGCCAATCCCGCATATACAAAATTGGGGAATGCACCGGTAGCCGCACGGTTCGGATCATATGCAGATACATTACCGGGTAACCGTTTGATATTCTGGGGTGGTTACACTTTTGCCGGATCTTTTTATGTCCCGTTTGCCAATGGCATCATTTATAATATTGGCAGCAACAGCTTCTCAGATATTGCTTCTGAAGGCGCACCACCGGCCGGCATAAAAGCGAATTTTAAGGGAATTTCCGGCAAGTTTGTGATCTGGAATATGGGCGATGCAAACAACAATGCGATCAATAAAGGCTTTCTTTACACTCCGGATGTGGATGGATTCGGAAAACCGCAAAGGCTTAAATTGTATCTCTATCAAAAAAATTAATTGTTTAATAAAAAAGTAAAACCCACTCCTGATGAAATCACTTATTTGCTGCGTCCTCCTTTTCATTTCAGTTTGTGGCCAGGCACAAAAACAGGATGCTATTGACGATTTCATTTTAAAGCAAATAAGCGATCAAAAAATCACGGCACTCAATATCGGGATCATTAAAAATGGAAAAATAGTAAAAGCAAAGGGATATGGATTTGCTAACCTTGAACAAAGTATACCTGCTTCGCAAAATACTATTTACAAGTTGGGCTCACTGAGCAAACAAATGATAGCTGTTGGAGTTATGACACTTGTACAAGCGGGAAAAATCAGTTTGACAGACAGCGCCAGGAAGTTCTTCAAAGACGCTCCTACCCATTGGAATAAAATAACGATCCGTCATTTATTGAACCATACTTCAGGCCTGGAAAGAGAGTCCCCAGCCTTCGACGCTTACCTGTTACAACCGGAAACCGTTTTGATAAAAGCTGCCTACAAAGACTCATTGACATTTAAGACCGGAACCTCCTGGCAATACTGTAACCTGGGATACTTTATGCTCGCAGATATCATCAGGCAGGTAAGTGGCAAGCCGTTCATCCAATTCATGAAAGATGAAATTTTTTCAAAATATGGCCTTACGGTGACGCAACCCACATCAGCCGCCGCTATCATCCCTAACCGGGCTGATGGCTATGTTTTGGCGGGCAAAGATTCCATGTTGAGGGCCGCGGAATACATTGCATTCCGGCCGAGTGGCGCCTTTATTTCGTCCATTACCGATATGCTGAAATGGGAAATGATGATGCAGGATGAACAGTTGCTGTCAAAGGAAAACTGGCAGCAAATGTGGACCGATACTGTAAAAACAGGAGTCAGCGCCAGCGGAACAGATTATTATGGCTATGGCTGGCGTGTAAGCACATATAAGAACCGGCCATTAGTACATCACGGCGGGTCGTTGCCGGGCTTTCGTAGCATTTACTTCAGGTTTCCTGCCGATAAAACAGCCATTATCATCCTTACCAATTCCGATCATGCAAATACAACGCCTATTGCCCAGGGTGTTGCTGATATATTGTACAAGGATAAATAGGTCAAACCAAACGGGGGGCGTCGCAAAGCACAACCTGGCACGGTCCCGTAGTATGCATACACGCTTACCAAAGCAAGGATAATAGTGAAAATAATTATGACCTTTTAGTTGCAGGTTCAAAAAGCAGGTATTAGTTTGTACCCGCTAAATAATCAAATAGAATGAAAACCGGGCTGTAGCCTTTATCCTGAATATTCAAATTTTCTATTCTACATTTTATGCTGCCCATTGAATCAATGGTTCGTCATTGGTTTTTTGGGTTAGTTGTGATGGTATTTATGACACTCGCGTTTTGGAAGCTATTAAGCTTTTTGAATGTGTGACCTGGCGCTCTTGATTCGGGAGCTGCCTTGTAATGGCGTCCAACTCATGAATGTGGTGCCAGGTGAATATATTTCGTTAAAACCTAATTGCCGGGCGAAATGATTTTATAAACCACTATTCTTTGAAAAACAAAAACCTGATACTATGGACCATGCACTCCTGCAACAAGAGATCATCAAAAATTACACTACGCCTGAGATCGTATTCCCCTCAAACGCTTCATATGACAAAGACCGGGTGATTGCCAATTTAAGATTCAGTTACAAACCATTTGCCATTGCCTATTGCAAATCTGCAGCGGATGTTTCAGAATGCATACAGTTATGCAGTAAGTACAACCTGGGTTTCAGGATCCGTTCAGGAGGGCACCAGCATGAAGGAATGTGTTCAGCTAATGGCATTTTCCTGATCGATCTGTCAAAAATGAATAACATCGACTATGGCAACAACAATAACACTGCATGGATTCCAGCGGGAATTGGATTAAAATATGTGTACCAGGAACTGGAAGCCAAAAACAGGATCATTCCCGGTGGTGGTTGTGGCTCCGTGGCCATTGGCGGGCTTACCCAGGGTGGTGGCTGGGGGCCGTCGGCAAGAAAACTCGGACTCACCTGCGACAATATTCTGCAGGCGGAAATAGTACTTGCAAGTGGTGAGGTCGTCATTGCGACCAAAGACAACCAATACCAGGACTTATTCTGGGCCATTAAAGGCGGTGGCGGTGGCAACTTTGGAGTAGTTACAAGATTTTTATTCCGACTCACAAGCCTGGATGGTACGTTAACTACCTTTTCTATTTGTTGGGCTAAGAAGTATCTCAAAGCTTTTGTGAGCAAATGGGTAAACATTGCATCGCAACTGGATGAGAACCTGACCACGTTTTGCCGTGTATCAGTAGTAGATATAGATACGGCAGACAGCCCCACTATTCTTTTGGGAGGACAATTTTACGGCACATCGGCTGATCTGAAAACATTGTTAAAGCCCTTTTACGACTTAGCTGCGCCTTTCTACGAAAAGATTGTACCGGTAATTTACCCGAAGCTAATAATGGCTGGAAGTGACAGCGGGCAGCTACCAGAAAGCAATGTCGAACTCACCAATTCTCTGCAACATGCCGTTCCGAATGCACCCAAAGAAACATGTGATGGCCCATTACCCCATAAAATCTCTTCTACTTTTCCAAAATCCGAACCAGGCTACGAAGCCTTGGTAAGTGCTATCGTCGATTTCATAACAAGATCCAAACCCTTCGCTGCTGCGAATACTTATCTAAGCCTGCATGGGATGGGGGGTGCTATCAAACGAATACCAAAATATGACAATGCCTTTCCATATAAACAGAAGGATTTTCTACTTCAATTCCAGGCATGGTGGTCTGATCCCAATGATCCACATACAGCCAGTTACATGAACTGGATAGAAAATTTCCGGGAGACTTTGATTCCATACACCGAAGGCTCGTTCATTAATTTCCCCGATGTAAAACTTGTTGAAAATTATGAGACGAAGGATGGCCTTTTGAAACTCCTGGAATTTTACTATGCTGACAATCTTAACCCGCTACGGCTCATTAAAGACAAGTATGATAAAGACGGCTTGTTTTCATTTGGAATGGGTATTCCTTCCATGAAAGCCTGACATATTTTACCACCAGATTTTTATTTGAATTGCCACAGCAAACCAGGCAATCGCAGTCATCCACCTGCTATTACAACCTGTCGCCCGGGTTCATATGCTCCACAAACCCGGGCGACAGGAAGCCATTTTGTTTAGCTGGTTAATGCAGTTTCCGGCGAATAATACTTTCCGTCATTGTCTTCTTTAAACTTGTTATTACCAACCAGGTATTCAAAGTCATACACCAATTCAGCACCGGCGGGTATTGGCGCCTGCACCGACCATTGCGTTAATCCGTCTTTTTCCGTAGCCGTAAGCGGTAATTGTTTTTCCTGGCCGTCATCACGGTTATTTATAATGCGGTAGTTGAACTGTATCGCACTAACATCTGCGATTGTCGTAAATGCAACATCCAATTCTCCTACCGGTGCATCGGCAGGTTTGGTAACGGTTACGTTCTTTTCTGTAATGTCGTTATTCACCATTCTAAAATGATAGTTCTTCCCATCGTTACTGTCGTAATAAACATTTCCCTGCGGATCGTATAAGGCCACCCAAAGCACTATTTCAGCCGTACCGGCGGGAATTGCTATATCTCCTGACAACATAGATCCTGTCCCGGTAAGGTTTTCAACCGGTGCCAGCTGGATGCCCGTTTCGGAAATCAGTGTCAAATCAATTTTTTGGTGGCCGGGCAGGAATTCACCAAAAACTTTAATGGAATATGCCGGATGACCCTGTATATAGCCAGGGGCTTTAGCTGCAAACCTGGACGCATCAAAATTGATCCTGCATGGTTTTCCTGGAGCGAGTTTACCCCTGGTAAATTCGTGAGAATCTTCGGTAAAAATGATATGAGGCATAATTATTTTTTATAAAGTAATAAAGTAGTTTTTTTTTAGAATGTGGCTTCCAGGGTTATCGTTGGCTGGGTATCAAATATTTTCATAAAAGTAATTTGGATACTTTGGTTCCAGTAATACGAATTCGCGGTAGCCGAAGCCAGCAGCTCAGGTGTGCCAACATCGGGCAGTGCCGTTCCCCCGGCAGCTATACTAACCGGTGAGGTTGTGCCTAGCAATGCAACAAAATAGAAAGTTTCAGATGGCGTAAATTGGTCAAATGTTCTGTTTAGAATTACGGTTCTTTTATTTTGGATGGTGGTGTGACTTACTAATGTGGTCCGGTAGCTGCTGTTCATTTCGGCATCTGTTGTTAAACCATCGTCCTGATAAAGCAGGTAACTATCATCCGGGCCGGGGTAAATGTTGATGGTTAACGGGCTTTCCGGCATTTGTCCCACGTATTGTTCCAGTTGCCGCATTGGCAATATGGCACCTGCCCGTATGTAAATGGGCACGAGGTCAAGCGGTGCGTAATAGTTAGTGACCAAGGTTCCGCCGGGCACCGGCGATTGCAACGGGTATTGGTTGTCCATAAATGAATACCACTGGGAACCTGCCGGAAGATAAATGTCACGGAGCGGAGTTGTTGGTGTGGACAGGGTATCGTGCTGCGTTACGATCGGCGCTACCAGGATGTCTTTACCCACAAAAAACTGGTCGTTCAGGTAATTCATTACGTTTTTATCATCACCGTCATTCAAAAATAAGGCACGGGCAATGGGCATACCAGTTTGCGTCCATTCGTACATAGCGTCATAAAAAATTTGCAGCATGCGGTAACGAAGCTGGATATATTTCCTGCAGTTAGTGGGTACGGGTTCACCGTACGCATAAGCCTCCTGGAATTGCTTCGTATACCCGTTGTAATGATTGCGGTACCAGGGCAAAAAAGCCCCCAGTTGCATCCAGCGGGTAAGCAATTCATAGTTTGTAATGCCCCCTATCACTTTCCCATAACTTACATAAGACGCAGAGGTGGTACCGGATGAAGGCCCCGAGCCATTCGCAAAACCTCCAATATCACAACCACTGATAGGAATACCCGAAAGGCCAATATTTAAAACCTCGGGTATATTTACCTGGAGAAAATCCCAGGTGGAAGCAGAGTCGCCCGTCCATAAACCAGCGTACCGCTGCATGCCGGCATACCCGCCGCGGGCAATGATAAAAGTTCGCTGCGTTGGTCTGAAAGTAGAGAACCCGCTGGTAGTGGCCCTTAGCAGATTTAATACATAGATATTATGCACCTGGGCATGTGGGGTAAAAGTTGTACCATCACTTTGCTGCAGGTCCAGCGGAAAAGTATTGGCCGGCGGGTTCGCGATCGCGGGATCGGTCATATCCTGCCAAATCATGTCCATGCCTACATCCTGGAGCAGGTGCTGGTACTGCTGACCCCATTTCAGCCTCACGTCTTCCCGGCTAAAATCCGGGTAATAACCGGTGGCACCCAGGGGTGTATTACCCTGGCCGTTGGGCTTAATGGGTGGCACAGGATAAGGGTTCGAACCCATGTTCATGCCATAAGAAACAGTGCCCTGGTATAAAACATCACCGGGTGCCGGGGTGCCCTGCCCGGCTCTCATATCATAAATAAGCCCGTTGATACTTTGCATGGCGTCCCGCTGCTGATAAGCAACTTTATTACCATTTTCATCATAGGGATTTGCGGTAAGCAACGGGGTTATATTAGTGCTGCATTTAAAACCTATTGAATGCAGGTAATCCATATACTGTTTGGTATTTGGAAACTTCACGCTACTGCTGGTAAATGTGCGGTAGTTGTCCTGGAAGTCTACATCTATATGCAATCCATCAATAGGAATTTGGGCTGCCCTGTAGCTATTGGCAATAGTGGAAAGGATATGGCTGTCGTAATATCCATACCCACCCTGGTGAAAGCCAAAGACATATTTGGGTGGCATCTGGCTGCGGCCTGTCAGCGTTGTATATTCAGATAAAACGTTATTTACCTTATCACCATACATAAAATAATAATCCATATCTCCGTACAGTGCACCAAAATAGTACATGCCAAACATGTCCGAATAATCGCTGGCCCCTATGTTGTAATAGGATTGCGACGGATTGTCGAAAAATATGCCATATGCGTACGGGTTCCCACTGTAGGCATCCTGTGGGTCGTTGTTAATCTCCAGCAGTAAAGGAACAGATGCATACAAAGGTTCACTGGGGTTCAACGGTCCTCCTTCATTTCCCTGCGGAATAATACCGGAGGTATAGCTGAAGTTATCAAAATTGAAAAAGGTCATGGTGAAATTGTTTTTCAACAACTGGTTCCCGGCCTTTTCACCAAATCCGCAATAATTGGCATTCGTAGGATAGGTTTTGAAATTGGCAACCACCTGCTGACCCGGGATATACACCATGTTTTTATCCGCACAATCTTCATTGATCAATTGGGTGCCCTTGTACACCTGCACCTGGTAGGGCTGTAATAAAATCAACACCTGGATGGTGCCTGTATCAATTTTAATATGGCCCGCATCCGAGGAAACGATGGTGAGATTAACGGCACCCAGGTTGCGTTGTACTACAGCCACCGATGTTTCAGTAGCATAGCTAAAACCAGGAAGTGGGTTGAAACGCACCCTGAATGTTGTGGCAGATAAAAAACTTAACTGCAAACTGAGTTGGGGATTGGCTTCCTGGATGAGCAGGAATGTGTTGCCTGTTTGCGTGACAGAACTGATATTACCTATTGTGGTCCAGCCATTAGTGTTTGGGGTAAACGCGTTCACGTTTACGAAGGAGTAACTCATAGAATAGTTTTATTATTTAGGATTTACGGGGTTATTGGTTCATGGCAGTTTCTTGAAATGGGCTTTCAGTTGCAGCAACCATTCAAAATCGCCTGATTCCGGTGGCCCATACCATGCGGTTCTTACGCCTGCAATGATGGTATCACCGGTTGCGATACCTGCTGAATGATGGCAGTTGATGCAACCCTCGGTTCCAAATATGGGTTGGAGGGTATTTTTCTTGTCTACGCCACTTGGAAAGCCCTGGATCTGGTAATAGGCGGGTTCGTTAGCCAGGTATAGGTTATAGAAAGTTGTGGCCGGTGTACTGCCCACAACTGTAGCGCCCTGGAAATAGGTCTCCATGACCATATTAGTGAGATAGGTAGGAACCGGGGCACCACTGGCTTTGAAAACCACAGCATCCGGAAGTTTATAAATGGCAGAATCTGCCGGGTTGTTAGGCACCGGGTAGGCCGGAAAGGATGGGTCCGTAGGCCATTGGGTGCCGATAAGCTGGTAGTATTGCCAAACGGATTTTTTGGCCTTTAGAACCGACTGCACCTGTTTGTTTAAATTCTGTGTAGCCATGGGTATCGGCAGCACCCGTTGAATCTGGTTCTTTATCAGTTTTTTAGTGGTGTCAGGGATGAGATTTATCGGGCAGGTACTACAGGCCGGATCGTAAAAAGACGCAAGAACAGGCTTGCCATTTACTTTTTCCAACTGATCGGTTTCCAAATTATCCACATGTTCAAAAGTGGACCAGATCCATTGTGGCGATGATTTGGTTTTGATGCTGATATGCATGCCCACCAAACCCACGATCCTTTTGGCAAAAGCGCCATCCTTTTCAAGAACATATGCTGCTTTTGTAAAATACCGATCCATAATATCTGCCGTCGTATCCATTTCCCGCCATGCAAACTTTACCTCAATAGAGCCGGCTGAATCTTTAGTACCCGATGGAAAACTTACTTTATTCCTCTTGCTGAAGATTATTTGGCCGTCGATATTGTAGAGCTCATTTTTCACGATATAGTCAACGGTAGGTTTGTTCAACCTGATCTCGTAACGCACAATATTGCCATGCTGATCCCAGATCGGCGAGGTAAATGCCTGGTTTACTTCATCTGCGGTATCGGTAAACAATTTTCTTTTCCCTGTAATTTTTCCCTTCTTACTAAACAGTGCAGCATGTTTGCTGCTGCGAAAAAGTACGTCCACGTCTTCCTCATTCGTGCCGTGCAATTTTGCGTCAACTTTCTCCGGAAAATCTTCCGCACTGCCCCATACCAGCGGGGTAGAGCCATCTTCTTTGAAAATTTCAAAACTTTCTTTCCAGCTTTCCCAAATCCGTTTGCCCGGATCTGTAATTGCTGGTTTAGGTTTCCCAGCTGCATCCACCGGCCAGTTAAGCGAAATAAACATTTGCCAGGAAAGAATTTCAAATAGCCGCTGCGCTTCAGCAAATTGTTTGTTGGCTTGCAACTTGTTGACCAGGGCAGTGTCCACGTCGTAGGGTGTTACAGGGGTTAATTGCTCTGGAAACAGCAGGTAAGATTCCAGTTGACTGGTAGCCGAAACATCAGCGGCATTTTTGCAGGAAACATTGGAGAAAATCAGGAGCAAGGTCACTGACACGCATAGGGATAGCGTTACCAGGGTCTTTTTTGGTAATTTCATAATATTTGGATTTAGGAATACCAAAGTATGATATTTTATGTATTTATTTTAATTATTGAAATATTTTCTTTTAAAATGATCTTTTAAAGAGTTTTTGCGATCATTTAATAACATGCACATTTTTATAATTTAATAATATGGTAACATGGGTCTCCTGCACCAATAACTGGTATCGTATTCTAGAACGTAAAAAAGACGGTAAATGGCTAATAGACCATTGTCTAGAGGGATACCCTTTATAACTGGCCATGATCATTTTATAATACCAGGCTGCAGTAGCGGGTAAGGCTGGCACTAAGCTTTCCGCATCAAAAGTTCGCTCCTACCCTGCTTTCTCCGCTCAAACTCCTACATTTGCGGCCTTAAAAAGCAAGTAATTATGAGCAACAGAACATTTACCATGATCAAGCCTGATGCCTTTGGAAAAGGTTTCACCGGTGGTATTTTAGACCAGATCATAGGTGCAGGTTACAAAATAGTAGCCATGAAAATGACAAGACTAAGCAAGGAAAAAGCCGGCGAATTTTATGCCGTGCATGCCGAACGTCCTTTCTACGGTGAACTGGTGGAGTTTATGAGCAGTGGCCCTATCGTGGCAGCTATCCTGGAAAAAGACAATGCAGTGGAAGATTTCCGTACCCTGATTGGCGCTACTAACCCTGCCAATGCAGCAGAAGGAACGATCCGTAAAAAATATGCAGCTTCAGTAGGCGAAAACGCCGTACACGGCAGCGACAGCGACGAAAATGCAAAGATCGAAGGCGATTTCTTCTTCAGTATGCTGGAAAGATAATTTTTCAATATTTCCACCCGCTTAGAAACTCCATTTTTTAAAAAATGGAGTTTCTTGTTTTAAAGCCTTTCCTCTATTTAAAATATTCTTCCTCCCCGCCCGTCTTCCTTATAGTACGCTATTGTACAAATTTCTAAAAAAGGAAAACATGAACTACAATCAGTCATGCGCCGCAAAAGGCGACAACGGAAACAGGGAACGGCACCTGTACAACCGGACCATGCAACGTGCCGCAGTAAACATTTACAAAACAGGCAGCAGCTACGAAATGCTGGTTTTTGCCCCCGGCCGTATCCGGGAACATTTTAAACTGGATGTAAAAGGCTTCCAGCTAACGGTAAGTTACTTGCCTCCGGATGGCTTTCCCCGCCCCGATTGGGTACAAAGGGAATACAGCCGTGGCGGTTTTGAAAGGGTGTTCACACTGGATGAAAGTTTTGACATTACCAACATCTCCGCGAAGTATGTGGATGGCGTGTTGGAAGTAAGTCTGCCGCTGGTGCCGGGGAAAGTGCCAGAGAAAAGAGAGATTGTTGTGAGTTAAGGTTTTAGCATTCAACTCGGAAAATGAAAGAGGTAGCGGCGAAAGCTGCTATCTCTTTTTGATGAAGATTGCTTTTGGCTCACTGCACCGGCCATTCCAGGAAATGAGCCAGCATACCGTTGTACACCAGCTTGATATAATAAAATCCGGCAGGCAAACCCGTCTTGGGAATCTGACGGGTAGTAACTCCTGGTTTAATATCTCCTGTCCACGGAGTGGCTACTACTACACCGGCTTTGTCTGTGATAGAAATGCTATAATGCCCCTGCTTTTTGATGGTTAGTTCCACCTGGCCGGTATTCATAGCTGCGGGTGTGATGGTGAGGTAGCCATAGGGCAAATTCGTTTGGGCTGTAGAATCGTAGGGCAGGTAAAAATTGGGGTGAACCATTTTCGTGTTGGCGGTATCTGTCGTGGATTTTGCGACTGTAAATATGGGTACGCCATGTGCATCACAGGGTCCGATATAGGCTTTCCATTCATTCCCCTTCTTCGCATTAAAACCCGGTGTAATTGTTACTGCGCCACCGCCGCGGTATTGCACTTGTGTGCCGTCGCCACCACTGATGGTCTGTGTGCTGCTGATGGTGTTGGTGGCCTGGAAAAACTGTTGCCCACCAGTAGGACCGCTCAGTGTAATATTAGCATCACAGACCTGTTTCAGGCTACTCATCCAGATGCCCCGGCCATAGGTGGAGGCGTAAATGTACTTGTCGGTAGCTGTGTTAAAGATCGTGAGATCAGTTACCGGCACCCGTGGTAAGTTATTGTAGTAGGGCAACCATTTGGTAGAAGAAGCCGATTGATAGTAAATGCCATCATCGGTTCCAATATAAGCGCTGTAATCGTGATCTATTGCGACGCAATTCACGGGCACGCCGGGCAAATCGGCACCCACATTCAGCCAGCTCATCCCACCGTTACCGGAATAGAACACTCCTACTCCACCGTACATTCCAAAAGTGGCAAATATATAGTTGGCATCGATGGGGCTTACTGCAAAAGAAGTAATCGGCGCATTCGGAAAGCCGGGATTATACGTCAATTCGGTCCACACTGTGCCGCCGTCGTCACTGCGATACATTCTATCGCTGGTTGCTATATAAATCCGGTTTGGATTGCTGGGACAAAAAACAATCCTTTTGTTGGCACCTGTTGATTCGCCGGTAAAACTGACCCCTTCGTTGGTGGATTTGAGTAAAAAATCCTTGAAGCCGAGCCAAACGATATTGGTATTGGTAGGATGTCGTGCAATGAAGGGAAAAAACTCGACATACTCCTTTCCGCCCTCGTAAGTGGCACCATCGGCTGCAAATCTGTGAATACTGGAATTAACCACTACCGAAAACCTGGAACTGTTATTGGGATCGTAGGCACCGGCATAGCCATCGCCGCCTGCTACATGGTTAAATGCCGAAGTAAAGGTGGTCCTGTTGCGGATGCCATTATCCTGTAAACCACCAAGAATATGGGTACGATCGCCGGTGAAACCAGTGCTGTGGTAAAACATACTGACGTTGAGCCCGGATGAAATAAACTCCCAATTGATACCATTATTCTTGCTGAGATAAATGCCACCATCTGTACCTGCATAGAGCCAATTATTAAGCGGGTTGTATTCCAGTGCATGTACATCTGGATGCACATTTTCATTGGGGCCGCCGTGGTAATGTGCCAGTTGGGTAAGATGTTTCATGGTATCAGCAATATCCATTACGCCACCATTTGCAGCCGACCAGATGGTGGTGGCGCCAATAGTGAGCGAATCGGCATTGGTGGGCGAAACGGTCAGCGCCAGATCGTACCAGCTTTGATCGGTGCAACCGCTGCCATCATCCTTATTACTGAGTATGTTCGGAAATTCTCTGACTATTTTCCAGTTTTTACCACCATTTACCGAACGCTGTATACCAGCAAAACCTGGCCCCTCACCAGCCCAGCAGGTTCCCGGGCCACCAATCGCATACATCTTATTGGTGTCGGCCTTAGAAATAGAAAGTTTCACCAGTTCTCCGCCACTATATACACCATACGATTCTGCTGGTAATTTGAAATTCCTTCCGGCATTATAGCTGATACGAAGAATATTGGGCCCGGCTGCTATCACGGTGCTTCCATTTAAGGGATTAAATTTCACATCTGTAAACCGGCCCTGTTCTATGATATCCCATGTAGCACCGGCATCGGAAGAACGCAGCAATGCAAGGTTGGTAGCTGCCATTAAAATATTACTATTGGTGGGGTGCATCGCCAGTTGATAACCATAATATGTATTGTTGGTCATTAACGGGATCCGCGTCCATGTTGTACCACCATCTGTGCTTTTTAAAATGCCAATCGACTTCCGTAAATAGCCATAGTCCACGGCCAGGTGGGCGTCACCATCACCTGTAAGCACATAGATAATATTGGTATTATTTTTATCTATAACAATGCCCGATACACCAACAGAATTCATAAAGGGCAATGGGTTCCAGGAAGTCCCTCCATTTGTACTTTTCCAAAGACCTCCATTCGGTGTGCCGGCGTAAATAATGCCGGCATTTATGGGGTCAAAAGCAATCCTGTCTACACGACCGTTGCCGGGCAATCCGCCCCAGACAGTACCCGTACTGTATGGCCCTACAAAAGACCATGAGCCCGATGAAATATTGGTGGCGGTTTCCAGGCCCATCCGGGTTATGGCCCTGGCGGTGTCTTTTTTTGAAGCCGTTTCGTAGGCCTGCCATAGTTGTTCTTTAACGTCAACAAATTCCCCGTTTGGCCCCAGCCTGCCACTCATGTACCATTCCCATCTCTTCCAGTGCAGGTAAGCATTCTCCTCTTCTTCCTCTTCGTCTGAATCATGCGTTCCTGCCGTCTTCTTTTGGGCTTCCAGCAATTTTTCTGCCTGGTAAAAAGCATCCACCTCCTTCATAATTTCTTTCAGCCTGGTTTTGCCAACGAGTCTTGTTTTAAGTGTCGCGGGTATTTTGTCGCCTCCGGGCTGTGCACTTGATTGTTGAAAAAAAACAAATGCCACACAGGTAAACACTGCTATAATTAATTGTTTCATTTTTTGATGGATTTTGGAAAGAAATAAACACGGTGATACAGGTTAAAATTCATCTGGTCAACATAGATGATCCTGTAAACAGGAGTCACCTTTGCCAGCTTATTTGCGCTGCTTTTTGAATTGTATAAACTGTTTTTTCAGCTGGTCATTTTCTTTCTTTAACTCGATCATATACAACGTGAGTTCTTCCACTTTTTCCATCAGTCTCTTTTGCATGTCGCCAAGCTCCAGTCCGTCTTTTTCTATAGTTGCTGCATTGGGGATATTGGGCAGGTGCTTATTTTTTTTGATGAATTTTTCGATGCTGTAAAGTGTTGGCTTTTGGTACGATGGAGCAAATACATAGTCGGGCCAGGCGGTCTTCAACTGCACTTTGGCTTCCTCACAAATGATCCTTCCATTAACACTTAATTCGTAGCCTGCAGCAGGTGTGCCGTCGCCGATCATTACATTGCCGCCCACATGCAATTTGGCTGTTGGCGCAGCCATGTAAATACCCACATTGCCGGAGGTTAGCGGTGCAAACACATTGTCATCGGGAGGGTTCAGCAACAACGGTTTTGGTGTTGGAGGTGGCGGGCAGCCTACACAAGTGATACCGCCGCCATACCTGGATGTGATCACCAATCCTTTGCTGTCGTTCGTATAAAAATTACCATAGCTGGAAAGTCCGTCTGATAACGAAATGCCATAGTTGGAGCCTGATAATGTAAGCTTATAGGTATCATCGCTTACCGACCCTACACCAATATTGCCGTTTTTGGCATTGAAATTAAAAGCCCAGCCAGCGCCGCCGGCTCCACTGCCATAGAAGCCAAACCGGATACTATCTCTCATCCCAACAAAGACCCGCTCTGTACCATCCCGGTAATCATTCATCCAAATACCCGGCGTTGTGCTGAGAGATCCGGTTACTCCTTCGCGAAGACGGATACGGTTGGCAATGTCTACGAGGTATACCGGTGTGGCAGTGCCAATGCCGATACGGCCATTATCCAGGGCTTTTATCACGACGGTATTATTGCTGTTCTTCAACAGAAAATTCGAAGTGCCGCTACCGGTGCCGCTACCCTTGACTTCCAGGGTGGATGTGGGTGCAACTTCATTGATGCCCACACGTTGCTGGGCAAAAACTAGCGTTGCAAAAAAACTTGTGGAGATCAATAAGATGTGCCGTTTCATGGTAAATGGTTTTGTTTGGGTTTGCTTTCTGATTGAAAGATTCAAACAAAATATAGCCATGGGCGAATGCGGTTACCTTACGGCAGGGATGGGTGAATTAACGGCGGGATTGTTATTGGCCGGGGTGCATTGGAGCGATCCCGTAAGGGGGACTCTACCCACCCCCGTCAGGCAAGAACCTGCCACCCCCGCCGGCGGGGGACACTATTCGAAGTCACCAATATTTTTCATTAATGTACGTTAGGCGGGAGCAATGACTTATTGACCCATTGGCTCCGTAATAGACGCTCAATATTTAAACACTTCTTTCATCTTGCCAATGAAAGCATCTTTCTTTCTGCGGGATACCTCAAGGGCTTTTCCGTTGCTGACTACTACCATGCCACCATCGCCTTTCTGATATTCTTTAATGTGCTTCATGTTGATAAGGTAGGACTTATGCGTGCGGAAAAACAGGGCATCTTCCAGCAATGTTTCATAGTCGATCAGGGGACGGGAAGCCAGGATCTTTTTGTTTTCTTTTAAATGAAAACAGGTGTAGGTATTTTCTGCTTCACAAAAAACAATATCGCTTAGCTGTACCACCTGGAAACCTTTAAGCGTAGGTATGCAAAGTTGCATTTCCTGTTGGTTGGTCTTTTGGCGGATATTATGGAGAAATGTTTCTACGTGCTGGTTAGCCGATTTTTGTTCGATGCGTTTGGCGGCATGTGTTACTGCGGTAATCAGCTGTTGCTCTTCCACGGGCTTGGACAAATAATCAACCGCAGCAAAACGGATGGCTTGCAAAACGTATTTGTCGTGAGCCGTTACAAAAATCACTTCATAATTGATCGGCTGCTGTTCCTTCAAAAACTCAATACCATTTTTGCCGGGCATGGCAACGTCTAAAAAAATAAGATCGGGATGGAGCAAGTCTATCTGGACGGCTGCCGAAGTAGCATCTTCACATTCGGCGATCACTTCCACGGAAGGGCAGTTTATTTCCAGCTGTTTCCGCAATGTGTTCCGGCTCAGGCTTTCATCGTCTACCAGGATGGCTCGTATCATGACAAAGTTGTTTTTCAATAAGCATAGTTCAGTGGCAAATAGAACTTCACGGTGGTACCGGCATCTGTTTCGGGCACTGTTTTTACAGAGAAGAGGTTACTGTTTACGGGCTTGCCTTTTTCCTGGAATAACAGTTCTATCCGTGCCTTAATAACACTCATGGAATGCGACAGGCCTTCCAGAACATCATCCGATTTTTTGATGCCGGCACCATTGTCTTTTACAACGATTCGAAGCAGGTTCTCCTCAATGTCTATCAGCACTTTAATATAAGGGTTTTCTACCTTTTTAAGTCCCGCGTGTTTGATGGCATTTTCCACAAACGGCTGGATCATCATCGGCGGTATTACGGCATTCTCCGCCTCCTGGCTTACATCTACTTTAAACTCCAGTGGATTGTTAAAAGCATTCATTTCAAAGTCCACATATTTTTTCAGATAATTTATTTCTTCATTAAGCAAAATGTCGTCTTTCTCAGCATTGGCAAAAGTCTTACGCATCAGTTGAGCCAGGCTTTGTATCTGGCTGGTGGCCTTGCTGTTCTCGTTACTAATTACCAGTCCCTGTATGTTATGTAGTGCATTGAAAACAAAATGCGGGTTCATCTGTGATTGAAATTGTGCAATCAGTTTTGCCTGTTTGCTCAACTGTAAAGCCTGCTCCTGTATCTGTATGCTCTTGTCCTGTAATTCCCGGTATGCCTTTTTACGTCCACGGATATTTTTTAATAACAGGAATAACAACACTGCAAGTAAGACAAAACCTATCAACGCGGCTATCAAAAAAATTGTTAGTTGTTTCCTTTTAGCTGCAGCTATTTCCTTGTCCTGGTTCAGCTTTAAAATCTCATTGTCTTTCTTTTGTCGTTCGTATTTATTTTGAATATCGGAGGCCAGGGCAAAATTCTCTTTGTTGATCAGGGAGTCGTGAACCTCACTATACAGGATGTTGTATTTGTTGGCATTTTTGTAATCGCCCATGTCTTCATAGGCCTGGGCCATTACGGTATAGTAATTATAGGTAAGGCGGGGCTTACTGTATTTGCCAGCGTAGCGTAGCCCTGTTTCGCAGGCCACAATAGCCTCCCTGTATTTTTTTTGAGCACTCAACACCTGCCCTATGCGCAAGTAATGTGTGGCATATTGCTCCTCCTTACCAGTGGCTTTTATGAGCTGTTCAGCTTCATTCAATAATTGAAGTGCAGAGTCTGGTTCATTCAGATCCACATAAATACTGCTGGTACCATTGCAGAAAGTAATCACACTTTGGGTGTCTTTTTCTGCCTTCATAATGCGTAGCCCCTCCATGCAATAAGCTAGTGCCAAACGCAGGGTATCTTTGCTATTAAAACCCGTTTCCCTGAACATGCCGCCCAGGTTATATGTCGCCACCCCAATACCGCGCTGGTTATTATGTTTTTTGCTGATACCAATGGATTTTTGATAGTACTCTACCGCCTTTTCATTTTGCTTATTAGCCAGGTACATACCGGCAAGGGAATTAAGGGCATAGGATTCTACCGTTGGAAATTGATACTTCTCAGCAATCTCCTGGGCCCGTGTGAGATAGGAGGTGCCACTTACATAATCATCAGCCTTTACATAAAAAACGCCAAGTATTAGCATGGCCCTGGCCTGCATCCGCCTAAGACTGTCGGTGTCCGAACTGGCAATCACCCATTTGCCGACCATATCAATAGCATCGGGATCGTCAGACTCCAGCTTGTTCATCAACACTAAATAGCCCTGTAATGTGACAGAATCCTTTTTGGAATGCGCCAGCACTTTTTGCAGCGAATCCAAATTGAGTTGAGCCACCCCGGCGAAAGACAAGGCAAATGACATCAGCAGGAAAATGACCTTCTTCATAGCAGTATTCTTTTGGTGAAAGTAGAAAATATTGTTGCTTATAATGCTATGAAATGGTGATGATTATAAGGCCATCGCCGTTGCCACAGTACGCTCTGCCGCTAGTGTCGCTTTTACTCCCGTTACCTGTTTTTCCTGCCAAAATAAATTCCAATATTCGATTTGAAGCGATTTATCGTTTCCCTTTTGCAAGGCCATTTCTACCCGTTACCATTCAGCTATGCCGATGCCTGTTTGCCGGATTTTAGTACTCCGGATATGGATTTACTTTATGCTATACACCAGTTTATCCACCACCAAAATCCCGACCAGTGAAGAAGTCTATAGTTATTTCTGCGTCTATTTTGTCGGCCATTGCCGGTTTCTCTCAAAATAATGTGGGCATTGGAACCGCCTCTCCCCATGCTAGTGCGCTCGTACAAATGAGCAGTACTACAAAAGGCCTGCTGATACCCAGTATGACCAGTACCGAGCGTGATGCTATCGCAAATCCTGCCAATGGTCTTTTGATCTATGACAACAACGCCAGTGGTTTCTATTATTTCAATAACACGTGGAAAGGCATCAGGGATATCCCTTTTAACAGCATATCCTTCCCTATGCTCATGAATGGCAGTGTGATCTCCGAAAAAATAGCATTCCCGATATATGGGCAGGCAACCGGTAACATACCGGTTATCAGCCTTGCAAACATTTCCACTACCGGTACTGCAATTGCTGTACAAGGCATCACCAATAGCAGCGATGCGGCGGCAGTTGGGATATATGGTTTGATCAATACCAGCACAGGAAATGGCACCGGTATTAAAGGAGAAGTTTACAACGCCAATGTAGTCTCCAACAGCAGTGTGGGCGTTTATGGAAAAGCATTGGGTGGTATTGGCCTGAAGGGTGAATCCAACTCGGGTTATGGTTTGTATGCCAGCAGCAATACCGGCAGCGCCATTTATGCCACCAGTGAAAATTATGTTGCGGGCTATTTTCTTAAAGGGAATGGAGCCAGCACATCTTCAGCTGTGTATGTTAATTCTGCGGCTAATAATTATGCGGTAGATATCGTCAGCGCCCATCCAAGTCCAAAAGCCTTAAAAACCAGTGGTGCCCTGCAGTTTACCAATATTGGCGAGCAGGAAGGAGCTGTACTTACCACGGATGATCAGGGTAACGCCACATGGAAAAAAGGGGGTATGACAGCCACGGCTTTTGGCGAAATAAATTCAGATGGTACCATTGTAAAAGGATCCGGAAATTTTTTAGTTGGCTATAATTCAAACAACGGAGAATACACCATTACGGTAGGAGGCTTGCAATCGACCGGGTTGAATATCCCTGTTATCACCCCAAGAACCGGGACTTTGTGTTTCTACAGCCCTACTGTACATATAACAAATGCCAATACTTTCAAAGTAGTGTTTAAAACCAGCACGAACACTACACAGGCATTTGCTTTCTTTTTTGTGGTTTTTTAAAAAGAGTTACTAACACAATAAAGCCGTTTATCATGAAATCACATCTCTTTATTGCACTTGTGCTCATTTTATATGTACAAGGAGCCTTTTCACAAAGTGTTGGTATTGGCACAACAACACCAAACAGTTCAGCGCAATTGGATGTTTCAAGTATGGCAAAAGGTATCCTTATACCCAGGCTTACCGAGGGGCAGCGTGCAGCAATTGTTGCACCTGCAAAGGGTTTGATGGTATACGACTCGTCTGCGAAATCATTCTTCTATCACAATGGCGCCGCCTGGAGATCATTTAAGGCAGCAAATATTTTACAGGATGATGATGGTAATACAAAAGTGCAGGTAGAAAAAAATCCGAATGAGGATATACTGCGTGTGGACCTTGGTGGAATTGAGAAAATGGCGCTCTTTTCAAACAGGCTGGATTTCCCTAATAATGATAGCAATGTGTATATCGGCTTCCAGAATGGTATGGTAAATTCCACCGGAAAAAATAATACAGCTATTGGCCACAAGTCGTTATTCAGCAATCTTTCGGGGCAGTTCAATACTGCGACAGGTAAAAACTCATTATATAAAAACACGACCGGCTTCAGCAATACAGCAATGGGATATGCAGTGTTGTTCAATAACACCAGCGGGAACTTTAATACTGCAACGGGCGACTCCTCACTTTTTTCCAACAGCACCGGAAACTTTAATACAGCCGCCGGAAATTTTTCTTTGTTTAGTAATACTACAGGCTATGGAAATTTAGCAAGCGGCATGCTGGCTTTAAGCAACAATACCACCGGCTTTTTAAATACAGGCATTGGTACCGATGCGCTGTATGCCAATACTACCGGAACAAATAATGTGGCCATTGGAGGCAGGGCATTGTTTAATAATACGGCTCAGAATTTCCTGGTTGCGGTTGGCGACAGCGCACTGTACAATAACGGACTAGGCGCAACCAATGCTTTTGAGGCAATTGCGAATACGGCAATCGGCAGCAAAGCCCTATTTAATAATAGAACGGGCTCCAATAATACCGCCACCGGCAGCAATGCATTGTATAGCAACACTTCGGGGTCCGGCAATACGGCTTATGGAAAAAATTCCCTATACTCAAACACTTCGGGATTTAATAACACTTCAGTTGGAGAGAATACACTGACATCGAATATCTCGGGGATCTTCAATACCGCCTCTGGATACTCGTCATTACAAAAAAATACCGAGGGGAGTTTCAACACAGCTGATGGCTATGGTGTTTTGTTCGAGAATAAGTCAGGCATCTCCAATGTGGGTATTGGCTTCTCTGCCTTAGCCAATAATACCGCTGGTAACAATAATGTGGCATTGGGTACCGATGCACTTGTAAGCAATACGACTGGCCATAGTAATGTGGCACTGGGAATCAGGGCCCTCGCAAACAATGGTGTGCAAAGCAACCTAGTTGCCGTTGGGGATAGTGCTTTATACTTTAATGGCACAGGAGCCACAGTATTTTACCAGGCCGCAAGGCATACGGCAGTTGGAAGTAAAGCGCTATACCATAATACAACAGGACGGGACAATACAGCCGTTGGTAACGAGTCTCTTTACACCAATTCCACAGGTTTTGACAATATAGCAATAGGGCTACATACAATGCATCATAACACGTCTGGTTATTCCAATTTGGGCATTGGCAACTGGGCCCTTTATAACAATACTACAAGCAAGGACAATACAGCGTTAGGCCACCGCGCCATGCAGTTAAATACTACCGGGTATGGTAATACGGCAGTTGGCGAATCAGCGTTGTTTAATAATATTAGCGGCCATTCCAATATAGGGATTGGAGTCAGGACCTTGCTTTTCAGTCAGTACGGGAGTCATAATATTGCTATAGGAGATAGTGCTTTATATAATCACAATTCCGGTGGTGGCAAAAATATTGCTATCGGGAGCAAGGCCATGTATTCCAGTATTACCTCAAATAGTAATACGGCAGTAGGCTATCAATCAATGTATTCAGTTTCGTCTGGCTCCGAAAATGCGGCTTTTGGAAATCTTTCATTACAATCAAATACAACG
Organism: Bacteroidota bacterium; assembly: GCA_040386335.1. Taxonomy (GTDB): domain Bacteria; phylum Bacteroidota; class Bacteroidia; order Chitinophagales; family Chitinophagaceae; genus JAZKFT01. The sequence goes on from JAZKFT010000014.1 coordinate 151,641, forward strand.
GGCACATCCAATACCGCCTTAGGCAGCAGGGCTTTGGAATTAAACACCACCGGTGGCACCAATACTGCAGTTGGCTATTTAGCAATGTACAGGAACCTGGTAGGCAGCAGGAATACAGCGGTGGGAACCAGGGCGCTGCTTCAAAATTTTTCTGGAGTCCAAAATTCAGCATTTGGAGAAGATGCGCTAACAAATAGTGCCCTTGCCGGGTCCAATTCTGCCTTTGGTTTCCGGGCATTATGGCAAGTCAATACCGGTGATAGCAATACTGCTGTAGGATGCTATGCAGGTTCGAGAATTGAATCCGGCAGCAGCAATGTTGCCATAGGCATGGGTTCTTTGGATGATATTGTTACAGGCAGTTTTAATACTGCAATAGGACAACTCAGCGGCGAGGGACCAGGCCTGTTGGCAACACAAAATATATCTGCATGTACCTACCTGGGGTACGGCGCTACACATAGTTACAGCACCAATACTTACAACTCTACCGCAATAGGTTACCTGAGCAAGATAACAGGCAATAACCAGGTCAGGATTGGTAACACCAATGTAAATTCTATCGGCGGTTATGCAGGTTGGTCCGACGTCTCGGACAAGCGGTTTAAAACTGACATTAAAAATGATGTGCCAGGTCTCGAATTTATTAACCTGCTTACCCCTGTTACCTATTTCCTTGATAAAGAGACATTGAACCGGTTTCTTCACAACGACAAAAATGGCATTGATAATAACGAAGTCACTCCACCCGACTTACTAACGGGCTTTATAGCACAGGATGTAGAAAAGGCAGCGCTTTCCATCGGATATCAATTTTCAGGTGTAGATAAACCCAAAAATGAACACGATACCTACGGGCTGAGGTATGCCCAGTTTGTAGCGCCACTTGTAAAGGCTGTACAGGAGTTGAACAAAAAAACTGAAGCACAGGCAACGGAAAATCAACAGCTTAAAGATCAAAATGAATTGCTGCTGAAGAGATTAGAATCTTTGGAAAAAATAGTCCTTAAAAATTGAAAGGGACACAATGTGTTTAGTTTGCACTGCCTAAAATAAATAGAGCCTGATTTATAATGACAAGCATTTGCAAATGCAAAAATGTACCCCGGCCATTTATTATTGGCAATAAACGAATCAGGGAGATCTGACCACAACCCAAATAATAACGCCCTCCCCGTTGGTCCCTGGAAATTCTATTTGTAGTTGACAAAACTCAGATTAAAAACCGCACAATGAAAAAAAACGCAGTCATCCTTTTACTTTAGTTTTTATGCCGTCAAAAAATAATGGTGCAAAATGTGGGCATTGGCATCGCGACATCTACTGAAAAACTGCAAGTATCCGTTCATGTTAAATCAGATACTTTAAAGGCAGACTGGTTGCAAAAATATTATCAACCACCGTCAAACTTGCTGTTGCCGCTTCTGCTTCAAAAAACTGCCCCGTTCACCTCCCCTACCCACCGTTCCCTGTTTTACAGTTGCCTGCCGTTTTAACCCCGGCTATTTTTAAAGTATAAAATTTTATACCATGAAACTATATATCCAATTCTCGCTGTTGCTATTCCTGGTTTGCAACTCCCCCACATTTTCCCAAAGCATAGGCATTGGCACTACGTCACCAAACAGTGCCGCCCAACTGGATATCAGCAGCAGTACCAAAGGCATTCTGATACCCAGAATGACACAGGCCCAACGCGTGGCCATTGCCACCCCGCCAGCCGGACTGATAGTGTATCAAACAACAGCAAACATTGGCTTTTACTACCACGATGGTACAAAATGGAACTGGCTGCCACCCACGTCCGCAAACGATAGCAGTTACTGGAAAACGACCGGCAACAACGGCACCGCAGATGCCACCCACTTTATTGGTACCACAGATAGCGTGGCACTTAATTTTAAAGTGTACAATAAAAAGTCGGGAAGAATTTCGCCTGCCGGCGAAACATTTTTTGGCTACCAGGCAGGCAACTCGAATACTGCACCCACAAATACCGGCTTTGGCCAGGGCACATTATACACCAACACCACCGGCTGGGCCAACACCGCTGTTGGATATAGTGCTTTAAATGCAAACAGCATTGGCGTAGGCAACACAGCCAGTGGCTACCAATCGTTGTTTAGCAATACTGTGGCCGAACAAAATACAGGCAATGGGTTTCAATCGTTGTACACCAATTCAACGGGAAATAACAATACTGCTATCGGCAGCCGCACCCTTTTTTATAACACCACCGGCAGCAACAATACAGCCACAGGCAGCCAGGCAATGTATTTCAATACAACCGGAGGTAACAATACGGCCAGCGGTTACTATGCGCTTTTTTTTAATACTACCGGTGCCCAAAATACAGTAGCCGGACACAAAGCGATGTACTTAAATACTACCGGGTTTTCCAACACCGCCAACGGTAATGAAGCTTTATATACCAATAGTGCAGGCTTTTCCAATACTGCCATCGGCACCCAGGCCATGTATGCAAATACCACAGGAAATTTTAATACGGCCACAGGCCAGGCAGCACTTTACACCAACACAACGGGTAGTTTCAATACTTCCAGCGGATACTATTCGCTATTCTCTAACACGACCGGCAACTCCAATACCGCCACCGGCTACTCAGCGCTTGGGGGCAACACCACGGGGTATAACAATACAGCCACTGGTGTTGAAGCATTATATAGCAATACAACAGGTTATCAAAATACCGCAACAGGTTTTCGTGCATTAACCAGCAATGGAACAGGAATATGGAACACTGCAAATGGCTGGCAATCGCTTTGGAGCAACAGTACGGGAAATGCCAATACAGGATTTGGCTACCAAACTTTAAATTTTGCAACCACGGCAAATTTTAATACTGGCATCGGCCACCAGGCATTATTGTTTACAACTACCGGTGCTGCCAATACAACACTTGGAGCTTACGCCGGAAGCGTAAATACTACCGGAACAAACAATATCGCCATAGGTTACAATGCAAATTTTGGATCCAATAATTTAACCAATGCCGGTGCAATTGGGTATAACGCTGTGGTAAACACCAGCAATTCGCTGGTACTGGGTAATGGTGTCAAAGTGGGCATTGGCATTTCATCACCCACCGCTTCATTAACGGTAAACCGTATTGCAGGTGTTGAATCTGCAGTCACTTTTAATGGCTCCCAATATGCCTCTTGTTTTAATTGCGAACCTGTAACGGAAAATGTACTGATACAAGCCGGTAAAGCGACCAGCCATGTAATCATAAACCCTGTACCGGGAGGTAAAATAAACTTAGGTGGCCTTGGCCAAAGCAATGAAACTGAGGTTTATGGTAAGATGTTTGGCAATACAGGCGTAGGTAGTATGAACATGATACCTATTGGCATAATAAGGTTTCATGCGTATGAGGATGACGATTATATTGTCAACAATGCCTCTGCCAGCTTTAATAATGTAATAGGTAATCTTGCTACAGCGGTTGACCCTTTTGGTGGCTCAAGCAGCGTTTATGCGGATAACCTGGGCTGTGTGATAGACCTAAGCCCGTCCATCATTTCACAATACTCAAACATTATTTTGTCTGGGGCCCACAATTTTAATGCAGCGGGTGGAGCTACCAGTGGCAACGCCTATTTAACAGCAAAAAGAATGGAGTATGACCCTGCCAATGGCTTTCATGGTCCTAGAATAATAGTAGAAATAAAGGTGGACGATTTCCCGAATACCGGCAGGTGCAGTACTTCGGGAGATATCATTGTGTATGGCATCAGGTAAAATAATTTTCATAAAAAAACCGGCCATTTTTTGGCCGGTTTTTTTATGAATTACCAAACTTCATTTAGAATTACACTTATTGTACACTCTTCATCTAATGCAAAATCTATAGGTTCATCAAAATCATTTTCCAGTAGTACATATTTCTCTTCCTTCAACTCATACACTTCAAAAATTTCTTTGTCGATGTCTACTATGATATAGTATCGAACGCCACTAGATTCATAGATTTCAAACTTTGTGTACCTGTCTCGTAAAGCTGTTGATGGTGATAAGATTTCAACTACCAAAACTGGCGGGAAGTCAAGAAATGCCTCCGCTGGTTCACCACAAATAATTAAAACGTCTGATTGAATGACAGTATCATTTGCAACCTTGTAATCAACAGGGCAATAAACCTTACATTTTTTACAACCTGTTTCTTTGATTGCTTCCGACAATACTGTTGAAACCAGACCTGAGATCATTTGATGATGTGGCGTATCGGACGGCATTCTGGCAATTGGGTGACCGGCTATTAACTCCCATCTACCTTCCCAATGTACATAATCATCGTATGTGTAATGCGGCAATATTAAGTTTGTGTATCTCATTTATCTACAACTTCATATCCCCAATAATCGCCTGGATCTTTTTATCCAATGAAGCATTCACCGTAGCATAGTCCGCCGCCGAAGCCAATGGTTCATTAACACTAAAATAGAACTTGATCTTTGGCTCCGTACCACTTGGCCTGGCGCTTATCTTGGTACCATCAGCCTGTAGAAATTGCAGCACATTGCTCTTCGGTAAATCGATGGTCCAGGTTTCGCCGGTCAAAAGGTTTTTACCCACCTGCTTTTCATAATCCAAAAGCTGTGAAACGGCCACACCATTCAGCGTTTGTGGTGGGTTGCTGCGATAGCCTTCCATCATTTCGGCTATTTCTTCCTGGCCCCTCATTCCTTTTTTGGTGATGCTGATCAGGTGCTCTTTGTAGCAACCAAATTGTACATATAGATCCAGCAATTTTTCAAACAAACTGCGGCCCTGGTTCTTTTCATAGGCAGCCATTTCGCACAACAATGCCACAGCACTTACAGCATCTTTATCACGCACTTTATCGCCGATCATCAGTCCATAGCTTTCTTCCCCACCAACTACATAATTTTCGACGCCTTCCTTCTCTTTTATCAACTCGGCGATCCATTTAAAGCCCGTCAATACATTATAGCATGCCACGCCGTTTGCTTTTGCAATGGCATCTATCATTTCGGTAGTTACAATTGTCTTGCAAATAAAATCGTTGGGTTGGTTGATGCCTTTTACGCGGCGGGCCTCAATCATGTAGTTAAATGCCAGTACCGCGGTCTGGTTGCCATTCATAAGCACCCAATTACCACCGGTATCCTTGATAGCAATGCCCACACGGTCTGCATCAGGATCAGTTCCCAGCAATATATCGGCATCTATGGCAGCCGCTTTCGCAAGACCTAAACGCATAGCATCCCTTTCTTCCGGGTTGGGCGATGAAACCGTTGGGAAATTTCCATCCGGTTCCTTTTGTTCATCAACGATCGTAACATTATCAAAACCAAACATTTCAAGTACCTGCGGCACCAACATAATGCCGCTGCCATGTATGGAAGTGTACACTATTTTCAGATCGTGCTGTGCCTCACACACATCAGGGTATACCGATAAACTTTTCACCATTTCCAAATAGGCCTGGTCCAGCTCTTTACCAATGATGGTGATATTGGCTTCACCACCCTCCCATTTTACTTCCTTTACACTGGCGATCTTGTCTACTTCCGCGATCACACTTTTATCATGCGGAGGCACCAGCTGGCCGCCATCGTCCCAGTACGCTTTGTAACCATTATACTCTTTGGGGTTATGGCTGGCAGTACACACCACACCTGCCTGGCAGCCCAGGTGCCTTATGGCAAAACTCAGTTCAGGCGTAGGTCGAAGGGACTCAAACAGATAGGCTTTGATGCCATTGGCTGCCATCACATTTGCTACTGTTTCAGCAAAAAACCGGCTGTTATTCCGGCAGTCGTGGGCGATGGCGATGCTGATGTCGCCCGGTACATTCTGTTTCAGGTAATTGGCAAACCCCTGTGTGCTCATTCCCACCGTATAGCGGTTCATACGGTTGGTACCGACACCCATAATGCCCCGCAGGCCACCCGTTCCAAACTCGAGGTTCCGGTAAAAACCTTCCACCAGTTCATCGGGGTTTTCTTTCAACAAGCTGGTTATTTCATTCTTCGTGGTTTGGTCGTAATTCCCATTTAACCAGACATCGACTTTTGCTTTAATGGCAGCATCCATAAGATTAGATTTATGATTTGTGATTTGTGATTTCATGGTCATTGAGTCAATGGTCAATAAGTCATTTTTGCCACGAGATTTTTGGGGGAGACCAGCTTTTGTACTATTATGAGGCGACATTGGCGACGCTCCGTTCAGGTTGAGTACTACTATTTGACTTCCCACTCAATAACCGTTTTCGTTATGGCAATAACAATCTCCGTTCGCAAGGTCTCCTGGCTGGTATCTCTCCGAACCAATAACCTGGTAATGATCTACTGAACTATTGACCCAATGACCCAAATTCCAGTCCGAAAGATAAAAGCATTTTTCATTCAACCATAGTACAGTTTCAAACTCTTTGAAAATGGATACCGTAAGTTTGCCGGAAAGGTAATTTACCACCCGGCTTTTATGACACAACAAGACCCCTCCCCAATTTTTCGGCAATCATCAAATGAAGACCTCCTCCTCCTGCACAAAGGCGCCCCTTTAGAGGACAGGGTGCAAAAAAGGCTGCCGCCTCTGATGTCCCCGCGAACCACAAAAAGGGGTGCCTCATTTTTATTCATCACGCTCCTTCTTTGCCTGAGATCCCTCGCCCAGGATACAATCAATATAAAAACCTACCGCATGGGCGGTACAGACACCATTACAACTACCACCAGGGGAAGTCTGTTAAAAGACCCCATCAAAATAAAAACTTACCGAATGGCATCGGTTGATACCATTCTAACCACATCATCTACCAACGGCGATTCCTCAGTGTCTTTAAAGGGTGGTAGGCACAATGCAGATTGGACCCCTATTTTCAAAAATCGCCAACGCCTCGTAGCCCTTACCAGTATTGGTTTGTACGCCGGCACACTGCTTGGCCTCAACCAGGCCTGGTATGCCCAATACGACCGTTCCTCGTTCCATACTTTTAACGACAATAAAGAATGGCTGCAGGTAGATAAAGTGGGGCATTCCTGGAGCGCCTACCAATTGAGCAGCCTAAGCTACGGTGCCTGGAAATGGAGTGGTGTGTCGGAGAAAAAAGCCGTGCTGTATGCCGGTCTTAGTGGCCCCGGATTTTTGACTGTGATCGAAATACTCGATGGCTTCAGCAAGGAATGGGGCTGGAGCTGGGGAGATATGGGTGCCAACATATTTGGGGGAGGTCTTTTTGTGGCGCAACAACTCGGCTGGCATGAACAACGGATCGATTTTAAATTCTCTGTGCATAAAAACAACTACGGCAACGCCGAGCTGACCACCCGGGCCGACAAACTTTTTGGAAGTTCTTTACCCGAGCGTTTTTTAAAAGATTACAATGGCCAAACCTATTGGCTAAGCGCCAACCTGAAATCATTTTTTAAGCAGAGTAACCTGCCAGCCTGGCTCAATGTGGCCGTAGGTTATGGTGGCAATGGCATGTTTGGAGCTTTTGAAAATGTAGGCCTGGATGCCAACGGCGCTACCAACTTCGACCGTAGGGATATTAAGCGTTACCGCCAATGGTACCTCAGCCCGGATATTAAGTGGAGCAAGATCAAAACCAACAGCAAATTCCTGAGAACAGTGCTTTATGTCATGGACGGCATCAAGTTTCCTTTACCAGGTTTGGAGTTGAGTGAAGGCAGGTTGCAGATTCGGGGAGTAATTTTTTAAGCAAGTTAGCAGTTGATCAGTTGGCAGTTGGCAATCGTCCGGACAATTCAAAGCTGCATTTATCCAACAAATTGTTTTACCTCTTCTCAGTAATACTACCACTCTCAATATTACCAAAGCAGCTCCGACCTATATTCCCCGCTGGCGGGGACAGATTTTTGCCATAGGCAAAAATCAGGGGTGGTTTGGGCACTGAAAGCCTTCGCCCGCCCAATTTGCACCCCGCCGATTTTCTCCGTATTTTTGAAAAAATGAAATGATATGAGTGTAGCAGAAATGAAGAAAACATTGATTGAACAAATTACCCAAATCAAGGACGAACTATTGTTAAAAAAAATTTCACTAACCGTAAATAATGTTAGGCCAAGGCCGACGATTACCCAAATTTATGAAGAAGCAAAAACGCAATATGGCAACACCCTAAAACGACTTACAGGATAATTTAAAGGGGCTGATTTATTTTTTTCAATGGAGATTAAAAATACAATTATGAGCGTAACAGAAGTAAAAAATGCCATTATCGAAAAGGTACTTTCAATAGACGATAAAGCACAACTCGACTATTTTCTGATATTGATTAACTTAAAGCAAAAAGATGTTCTGGACAAAACAATGCAGAACCATCTTAATAAGATTTTATTCGAGGATCACAATTTACTCCACCGTTTGGCACAATAAACATGTTTACAGTACCCCAGGTTTTAGAAATACACCATCAGGCAATAGAAATACACGGCGGCAGTAATGGCATCAGAGATCTGGAAGGTCTTGAAAGTGCTATCGCGAGGCCGTTCCAAACCTTTGGTGGAGAAAACCTATATCCTACCCATATTGAAAGATCAGCTGCAATTATCGAGAGCATCATTATGAACCACCCGTTCATAGATGGTAATAAAAGAACCGGCTATATACTTGGAAGGCTAATAATGCTTCTTGCAGATTCGGATTTCATTGCTTCGGAAGATGAAAAATATCAATTTGTGATTGACGTTTCAACAGGCACATTTCGATTCGAAGAAATTGTTGAATGGATAAAATCGCATTCATAAAAACCCATCATGTCAAAAAAAATAGCCATCATCGGCGGCGGCAACCTTGGCTCAGCCATTGCCGAAGGCCTTATCAAAAGTAAATTCTGCAAAGCAGCCGACATTACCGTCACCAGGCGAAACACAGGCCCGTTAAAGGCTTTGGCCGAACTGGGTTGCAACGTGTACAGCGACAACAAAAAGGCTATTAAAGAAAGCGAGGTGATCATCCTTGCCGTAAAACCTTACAATTTTGCTGAAATTTTGCAGGAGATAAAAGCCGGTTTCAACCCGAAAAAGCATATCCTTATTTCGGTGATCACGGGCGTGTGGGTGAAGCACCTGGAAGAAGCCGTTGGCAAAAAAATGCCGCTCTTCCGCGCCATGCCCAATACCGCCATAGCCATACAGGAAAGTATGACCTGCCTCTGCCACAGCGGGGCCAGCAGCGATGAGATCAGTTATGTAAAATCCTTGTTCGACCAGCTTGGCAAAAGTGTGATGATAGATGAGCAACTGATGGATGCCGCCACGGTTCTTGGTGCCTGCGGAACTGCTTTTGCCATGCGTTATATCCGCGCCAATATCCAGGGTGGTATCGAAATTGGTTTTGACGCCAATACAGCCTCACTAATTGCAGCGCAAACCGTAAAAGGGGCAGCCGAATTATTACTCCAGACAGGAAGCCATCCCGAAAAGGAAATAGATAAGGTAACCACTCCCAAGGGCTGCACCATCGCCGGCCTCAACGAAATGGAACACCAGGGTTTCAGTTCATCCATGATCAAGGGTATATCGGCCAGTTACAATAAGATTGTGAAGTAGTGATTGGGAGTTAGGGATTAGAGATTAGGGATTGGGGATTAGTTTGCTGAATAACTACGACACTCATTGGCTGTTAAAATCTACTATTATTTTCTATGCCTGAGTTCATTCAAAAATGCTTAGACGGGATTTTCTATTCTACTTTTTTGAAAGTTACCATCCTTGTTATTGCATCTGCGGTGTTACTCTTCAGCGTAATTTTAATGGCTAAGCAAACCTTAAAAAAAAGGTTACGCTACATTCCTTTTTCCGTTTTATCAGCAGGCATCCTATACCTGGTACTCTTCTACCCCGGCAGGCTCAAATATGGGTTCGTAGAAAACTTTAAATACCAAATTGCCCAACCGAATACACCTTTTATCTGGGCATTGGATGAAATTAAATTAAGTAGCAGGGGGAATAGCCGCACCCGTAGTTATTTTCGTATTCATTGCATTGAAATTACCACGGGTAAGCGAATATTTAGAAAAACATTAGATGTTAGTACCCGTTTTATGGGATTTAAGAGTGACACAGTATGGTTTAGGCAGGAAATATGGGAAACATTCCTTACCAGAAAGTCACAGTACAAGAATGTGATCACAGCATACCGTTTCCCTTTCGAACAAAAGTTGCTTACAATTGATGACGACTTATTAGATAGACCCGGCCAATTGAAGAACATGCCAGACAGAAGCAACAATGAGTACTTAACATTTGACATGAATAGATCTTTGTACCGGGTGAAAACTATTGATGGCTACTATCACTATCTATCTACAGATTTAAAGTTGAAGCAGTCAGTTACCGAACCTCTTACTACTAGTTCCCCCGATCAACGTTTCCCATCATTTGAATCTCATGGATATAAAAGAAGCCATTTTAAAAACCCATTGACCGGGAAGATTTTTAACCAGGCTACCTATATTAACCCCATTTTCCTGGCTGCAGAAAAAGATCAGCATTTTGTATTTTTCCTGAGTTACGAAACCGTTAGCGAAGAATTTCCCGTAGTCAATTGCATCGATAATGAAGGAAACCCGATTTGGACCAAGAGAATTAAAAGCAAACCCGGGTTTGCCGGGATCTACAAAAACATTTTCTACATTAGTACAAATGGAAGCATCACAGGTTTTGATATACAGACCGGCACTGTAGTTTGGACCAATTCGTATTGATCAAACATATTTCATGACTATTGCAATAGAAATTTTCACTCCAGAAAACGTCTTTCATTTCCACATTTCCACAATTCCCACATTTCCACATTAGTATGTCCAAACTGCTTAAAATTTTCTTCTGGGGCATGATCATCAGTGCATTAGGCGCTTTACCGTTGAGTACACTGAATGTGGCGGCCATGCAAATCTCTGTTTCTGAGGGTTTAAAGGTGGCGAGCTATTTTGCCATCGGCGTGGCACTGGTGGAGATATGCTACGTAAGGCTTTCCCTTATTGGGATGGACTGGGTGCGTAAACAAAAAAAACTGCTGCAATGGCTGGAATGGATCGCATTTTTTATAGTCGTGGCCCTTGCGGCCGGCAGTTTCTATGCCGCTGCCCAACCACAACAAACCAAAAATGTTTTGCTGCAAAACAATACCCACCGGTTTCTGCTGGGTGTGATAATGAGTGCCCTTAACCCGGTTCAGATCCCGTTTTGGTTTGGATGGAGCACTGTTTTATTCACCAAAAAGATATTGGTGCCACAAAGCAATTTTTACAACATTTATATCATCGGTATTGGCACGGGAACCTTGATAGGCCTCGCGGTCTTTATTATTGGCGGCCGCCTTTTGATGGATAAACTAAACGCCAGCCAGGACATTGTTAATTATGTTATTGGCGGTGTCTTCTCAGTCACGGCCATTATTCAACTGGTAAAAATATTGACGTACAAGGGCCTTGGAAATGCAGTAGAACACGCCGGTGAAAAGAACTGACATTCTATCGGCAATTGTGGAGATTTTTAACGCAGCTACGCAGGTCCATTCTTTTACCTTTGGCGCGTTATGAAAAAAGTACAGTCCTATATTTTCCTCATTTCTGCATTGGCCATGGATTCGACAATGGCCTGAACCAGTATGCAAGGGCTTAATATACCATCGGTGTATTACTCATCGCCCTGCTTTTACTAATACGCTCACATTACTTTTTTCAAAACTTCAAATCATTTTAAAAGATGGAAACGCTTTTATCATTCAAGCAATCAATTAATACCAGCAACGATTTTTTACCACTCCAGGGCACCGATTATGTGGAGTTTTATGTTGGCAATGCCAAGCAGGCCGCCCATTTTTATATGAGCGCATTTGGTTTTCAACCGCTGGCTTATGCAGGCCCGGAAACTGGTATGAAAGACAGGGCCAGCTATGCGGTCCGCCAAAATAAACTCACCCTGGTATTAACGACACCACTGAGAACCGGCAATCCCATAGCCGACCATATTTATAAACACGGCGATGGCGTAAAATGCCTGGCTTTAAGAGTAGACGATGCTGCCGATGCATTTGAACAAACGGTGAGCCGGGGTGCTAAGCCATATCTGGAGCCGGTTACATTAAAAGACGATGATGGCGAAGTGATACTCAGCGGCATCCACACATACGGGGATACGGTTCACTTGTTTATAGAAAGAAAAAACTACAACGGCACTTTTATGCCCGGTTTCAGGGATTGGAGCAATCCTTATTACCAGCCTGAAGAAACAGGTTTATTATACGTGGATCATTGCGTAGGAAATGTGGACTGGAATGGCATGAATACGTGGGTGAAATTTTACGAAGATGTGATGGGTTTCAAGAACATTTTAACCTTTGACGATAATGACATCTCCACAGAATATTCTGCCTTGATGAGTAAGGTGATGAGCAACGGGAACGGCTTTGTGAAATTCCCGATCAACGAGCCGGCAGAAGGCAAAAAGAAAAGCCAGGTAGAAGAATACCTTGAATTCTACCAGGGAGAAGGGGTTCAGCATGTGGCCATGGCCACCAACGATATTGTAAAAACCATCACGGCATTGCGCAGTCGTGGAGTTGAATTTTTGAAAGTGCCCAACTCCTACTACGACGATCTGCTGGAACGTGTTGGCCATATAGACGAGGACCTGGAACCACTGAAGGAACTTGGTATTTTGGTAGATCGGGATGAAGAAGGGTACCTGCTTCAGCTGTTCACCAAGCCGGTAGAAGACAGGCCTACCCTCTTTTTTGAAATCATCCAGCGCAAAGGCGCCAAAAGTTTTGGTAAGGGTAATTTTAAAGCCTTGTTCGAGGCCATTGAGAGAGAGCAAGGGGAAAGGGGCAATTTGTAATTGAAAAATTATTCAATAAAAAATAAACAACGAACAATTTTCAATCCGGGCAAGCTGAAAATTGTTCGTTGTTTAAGAAATGCCACAGAACATTTGATCCCCGGGCCATTTTATAACAAACCAATTATAGTTTCGTTTCTATGAAGATGATAAACCTAATCCATTCCATTTCTTCAATGACATCATTTAAAGCAAAACGTACACCTGGTAACCACGCCGGGTTTACCCATTACTTATTGCTCATGTCCTGTTGCCTGTTGCTTGCGGCTACCGGCTATGCCCAGCCTCCCCAAAAAGACTTTGTGACCTATCAAAAAGGCTTCAAGAGGGTAAACGAGGCCTTCACCAAGCGTGAAGATTCGCTGAAAAGGCAATTTGCTACAAAAGGGATCAAGTGGCCGGCGAAGTACATGTATATCCGCTCGTTTAAGTACGACAGCCAGATGGAAGTATGGCTGAAAAACGAAGCCAAAGAACCCTTCAAATTATTTAAGACCTATAAAGTTTGTGCTTTGGCCGGTACACTCGGCCCAAAGCGGGTGGAAGGCGATTACCAGGTACCTGAAGGGTTTTATTATATCAATGAGTTTAAGCCGAACAGCAACTACCTGTTGGCACTGGGTGTAAGTTATCCCAATGCAAGCGACAGGGTATTGAGCGACTCGCTGCAGCCAGGGGCTGAAATTTTTGTGCACGGCAGTTGCACCACGGTCGGTTGCATCCCTATCAACAACGACCAGATTGAAGAAGTATATGTGCTGGCCGCCTCGGTACACAACGAAGGCCAGGATTTTATTCCGATCCATGTGTTCCCGGTATCGTTCAAGAACAAAAAAACAGCCGCGTACCTGGAAAAATTCCTGTCAATGCACCCTACTTATGAACCATTGCTCAATAAACTCAGGTATGCCTATTATTACTTCGATCTGAAAAAGGCATTGCCCATCGTAATGATCGATAAAAAAGGAGATTACACGTTCGCAGATGAGATAAAGATTTCCTATGAGGAAGAGAAACCACCGGCAAAAATTGTGATCCCGAAAATATATGCCACCAAGGTAGATTTTGACGAAACCACGATCGCGAAAATATTTTACCGGCAGGCAGTGGCGCCCGATGGCATCAAAGGATTTCAAAAATTCTTAGACGAACTGGCGACGGAAGTGGCCCCTTATTTACCCGAGGGCAGCAAACGTTTATTTGCTACGGTGGAATTTATAGTAGACAAAAATGGCAAAGTAATACTTCCGAAAATATTGAACAATATCCCTCCCGAAATGCACAACCTCATCATCGCACGGTTTGAGGCCATGCCCCGCTGGACACCCGCCATCGACACAGAGGACAGGCCCCTTGCCGTTAAATTGCAACAGGGTATCGAGGTAAATGAGGTGTTGGGGAAGAAAATGTAGTGATTAGTTGGTCAGTTGATTGGCAAAGCCTTTAGCGTCAAGCGTCTGGCGTTCAGCCTTCAGCGTAAAAGCACTTGCACCGTTTCGTCACCTTCCTGTTGTTTTAGTACGATCTCTTTGCCTTCGGTGAGGCTTGAAACAAGAGCCTCTTTGTAATGACGTACGGTTAGGAGTGTCAGGCCCTTTTCTATTTGTATGTCAAAAAAATCACTGGCTGCAAAAGCCAGTTTCTGAATTTTATCTTCCCGGTCGTCTACACAGCAAAGAAAGCTGATAGCGCCATTTTGGGTGAGACTTGGGCGGATGCTCAGCTCTTCAAACAGGTGGTATAACTGACCCACAGGCCGCTCCCCTACGAACGAATAATCTTTCGAATGAAAGTGAATCAGCACCTGGTTTTCCTTCCTGACAATAATAGGCGGCAGGTTTTTAACAACATTATTGTGAATGACCGTACCAGGCAGTTTGGGGTCTAAAAAACATTTTACATACAGCGGAATACTCTTCTGGTACAGCGGCTTTATTGTCTTTGGGTGAATTACCTGGGCGCCATAATAAGCCATCTCTATCACCTCTTCATAATTCAGTTCAGCTATTGGAATCGCGTCTGCAAACTGCCTTGGGTCGGCGTTCATTACGCTTTCCACATCTTTCCAGATGGTCATACTTTCAGCATCCAGCATATTGGCGAAAATGGCTGCGGTGTAATCACTTCCTTCGCGGCCAAGCGTGGTACTTTCATTTTCATCAGTTGCTCCTACAAAACCCTGGGTAAGAAATACAGTACTGTCAGTTGCCAATTGCAAATTGCCCATTGCCTGTTGAGTGACCTTCCAGTCTACATTCGCGTCCCTGAAATTATCGTCGGTACGGATAATATCCCTTACGTCAAGCCATTGGGTCGCGATGCCTGTTTCATTTAACCAGGCGGCTACAATAATGGTGCTCAGCATTTCACCGAGACATACGATCTGATCGTAGTAATAGTCGAAATCCCGAACCGGTTTGTCGTGGAGCATCCATTCGGCTTCGGTAATGATATCGCTTAAATGGAGCAGGCATTTTTCAAAATCTTTCTCCAGTAACCCTTCGGCGATGTTAATATGGTCTTGCTTCACAGCTTCAAACAATTGCAATGCTTCTTCCTGCCTGCCGGCAAAAAATGCCTCAGCCACTTTTTCCAGCGCATTCGTGGTTTTACCCATCGCACTTACAATCACCATCAATGGCTGATGCTGCCAATGGGCGATGATATGCCCCACATTTTTGATCCTTTCAATACTATTGATACTCGCCCCTCCAAACTTAAAAACCAGGTACCTGTTATTCTCCGTCGTCATTTTTTTATCGGCTTTGTAGATAGGGCCAAAAGTAAAGGTTGTTTGGTAGAAAACGGGGTATCGTCCCGTTGGAACATGCTAAGTGGGCAGCTTCCCGCTGAACAAAATAATTCCTCCATCTTTCAATGTGAAGTTGGATATTAGCAATCCTAAAAAACCTGCCATGAGCCAATCGCAAAAACTAATGACGCTGGATGAATTCACCATCCAGGAACTGAGAAATTTCCCCGCAGCTACCGGCGAATTAAGCGGTCTGTTCAGGGGTATCGGCCTTGCTGCCAAACGTATTAACCATGAAGTAAATAAAGCTGGCCTGGCCGATATTTTAGGTGCCGCCGGCAGAGAAAATGTGCAGGGAGAAGAAGTTCAGAAGCTGGATGAATTTGCCAATAATGTTTTTATCAATATCCTTAACCATAGCATTTACTGCGCTGGGGTTGGTAGTGAAGAAAACGACGAAATCGTTGTGTTCGACGACCCCCTGAGCAACAACAGTAAGTATGTGTTGCTAATGGATCCGCTGGATGGAAGCGGTAATATTGATGTGAATGTGAGTATCGGTACTATTTTCAGCATTTGCCGCCGCGTAACACCTTTGGGTACGCCTTGCACGATCGAAGATTTTTTACAACCGGGAAATAAAATTGTGGCCGCGGGTTATATCATTTATGGCAGCAGCACAATGATGGTGCATGCCACCCGCCGTGGCATTAACGGCTTTACGCTTGATCCTTCTATTGGCGAATTTTGCCTGAGTCATCCGAATATAAAATGCCCGCCAGATGGCAAAATTTATAGTGTGAACCACGGTAATTTTCAGCAATATGAAAAAGGGGTACAGGACTATATTCACCTTTGCCAGTATAAAACAAAAGACAATGGCGGACCTTACACCCAACGTTATATCGGAAGCATGGTGGCGGATATCCACCGCAACCTGCTTAAAGGCGGTTTCTTTATGTATCCAGGTACCACGGGCAAGCCGGCTGGTAAACTTCGCCTCCAGTACGAATGTAATCCCATGGCCTTTATCATAGGCGTAGCAGGCGGCCTGGCCACGAACGGCCACGAACGCATCCTGGATGTAATACCCACTGAATTACACCAGCGCTCGGCTATGTTTATCGGCAGTAAGAATATGATGGCGGAGTTGGAGGATTGTTTGGAGAAAGCGAGGTCATAGGATACCGTCTTAGACTTTAGTAAGCCGTGGCCGGTGTCCTCACCAGCCACTGAATTTGATGACTGCTTGCACTATCGATGATTTTAGTAAGCCGTGGCTGGTGTCCTCACCAGCCACTGACTTTGATGACTGCTTGCACTATCGATGATATTTCGATAACGTAATTACTGAAGAACATACCTGCGTACGACAATTCAACGTCGCTGACATTCGGTGGTCGTTGATGACAACAACCACCGAATTTGAAAACTATTCATTATGAGCATGATTGGAAACTTCCTTCGGGTAACAAAATCTGAACTTGACCTTTACTTACGCGATAGTTCTAAATTAGAAAAAAGGGTTTATAACAATGTAATCGGAAAAGAAGATGCGGGCTTCGTTGAAATAGATAAATCCTGGGACGGTATCAACTTTTTATTGACAGGTGCGATGATCGGGGAGTCTGACGCGCCACTTTCAAAAGTCATGTTCAGCGGTCAATCTATTGACGAAAACCAGGATATGGGTTACGGGCCTGCACAATATCTGACACCTAAAGAAGTGGGTGAAATAAATACTGAAATCAGTAAGATTTCTGTTGAGGGCCTTAAGTTAAAATACGATGGCGAGAAAATGAACAGATTGGGTATATATCCAAATGTTTGGGAGGAGGAAGTTGCGCTTGATTATTTGCTGGAATATTTCATTGTCGTTCAGGAAGTATTTGCAATAGCGGCAAAAAATGAAGAAGGTATTATTACTTTTCTTAATTAAAATAGATGCCCGCAACATTTTATCTATAGGGTGAACAGCGTAAACCCTGTCAGAGCCTGCCCCGCACTTTAGTCGGGGGCGAAAGCCAAGCCCTGACAGGGTTACATACCTCAGTCTTTCTCAAAATAAGCCAAACTCCCTCCTACCCATTCTTTATCGGCATTGTACCGGACACCGATCATCTTGCCCTTGCTTAGGCGGGCCAGATTCTGGGTGGCGATAGGGCGTGGCTCACCTTCTTTCCAAAAATAGAAAATACGGATCTCCGCTTTGGCTGGTACGTCCGGGGTTTGGATCACATCGGCGTAGGTTACCTTACGTTGCAGTATCCAGTTATGCGGGTCTTTGATCGCGGCAATATCTTCCGGGGTTACATCTATCACCACACCTTGCCCCGCAAAGGAGAAGAGTGGTTTTAGTACATAATTTTCCAGGTTGGCAGGTATTTCTTTTACATCACTCAGGTAACGCGTTTCGGGCACATAGGGGCTACTAATCAGAGGTAATGTGTATTTGCTGATTCTATAAAACCAGGAAGGATGCGGACACCATTCCACGTTCCAGTCCTGGGTAATATCTATCGTGCCTTCGGGCAGAACCTGTTGCTCGAGGTCGTCGAATATGAGACGGTTGTAAATGCAGTCCACGTTGATCCGCTCTCCCTCGCTTTCGTAGTAAAGGTTTCTTCCGTCGGCTTTGAGTTTTGTGAGACATACCGTTTTGATACCCACATAATCTTCCGTACAGCGAAAGTCGATCCTGGTCTTTTGTTCATCCGGGTAAATTTCCAGCAATATCACATTCTCCGGTAGGTGGTTTCCAATGATCACTTCTTTGAGAAATGGAATATAGGTTTCTCTGGTAAAGCCACTTAAATAACTGTCGTAATTAGCAGGAATTGGAAAATGCTTCCTGGTTATTTCTGTATGTAAGATCTGGTAAGCAAAAAGCGTTGGAAAGCCCTGCATTTCTATCAATTGTGGTGTATAGTTTCCCGCCTCATCGATACAAATTCCAAAGTCGAACGCAATGAAATGAGAAAAGGCATTTTCATTTCCGACGTTGGCATTGGCCGGTATGGCATCTTTGGTCAGATCTTTAAAATCGGGCTGTACAATCACATCCACAATGCTTTCACATGCATCTAATATCTTTTGCTTAAAGGCCTTGTCGATAAATACCGGTGTTTCAGCCACCCGGAATACCAGGTCACCGGGGTGTACCGCCATCAGTTCTTTTAAATAGGCTTCGTAACGACCCTGGCTAAATGCTGCGTTAAATGCTTTGCGGATTTCTGGAACCATTTCGATTTATGATTTATGATGTATGATTTATGATGTTGATTGTCTGTTGGCTGTAAACTATTTCGTTGATGAAAATAAAGAAATGATCGCGTAAAAAGCAATTAGAAATTTCTTAGAGAAACGCGGGAATTTTATGAGGGATTGCCTGCCAAAAATAGCTCTCCACGTGGCCGTCCCGCATTTCAGAAAAATTACAATCCAGCCATAAAAGATGATATAAATATCTCGCACACTAACAAAAACCCAAATACAATTGCCGGCACCAGCGTTACATAAAAAATTGATTTTAATGCCGGCAGTTTATTGATCATCGTAAGACGGATAAAAAACAGGAATGTGATGATGGCAAAAGGAATTCCAAAAGTGTTGAACAATACGATTTGAAAATGTTCCATTTCATAGTCTTTGTCTTCTCCCAAAAAATCGCTGGCTACATTGTCGAACCTGATGATAAAGCTGCAAATGGCTGCTGTAATGAAAAAGATATTATTGAGATGAATAAAAACGAGATCAGTAACCCGGCTGCTTTCAATAGGACTGAAAATTTTTCTTAACAAACGCCCCAGTAAAACCAATAAAAGCAGCACTAAAAAGTAGCAGGCTGCGTACACAATAAAAATGACAAATTCCATAAACCAGGCCATCATATCGTTACCGTACGCCTGGGTATTTTCCTCGCTGGCGCCGGTGATCCAACCTTGTTTGATGCAAAAAATAAGGATGGCCGTTAGTATCATTATCAGCTGGAAGGTCGACTTGGAATTATCTATTGCCTTTTTCCGGTGCACGTCATAGTTTTCGGCATTCGGTTTTATTAAAAAAAGGATATAGAACCATACAAGGAGCAGGTAATGTTTAAAAAAATTCCAGATACTGATGGCTATGCCGGCAAAAAAACCGAGGAATACTTCCATAAAAATAGCCAGCAGTATTTTTCGTTGTGGCGCTTGAGCGGTTGTTTGTGGAGCTGTTGTTGAAATGGTCGTTTTGTTGAAATCCATAGTGTTTAAATTTGGGATAGGAAGGGTTTGAATTTGATGTAAAATAAAAAATCCCCAACGCTTTGCAACATTGGGGATTTATTTTTTTAGCACAGCCGTTCTATTTGGCAAAAACATTTGTATCATCCTTATTTATTACCAGGTATTGTTTTTTACCCAACGTCAGGTAATAAAACAAATAGGCAATGGGAATGATCACAATTACCCACTGCACCCAGGGGAAGGCGGCACCCAGCAGCACCCGTTTATTTTTTACAATAATACCTGAAGCCAGCCAGCAAAGCAGAATGACGTACAGCATCATAAAATACTTCATGCCGCTTTTTACCTGCAAATAGTCGATGCTGTTGTTGGTGGTTGTCACTTCATAGGCGCGGCTGCTGCACCAGTCTATCCTGCATTCGATTGTATGGTTACCCGCTTCCAATTCGAACGTTTCAGCTTTTCCATTTGCAATTCTTCCCACCTCTTTCCCGTCGATCAATACCCGGAAAAGCCGGGTGCGGTTCATAAAATCATTTTTTCTTGAAAGGACGATCTTTGCGGCCATAGCTGTGTTTTTTACAATCCAAACAGTCCGCTGTTCAGCAGTTTTAATGTTTCATTTTTAGAACCAGATGGAACCAGCAGGCTAACATTGTGCTTGCTGCCACCGTAGCTTACCATCCGAACAGGAATCGATTGCAGGGCATCAAAGAGTTTAGCCAGTATCGTTTCAGTTTCAGCTATTTCATTGCCGACAATTGATACAATGCTAAGGCCTTCCTCCACTTCTACGCTACCAAACACTTCCAGTTCTTTTACAATATCCTGTAGTGAAGATGCGCTGTCAATTGTAACCGATACCGCCACTTCGGAGGTGGTGATCATATCAATGCTGGTGCGGTATTTCTCGAACACTTCGAATATTTTCCGCAAGAAGCCATATGCCAGCAACATGCGGCTGCTCTTAATATTGATAGCGATAATACCGTCTTTTGCGGCCACTGCTTTTACACCGGTACTTCCCGCTTCCTGCAATATGATAGTGCCTTTCGCCGATGGCTGCATAGTATTAAGCAGTTTCACCGGGATATTGTACATCTGGGCAGGCCAGATAGATGCCGGGTGCAAAATCTTGGCTCCGAAATAAGCCAGCTCTGCCGCTTCTTCAAAACTCATTTGTTCAATAGCCACGGTCTTTTCACAGATCCTCGGATCATTGTTGTGCATCCCATCGATATCGGTCCATATTTCACAAACAGATGCTTTAATGGCAGCAGCGATCAGAGATGCACTGTAGTCACTTCCACCACGTTTCAGATTATCCACTTCGCCCCTTGCATTGCGGCTGATATAACCCTGGGTGATGAAAATGGTATCGTCTTTATGCTGGTTCAGCAGCTGGCTCAATTTTACTTTAATGGCACCGATCTGTGGCTCTTCGTAGCTATCGATCGTCATAAATTCCAGTGCCGGAAGTAACTGGTGTTTAATGCCTTTTTCTGTAAGGTATACGCTGAACAGTTTGGTACTTAGTAATTCGCCCTGCGCCAGGATATCTTTATTCAGCGCATCGCTGAAAGATATTTTGAGGATGATATTCAGGAACTCAAAATGCTCCGTGATAATGCCCTGGCCTTCTGCCCGGGCGGCTTCTGTTTGTACCAGTTGCGGTACAAACTCCTGGTAATGTTTTTCCAGCAAGTCTATCTTTCGCTTGGCTTCAGCTTTATTGCCGCTGGCCATGGCATTACTGATTTCTACTAAGGCATTGGTAGTGCCGCTCAGTGCGCTCAACACTACAATTTTAGGTTCGCTGTCGGCAGTTATTAGTTCTGCTACCTGATGCATTCTTTCCGGCTTTCCAACGCTGGTGCCGCCAAATTTCATGATTTTCATACCCCCGGTTCCCCCCGATTTTGTTTTAGTGAATTAAAAATTTTGTGGCCGCAAATGTAAGGTTCGTAGAGACGCCATGCATGGCGTCTCCCTCCACGTCGATCATTTATTTTATTAATGGCGTCTAATTTTCCAGATATTGCCGTTGTCATCCGTTTCCCGTATTCCAACCTGCGGATTTCCGCAGGTTATTGGTCGGCAAGATGAAGACACCATGCATGGTGTCTCAAAATGGGGACAGATTTTTTTTGGGGGGGACTATAAATGGCGGGGATTGTGGGGTTTTCGCGTTTTCATCGGTTATGATTGGAGATGCCAGGCATGGCGTCTCTACAAGGCAACATCAAACCTTTTTCCCAAACCCTCCAAATCGGCTACAACCTGTTCCAACAACGGAATGCCGTCCCTCATGCGTTCGGTTTCCATTTCGCGTTCAGGGTCGCCTGGTATCAATACTTTTTCTTGACCAGCTATAGGCGTAGCACTACGAAAACGCCTGATCCAATGATCCATATGGTGCTTAAAATCGGCTGCTGTCCTAAAGGCGTCTATGCGCATAGCGCCAAAAAAATGGCCGATACCTTTGCCCGGCTGATTTTCAGGCATCGGCACATACGCCGGAAATGGTGGTACCCAGGGACCGTAGTTGGCACCACTTAAAACCGCGCTGAAAATATCTACCACACTGCCCAGGGCGTATCCTTTATGGCTGCCGTGCTCCCGATCGCCGCCGAGTGGTAGCAGTGCGCCACCTTTCTTTAAAATATTGGCATCGTTTGTAGGTTCTCCATCTTTAGTTTGTACCCAACCGTCCGGTGTATCCAGGTTTTTCCGTTGTAAAATTTCCAGTTTGCCATTTGCAGCCGTGGTAGTGGCCAGGTCGGCAACAAAGGCTGGTTCTTCTCCCGCCGGTATCGCCACACAAATAGGATTGGTTCCCAGCATTTTTTCCGTGGAAAAAGTGGGTGCCACCAGTGCACTGGCATTGGTCATGCTAATTCCGATCATATCGTGTTCCAGGGCCATCATGCTATGGTAGCCCGCAATACCGAAATGATTGCTGTTACTAACGCTTACCCATCCTGTGCCACAGGTCTTGGCTTTGTCAATCGCTACCTGCATGGCAAAGGGTGCCACTACCAAACCCAGCCCGCTGTCACCATCCACAACCGCTGTACTCGGGCTTTCGTGGATGATTCTCACATCAGGATTTGCATTTACCCGTTTGACTTCCCACAAGCGTACATAGCCACTGAGGCGGGCAATGCCGTGGCTATCGATACCACGTATGTCTGCACTCAACAGCACTTTGGTGGCAGTGGTGGCGTGAGCGTCGCTGCACCCAATTGCTTTAAAAATGTTATGTGCGAATGTGTAAAGCTGTTCGTAGGAGTAAGAGGCTTGCATTATCTGAACCGGGATTTAAGTGGATTATTAGGATTAAAAGGAAAGAAAAAACAGAACTTCCTGTTTTGCTCATAAAAAAACCAGGATTCAAGTGGACTGCGGGAATAAATGGAGGGCAACTTACCCATCCTTTCAATCCAAATAATCCACTCAAACCCCGGTTCAAACTTATTTCTTACGACATAATAATCAGCGACTTGGGCTCATGACCAACGATCTCAATATCAAAAACCAGGTCTTTACCCGCCAAAAAATGATTGGCATCCAATACTATAATATCTTCTCTTACTTCGGCCACTACTACCTGTAATGGTTGACCCTGGTCGTTGCGCAGTGTAAGTTGCTGACCTGGTTCAAGTACCATATCGGCTGGTACATTTTCTTTTGGAAACGGGATCACGTTCTGTTCGTCCCACTCACCATAACCTTCTTCGGGCGTAATGTTGATGACCTTTTTATCACCCACGGCCATACCTTCCACGCCTTTGTCAAAACCGGGAATCATCATTCCCGCACCTACTTCAAACTCCAGCGGCTCACGGCCGGCACTTGAATCAAATTGTTCGCCACTGGCCAGTTTACCTGTGTAATGCACCTTTACGGTATCCCCTTTTTTTACTGTTGACATCTGAACCTTGTTTTTTTATTTTAAAATATTTTTTGCTTGCCCCGGTTTTTTCGGGGGGAGACCAGCTTTGGAACTGCTATTGAGCGACATTGGCGACGCTCCGTTCAACAGCAGTAACACTATTGAACAAGGAATTTCCGGGACAATCTCGCCGCGAAAGTAATAAGCTGTCTTCAAACCATTATTTTTTGATTTCCGATTTAGGAAAATACCAATGACATTTACCGCGAAAACCATTCCCCATGATTCAACGGATGACTACGGTTGCCTTTTATTTCTTTTTATGCTGCTTCCTGGTTGCTTCGGCCCAGCCGAAAAATATCGTTTCAAAGTCCGCAGGTAAAAATCAAAAGACAGAAATCCTGCCCGGTGCCCATCAACTGGCTGAATACCTGCCGCTGATCAGAGGAAAAAGGGTGGCCATTTTTGCCAATCAGACCAGCGCCATCGGTCATGTGCATTTGGTGGATACGCTGCTCAAACTGGGTATCAATATCAAAACCATTTTTAGTCCTGAACACGGGTTTCGTGGGGATGCCGATGCCGGCGAACATGTAAAAAGCAGTACCGATCCGGCAACCGGCATTCCGATCATCTCGCTGTACGGCGATCATAAAAAGGCAACTGTTGAGGATCTGAAAGACATTGATATACTGCTATTCGACCTGCAGGACGTAGGTCTGCGCTATTACACTTACATCAATAATGTACAGGAGTGCATGGAAAGTGCCATCGTTGCCAATAAACCACTGATCATCCTCGACCGCCCCAATCCTAATGGTTTTTTTGTAGATGGCCCGGTGCTTGAAGATGGATTCCAGAGTGGTGTGGGCAGGCAAAGCGTACCCATTGTGTACGGCATGACCATGGCTGAATATGCTAGTTTCCTGTATGGTGAAAAATTGCTGAATAAATCGATGTACCAGTTTACAGATGCTGCTTCGCCCCTGAAAATGATGCTGGGAATTTACCAGCCGCTGGACCTTACCATTATCAAATGCAAAAATTACGATCATAACAGTTACTACGAACTGCCCATTAAGCCCAGTCCAAACCTGCCTAATATGCAGAGTGTTCTGTTGTATACTTCTACCTGTTTTTTTGAGGGAACCGATGTAAGTCTTGGCCGTGGTACCGACAAGCCTTTCCAGGTCTACGGAGCTCCATCCTTCCCCGACACATTGCCTTTTAGTTTTACACCAGTAAGCACACCCGGTGCCAAAAACCCGCCGTTGAAAGACAAACTTTGCCATGGCTACGACCTGAGTGAAATCCCCATCGATATTTCAAAAAAGGAGCATCGCCAGATCAACCTCAGCTATGTTTTGAATGCCTATAAATTGTTCCCCAATAAAGACAGTTTCTTCCTCCGCCCTAAAAAAGGAAACCCTTCCACCACAGATTATTTCTTTAATAAACTGGCTGGCAACGACAAACTGATGTGGCAAATAATGAACGGCAAATCTGAAGCAGAAATCAGAAAAAGCTGGCTACCGGGATTAACCGCATTTAAGAAAGTGAGGAAGAAATATCTGCTGTACAAAGATTTTGAATAGACCGAACCATGGGTGATTGATTTGGATCCAGCCTAAGACTCATGGATTGAAATCCATTCTTACAATATGGGCCGTGCCTCCGCTATAGCTGAAGTACCAAAGGAATGGTTCATTTTGTAACGATGGACTTCAGCACGTTCTGTTGTAAACAAAAAATTAAATGACTGAAAATAAAAACAACCAAACAAAAATCGTCTTCCTGGGTACTCCGGAATTTGCGGTAGCAAGCCTGGATGCTTTGTACCAGGCGGGTTTCACCATTGCAGGGGTTATTACGGCTCCCGATAAGCCAGGTGGCCGCGGTATGCAGCTACAACAAAGTGCTGTCAAAAAATATGCGGTAGAAAAGGGGCTGCAGGTTTTGCAACCGGAGAAATTAAAGAACCCGGAATTTCTTACGGAACTAAAATCACTAAATGCCGACGTACAGGTAGTGGTGGCATTTCGCATGTTGCCGGAACTGGTTTGGAATATGCCGGTGATGGGAACGATTAACCTGCACGGTTCTTTGCTGCCACAGTACCGGGGCGCTGCCCCTATCAACTGGGCCATCATTAACGGTGAAAAACAGACTGGGGTCACAACGTTCAAATTACAACACGAAATAGATACCGGAAATATTTTATTGCAGGAAAGCTTCAATATCAGCGAAAATGAAAATGTCGGGTCAGTTCACGACCGGATGAAAGAGATTGGTGCACAACTGATTGTGAAAACTATTGAGGGCTTGGTGGCCAATACAATTATTGAACAGCCGCAACCAGCAGCCGGCAGCGAAGCCCTTAAGCATGCACCTAAAATATTTACCGAAACCTGCAATATTGATTGGGCAAAAAGCTGCAGCGACATCCACAATTTGATTCGCGGCTTATCACCCTACCCTACAGCGTTTAGTTTTTTAGAGGAAAAAAAACTGAAAATATTTGACTCGGTTAAAGAGCCAGCCATTCATCAACATATCCCCGGAACTCATGTCACGGATGGGAAAACATTTCTAAAATTCGCCTGCGCCGATGGATTTATACAAGTAACCGACCTGCAAATGGAAGGCAAAAAGCGAATGAAAGTGGAGGATTTCTTGAGGGGGTACAGGTTGGTTTGATAATAATACCCATTTTGCATATGGCCTAAAAAAGCCCCCGACAAACGCCGGGGGCTTTTCTTTCTTTTATCCTCTTGTCATCCCCCACCGGGGGACCGAGGGGGCTTAAATTAGTTCACTCTGCAACAACGGATTGCTTTTCAGCGATTGCCTTTTTTCATTATACACTTTTGCTGCCTGTACAAAAGACACAAACAACGGCGCCGGTATTTCAAACGTGCTTTTCAGTTCCGGATGGTACTGTACGCCAATAAAGAAAGGATGATTGGGCAATTCAATAATTTCAACCAGGCCGGTACCGGGGTTGCGGCCACTGATCACCATGCCGCCATTGATAAATTGTTCTTCGTAGTCGCTGTTAAATTCCCAACGGTGGCGGTGCCTTTCACTGATAGGGCTATGGCCATAAATTTCATAAGCAAGGCTGCCTTCCTGTATATCGCATGGATAAGCGCCTAATCGCATGGTACCGCCCAATAATTTTATCTTCTTTTGTTCTTCCATCATGTCAATCACGGGGTTAGCCGTGTTTTTATCCATTTCTGTGCTATGGGCGTCTTTTATGCCGAGCACGTTACGGGCAAATTCAATCACCGCCATTTGCATACCGAGGCAAATGCCAAAGAATGGAAGGCCGGTTTCCCGTGCATATTGTATGGCCAGTATCTTACCTTCAATGCCACGCAGGCCAAAGCCTGGCGCTACCAGCAAGCCATCAAGATTACCCAGCTTCTCATGCGCATTTTCCTGCGTAATAAATTCACTGTGAACATCCACAATTTTCACCTTGCATTCGGTATTGGCGCCGGCATGTACAAATGACTCCAGGATGGATTTATAGGCATCCTGCAGTTCCACATATTTTCCTATCAGGCCGATGGTAACCGCACTTTTTGGGTATTTCAATTTGTCCAGCACATGCTTCCACTTATCCATTTGCGGCTCTCCATATTCGCTGATATGCAATTTTTTCAAACAGATCTTATCCAGCTTTTCCCGCATCATCAGCAGCGGCACTTCGTAAATGGTGCTGGCGTCCATAGCCTCAATTACTGCTTCCAGTTTTACATTGCAAAACAGGGCTACTTTACGGCGAATCTCCGGCCCCAGTTGCTCCTCGGTGCGACATACAATAATATCCGGGTGAACTCCTTCCTGGCTCAGCATTCTTACGCTGTGTTGCGTAGGCTTTGTTTTCAGTTCTTTAGCAGCTTTCAGATAAGGTATCAGCGTTAAATGAATTACAACGCAATCCTCGTCTGGTAACTCCCACTGTATCTGGCGCACAGCTTCAATAAAAGGAAGACTTTCAATATCTCCCACGGTACCGCCTAATTCGGTTATAACGATATCCCATGTTTTGTCCTTACCCAGCAACATCATCCGGCGTTTGATCTCGTCGGTAATATGCGGCACCACCTGTACCGTTTTACCATGATATCTTCCTTCCCGTTCCTGGTTAATGACGGTTTGGTAGATACGACCGGTGGTTACATTATTGGCCTGGCTGGTATGGATATTCAAAAAGCGTTCGTAGTGACCAAGATCCAGGTCCGTTTCAGCACCGTCTTCGGTTACATAACATTCGCCATGTTCGTAAGGATTTAGTGTACCCGGATCCACGTTTATGTAAGGGTCAAATTTTTGGATCGTAACTTTTAAACCCCTGGCCTGCAGCAACTTGGCGAGGCTGGCTGCAATAATTCCTTTCCCAAGGCTCGATGTAACGCCGCCGGTAACAAAAATGAATTTTGACATAATATCTTATTTTCAGGCTTTCGCCCAGTGATGATTTTTATTTTTTCAGTTTTTTTTCTCTGACTTAGCGAAAACCGTTCCATGATGGAAAAAATTAGCATCCATCAAATAAAACGGTCAATTTGTTGATACTAATGGGCTTCCTTTTGCCTTTTCTAATTCGTGTGTGCAATCCGGTCCGGGGGTCTGCCTATAACAACGCCACCCTGTCAAAAGTTAAATACTGACCCTGACAGGATCTTTTTGATAGATGACCAACAAAATGAACTGGAAATTTCTTAGAGGTCGTACAAAACTACGCTTCATTTCCGAAGAGGAAAAATGCAATCGGTTTTTGAGTGTATTTTATGTGTGCAAAAAGATTGCCGATATAGCTTTTGACAAGCTATTCGTATTTTACCTTCAAATTATTTCCCAATGAAAAAGTATCTCTGCCTAACTGCTATTATTTTAATTTTTGCAAGCAAAGCAAACGCCCAACAACCTATTTGCAATCCCTTTCCTAAAACGATCAGCGTAAACGGAAGCGCCGAAATGTGGGTAGTACCCGATGAGATCTATGTGCAGGTCACACTTCGTGAATACCAAAAGAAGGGACAGGACAAAGTGGACCTGGAAACAATCAAATCCGCATTCCTGGCAGCATGCCGTGAAGCCCGTATCGCTGATAGCCTTGTTCAACTCGCCTCGTACGATGGCTATGATAACTACTGGACAAGCCGGAAACGAAAAAAACCAGGAGAATTGTTTACCAGCATCGTGTACGAAATAAGGTTTTCCAGTACCAGCACCATGGACGCCCTCGTGGAAAAACTAAACGATGACGCTACGGAGAAATTTGAGATCACCCGAACCAGCCACAGCAAAATGACTGAATTCCGCAAACAGTTGAAAATAGATGCCGTAAAGGCGGCGAAAACAAAAGCCATTTACCTGACAGAAGCGGTTGCTGAAAAATTGGGAGAAGCCATTACCATAAAGGAACCGGTTGAGGACAATTACGTGACGCTGCGATCCAATATGTATGCAAATTCACAAGCCGTGAGCAACGAACGATACCGCAGAGATGAGCCTTCTGCTTCGACAGTAGATTTCAAAAAACTAAAGATCCGGTTTAGTGTGGATGTGCTTTTCGCCATAAAATAATGCTGTTACCTGAGTGTTTGTTAGAAAATAATGTACAATAATCAACCATCAATTTTCAATCCCGTAACAAACAGGACCAGTCTGCCAATTAAAAAACACCGGATCTACGTATTTGAAAATTGAAAATTGAACGTTGAGTATTGATATTTTCTCTGCGGAACTGATGGCTTTAAAACGGGTCGTTCATCGTCCTCTATTCTCCTTATTTTCGCTTGCCCCCGATCTTTCGGCGGATGATAAAATAAAAAAAATGGCAGTAAAAACCATGGCCCAAATGGTGGCCGCAGGCGAAGAGCCCGAAATATTATTTTGGGTGGGTTGTGCAGGTAGCTTTGACCAGCGGGCACAAAAAATAACCAGGGCCTTTGCGCTGATACTGGAGAATGTAGGCATCAACTTCGCTGTATTGGGTAGCGAGGAAGCCTGCACCGGTGATCCCGCCAGGAGAGCCGGAAACGAATTTCTGTTCCAGATGATGGCTTATAACAATATCCAGGTATTAAATAATTATGGCATCAAAAAAATAGTGACAGCCTGCCCGCATTGTTTTAATACGATCAAGAACGAATACCCTGAATTAGGTGGCACCTACGAAGTCATACACCATACCACCCTGCTGCAGCAGTTGATCGATGAAGGCCGCATTAAATTGAAGGAAGGTGGTAGTTTTAAAGGCAAACGCATTACCTATCACGATAGCTGTTACCTCGGACGCAGCAATGGAATTTATGAAGCCCCACGTAAAGTACTGGAAGCGCTGGATGCTGAACTGGTAGAAATGAAACGCTGCCGCAGTAACGGTTTATGTTGTGGAGCTGGAGGTGCTCAAATGTTTAAAGAAGAAGAAAAAGGCAATGTGCGGATCAACCAGGAGCGTACCCGGGAAGCCATTGAAACCAATGCCACCATTATTGCTGCAGCTTGCCCGTTTTGCAATACCATGCTCACCGATGGCGTAAAAATGAACGATAAAGAAGGTGCCGTGATCGTGATGGATGTGGCTGAACTGATAGCAGCATCACTGTAGAAAGTCATTGGGTCATTGGTCAATAGTCATTGACCAGGACGACTCATAAATTACTGTCCGCCGCCCCTTCTTGCGCCTCCGCCACCACCTCCATTATTTCTTCCGCCCTGGCCTTGTCCCTGGCCGCGGGTGCCGCCACCATTGTTATTGCCGGGGGTTCTACCGCCAAACTTATTGAGGTTGATGGAAAAAGTGAGCATGAAATACCGGCTCAGCACCTGGGTATAGGTATCCTCAAAATAGTTTTCACCAATGTTGCGGCCAATGCTCTTGTTTTGGTTCAACAGGTCCACTACACTAAAGCGTATCTCGGCATTTTTCTTTGCAAATAAATACCTGCCTACACTGGCATTCCAGATTGGAATGGACTGGTTAAAACCATTCGCCCGGCCGGTGTTCATAAAGTAATCAAAGTCGGTAGTAAAGAGGAAATTTTTGACAACGGTCACGGTCATATCCAATGAGTAGGTGCTGGAGAAATACTTATTGTTGAGATTGGAGTTTACGCTGTATTTCGCATTGTTGTAAGACAACCTCGCACTGGTACCGAGATCGAATTTATTGTCAACATTATAGTTGAAATTAATGCGCTGGCTAATGGTGCTGGTGTAATTGAAAAGCGTTTGCTTGTACAGCATACTTACATCGCGGTTGTAACGGTACGTGGTGGTAAGGTTCAGGTTCATCGGGCTTTTCTTACCGGTAGCAACCTTCTTAAGCGGAATACCGATGGTACCGTTAAAGCTGAAATTCCATGCGCCATCCACGTTTACTGGTTTGGTGATGAGTACATAACGGTTAAGTGTATCGGTACTGTTCACGATACGATTGCTGATATTACCGGCAGAGATAGTACCATTGAAATACATGAAATTGCTAACATTAAATGTATTGTAACTGAAGTTGAAATTATTGTTGAATTCCTGTTTCAGGTCAGGATTACCGCTGCGGTAATTGAGGGGATTGCTAACATCCACCACATCCTGTAACTGGGTTATGCCCGGGGCTCTTGTGCTGCCGCGGTAACTGAAACGGATGCTCTTCCGCGTGCCCAGGTTATAATTAAAACTGGCGTTAGGAAAAAAATTAGTGTACTGCTGCTTCATCATGCTGTCTTTGCCCGTGGTTGCCCGGTGGCTCATATTTTCAAGAGAAGCGATTTGAACAGCACCACCTAACTGGTAATCATATTTTTCTTTTTTCACCCGGTAATTGGCCCCCATACGGCTCGAAACAAATCCATTTTCAAAATAATTTGTCTGCTGTTTATTTACGCTGTCGTAGTCGCCCGTTCTGGAATTAAAATCGAAGGTCTTCCTGTCGCTGGTACTTTGGGTATTGCTATAGGCGTAATTAATTTCGAAGACTTTACCCACACCAAGCATCTCGGTAAACGAAGTACTGATCGTATTGCTAAAGGAACTGGTGTTCTGATCGTTACGTTGTTGTTGGTTACGCAGGTAGTTAATGGTGCCATCTTTATTAAAATACGTGTATGGAGATTCGTTAAAGCCTTCCCCTTCGCTATTATTATACCCGGTGTTCCAGCCAATGGTAAATGTGCGGCCCAGCTTTTTAAACTTATGACGATACAGTAAATTATTCCCAACATTATACCCGTTCCTTTCATTGGTACGGCTGCGGATACTGGTAATAGCTTTGCTGGTTTTATCAAGTTGGCCAGCCATTGTTAGTACTGAATCAAAACTCAATGATGTAGAATTTTGCCAGCTGAGTGTTGGGGTTATCAATAACGAGTTCATGCTATCAATAAAATACTCCACCCTTAAACTGAAATTGTTGTTGAGACTGGTGTTTTTGTCGTATGAATCGTTGGAAGTATACGTAATACTGTCATTCGGAAAAAAGGTTTGGCGAAAGCTGTTGCTGCGATTGGTAACGGTATTGCTGGATACAAAATAGTTACCGGCCACCATCAGTTTGGTACCCCAGTTATCGCGAAAGTTTACGCCACCATTCCACGAAGCCGTATTGCCGTTACCGGCATTTCCACCGCCGCCACCACCGCCGCGGTTTCCACCTCCACCACCCCTGTTTCCGCCGCCACCGCCACGGTTACCACCACCTCCACCACCGCTAAAGCCCGTCATACCGCCGATATTTCCGATTAGATCATTAGAAGAGAAACCCAGTTTATTAACGTTATTGGCCCCGCCCACAACTGATAGTTGGGTCTTGTTGTTGAACATATTGAAAGATGCATTTCCGGAATACCGCTCTTTGCTGCCCACCGAGAGATCGCTACGGCCAAAAATCCCCTTTTTACGGTCTTTCTTTAGTTTGATATTAATAGTGCGTGCACGGCTGCCATCGTCCATTTTGGTAAATTTTGCCTGGTCGCTCATATCGTCGAACACCTGGATGCTTTCCACCAGTTCGGCAGTAAGATTTTTGGTGGCGAGTTTAGGATCATTGCTAAAAAACTCCTTGCCATCCACATATATTTTGGTGATCTCCTCCCCTTGTGAGGTGATATTGCCATCCTTGTCTACTTCTACACCGGGCAGTTTTTTAAGCAGGTCTTCCACATTCGCGTTGAGTTTGGTTTTAAAAGCTGAAGCCTTAAACTCGACCGTGTCCTTTTTAATAAGAATGCTGGGGGCTTTTACGATCACGTTCATTACCGTGCTGGTATCTGCCACCAGGTTAATACTACCCAGGTCGATGACGAAAACTGTAGGCGTGATCCTGATATTTTTGGTAAATTCTGCAAACCCGATATTGCTGACACTGAGGATAAAAGAACCACTGTCGATGTTCTTTAATTCAAACGCACCTTCCTTGTCGGCAACGGTATAGGCCACAGCTACAGAATCAGTTTCGTTTACCAGCGTAATGGTGGCGTCAGCCAGCGGCAATTTCTTTTCGATGTCCAATATTTTCCCCTTAATATTTCCCAATACCCTTGCCGGACTAGCCTGGGATAGAACTGTAATTTTTACATTTATCAACAAGGCAAAAAGGATAATTTTTTTCATGGTGTTGAGGGTGTTCTTTTGAAGGGGTAAGCTGTTAAATGTTAGATCGGGCGACTTTGAATTGCAAGATTACCAACGGCAGGCGGAATTTTGCATTTTCGTTAACGAACATTAACGGGAAGGGTTTTAACGTTAAAAATCATATTTGTATGCCGGTTTTTTAATTCATTGAGGGTTAAAAAGGGCTTGTTTGAATGACTATGAGGATTTTGTTTGTATGCCCCCATTTTTATGTCTGACTGCTATGCAAGCGCCTGGGATAATTTCAAATGATTTGGAGGTTGTAAATCTGGGACAATATTTGAGTCAGCAGCAACTCTATGGCCATACTTAACAGATACTATTTATTTTTCTTCATGTGCCTGTTTTCAGGACTTTTTATCCTTATAGGTTGTGGCACAAATACCAAGCAAAATTCCAATAAGACTGCAATTGACTCAACTACGGCAGGAATTTATACTACGGATCACAAATTGACCGGTGAGGAACGAAAAAACGTCACCAATAAATTCCTTAAACAGAAAGGTGTGCCGACATTAGAACATTTGCCACTTGTAGATGACCATAAACAAGCAAGGTTCAGGAGTCAAAATGAAGTGGCCCGTAAAGCCGTTGTTTTGTACGGACTAATATTTGTCGCTAATAAAGAAAAGACTTCTGAGGAGATAATTGCTTATTTCAAAAAGCATGACCTCTGGAAAAACGTTTCGCCTGAAGAGCAAAAATATCTAGAGAAAAAAATTAAAACAGACGACGACCATAATCCTGTTACATGGCGGCTTGAAAATTTAAATGTTTTGCTTTGGGCCTTGGGGCACTTTGACAAATTATCATTTCCCACTACAATTTGTGACTTTTCAAAGTACTCAAACCTGCCCAATTTAGACGCATCCCCAACAAGCTGGATTAATAATTCAAAGCTTAGAAATATAGAGGATATTTTAAATGAAACAGATTTAATTTATAGAATACATTGGGCAACGGAAGATGCGAGAATTAATAATAAAACAGTTCCCGCCAATTTGAATCCGGATGTTATTATGGAAAGGCATTTTGCTTTAAACTGGTTGACAATGTATGCTGACGATTGGGACGACATAACAACAGACACATAAGATCATACCACTAACAGACAAGGCTTGGTCAATTATGGCCAATTAGAGCAGACTTTTGTTTTGAAGCTATATAACGGACGGCCTTATAGTTGTTGCAACTATTTTAAGAACACACAATGAAATGAACGAACAAACAGAAAGAATAAAAACCAAAATTTCACAACTTAAAAAGTTAGACAAGGACTACATTTTGTTCGGGTCACAAAACCATAGATATCGTTTAAACCCAATAATATCATTAGAAAGACTCCAACAATTTGAATTTGTAAACAAAATAGTTTTACCAAAGGACTATGTAGCGTTCCTGGCAAATATTGGAAATGGAGGCGTAGGACCGTTTTATGGACTTGAACCATTGGAAGATTCGCTGTTTGACGACTTGGATTACAAACGCCCTGAGTCTCTTCTAAACCCTTCAAAACCTTTTTTGCATACCAATCCCTGGAATTTAGAATTTAACCCAAATGTTGACGACGAAAGTGAAGAGTACGAAACACAGCTTTCAGACTTTGAAGAAAAATACTTCGGTAAAGATTTAATGAATGGAACAATTGCTATTTGCAATTTTGGCTGCGGTGTCAATTTGAATTTGGTTGTAAATGGTCGAGAATACGGCAACATCTGGACAGACGACAGGGGAAGCGACAACGGCATACATCCTTCTTCTGAACTTGGCAATACATATAGGATTGGTTTTTTGAATTGGTATGAGCTGTGGCTTGACAATTCCATGAACGAAATTAATAGCAAATTTTCTGTTACAGATACAACAACCATAGAGACTAAACAAATTGAAATGGGACGTAAAAAACCCTGGTGGAAGTTTTGGTAGCAAATTATGGTACTGGTTAGCTGCGATAAAAGCTAAAAGCAATGAAATGAAAAAAACTTTTTCCTTCATATTAAAATATGTAGCAATTTGGATTATACTTTCCGTATGCTACGTCTTCGCGTCTGAAACAATTACCAAGTGGATCGCCCCAGGTTTTGACAGTGTAGAAATTTGGTTGGTTATACTTGGCGTGGGATTGATCACCATTTTTGTTATAACAATAATTGCACTCTTTATTGGCTTAAAAAGGCGAAAGAAACACCTGCCAACTTCTTTATAACCTTTCAGGTTGATACAAAATGGATCAATTTCAAAATCTCCTTTTAAACATTACCATCAGCTTTTATCCGGCACACAAAGTGCTGGCGGGTTTTTTGTCTTTATATTGAGCATCAGTTTTCAATCGGCTTTGGCCCGGGCTGAAGAAAATAGAATGCCAGTCAAATAGTCAGCCTTAACCTTTGTCAGTCAAATCAACTTCTATTATGAAATTATTATTCACCTCCGTCATTTCGCTGGCAATCGTATTTAACTGCATAGCTCAAAGCAATAACAACAAATCAATCGATGCATTAAAAAATGAGACAGGAACTACTATTCAGGCGGGTTATGATGCGTATAAAAAAATTGCCTTAAGTATCTGGGATTTTGCAGAATTAGGGTATAAGGAAAACAAAAGTGCTACGCTACTTCAAAATACATTAAAAGACAATGGCTTTTCGGTGGAAGCCGGTGTGGCTGGAATGCCTACAGCTTTTGTTGCCACCTATGGCAGTGGTTCACCTGTTATAGGTATTTTGGCAGAATATGATGCCTTACCGGGAATTTCACAAGACAATTCTCCTACTAAAACACCCATGGTAAATAAACCCAACGGGCACGCCTGCGGGCATCATTTGTTTGGTACTGGTTCAGTAGCTTCCGGGATCGCTATCAAAAAATTATTAGAAGCGGGCAAGATAAAAGGAACAATTAAAGTATTCGGTTGCCCGGCCGAGGAAGGAGGAAGTGGAAAAGTATATATGGTGAGAGATGGTTTGTTTAATAATGTAGACATCGTACTGCATTGGCATGCCTGGGATAATAACCTGGTAATTAATACCAGCGCACTGGCTAATAAATCTGCCAAATTCAGATTTTATGGTATTGCATCGCATGCTTCAGTTTCGCCGGAAAAAGGGCGCTCTGCATTGGATGCAGTGGAAGCGATGGATCATATGGTGAACATGATGCGGGAACATGTACCGCAGGAAACCCGTATTCATTATGTCATTACAAATGGAGGTAAAGCCCCTAATGTGGTGCCTGAATTTGCTGAAGTGTATTATTATGTAAGGCACCCAGATAAGGCAATGGCTGTCTCAATTTTTGACAGGATCGTAAAAGCTGCGGAAGGTGCAGCCCTTGGCACAGAAACAAAAATGAACTACGAAATAATTGGTGGTACCCACGACCTGCTTATCAATCAAACACTTGCTATTGGAATGCAATCCAATTTGGAAAAAGTTGGTGGTGTAGCATACACTGCGCAGGAAATGGATTATGCTAAAAAAATACAAACAAGTTTCCTGGGTAAATTTCCCTCATTAGATAATGCCGCTATTGTAACACCGCTGCATATTGATAAAGACCAGGGCTCTACAGATGTGGGTGATGTAAGCTATGTTGTACCGACTGTTGGGTTATACACCGCAACATGGGTTCCTGGTACGAGTGCGCATAGCTGGCAGGCAGTAGCCTGTGGCGGAACAGATATTGGAATAAAAGGAATGATCGCTGCTTCAAAAACAATGGCGTTTACAGCGATTGATTTGTTTACAAACCCCGCATTAATAAAAAAGGCAAAAGACGAGTTTACACAATCAAAAGGCGATTATCAATACAAGGCATTACTTGGCGACCGAAAACCAGCGTTAAACTATCGTGATTAGATGACAGTTTACCAACCGCACAACAGGTTCAGGAATAATAAAGCATTTCATTAGCCTCAAAATACTAACACCAACAAGGACAACACGAGGCAACCCTTAGCCGTTGTGTAAAATGAAAATCCCGCCATAAATTCCATGAGTAAGCTACTCCCAGTTACGTTACTTACGCTATGCTCTTTTAATTTCGGGTACTCTCAGGGCTCAAAATCCGATACCCTTGTTGAAATTGGCTTTGGCTATTTTTGCCGGGAATTTGCCAGTCAAGTTACGACGGGAGAAAAAAGTATTTTTTCAAAAAGTGAAAGTTATGTGCTGGTTTCCGATAGCGGCAAAATCTATTTTATAAAGGAGATATTGTATGTAGATGAGATTAATGATGCAAAACACTTTGTGGTAAAATTCAAACCGGTCGAAATTTTCAATTTTGACAAAAATCTACTAACGAACTCCAGGCTTTTGTCAATCAAAAAAGAAAAAATTCTGCCTTTTGTCTCAAGCAGGAAAGATAGTGTTGGGAGAGAGATTTTTGACACTGTGTGGACTTCTAATGCATGTATAGCCTATATAAAATTTCATTTAAACAATTCTTCTTTTGAAAAAGAAATTGATCCCGGCTCTCTTGTTGAAGAAAATATTGTTGCACATCGCCCAGACATTTTAGTTTGTCGGAATCACTCCTTCAATCACAATAACAACCTATTTTTCGTCAGCATTTATCAATTATTGAAAAAGATTGCCGAAAAAATCAACGTCAGCAATGATTATCCATTGAAATAAGACCTAACCACCGGCAGCTAAATTGGCCCGGTGATAATCCTAATTGCATTGTACATTAACATAGCAGGTTATATACCACCTACTTCCTTCTAAACCTCGTTACAATGATATGGTTACACCCGTTAGTCCGGTCTTCTGTCCAGTCTACCTCAACAGCGACGGGATAGTTGGAGGTTTCTGTAAGACCAATAGAGGCAGTGTTCCCGATCAACCTGAATTGGGATTCGCCGGCTAAAACAATTTGCAAACCACCGCAGCATACACATAACCTGGTATCGTAGCCAATTATTGTTGCATCCGTCATGTATCCTGATCCCATTTCGCTTTTTTTGCAGCCAAGACCGATCATGAAAACAAGGGTCATAATGATGGCTAAAAATATGGTCGTCTTTTTCATATCTCACAGTTTAGACTATACTTCATCAAAACTGCTGCCAGTTTGCCTAATGAATGGCGTTGTACAATAGCACTGCGACGATACCACCGGCCAGTGGACCAACTATGGGTATCCACGCATAGCTCCAGTCGCTGCTTCTTTTCCCCGCAATGGGGAGCAGGGCGTGGACGATTCGCGGGCCCAAATCTCTTGCAGGGTTAATTGCATAGCCGGTAGGGCCGCCAAGACTCAACCCGATCGCCAAAACAAGGAATGCAACCGGAAGTGCATCCACAGATCCCAGGTATTCGTACTTGGGGCTGATGTTGAGGGCCGCAAAAACCAGGACAAATGTGCCAATAATCTCAGTCATGATGTTATGAAAGGGATTGCGTATAGCTGGCCCGGTGCAGAAAACGGCCAGTTTACCGTCTGCATCGGTGCTGGTATCAAAGTGTTGTTTGTAAGCCAGCCAAACCAGTAAGGAACCAATCATAGCACCTGCGAATTGTGCAGCGATATAAACCGGTACTGTTTCCCAGGCAAATTTTCCGCCAACGGCAAGTGCTACAGTTACTGCGGGATTAAGATGGGCGCCACTGGAGGACCCGGCAATAAACACGCCTACAAATACAGCCATCGCCCACCCAAAAGTGATGACGATCCAGCCACCGTTTTGGCCCTTGGTTTTATTAAGTACCACGTTAGCTACTACCCCATTTCCCAATAAAATAAGAATGGCAGTGCCTACAAGTTCTGATACGTATGGAGACATGGTTGATTGGTTGATTAGTTGATTGGTTGAA
The DNA here is from genome assembly GCA_040386335.1 of Bacteroidota bacterium. Classification (GTDB taxonomy): domain Bacteria; phylum Bacteroidota; class Bacteroidia; order Chitinophagales; family Chitinophagaceae; genus JAZKFT01. The sequence continues at coordinate 190,838 of JAZKFT010000014.1, forward strand.
TCGTTTATGCATTGATTCCTTCGTTCCTTCATTCCTTCATTGGAAATGGCAAATTCGATGGTCAAAATAGCTATTTTATTTACAGAAATAGAGGTTTGGCAAAAGAAAAAGCCCCATCGTAGTAACCATTTAGGAAAAGCTTCGTAGTATTACAATAGAAAATTAACCGCCATGAAGAAGTTATTGTTTACACTCCTTTTTATAGCCGGCTCTTTTGTATACGTGTACTCGCAGGATTCATTGCAACAATATACCGGCCGGTATAATTTTCCCGAAGGATCGGTGGTTCGGGAAATTAACGTAACCGTAGAAAACAATGCATTAATGATGGGATCCATGATGGGCAATGCCAACCTGGTAAAAGATTCAGAGGATAACTTCCGCATGCCGGGATTCAATGGCCTGGCGATGTTTAAGAGAGACTCCAATAAGAAAGTAAATACAGTATCTATCGATGTTATGGGTCTCAAATTAGAAGGTATCAAGGAAACATCCGCTACGCCGGGTAGTTCTGCAGACCAGCCCATTATTATTATCTGGGAACGGAAGCTCCTGACTTCGCCCTGATGACCTAGTTGATCAATGTTTTATGATTACCCGGTTTCTGAAAACAATATTTCCGGCTGCCAGACATTCCAAATGATATATACCCGGCATTAACCTTTCCACGTTAAGATCAACACTGTTTTGATTATTGACAGCAACTGCCGCGACGCACCTCCCCGACTGATCAAATAGATTAACCCGCCTTATTCCGGCGGCTCTCACCGTAACCTTTTTACTTGCAGGGTTCGGCCAAATTTCCAATGGCTTTACCTGTTTTTGAAACGCTTTTACAGGACCGTAAAATAATGCTCCCTGCAAATCTGTGATAACAGCCCGGTAATAAGTAGTTGCCTGATTCTGTTGATAATCGACATACCGGGTGCTGCCAGATGCATTTGACAAACGCCATGTTTGCAAGGTCTTCCAATGCGATTGATCTGTTGATTTTTCGATTGCCAATTGAGCCAGGCTGGTGCCGGCATAGTTTGTTTTAAGCATAGGATACCCATTGTAATGCAGTAGGTCCATGCTCAACAATTGTAATGGCAGTATGGCACTGCAGGCATTAAATGTTGGCGGGTTCTTCGTGGCGGTATTTTTCAGTCCATAAATGCTGTTGTTAACCAGGTCGTTGCCATAGGTATTAAGCTGTGAATACAAACCTGTAGGAGTCATTTCCCGGCTACTGCAATAATCTTTGAACCAGGTCCAGGCGAGCCAACCTACCTCTTTAATTTTTAGCGACTCCAGCAGATCGGGGTAGTTGAGATTGTATTGACAGGGCTGCGCATCGCTTTGATAGTTAGCTATTTCACCCATCACCAGCGGAAGATTTGATGCCACGGCCTGCTGTATTTTGTTGGCCATAGTGGCGCTGTCGTTTCCTACATAACCTGTCCAATACGAATGGGCGCTTAGCAAAATATTGTGGAGCGGATCGTGGTTCACCAGCTCCTGGCCAACTAGTACCAGGGCATCGATATTTTGCCCACAGTCCGGAGCGTCTATCATTAGCGGTACTTTGATTCCGGCGTTTCTAAGGGTGGTAATAGCGGTCTTGTAATTGTTCTTAAAGGTGGTTAGTGCTGCAGCAGGATTACCCGTCCATTGATAGTAACCAAACTCGTTGGCAATGTTCAGGATCATGTACCGCTTATGCTTTTCAATTAGTGCCAGAACGGCCGGCTGCGTCCACCAGTTGGTTATAACATTGGTAAAACTGCCCCAATCATTGCTGCATGTCATATCCCACAGGCCGACTATCGGTATAATATGCAAACGTTTGCTGCGGGTAAGTAAAGAGTCAAGATGCACTAAATTATATGCGGGTCTTGCCAATTGGGCATAATTATTGTACCACTGCAGCCTCACACAATTAGCTCCACTTTTTTCTATTTCGATGCTGCGTTCATTGCCATTATTCATGTTGGCAGGAAAATCCCAATCGTCGAGGACTGAATAATTTACACCCCTCAAAATTATCTTTTCATTACAGTGGTTGTATAAAAAACGCCCGGCCACAAACAAACTGTCGGATGTTTGTGCAATTGTTGCCAGGGCTGCGTGGAAACAGCATAGTAGTAGTATGATGGGCCTTTTCATAGAAAATAAAAATAGACATTATTTAGGCCCGGTATCATTCCCGGCTATTACCTGGGGGAACGCAATTAGCAGGTGGGGCAAAATGCCACCGTTATTTTACTCCGATGCCTGAAGCTCCTATCCTTTATTCCCTTTTCCAACTCCCTTTCTAATTCCCGGTTTTGCAAAACAAAAAATTCACCACAACCATAAAGTGGGCCTGACAATAACAGACCCTACTTTAGAAATCCGTATCCAACGTAGAAAATCCAATATTCAAATGAAGAAAATGATAGTTCTCGTTGTCGTTTTATATACGACGACGCAGATTTGTGCACAGGGTGTAGGAATCGGTACATCGGCGCCACATACCAGCGCCCAACTCGAAGTAAGCAGCACCAGCAAAGGATTACTGACCCCAAGGTTAACGCTGGCCCAACGTAATTTAATAACAGCACCTGCCACCGGCCTGCTTATTTATCAAACCGATAATACCGCAGGATTTTATTACTACAATGGATTAAGCTGGCAACCCATGGTCAATGGCGGCGGAATGGGAGCCGCATACCTTATACAAAACAATGCACCTTCCGGCCCGGATACCAGTAAAATATGGGTGAATAATTCCCCCGCCAACAATGGAGTATGGCCCATGCAAACCTATTTCAGGGGCAAATGGAACATTGACAAATACTATGACTCGGTAGCGAACTATGTAAGCCAATATAAGCCACTGGTTGTAATAGCAACCGGACAATCCAATATGATAGACCGGCCGGATCCTGGCAGGACAAACACCCCTGATAGCAGGATCTTATTATGGAATGGCAGCGCCTGGGTGACATGGACCCTGGCACCTAATATCAACCACCTGGGCTTTCAATTTTCAAAAAATGTTGCCGCCATGCAGGATCGGGTAGTGCGCGTAATTGTGTCTGCCGTAAATGGTGAATCAATTGATGCCTGGTATGCCCCGTCAGGCGCACGATATACCGAAATACGAACGATGATCACCGCCAGCAAAACCAAAGCTGTGGATGTAATATTATGGCGGCAGGGAGAGGCACAGAACAATGACTTCCCTGCTGAATACAAAGTAAAACTGGATACGGTGATCAACCGGTTCAGAAATGAGACCTTCTTCAATAAGATCAACCCCATCATTGTGGGGGGCTTAGGCAGTTCGTTTACAAAAGGTGGACCTGCCAAGTATTTTGAAACCATCAACGAGCTCGACGACCCTTCGCTGCTCTATCAATCGAACACCGGTATTTATTCCGGTGATTTTACCCACCTGAATGGCCCTGCGGTGGATAGCAGCGGCCGAAGAATGGCTGCCGTTTTTCTGTATGGAAAACAAAAATCACAGAATTCAGTTTCCGAGAGTTTTTCGACCGGGGGTAGCATCTATTCCAGGAATTCAGAATATACGGGCGGAGACAACCATAATATCGTGCTTGGTCTTAATTCCGGCAGTCATGCTTCCATTTCAGGGCAAAATGTTGCTGTTGGCAATATGGCTTTGCGTGGTAATGTTGCCAATTCGGTGGCCCTGGGCTTCCAGGCTGCCGGGGGCACGGGCAATATCAGCGAAGGCGTCGGTGTTGGTGCGTTTGCACTTAGTGGGGTTTCTGAACAAGCCGTAACCGCTGTTGGGTATTATAGCGGCGGAAATTTAGGTTATGCAAGCACAGCCATTGGCTGGAAAGCCGGCTTTGGTGCCAGTGGCGGGTCCAATACCATAATTGGGGGAAATGCCGGGTATACCTCCGGCGGCTCCGCCAATACATTTGTGGGGTACTTGAGCGGTTACAATTCAAGGGCAGGTTCAAATACAGCCTTTGGCTACAATTCCCTGCGGCAGGCAACGGGCAGCTTTAATACAGCCATCGGAGATGAAGCCCTTTCCAACAGCACCACATCGGGTAACACGGCTCTGGGTTATCATGCCGGCATGAACAACACGTTCACCAACATCATTGCCATAGGGAATGGCGCGGTGGCCGGAAAAAACAACCAGGTGGTCCTAGGTACTGTTACTCAAACAGAATTAAAAGTGAACAACTACCGGTTTAATATAGCCCAGCCACTACCTGCCACCGAAGGTTATGTTTTAGGATACAATGCTTCCAGCGGGCAACTGGAGCTGATTTTATCATCAATAAAAGCAAATATTGCGCTGGATTTTTTACCGATCATCAGCAAGGGCAATATTTTAAGCGATGTATCAGTACCGGGAGCCGTGCCGGGCGATATAGTAGTAGTGGAACAAGACGCCTCACAGTCGCAGATCACCTACAACGGTTGGGTAACGGCGCCCAACACGGTGCGGATAAAAGCTTATAATATCTCTCTGTTGCAAATAGACCCGGCTCCAAAAACTTTTAAAGTCGTGGTTTACAAGTAATTTATTTATTGCGCCGCGATAATTGCACCCTTTACACAAACTTTAGTACCGCTTTTGACCAGGCTGGTTCAGTAAAAATTTTGGAGGTGACCCGGTAAAAAAATTAACCCAATTTACATGAAGATTGGGTTAATTTTTAAGTATAGACTATGTTGGCACTTTTTTGGAGACAATTACCTACAAATCATTTTTATGAACGAAGCATTTAAAAACCAGGAATCAATTATTCCCGAAGAACCCAACAAAGGTCTTACTCCATCTGAACTTGTGCGCCGGCATTTTACCAATAAAGATGACGTGATCACGGATGAGGACATGGAAAACCTGGACCTTACCACCAGCGATTTGAATGAGGTACACATTGGGGCAGCCGTAGAAGGCGGACCTCATGACGAAGATGACGATGTGGACGATGAAGACGAAGAGGTGGATGTGGAGGATGTAGCGGATGATAACGCTGATGACGATAAAAAGGATACCCAGGTCGCCACTCATATCACACCCTGGGATATCATCAGCTAATAAAAAGCAGCTCTCCTTTTACTCCAGTTTGCCAAAAATAACCTTGCCGCTTTCTGCAAGGCCGTTGGCATCTGCATTGGGGGCAGTGGCCGAAACATACAGACCGTCTATGGATACTGCATGTCCATACAGATCACCAGATTGGCCCCGAGGTAAGGTCATCACCAGGTAATTTTCCCAAATGGCACCCATTTTTTTAAACACATATGCCTGGCCTTCACTGGATGTAACGTTGGTGCCACAGGCATTTTGCCTGTAATGATTAGGAGTTCCTACAATGCAATAATCACCCGAAATAGACACCGACCAGCCAAAGTTTGCATTGGCATGCCCATCGGGCGCCAGCAGTTTGGCACGCTGTGTCCAAATAGTTCCGGACCTGGTATAGATATACGCGGCGCCATCGTCTGTAAAACTGGTGGTCTTGTCCCTGCAGCCAATAAGGGCAGTCGAACCATTAATTGCGACAGATATTCCAAACAAATCGCCCGACAGCTGATCTGAGGCAAGTAATTTAGTTTGAATGGTCCAACTGGTTCCGTTGAAAAAATAGGTATGCGCCGCACCCATGGTGATACCGCCGGTTCTGTAAAATGGCGCTCCGACTACAAAATAACCATTATCTATCGCTACCGAATTGCCAAAGTAATCACCTGCACTTCCACCCGAACCTGTAAATACGCCGGTTTGCCCCCAAACGGTGCCGTTACGCTTAAATGCAAAGGCTTTTCCTTCGTCAACATTTGCAAGGTCATCCGCCTGCGGTGCACCCACAACTGCAATATCTCCTGAAATGTCTACTGACTCACCAAACCATTCGTCTGCTACGCCGGTGGTATTGATGAGCTTCTGTTGCTCCACCCAATTTACACCATTGTAAAAAAATATCCATGCAGCACCTTGCTGCACATTTCCGTTTGTTTCATCGGCATAGGATCCCGCGATCAGGTAATTGCCATCAATGGCGACAGCGCCGCCAAATGCCCCGCCAGCGGTAATTACAGCAGGTGTCAGTTTTTGCTGGTGTAACCAGTCTATACCCACTCTTTTATATACATGTATCGCCCCGGCAACACCTTCAGACCTGCAGCCGACTACTGCCCACTCGCCACTGATATCTACGGAGCTGCCCATCCGGTCATTCGTTACCGGTATGGGGTTGCCGATGGCGGTATAATCTTTTAGTCTTCCAAGGTCACTTGATGTGCCTTGTGTGTTTGTACTGCCCGCCGTTAAAGAAAGCCACTGGGTGCCATTGAACCCTTCAAAATCCTGGCTGGTGCTGTTCCAGCGAATCGTGCCTGCGCTGGGTGTGGTGGCATCGTCAGCTACTTTAATTTTTCCATTTACATGCAGTTTCTGGCCGGGACTGGAGGTACCTATGCCCAGGTTTTGTGCCTGGAGAAAATAGCAATTGAGTAAGATTCCAGTGAGACTGCCAAGGGCTATCGTTTTGATTTTCATGAGTTCTTTTTTAAAAATTGCATGGGGTTAAAACTACAATGTTTACCCACCGTACCCAATAACACAAAAGTTGTAGAGAAAAGGCTGGCTGGTTTAAAAATCAAGCCGTCAATAGTGTATTGAATGGGAAAAATCCCGGTAGAAGAAGGGCACATTAATTGTTGGGTAACCGTAAAAACAATTGGCTACTTGATTTGGTCTTACAATTCCTTAAAGCACATGTGCTTTGATATTATCTGTTGCCAGCCGAACGGTTTCGTCGACGCGTTTTTTCCTGGTGTCAGGACGTTTGGCATTAAGAATCCATTCTAAAATGGTTTTCCTGGATGATGGTGAAAACTTTTGCCAATGAGTAAAGGCGGCAGGATTGTTATTGAATTGCAACTGTAAATCGTCCGGGACCAGTAGCTTGTCGACTTCGTTCAAGGCGTCCCAGGTACCCGTTTCTTTGGCTATTACCACTGCGGCTAGCCCGGCGGGTTCCATGAGCCCCGCCGACAGCAATTTTTCTACCCTGTCTTTATTGGATTGGCTCCATCTACTTTTGGGTTTCCTGGGTGAAAACGACTGGTAGCGGCTGTTTTCATCTCTTTTAATCACTTTGCTATCTATCCAACCGAAACAAAGCCCTTCTTCCACCGCTTCAGGATAACTTACAGATGTTATACCTGCTTCCTTACTGTAAAGAATCAGCCATACCGATTTTTCGTTACCATGGTTTTTGGTAAGCCAATCGCGCCATTGCTTCCTGCTTTTTGCGTGGAAGGCTTTTATTCCATCTTTTAATTCTATCGGCATACAAACAAATGATTGAAGGATAATGATGACAGCTACCGCCAGTCATGCCTGTTTATCTGGTACACAAAATTGAGTTTGGAGGGTTCCCCATAGTACTCCATTTCTATCTCTTTTACCTTTTTTGCCCCTATTTTTTCAATAGCTTTTTGTGACCGGATATTTTCGGCGCCTATATGAAAAATTACTTTGTCCACAAAACGAAAGGCATAACCGATCATTAACTTTTTAAGAGCATGGTTATAGGTGCTGCCCCAATGGCTGCGTGCCAGGAACGTATAACCGATACCCATTGCATCATCATCGTTGGTTTCGGAATCACTGTACCTGCTGCTGCCGATGGGCTGGCCTGTTTGGGCATCATACACCACAAAAGCACCACCAGATTCCATGGCCCCTTTAAAAAAGTTCCTGAAAGCTGGCTCCTGGTAACGGTTCTTGTTTGGATGCTGTTCCCATATCAATGGGTCGGAAGCAATACTGTAAAGGGTTTCAAAATCTTCATCGGTAACCGGCCGGATTTTTACAAATTGGTTTTCAAGCGTTGGCTGAAGATCAAAGGGAGGCGTTTTTTTCATGCAATTTTCTATTTTCCAAAACTAAGTACTGTGCCTTAAAATATCTACTGCCAGATACTCACTTATCAAAACGAAATGCTGCCTGTTTAAGCTGGCTGTTAGCAGTCTTTTTTTTGCCGAACCTGATCAGGAAAACAATCCTTTTACCCATTTGATAAAAGCAGTGTCCCAATCCAACATTTTTATCGCTGTGTAAAAAAGAATAACAGCAAAGATCTTTTTCAATGTGTCCCTGTCGATTTTTGAAGCCAGCATACCGCCAAAATATCCACCGATGACAAATCCGGTTGCCAGCAAGCCGATCATCTTAAAGTCAATGGGGTGGCCAGTGCTTTTGCCCTGGTTATAATAATGAAGAAAGGCCAGTATCACCACCGGGAATGTAAGCACGCCCAATGATGTACCCTGTGCCTGGTGCTGATCGTAATGTAAAAAAAACACGAGCGCAGGCACCAGTATAATCCCCCCTCCTACCCCTACCAATCCACTTAATACGCCTGCCATTAAACCTATCAGTAGAACGATTCCAATAATTTGCGTGGTCATTTTGAGTTAGTTGATTGGTTAATTAGTTTATTGGTTGATTGGTTGATTGGTTGATTGGTTGATTGGTTGATTAGTCCAACACCCGAACTATACATCAAACATCAAACATCATAAATCATAAATCTTACATCCGAAATCAGTCATTGTATCCCCAGGTCAAACTGCCCCAATAGCTTTGCCAGTCTGCTTTTGCATCTCCTTTCAATGGTTCCATTTTTACAATGCTGATCATCCATTTGCCAGTTGGCTCAATGGGTACATTTATCAGCCCCTGGATTACCTGCACTGTTTTGGTTTCAGTTTTACCATTTACCTGGTGCCAAATTCTTACCAAGCCATCTCTCAGTGGCCTGTGTTTAAAGAAAATATTGAACTGCATGGAAGCTGCCTGGGTTAGATTGTAAGGGTTATCCAGTGGCACAATATCCAACAAAAGGCCCGTAGCGCTGGCTATAAAGGAGCTCTTCATAAAATCACTTTTTTTCATCGTGCTTTTGATGCGTACAAGTGTCTTTGCGCAGCGCTGATAGTATTCCCGGCCCCGTGCTGTGTCTTTGTTATTTTCTTTTCGCCACTGCAACGCATTGACGAGGCCATCCTCCGCGAGGTAGGTATTAAACGAGTCAGCTGCAATTTCGATAAAAGAATTATTGCCCTGGTAGGCAATGGTATAATTGCCGGCATAGCTGATCGTGTCCAGTTTTATGGAGTCGCCTTTTTCCATGCTCATAAAAGGTTGCAGATCGTATTGGTAGTTATTGCTGAAAGCCCTTAACGTTACCGTTTTTTCTTTATTTCCACCCCAGTTTACACCAGTGAAATTTTCACCTACCAGCCAGCGCAGAAAGATCTTATCGCCCGCCTGGTACGAGAATTTCTGAGGTTCCAGCCAAAATTCGTGGGCACTGGCCTGCAACTGAGCAAACAAAACCAACAAGCAAAAAACGACAATCTTCATCGGCGGGTTATTTCTTACAAAGATGGACGAATAATATAATTTCGCCGCTCATAAAATTAAACACATCGCATCAGAGAAACAACGCCATATGCCATTACAATCGATCAATCCGCATAACAATAAGCTGATAAAAAATTACAAGGAAGATTCACCGAGACAGATAGAAAACAAACTCACCGGAATGCAAATGGGCTTTGCTTCCTGGCGTCAAAGCAGTTTTGCCCAAAGGGCAGCATTGTTAAACGCCGTGGCCGCAGAACTGCTAAAACAAAAACATGAATTGGCAAAACTAATGGCGCTGGAAATGGGCAAGCCCTTGAGTAAGGGAACTGTCGAGGTTGAAAAATGTGCCTGGGTTTGCCAATATTATGCAAAGCATGGCAAGAAAATGCTGGCCGATATCATTATAGAAACAGGTTATAGCAAAAGTTTTGTAACGCATAACCCTTTGGGGACCGTATTGGCCATCATGCCTTGGAATTATCCCTTCTGGCAGGTGTTTCGTTGCCTGGCCCCTAACCTGATGGCAGGTAATACGATGATTTTGAAACACGCGGCAAATGTGAGCGCCTGTGCATTGTCCATCAAAAAAATATTTGATGCCGTTCAGGCTCCCGCCGGTGTTTTCAATGTGTTGATGGTGGATTACCATGCTATCGATGCAGTGCTGGAACACAAAGCCATTGCAGCCGTAACGCTTACAGGCAGCACAAGGGCCGGGAAAGCTGTGGCTGCCAAAGCAGGTAGTCTGTTAAAAAAATCGGTGATGGAACTGGGAGGCGCAGATGCTTATGTGGTGCTGAAGGATGCCGATGTGGAACTGGCCGCTAAAGAATGTGCCGGCAGCCGCCTGAAGAACGGTGGCCAAAGTTGTATTTCCGCCAAGCGTTTTATCGTGGATAAATCGGTGATTGGAAAATTTACCGACGCGATGGTAGAAAACATGAAAAATGTAACGATGGGCAATCCCCTTGTTGGTGGATTTGAACTGGGCCCGCTGGCCCGTATGGATTTGCGCCACACCCTTCATGAACAGGTGCTCCGCAGCGAAATGAAAGGTGCGAGAATATACTGGGGCGGTAGTGTGAATGAAGTAAACGGAGCCTATTATCCCTGCACCATACTCACTGAAGTAACACCGGGCATGCCGGCTTTTGATGAAGAAATGTTTGGCCCTGTGGCTGCCATCATCGAAGCAAAAGATGAGGCCCATGCTATCCAACTGGCAAATCAAAGCAACTACGGATTAGGTGGGGCCATATTCACCAAAAATCTAAAGAAGGGCGAAAAAATAGCAGCTTCCTTAATTGAAGCGGGTAGCGTGTTTGTAAACATACAAGTGAATAGCGATCCGAGGCTGCCTTTTGGCGGAATAAAGGAAAGTGGCTACGGTAGAGAACTGGGCGTGCTGGGGATAAAAGAGTTTGTAAATATTAAATCTGTGGCAGTGAGGTAACAGGATCCAGGGTTAAGTATAATGCCAAATAATCATTCGTCTTCACTAAACCAATCCGGACTATTAACCCTGCAACTGCCCGACCGCTGAACTTCTAAACCTTCCTTTATGAAAGTCTATTTTAAACAAACCAACCTTCCATTTAAATACCCTTTTACTATTTCTAAAGGAACCAAAACTCACCAGCCTGCATTAGCAGTGGCCCTGGAGCATTTAGGTGTGCGTGGATATGGCGAAGCGCCGGCCATTGCCTACTATAATATTCCCGTGGAGAAAATGGTGGAAGACCTGACTAAAAAGAAAATGTTTGTTGAAAAATTTGCCTTTACTGAACCGGAGCGGTATTGGCATTACCTGCATCATTTGTTGCCGGCAAACGCATTTTTGGTTTGTGCGTTGGATATAGCAGCCTGGGATATGTACGGCAAAATGAAACGAAAACCGCTGTGGCAATTATTTGGTGGTGACCTGGACAACAGCCCTATTTGCGACTACACCATTGGGATAGACAGCATTGAAAAAATGGTGGCCAAAATGCAGGAACAGCCCTGGCCGATTTACAAAATAAAAGTGGGTACTGACAACGATATTGAAATTATCGAAGCCCTCCGGAAGCATACCGATGTTCCATTCCGGCTGGATGCCAATGCTGCCTGGAAAGCTGATGAAGCATTGGAAAAAATAAAGGTTTTTAAGGATCTGAATGTTGAATTCATTGAACAGCCCTTGGCCAAAGACGATTGGGAAGGCATGAAGAAACTATTTGCAGAATCTCCCCTACCCCTGATGGCTGATGAATCCTGTGTGTTTGAACAAGACGTAGAAAAATGTGCGGCGCATTTCCATGGCATCAATATTAAATTGACTAAATGCAGTGGCATTACACCTGCCCTTCGGATGATAAAAAGAGCCAGGGAACTGAACCTGAAGATCATGATCGGCTGCATGAACGAAAGTATTATTGGTTCCGCAGCTGTAATCAACCTGGCGCCCCTGGTGGATTATATAGATGCAGATGGTCCCTTGCTGCAAACGGAATTTAATGGCGAAGGATTAACCTATCAGGCTGATGGTAAAATTATTTTATCGGGTAGACCGGGATTAGGAATCACGACGGATTTATTTGACTAAATAAATACCCGGCGCGGTTGGAGGGTTGATTCTTATCACCCCGGCATATAAACTATCCGTTTGGCGATAGTCTTGATTCGACCCTCCCACGGATAGGTGTACTTAGCGGTAAAATAATGATATGAAAAAAGTAGTTACCGCTTTTGCTTTGTTGGTTGCCTTGAAATCATTTACCCAACCGCCAAACGATGAGCCCTGCGGTGCCATTACAGTTCCCGTTTCGGCAGGTACGTGTCTTCCGATTGCATTAAGCAATTATGTTGGTGCTACGTCCAGCACTATTACCCCGATACCTGGCTGCAATTGGTATCCCACCAAAAAAGATGTATGGTATAAATTTGCCGTACCAGTAAATGCCAATGTCGTTATAAATACCGACGTGCTTTCGTCCAGTGTGGATTATTCGCTGGCAGTTTATTCGGCCGCCTCCTGTAATGGTCCATTTACATTTTTAGGATGCGATGATGATTCCGGGCCCGGCCAAATGCCATCATTGTCGCTGAGCGGCCTCTCAGCTGGCATTACCTATTATGTAAGGTTATGGGATTACAATTTAAATAATGCAGATGGGCAGATAAAAATGTGCATCTCATTTACCGAGCCCCTTGCTACCTCAAAGGTTGGGGTAGGTACCACTTTTCCTGCTTCTACTTTAGACGTAAATGGTGAAATAACCATCCGGGGCGGAAACCCGGCCGATGGCAAAGTGCTTACAAGCGATAACAATGGCAAGGCCTCCTGGAAAACTTTACCAAACACGTCTGGCACCACACGAAAATTAAGTATTCCCTTCACGGCATTCCAGGCTGATATCCCGGGTGTAACTTTAAGGATGAACTTTGTTAACGGGGGTTGGATCTTTTTCGATAATGGCATAAATGCCAGCAACAGGATGCTTGCAGCGGTTATGCTGCCGGATAGTGTAAGGATAACAAAAATGAGCCTGTACTATGCTGACAATTCGAGTGCAAACCTCGAAGCCAGTCTTGACGTGGCACTTTATAATATACCATTCGCTTCCATTAGCACGGTAGCGGGGTCGGTACTTTCATCCACTGGTGCAGACGCTGTATCGGTCTCACAGGTGTTGTCCACAGGTCCTTTAAATGTTACCGTTAAAAATTCCGGACAAGCCTACTTTGTAAAAATCCGTAACACGTCAGGCTTCCCATGGCCAGGAAGTGAACTCAGGGTCGGAATGGTTGAGATTGAATACCAAATCCAGTAAGCAGGTTTTTTATAACATTGCCTTATGCTCCGTTTTATTTACGCTGCTGTTAAAGAACCAAAGACCAATAGCAACTATAAGCAAGATGATAGCATAAGGCATTATCCATGTCCATACATTCAGCTTTGATCCGTCAAAACTGCCTTCGACGATTTTTACAATACCCTTGCCATTTTGCGATGGGTGCCGGGGTAAAAGCACCTGTAGATAATTCCAGCCAAAATGAATACCGGTGGGCAATGCAAGGTTTTTTGTTTTTAAATATGCCAGGGCAAAAAGCAAAGAGCCGAGGCCGGTAGTAAACATGACAGAAGCCATATCGCCCAAAGACATATTACTACTAACGTGCATCAACCCAAAGAACAAGGCGATGATAAGTTGGGCTGGCCAAACGCCATACTTTTTTAGTAATAGTTGAAAAGGATAACCCCGAAAAGCTAATTCCTGCACATAAGCCGATGCAAATACTGTAATAAGTAAAGTGATAATACTCTGCGGTGGCAGCGTTGTACTTTCCCAGCGGAAACCGGTTTGCCATTTTAAATTGAATGCTACGCAGATAAGCATCACCATACCAACAATTGTCCCAATGATTAACTGCCCCCAATGACCGCTGTTTATTGGCCTCCAGCCTATCTCATCTAATTTTCTTCCTTCCAGTTTAAGGATGAACCACGTAAAAGCAATGACTGCAATGCAGAGAAAAATATTCACGGCCAGTTCCCCCAGCGGCCCAACAAATTGAGCCAGGAAAATAAGACCGTAATTACCGCCGAGATATATGCATACTTTAAGTAGCGGGTGAAGTTGCTGATAACGCTGAATCCGGTTTTTTTGCATCGTCAATATGTTTTGTTGTGAAGTTTGAAGAAACAAAATGAAGGAATCTTGCAATGCCGTTTTTTGAAAACCGATGAACCTGCTGCAAAAGCCAACGAACCCAACTATAGCTCCAACAAGACCTGTTTCATCAGGCAAATAATCGTTAGTTGGTTCTGAAGCCCGATTCGTTGCCAAAAAGCAGGTCCTGGTTGTATGGTGATGAGCAGGTAACCAATTTAATCCTAATCTTGGCCTCATGAAATTAGAAACGATCGTCGAAAATATCCGGTTGAGGCCATATGGGCGCCCCTTGCTGCACCTGCTTTTCTGGGCTTTCTTTTTTGCTGCGAGGTGTTATATTGGGTTTATCTCCATCAACAATTACCAGGCTTCCAAAGAAATCATGTTGCTTATTGGTTTATCAAACACCATTAGCGCAATGGCCGTATTCTACCCCCTGGTATACATTGCCTGGCCGCGGTTTTTGAGTAAAAGAAAATGGGTGCCGGGCATCATTTTTATATTCTGCCTTATCATCATTTACACTATCCTGGATTATGCCGGCGAAATGCTGCTGTTGCAAAATAAAGAATGGGCAGCTATTGTGCAGCAAACCAATCCAGAATACTACCGGTATCTCCACCAGGATATCTTTTCCATACTGCTGAAGCGGGTAATTACAATGGGTATCATTTACCAACTCTTTGTGTTTCTTGCCTTGCCACTCGCCATAAAGCTGGGGCTAGCCTATATACGGCAACAACTGGCCGCAGCTGCGCTTACAAAAGATAACCTGCAAATGGAATTCAACTTTCTAAAATCACAGGTAAATCCCCATTTTTTGTTCAATACACTCAATAATATTTACGCCTTAATTCTGCATGATAAAAAGCAGCAGGCTACCCAAACCGTGGCAAGACTATCTGATTTTATGCGGTACAGTTTGTACGAAACACAGGCCGAAAAAATACCGGTAGAAAAAGAAATAAAGTTGATGATGGATTATGTGGAACTGGAAAAAATCAGGCTCAATTATACAAAGGTGAATGTCCACGTTCAGCAGGATACCGCAGAGGCTGAATTACCACCCTTATTGCTGATGCCACTAATTGAAAATGCCTTTAAATACAGTGCAGATACTGATAAAACCGCCTTCATTCATATTTCATTTGTGATAGCGGATGGCAGCCTGGTATTTGATGTGGTTAATAGTTTTGATCCGGTCACCGTGTCGCCTTCACAGGGCGGTATCGGTATCAACAACTTCAAAAAGCGACTGGCGTTTTATTATCCCGGAAAATATTCCTGTGAATTTTCATCAGCAGACAATGTATTTTCAGTTCACGTAACCATTGATCTTAAATGAGCACCATAAATTGTTTAATAGTAGACGATGAACCGCTGGCAAGGGAAATTCTGCAAACTTATATTGCTGGTGTGCCCGGGTGGAAACTGGTGCAGCGTTGCATGAGTGCAGTTGAAGCTTATGGAGCCCTTCATGAGCATGATATCGACGTCATGTTCCTCGATATTCAAATGCCTGTGGTAAGCGGAATCGATTTTTTACACTCCCTAAAACACCCGCCGCTCGTAGTTTTCACCACCGCTTTCAGCAATCATGCCGTAGAAGGCTTTGCATTGAATGCGGTGGATTATTTGCTAAAGCCCATTACAAACGAAAGATTTTTACAGGCAGTAGATAAACTCCATGAAAGACTAGCCGGCAAAAACACAGTACATCTTTCAACAAATGCCCCCGCCGCAGATTATGTATTTATCAAACAGGACGCAAGACTTGTTAAACTGCATTTTGATGACATTTTATACGCCGAAGCGCAACGGGATTTCACTTATATCTTTTTAAAACAAAAGAAAATACTGGCGAGCATGCACCTGAAAATGCTGGAAGACCTGCTACCCGAAAACCGCTTCCTGCGCATTCACCGGTCTTATATGATCAATGTATCGGCCATCAGTGCCATCAATGGCAATATGGTAGAAATTGATCAGCATGAAATTCCAATCGGGGCCAATTACAAAGACAAATTATTTTCCATGCTTGGGTTATAATAAATCGCCGACAGCTCATTTTCCAAACTTTCTTTTTAACAAAGCCAGCGCGTCTTCCATCGTCTCCGGCTCCTTCGGCTTGGCTGAAAACCCTTGCTGGTTGCCACTTGCAGCTTGTTGCCTGGTGCCTGAACCTTGTGGCTTGAAACTTGAAACTTGTACCCTGGCGCTTGAACCTTCGGCATCCGCCTGCTTAATACTTAACGCAATCCTTTTCCTGGCAATATCCACTTCCATCACTTTCACCATCACCTGCATATTCAGCTTCAGCACTTCTGCCGGATCGCTGATGTATTTGTTGGCAATTTCGCTTACATGCACCAGGCCATCCTGTTTTACACCAATATCTACAAAAGCCCCAAACCTGGTAATGTTGGTTACGATTCCCGGCACCACCATACCCACGTTCACATCATCAATTTTGTAAATATTGGCAAATTCAAAACTCTGTACCGTACTTCTCGGATCAAGGCCTGGCTTTATCAGCTCCTTAATAATATCCCTGACAGTTAACTCGCCGAAGGAAGCATACTTTTTTATGTCCACCGTCTTCAGCAGTTTTTCGTTGCCAATCAACTCTTCTGTTTTTACGCCCAGGTCTGCTGCCACTTGTTTTACAATGGTATAGCTTTCAGGATGCACAGCGCTTGCATCCAGTGCATTGTCGCCCTGTGGTATGCGAAGGAAACCAGCACATTGCTCAAAAGCTTTATCGCCGAGGCGGGGTACTTTTTTTAGCTGGTTACGATTGCTGAATTTTCCTATTTCGTTCCGGTAGTCAATAATATTCTTGGCAATGGTATCGCCGATGCCGCTTACATAACTCAGTAAATGTTTGCTGGCCGTGTTCAGGTTTACGCCCACTGTGTTTACGCAGCTCACCACGGTTTGGTCCAGCTTTTCTTTTAGCCGCACCTGGTTTACATCGTGCTGGTATTGCCCCACGCCGATACTCTTGGCATCTATCTTTACCAGTTCCGCCAGCGGATCCATCAGGCGTCGTCCAATACTCACAGAGCCCCGCACTGTTATATCCTCATTTGGAAATTCTTCCCTGGCAGTTTCTGAAGCAGAGTACACAGATGCCCCATCCTCATTTACCATAAAAATGGGCAGGCCCAATTCCAGCTTTTTAATGAACTGTTCCGTCTCCCGGCCGGCAGTCCCATCCCCTATCGCAAAGGCTTCCACTTTATATGTTTTCACCAGGTCTTTGATCTTATATCCTTCACTCATCACCTTATTATTTTCGTGCGGAAAGATGAGATCGGTCTTTAGCAATTCGCCTTTTTCGTCCAGGCAAACCACTTTGCATCCGGTTCTGTAACCGGGGTCAATAGCCAATACCCTTTTGCTGCCCAATGGCGATGAAAGCAATAACTGGCGCAGGTTTTCAGCAAATACATTGATGGCTTCCTCATCGCTTTTTTGCTTGGTCGCCATACGAAATTCGCTTTCCAGGCTGGGTTGTAATAAGCGTTTGTAGGCATCTTTAATCGCCTTGCGGATATGCGGTGTGCATTCGTTGATGCCAACGATGTATTGGTCCTCAATCTTCTCAATCGCGTATTCCTCTTCCGGCTCTATCCCTATTCTTAAAAAGCCTTCCATAAATCCACGCAACACCGCCAAAGCACGGTGGCTGGGCACTTTCATGATCAGTTCGCTGTAGTCAAAATAGTCTTTATACTTAATAGCTTCTGCCTCTTTTCCTGCCAAAACCTTGCTGACCAGCCTTCCCTCATCTTCAAAAATCTTACGCATTTTTGCCCGCACATTGGCGTCTTCGTTCACGATTTCCGCAATGATATCCCGGGCACCCTGCAACGCATCTTCAATGGTCAGCACTTTATCGTTGAGCAATGTGGCGGCAAATGCATTCAGATCCATATCCTTTTGCTCCAGCAGGATATTTGCAAGGGGTTCGAGTCCGTTTTCACGGGCGGTTTGCGCCTTTGTTTTACGTTTGGGTTTATATGGCAGGTAAATATCTTCCAGCTCATTAATGGTTAAAGCCTTGTCCAGCTTGCCTTGCAGCGCCTCCGTCATTTTACCCTGCTCGGTAATGGTTTTTTCTATAAAGGTTTTACGTTCGCTAAATTCTTTCTGAAATTTTGCTTCGTCCTGTATCTGCTGTATCTGGACTTCATCCAGGTTCCCGGTCATGTCTTTACGGTAACGGGCAATAAATGGTATGGTACTGCCTTCGGCCAGCAATTGCAATACTGCAGTTACCGACTGCAACCTGATGCCCAATTTTCCTGAAACGCCTGCTGCAAATTCTGTCATCGTCTTTTAGTTTTTTAGTCCCCTATTTATTGGGGGGGAGCGAAAGTATAAGGCATGCGCTGTTTTTCCAACTCCATTTTATTCACGTAGTTTAGAAAAAATATTTTGATGACCAGCAATTCTACCACGATGAAACTTTGTGGCGACAGTTTACCCCGGTTCGATTCCGGGGCTCCGCTCAAAAACTGTGCTGCTATTTGGCTTGATGCTTCAAATAGACCTTCATTTTTAGAAGGTCTCCAAAAAAAAAGTGAGCCGTCATTGCGAGGGTTCGTGCCCGAAGCAAGCCCCGGCTATCCGACAACAGCATTGCATCTAAATCAAACCTCGCTCACAAATAGCGGGGGATTGCCACAAAAAAAATCACCTTCATTGCGAGGGTTCGTGCCCGAAGCAAGCCCCTACTATTCGACAACAGCATTGCCTCTAAATCAAATCCCGCTCACAAATAGCAGGGGATTGCCACAAAAAAAATCACCGTCATTGCGAGGGTTCGTGCCCGAAGCAAGCCCCTGCTATCCGACAACAGCATTGCATCTAAATCAAACCTCGTTCACAAATAGCGGGGGATTGCCACGTCGGGCAAGAACCCTCCTCGCAATGACGGCGAGTATTGTGGCGATTGCCTTTATTGTCACTATCACCGCATCCTCCGCTACGGCCCAAATCTTCAACAAGAAAGAACCACTTGCCCACACTTTCTCCATCGTTGCCAGGGACGAAAAAACCGGCGAAATGGCTGTGGGTGTGCAAAGCCACTGGTTTAGTGTTGGCACAGCAGTAAGCTGGGGCGAAGGTGGTGTTGGGGTGGTGGCCACACAGTCTTTTGTACTAAAATCTTATGGCCCCAAAGGATTGGAATTAATGAAGCAGGGTAAGACCGCAAAAGAAGCCCTCGTTTTATTGCTACAACAAGATGAAGGCCGTGAAGTAAGACAGGTAGCGATGATAGACACCAACGGTAACGTAGCTGCACATACGGGTAACAAATGCATTGACTTTGCTTCGCATATTGTTGGAAAAAACTACTCTGTACAAAGCAATATGATGCTGAATGATAAAGTGTGCCCGGCCATGGCAAAAGCCTTTGAAACCAGTGCCGGCAAGCCTTTGGCCGAAAGGGTTTTGATTGCGATGCAGGCAGCACAAGCCGTAGGTGGTGATATACGGGGGAAGCAGTCTGCCGCAATTTTAGTAGTAGCCGGCCGAACAGAAGGCAAGCCCTGGGATGAACGTTTAATTGATCTCCGGGTAGATGACCACACCGCGCCGCTGGCAGAAATGGACCGGCTATTACGACTATTCCGTGCCTACGAACACATGAACAATGGCGACCTCGCCGTGGAGAAAAACGATATGCAGAAAGCCATGACAGAATATGCAGCTGCCATGAAAATGTTTCCTTCCAACCTGGAGATGCAATACTGGACAGCGATTACTTTGGCTAATAACAAGGAGGTAAGCAAAGCTGCTGCCATGCTCCAAAAAATTTATGCGAAAGATGCGAACTGGAGAGAACTCACCAGGAGGCTGCCTAAGGTCGGTTTGCTGAATGTAACAGGAAAGGATTTGCTGCTACTGCAGAAATAAATTAAATCCATTCTAATACGGTTGGCTGGTTTCCTGACTATTCCGGCTTCGCCGTAACAGCATAACTCTTAAGCGTTGTTATCTTAAGATTGCCATCTACTACATGCACTTTTTTGTATTCACGGAAGGCGCCTTGTTGGTCGGTAAAACCGATAATACACTCATACTGGGCAGTTCCTTTTTTAATCACCGGCTGGGGGTCCATACCAAGGTTGGGGAAATTAATTTCATCTTCACCGGTTAGCTCTTCGTGTTGCAAACTGACACGATAGGTAAAGCGTTTTGAGGTTTCGTACAATTTCACCCTGAAAAACCAGTTGTTCAGGTCGTTGGCCACTTTTTCTTCATACTGTTGCACCGGCTCCGACTTTGGATTGTTCCTGCTTGAATCAACAGAACCAGAGCCATTGGACGAACTACCGTTTTTTGAATTGGAATCGGTTGACTGACCGCAGGAAACCAGTAAAAGGATGGTGGCTAAAACGTAAAATATTTTCATGGCGCAAATTAAAGGCAGCGCGTTCAACTAATCAAACCCATCATCATAATTTTACCAACTGATAACAGTTTCCGGGTAACGGGTGGCATGGTTGAGTAATAAGCCCCTGGTAACATCGTGGTCTGGAAAAAGCGTGATCGCTTTGCGGAAATTGTCTGCTATATATAAGTCTTCCTGTGGTTTCAGGAAACCCATACCTACAAATTTCCCTTTTTCAATAAGATAACCGACAGTCAGCGGCTGGCCTTTTTCATCGGCGCCCTGCTGTACAATGCCAAAACTGGGCAGGTGTTCATCCATCAAAGCGATGGCTTCTTTCATTTTGGTATTGTGAAACGCCTTTTCGGAGGAAGATAGTTTTGGCGCCGGTGAAAAGGCAAAAACGTTCTCTTCAGGTATCCCTGCATGGGCAGCGGCTTTGCGGGCCAGGCCGAAGCCTTCTTCCTGCCTGTGAAAAGAGTGCAGGGCGGGTAAATGTTTGCGCTTTTTTTCTACCGCCAGGCGTATCAGTCCATTCTGGTCCTCCAATGTGTATAAGCCATAAGCCTGGTCAAAACGTTTCTGGCTACGGTTAAACTGGGGCCATAACCTTTTAATTTCGATGGACTCCAGAACGAGGGCCATCAATTCTGTAGCACACATTTTATACTCAATAGAACATATTTCGCGAAGCATATCCTGTTTGCGGCGATTGGTGGCATTGTTGGCGAAATGGCTGCGGACACGGTATTTAAGGTTTACCGCCTTGCCCACGTAAACGATTTTGCCATGTTTATTTTTGAAATAATACACACCCGGGCAATAGGGCAAATTATCCAGCTGGTCTTTAGAAACATGCAATGGCAAATACTGCTCTGCATTGCGACCCTTTACCATTTGGTTATGAAACTTACGGTCGGGATCGCCAGCAAATAACAATTCCAGCAGCTTTGCGGTGGCGAGCGCATCTCCAAAAGCCCGGTGACGGTCGGTGAGTTCAATATCGAGGTGGCGGCAAAGTTTGCCAAGGCTATAGGATGGTATGCCGGGTTTTACTTTACGGGCATAACGAACCGTACAGAGTTTCCTGGATTGCAGATCAAAACCGTGCAACAGCAGGTGATGGTTTACAAATGAGTAGTCGAAGTTGACATTATGGGCTACAAAAATGCGTCCTTTCAGCAGGTTGTAGATCTTGTCGGCCACATCGGCAAATACCGGTGCATCAGCCACCATAAACTCCGTAATACCAGTAAGCGCCACAATAAACCGTGGAATACTTTGCTGCGGATTGATCAGGGTTTGGAATTGACCTTCTACTTCATGCCCGTTATGGAGGATGATACAAATCTCTGTGAGACCATGCTGAGACGCATGGCCACCGGTAGTTTCTATATCTACAATGGCGTACACAATCCAAAAATAAGCAACCCTATTTAGCTTTGCTAAAATAATTAGGTTGGCTAAGAACTTCTTTTTCTGTTTTTTTGCAGCCTTATCGGTTCGGTAGCTCAGCTGGATAGAGCGTCATCCTTCTAAGATGAGGGCCATTGGTTCGAATCCAATCCGAATCACAGTAAAACACTCCAAAACCGGGGTGTTTTTTTTTTGCCATAGTGCATCCCGATTGCTTATCGGGAAGGCCATTGGTTCGAATCCAATCCGGTTCACCAGTAACACGCTCAGGAAACTGAGCGTTTTTTTATCCATAGCCCATTCTGATTTCTTCGGGAAGGCCATAGGTGCGAATCCAATCCGGTTTGCCCGTACACGCTCAGAAAACTGAGCGTTTTTTTTATTGCCATAGCGCATCCCGGTTCCTAATGGGAAGGCCATTGGTTCGAAACCAATCCGGTTCACAATAAAACTCTGCGAATAAGGTGTTCTTTAAAGGAAAAAAATAGCTGTATTCAAATAGCAAAATTTGGAGAAGCCAGCATAAATTGCAACGTCATAGCGGAGAAATAAAGGCATGTTACAATTCAGAAACGGCTTTTAGACTACCGGGAACAATTTGATCTACACACCATCAAAGCACTCCCGGCCATTAAGAATCATTCCGGCAATGTTACTATTTGTAACACAGGAAAAAAAACAAGCTATGCAACACACAAAAAAATTCAGACAGTACCTGTCGCTGATCCTCCTATTTGCACCGGCCGTTTTATTTGGCCTTCTCATTTTTTTATTCAGGGACCACTCCAAACTCCAGCTTTCGGACCATCTGCCTTTTGTCCCCTGGCAATTTATTGTCATTGTCATTTTCGGGTTGATCGCTACGGCGGGTGGTGTTCTCGACTGGCGCTATCACCGGAACCCGCTTAATATGAAAATTCCTAAAAAGGAACGTGATGCAGAAGCCGCAGCACTGGGTCTTGGCGGCCTTCCCATGTTTGTGCTCATGTGGCTCGCCATGATAAGTGGGCACCCCACCCATTATTTAATTCCGATCCTGGTCGTATTGATTTATACGGTTGTTGCCATTAGTTACGATGAATTTGTTTTTCATATTAAACGATGCAAAAAGAAGGAAAACCGCTATCATCGAATGCTGGTTTTTGGCAACGGGCTCGCATGGATGTCATGGTTTCACTTTATTTATTGCAAATGAAATTCCAACAATTATTAGCCGAAAGCAAAGCCAGGATGAGCATAAATCCGGCTTATATAAATGGAGCTGTCTCATCAAAGATTTTTGATTTGGGGGCGAAATGGATGTTTGAAAAGATTCATGAAGGCGAAAATAGTGTTGGCATAAATTTCATTTCCTCAACTAACTACCGTGCGTATGGGCTGTTGAAATACGGTCTATCCCTGGCCGCCTTCTTTGTATCCCTGTTTTTCCTGGTTAAAATTCACATCTTTCTTGCGCCGGCATCGATTGTAGTATTCTACTTATTCGAAGTGCATTTTTTATTCCTGTTTCCATTGCTTATCGACCAGGTACCCAACCCACTTTTATCGGGGATTAAACAAACTTATCGAATCGGGTTGTTTACAGCAATGATGACCGTTATTCCGATCGGTTGTTACATGATGATTGGATTGCTGAGATGGAGGGCCCCGTTTCGCAACTGGTATACCGGTTGCCTGGCTATATTAATATGGTATCAATATGATGTTAGAAATCGGCTATAATCATTCATTTGAGGTCCGCAGGGAACAGTATCATTCGCCATGCAGCGATAATTTCAGCGTGCTCTATATTTCGGATTTGCATTTAAATGGTTTTTGTAATAATTTGGTTACCCGCATTGGCGAGGCAATTATCGCATTAAATCCAACCATTATTTTATTAGGTGGTGATTATGTTGACTCCAGGAAAGGACTGGGCCATTTAAATGATCTTTTGTCGATGATATCCGGCCGGGATCATGTGTTTGCTATCGCCGGCAACCACGATTACTTCTTCGGCATTGATGCCATTAAAGCGGTGATGACAGAACATCATGTTGCCTGGATTGAAAACAAATCGACTCATTTCATGTATAACAACACCAGCATCCGCATCGACGGCACTTCAATCGGGGATGCAGCTTCCGACGCCGGTTTTTCAATTTTAGTATTGCATAAACCAATCAGCATCGATCGGTTTCATAGCCGCTATAACCTTGCGTTTGCGGGGCACCTGCATGGTTGCCAGTTTGTATTCTGGCAATCAGAAAATAAATTGTATCCCGGAAGGTTCTTTTACAAATGGAATATCCTGGAGACACAACACAATTCCTGTAAATATTATATCAGCAAAGGCATGGGTGACACGTTACCGGTCAGGTATAATTGCAAACGGGATTTACTTTTCATAGAAGTCCAATCAACTATTTAACACCACACCAATGAAATTACTTCCCGGCGTTTTTATCGCCACCATCTACGGCTTAACACTAAGACTCATGTATGGGCTGCTAAACAATGTAATGGCAATTATGAGTGTCTCATTCCTTGTTTTTTCACCACTTGTTATCGGCTTTCTCACGGTACTGCTGGTTCCCAAAAAATATATAACCAGCGGTGTTGGCGCTTTTTTTACGCCCTGGTTAACAGCCATGACGTTGCTTATTGTCACAATAATGCTTGATGTAGAAGGCGCTATTTGCTGGGTGATGATTTACCCCCTATTTTCCGTACTGGCAGGTATTGGTGGCCTGATCGCTTACCATATCAAAAAAGATAAATCCGGTGCCGGCGACTGGGAAAAGCCCGATACCTTCAAAGTTTCCCTTCTGGTTTTTGTGCCACTTTTTATCGGTGTGGCAGAAGGTGACCGTACACTCAGTCGCCAGGATTTTAAAATTTCCCAAACTATAGTCATACCGTCATCTGCAAATGAAGTATGGAACCAATTAACGCATATAAATGAAATTGCCCATAAAGAAAACACCGCCTCATTTTCAGCATTGATGGGCTTTCCGAAACACTTACGAACTACGCTGGATACAGTTTGTGTAGGTGCCAAAAGAATGGCCATATATGAAAAGGGCCTCTTTTTTGAAGAAACGATCACTCAATTCGAGCCATCTAAGCTGCTGATACTGGATATAAAAACTGACCCTGCCAACATTCCACCTACCGTAATGGACGAGCATATCCTGATTGGTGGCAAACATGTAGATATTTTGCAGGACAGGTACAAGATTGAGAAAATTACGGACCATAGTTGCCGGCTTACTTTATCCACGCACTTCTATATTAACACTCCTTTTAACTGGTATGCAGGAATCTGGGCAAGGTTGCTAATGAATGATATACTGCGGGGAGAATTGACTTTAATTGCATCAAGATCTGCTCTGATTCAATAGTTGCAACCAGTTTAAAAAACTAATGTGGGTTCGCGGTGGACCATATTATTTGGAAGCGTTTCCTGTGTTTATTCAAAATTGGTTTCCGCAAAACCTATACCAAGCCGCCTTAAAAATGAAATTAAAACACTGGCCATTTTAGAATTGCCCGCTAGCTAATACCCGAAGTTTCACTCCACGAAACTGGTGGAGAAATACTTTTAAAACATCTGCGTTTCAGTTGGCCAGGAGTACTATTTATTCGACGTTCGTTAACCCTGTCATGGAGAAAGCCAACCCTGACAGGGCTAACCGACTATTTGCTATATAAACTTCATCCGGTTGTGTGCAATCCATTAAATTTGGACGACTGTTATGAGAATAATTCTACGGCTGCGATTCCTTGTTGTAGTATGCCTGTTTACCACCCTGGTTTTTTCACAAACACGGCAACACAATTTCAGAAGTATTTCGGTGGACAAAGGTTTATCGCAAAGTACTGTGTACGCTATTACGCAGGATACATTGGGCTTTATGTGGATGGCTACGCAAGACGGTCTTAACCGGTACAATGGCGAGAGCTTTTCCGTTTACCATCCGGATGATAAAAATCCTCAAAGCCTTCGCTCCAATTATATCAGGAGCCTCTTCGTGGATCATAATGGCCAGCTTTGGATCGGCGGTGATAAGGGCATCAGCCGGTACAATAATTCCAGCGATCAGTTTCAGAATTACCAGCCTGTCCGAAAGCCAGGCGACTGGTATATTTCCTGCATCGCTGAAGATGCCAGCGGCACCATATGGGCCGGTAGCAGTGCCGGGGAAATTTTCCAGGCCGACCCCTCAAAAAATGAATTGAAGCCCTACCCTTTTGAAGCAGCCGGTGCCGGCATCCGGAGTATCAGCAGCCTGTGCTATTTTCAGCAATCCCTTTATGCCGGTACCGATGCCGGCCTATTCAAATTTGTAAATGGCAGTAACCAAATCGAAAAAGTAGCACTGGTTCCTGGCAAACAGCTTATCAACGATATGTTTATTGACGGGCTGCGTTTATGGGTAGGTACGGAAGGGAATGGCCTGTTTTGCCTGGACGAATCAAAACGCGCTATTGAGCACTACACAGCCGCACCGTCGCAAGAAAAAAGTTTACCCAATAACGATGTCAGGTGCATTAAAAAAGATGCCCGCGGTAATATCTGGATAGGCACTTTCAGGGGACTATCGATACTTGACCCAAAGACCGGGAATTTTGAAAACTACGCTCACCAGCCCGCCACGCCGTATTCCATCAGTCAAAATTCTGTGCGCTGTTTGTACCAGGATAAACAACAGGGGATGTGGCTTGGAACATTTTACGGAGGGGTGAATTACTACCATCCCGACGACATCAAGTTTAACCTGCTAAATCAAAACAGCGGCAAACTATCGCTGAACGACCAGGTAGTGAATGTGATCAAAGAAGATGGCCGCGGCAACTTTTGGATCGGCACGAATGATAAGGGCTTAAATTATTGGAACCGCCAGACCAACACCATCGATTACTACAGTTATAATGAATCCGGGCATAGTGAGCTCAGTTCCAATAATGTAAAATCCATCGTGTTCGACGACCAGGGAAAGCTATTGGTCGGAACGCATAATGCCGGCCTGGATATTCTGGATCCTGTAAGCAGGCGCGTCACCGTTTTGCGGCATGACGAAAACAACCAACGAAGCATATCGGGCGATATGGTCTATGCGCTTTTGAAGGATGACAAGTCGCGAATTTGGGTTGGGACCCGCACGGGACTGGATCTCTTTGATCCAGCCAGCCAGGACTTCAACCATATTGTGGCTGATAAGGCAGGCAAGCGCCTCAGTTCAAACGAAATTGCCTATTTGTTCCAGGATTCCCGTGGACGAATTTGGGCCGGCACCACCAATGGCGTTACCTGGTTTTTGCCCGACAACCCGGAATTCGCAGTTTTTCCAGGTTCCATGCTGAGCAATGAAGTGGTTAATTGTATTGCAGAAGATAAAAAAAACAGGATATGGATCGGCACCCGCAACGGGCTGAATTTATTCGATGAAAGCCGACAATCATTTATAACTTCCTCAGATCGCCCTGAACTCTTGAAAGGCACTATTTACGGCATTATCGCCGATGAGGAAAACAATCTCTGGATCACCACCAACCGGGGCATAGCCTGCCTGAACCCCGACACAAAAAGCCTGCAGTGGTACGATAGCAAAGATGGCCTGCAAAGCAATCAGTTTAACCTATATGCATTTTGTAAAGCAAGCGATGGCATGTTGTTGTTTGGCGGCATCAATGGCATCTCCTATTTCTATCCTTCCACCATCCGGCAACAGCAACTGCAGCTCAAAGTATCCTTTACCGGTCTGGAAGTATTGAATAAAGCCATTAACCCGGATGATGGTAGCGGTATTTTGTCAGTGCACATTGATAAAACGAATAGCCTGGAGCTGGCACACGACCAAAAACAGTTTACCATTGTGTTTAATGCGTTCAACTATATTTCGGCCGGCAGAACCAGTTACCAATACAAGCTGGATGGTTTTGATGCCGATTGGCAACAGGCTGATCTGCCGAAAGCCAGCTACCGGAATCTGCCGTCCGGCAAGTATGTATTAGCCGTGAGAGCTATTGGCCCGAATGGCGAAACCAGCCCGGTAAGAACATTGAAAATTACCATATTGGCACCCTGGTATGCTACGAAACTTTTCTATTTCCTGGTGCTTGTGTTAATAGCTTCCGGGTCGTATTTCACGTACCGCATTCTGTTCGAGCGCAAACGTACTTTGCAGCAATTGAAAATGGAAAGAATGGAGCGGGACAAGCTGGATTATTTCAACCAGGTCAAAACGGATTTCTTTACCAATGTGTCGCACGAACTCCGCACGCCGCTTACGCTTATTTTAGCGCCGCTGGAAGAAATGATGCGCAAGCCAACCGCCGACAAGCAATTGGGCAAACAATATAAAACCATGTTCCTCAATGCCAGGCGGCTGTACCAGTTGGTGAACCAGTTGTTCGAGTTTCGGAAAACAGAAATGGGTACCCGTAAACTGCAGGTATCCAAAGCCGACCTGGTACATTTCACCCATGAAATACATAGTTCCTTCCAACCACTGGCAGAAACAAACCGTATCCGATTTGAATATAATAGCACCGAAGCCGGGCTGACATTCTTTTTCGATAAAGATGCCATGGAGAAAATATTGTTCAATCTTTTATCCAATGCCTTCAAATACACGGCTGCGGGAGGGCTCATCAAAATAGATCTTTCTAAAAACGAATCGGAGGCCATCATCAGCGTTACCGATACCGGGCAGGGAATAGCACAGGAACATATTGATAAAATATTCGATCGCTATTACCAGGTAAATAATGCCGAGATGAACCTGGGTTCCGGCGTGGGCCTGGCTTTTACAAAACGCCTGGTAGAATTGCACCATGGCCAGATATCCGTTCAAAGCCGTTTTGGTGAAGGGAGCAGTTTTACAGTAACAATACCGTTGGCAGATGAAGTCTACCAGGCTGATGAACATAGCGCTTCACAGGTTTACGATTCCAGCCCAACGCCAGCAGAAAAAGATGTGGTCGCCTTCAACGCCATGCAGGATGATCCGGATGAAACTACTGCAGCCAGCGAAGCGCAAACCGGGCCGGTCCGCACAGGCGAGATGGAGAAATTGCTGATCGTGGATGACAACCATGATATTGTAGATTATCTTTCTACGTATTTCGGTTCTATGTACGCTGTCCAAACTGCTTACGACGGCAAGCAAGCTTTAGAGATGTTGGAAAGCCAGCAGGTAGACCTTGTTATTTGCGATGTGATGATGCCTGAAATGGATGGGCTTCATTTTTGCAAACGGGTGAAAAAGAATATTCAGACCAGCCATATCCCGGTGATATTACTCACGGCCAAAACCGAAACCGGGCAGCAAATTAAAGGCCTCGAGATGGGAGCAGATGACTATATGACCAAGCCATTTTCCATTAACCTGCTCGAAGCCAAGGTGCAGGGCATCCTGCGTTCCCGCCGGCGGTTAAGAGAGTATTATTTAAGCTCGAAAGAAGTAATACCCGAAAAGGTGGCGTTTAACAGCATGGACGAGGAATTTTTAAAGAACGCCATTGCTATTGTTGAAACCAATCTTTCCGAACCCGATTTTTCTGTAGATAAATTCAGTCGCGAAATTGGTATGAGCCGTTCCAATTTGTACCTCAAACTAAAGGCGATTACCGGTGAGTCGGTGACTGATTTTATTAAGCGGATACGCTTTAAGAAAGCCGTGGAATTGCTGGAAGAGCGCCGGCATACCATTGCCGAGATAGCTTATATGTCGGGCTTTAATTCCCCCTCCTACTTCTCCACTGCCTTTAAACAGTATTATGATTGTATGCCTACTGAATATTTGGCCAAGAAACAATTGGGAAAGAAAGTGATTGAATAAGGGTCAAGTTTTTTTAAACATTTAAGGAATATAAGGGCATATAAGGGTGTATCCGGCATCAACTTATATACCCATATATTCCTTATCTGGTTAATCAGAAAAATCCGGCACACGGCAAGGCTGCTCATTAAAATAGCTGGTTCATCTCCTGGGCATCTTCGGGACGGAAGGCGTAATGGCTTTCAAAATCAAATTCTATACACACTTAATTTGTGTTGTACTTTCTTCCACATTACTTATTGAGGTTCGCCGACAACGCTCTTTTCTTACCATTAATGCTAAGAACGACATCTAAATTACCTGTAGCCGGATCAAAACCTTTTCCTTCAACCAAAGATACTTGTGGCGCTTTATCTTTATCGTAGGGATAAACGATTGTCAAGAAAACCTGTTCCTTCTCATCACGCTTTGGCTTTTCAAAAACAAATGCCGGGCGCGGTATTTCTTTGCGATAAGCATAAGATACTTTGCCCTCTTCTTCAGTCATCGAAATGCCATCGCTATTTAAAGATTGAATCAGTAAATTATTACCATTGGAATAGGTAGTGTACACTTTATGTTGTTCTTTATCAAAAACCGGCTTACTGTCTTCTTTCAACTGAAAATGCACACCTGTATTACCGGTGGTTTTCCCGGTTGCCCGGTCAATGATCAAAAAGAATTTCTGATCAATGAACAATACGCTGCGCTGGTGACTTAACCCGGTATAGCTCGGATTTGTATAGGTAAGCAGGTCTAAGTTTTTGCCGGTTTCCCATTTGTTCAGCGTGGCTTTGGTGATCAGCATATTTTCATTATCCAGCGTTAGGGTGCTGTGCACACGGGTTTGCCGGTACCAGTCTCTTAGTTTAGTGATTTCTGCATCGCCACTATACACATAACAGCCGGCATCAGGTGTAAAATTGCGCCCCTTCACCCAAAGTTCAAAGGTACCGTTGTCTGGTTGGGCATGAAACTCGCCGGGAGGACTGGCTTTTAGAATCATTACCGTTGACTTTTCGTCCCATCCATTTCTAAAAGTATAGAAACCGGCAGTTGTTAATCCTGTCGACAAATAATTTGGCATATCCCCTTCCTTACCATCGGTTGCAAAATATTTGATGATGTTATTCTGAGGAAATGATTTCGACCAGCTTAGAAATTGTTTCATTCTTGCATTTTTTTCCACAAGCCACGAATCACCAAACATAGGATTGTTATAGTCGGGGAAAGATATGTTGGCGGCAGCCAGTATCATATCTTCAATGGTTTTACTATAGCTTCCTGGAAACTCTTTTTCAACACCAGCCATCTTTGCAGCATTATAACCATTTAAAAAAATATCAATGGAAGCGATATGGTAAGTGGGCGATAATTCATATTGCATACCATCCGGGTAAACC
The DNA here is from genome assembly GCA_040386335.1 of Bacteroidota bacterium. Taxonomy (GTDB): domain Bacteria; phylum Bacteroidota; class Bacteroidia; order Chitinophagales; family Chitinophagaceae; genus JAZKFT01. The sequence goes on from JAZKFT010000014.1 coordinate 221,923, forward strand.
TGTTTCTTTATTTCGGTATTTAAAACGTCTATACCGCTTTTTCTCCAGGCTGGTGCGTTTTTAAATTCAGAAAAAAAGGAGCCTGCAAACAGTAAACGTTGCGCTTCAAATAAAAGATGGTTCCCCTGGTCTGAATAATGTAAAGGAATATAACTGGCTTGCTGGTGGTAACTGTTTAAAAACTCCAATAAAAATTGCGGGGTGAAGTTTGGTGAGGCAATAAACAAATTAAATGTGCCGGGAAGGCTTTGTATCCGCTCCGAAACTTCCAATGGACGCCAGGCATACCGGTCGTTATCTTCCGACAGGCCTAATGGATTTTTCTTTACCCAATCACGAAACTGCAAAACCCATTCGCTTGCATATTTTTCATCACCACTTACACGGTAGGCCAGGCCCATTGGTTGCCACCAATACACCCGGTGCAATTGCCAGCGAACCTCGTTGTCTTTTACGGGCCAGTACTGCCAGTTAATGTCTTTACCGTAATCGTAGAAGCCATAACCTTTTTGAGGTTGAAATTTATGTAGTAATGCATTGTCAGCTTTTTCCTGGTTGGCATTGCCAATATCCTTCCCTCTAAACCGGGTCTCTTCACCAACATTAAATTCAGGATGCCGGATGTTTTTACGGTTGCGATAATACATCAACAGTTCTTTGCCTGCATCCTCATATTTACCAGCATTAAAAAGTTGATTTACTTTTTCCAGGCCGGGGTAAGAAAGGTTGATAGCGCTAAAACTTTCTTTGCCCAGCGGGTTTTCCTGTGCGTTGCCAAACCAAACGATCTGTAACAGGAAAGACAGGATAGCTATTTTTTTCAAATTCATCATCTCGTGATATTTAATTGGATTGATATTATTGATTGGATGAGTGACCAGCAATGCCTAATGCGATGATGGCGCAGAAAATAACCGGTAACAACGTCCACCCTGCTTCCTCCAGTTAAGCCCTTCATTACTGATTACTGATCACTGATTACTGATCACTATTCATCACTCATAATTTTATTGCTTGATCAACTTCAAAACTTTTTTATTCCTTCCGTTTGTTATTTCTGCCAAATAAGCCCCCGGCATCAGCTCCCTGCCTAAAAATACTGTTTGGCCCACATCTGCTTTTATTACTTTGATTACCCTCCCTGCAACATCAAATAAACGTACAACGACAGGTTGCTCATTGTCGCCGGTTACGCTTATCCGGAATTCAGATTTTGTTGGATTAGGCGCAACTGTTGCTGTGAACCCGTTTGTTTTTTGCCGTGCAATTGTAGTAGTGCCCCCGTCGCCGATAGTACCCATGCTTTGGCAAGCACCAAGGTAGCAACCATGTGCAAGATGAGCAGCTACACTGGTTTCTGAAATACAAAGGTCGTTATCATGATTGGAACTGGTAACGTGACATATTTTCACTTTTCCGGCTGCGCACCGAATATCGGTTACGGTTATAGGTTTAGTTACGGTAATGAAACAACCCTTTGCATCGGTAATTGTTGCCGTGTAACTGTTTACAACCGGCGTTGACGGACTCACAGCAATGTCTTCAGATGTGGCACCGTTGCTCCACGAAAAGGTATAAGGTGCTGTGCCGCCTTCAGGTGTAGCGTTAAGTGTAAGCGATGTGGGGCCGTAACCCAAATAAATGGTATTGGTATTTCCTCCGGGGTTTACAGCATACACATCAGCAATACTGGCTGAAAGCTTCCGATTTATAGTAACTGTTGTAGTAGTTGTGCTGCTATTTCCTGCATTATCGGTAATGGTCCATCTTACAACTGATTCGCCTATGTTGAAGTTACCACTGGCATCAAGGCCGTTTCCGCTTCTTGATGTAGCGCCACTTATTGCAAAAGCAATTGTACTGATACTGCAATTTTCCGTGGCGGTGGCGGCGGGTATAAAATAATTGCCGCTTGTTTTGTGGCAAAGCGAAACGAAAGTGGTAGGGGTTAATGCCGGAACTTCTCCATCAACAACCGTAACCGATTGGGTAGCGGTTTCCGTATTGCCGTTTACGTCTTCGGCCGTCCAGCTAACGATCGTTGTACCTGCAGGAAATACAGTTGGGGCATTATTAGTAATACTGGCAATACCACAGTTGTCGGATACAACCGGGTTCGTCAGCGTTAAAGCTGCACCACACTGCCCTGCATCATTACTGGCAACAATGGCCGCAGGCGCTGTTATGATTGGTTTTTCTGTATCAGTTACCGTGATGATTTGTGTTGCGGTTTTGGAATTACCATGCGTATCCGTAACAATCCAGGTTACTGTTGTTGCACCTATCGGAAAGATGGCCGGGGCATCGTTGCTGACGGAAGCTACACCGCAATTATCCGAAGTTGCCGGTGTACCCAATACTACGGTTGCACCACATTGACCAGCATCATTAATGGTGCTGATACTTGCCGGTGCAGTAATAGATGGCAACTCATTGTCGGTAACGGTAACGGTGAAACTACTGGTTGCGTTATTGCATTCGTCTGTTGCAGTCAGGGTAACTGTGGTAACACCTTTATTAAACACTTTATTTGCTAATGAACCAGTTCCGGTGGCTACAGTAGCTCCGGTGAGTGAATAGCCGTAAGAAACGGTACTGCAACTGTTCAAGGCAGCTACGTCCAATTCACCGGACTGGGCTGCATAAGTACATAAGCCCGTATTCGTGTTCCTGGTTATATCTGTTGTGCTTGGTATATGAAGCACAGCCTTAACCTGGCCGTTGAAAGTAAAATCATCGATGCCTACCAAAGGAATTCCACCGGTTCTGTTAGACCCGTACCAGTATAAACGAAGGGTGATGGGTGTTTTAACATTGGATAAAGGAGACAGGTCGTATGTGAGTAGTGTGGCTGCTGTACCGGAAAAGGTTTGAGGTGCGGTGATATCACTTGCGAATCCGTCTATGCTGGATCTAATTACGAATGTGGCGGGATCGGCAGTATTACCTTTTCTCGCTGTAAATCTGAGATTAGAAAAATCTATCTTGTACCCGCTCGCAGGTTGCAGCCTGAACTCAAAATATTGATTAGGATTAAAAGGTGTAGCGGGGTCTGTGGCAGCTATTTTGTTCGTCCATCCATTTAGTAAAACCCGGCCGCTAATTACACCGGCGCTGTTGAGGCCGCTACCACTGGCGCCATAAAAAAAGTCAGGCGTTGTGCTTCCATCGGTGGCGATGTTGGGATGGGTCGTATTTCCTATCGTAACCGGCGATGTAAAATCAACATTGCCATTTAAAGTATTGCCCCAGATTTGTACCGGTGCACTGGCATTATTTAATTCAAAAATCCTTATATCATCATGATGGGCAATTCGGGTAAGCGCATTGTCGCTCGTGATCACATTGCCGTTGGCATCAGTGCCTGCCTCTCTATACACCCCCCATTTGACGTACCCCACATTTCCATTGGCTACGTTGCCGGTAAAAGTGACGAAATTATCCCGATCCAGCATGAGGTTATAACCCGGTTGGTCGGGGAGCTTTGTATATATTTTTAAATAGCCGGTATTGTCTGTCGTCCATTTTACATCAATCCTGAAATGGATCCATTGATTAATATAGGGGCGAAAATCGGTTACCAGGTCGTTTTGCTCGGTATAGTTGCGGGTAACGATGGAATTGCGCCTGGTAAGAATTCTTACGGGCAATAACTGCTCGTCCGACATTTTTAACTGGAAAATATTATCACCATAGGCAGGATTGGCGCTATTCCATTGCTCCCAGTCTTTCAATAGCACACTGAATTCATAACGGCGTTCATCTCCTGGTAAATAACGGTATTGTGGAACAGAAACAGCATCTGACTCACTCCTGTATGCACCATCGGAATAATAAACGGGATTGCCCAGCGTCACTTTGTGAGCAACGCCATGATTGCCTGTAGCGCCCGGGGCGATCATATAAGCGGCATCAACAGCTGGCGCATCAGTAGGATTTATTCCTGCAATACCCGAATTAGCGGTGCCGTTTTCATAGTTAATATTGAGAATAGTATTGGTAACTGCTACCGGAGGGGTGGCAGTCAAAAAATTCGTATAACTGATATCATCGATATACATTACGGGAGCCGATGAACCTGCCCCCACATTTAGCAAATTCATTCCGTTAATAATCGTTCCCTGTGGCAGTAAACCAGTTCCGGGGTCTGCGTTGGTGAGCAGTTTTACATTGTCGATCCAGATATCAAAAGTTCCTGCAGGGAGACTATGTGTCGTTAAGGTGACGCCACTGCCGGTTATATAAGAGGCTGCGTTGTTACTGTTGTTCATAAAGAACTTCAAGGTATATGCCTGGTTCTTATTAATCGTTGTTTGGGAAAGCCCTGTTGTTGTATAATTTGGGGCTGTAGCCGATGACAGCCAATCCAGACCCACAGCGGTGGAACCAGGCGAAAATCTTAAGGAAGCAAATGTTTGCGGTACGCTGATGCCGCTGCCGCTGGTGAAATTAGCTCCGTTGCCAAAGTATATTATAAATCTCCCATTGGTACCGGCACCCACATTTATCCTGCATTGAAATGTCCCCACAACAGTTCCGCTATAAGTAGCAAGCCCGAACTTGGCGCCCGTGGTGGTACTGCCGCCAGTCATTTTCAGTTCTGCCCCGCTGCCACCGGCGAGACCTGTAGTTATGAGTTCAACCGGGCCTTCAGTAGCAGACGACGCCCTTACACCCGCATTGCCACCACCATTCTGTGCAGCGGGCAAATAACCGGTACTGTAGGTAGTGGACGTATAAGGCGCTGCGGAGGCAGTGCCAAAGTCATACACCCATTGGGTGTTTTGTGCCGTTGCTTCAAGCACAGCAAAGGCAGAAAACAAAGCAAGCAGTCCTTTTCTCATTTTGTTGATTTTTTGTTTTTTTTAATATGGAGCAATCATTGGAGCAATAGTATGGCGTTAGTAATAGTGGATAAACCGTTGGAATCCGGGTACATGCACCGGCAAATCGCCAGGCAGATTTTGGGTAATACAATCCCTGGCCCGGCCTTTTGAATCGCCGGAAGCATATGTACTTCTTCATTGTATGGAAGGCCATACAGTTTTCAAATGAACTCAGAAGCTTACCGGTCGTCTTTTTACACCCTGATTGATGGTAGAAAGTGCTTTTTTAACGGCGGCTCAATTCCTTTGAGTCAATTTTCTTAAGGGAGATGTATTTTTTCAAAGCCTCCAGGTAGTAATAATCAGCATAGTTTATAGGCGTATCAATTTCTGAATTGTATAAAAAAGCCCCTACGCTGTGCTTTAGTAAAAAGTATTGATTCTCACCAGGTTTTGCCAGGTAGGCTTCTGAGGAAAGGGATTTCAAAATATCCTGGGCGTAATCAAAATAAGGCTGACCATTTTTTACCTGCGTACTCAAGTCAAGCAATGCCGAGGCAATCACTGCTGCCGCCGAGGCATCTCTTGCAGCTGGGAATTCCTTATCAAGGGCGTTATGCACATCCAAATCCCAGGCTGGTATTTTATCTTTCGGCATGCTGGGGTGCTTCATAATAAAACCGGCAATTTTTTGGGCCTGCTCCAGGAATCTTGCGTCACCACTATTGCGGTAGCACATGGTATACCCGTATAAACCCCATCCCTGCCCACGTGCCCAGGACGATTCGTTCGTAAGGCCCTGGTGGGTTTGCTTCTGCAATACTTTACCGGTAGCCGGATCGTAATCCACCACATGATACGAGCTGTAGTCTTTCCTAAAATGATTTTTCATTGTAGTGAGCGCATGGGTATTCGCTGCATTGGCATACATTGGATTGTGCGATGTACCGGTAGCCCAGTAGAGGTATTCCAGGTTCATCATGTTGTCGATAATCACAGGGTATTTCCAGTCACCAAAATCCCAGGATCTGATCACGCCGGTAATTGGGCTAAAACGTGACACCAGGTTTTTTGCGCCGTCGGTAAGTGCCGGCAGGTACTGTTTGTTATTAGTGATCCGGTAGGCATTACCATAAGAACAATACAGCATAAACCCGAGATCGTGCGTATTTTTAAGGTAGCGGATACTATCCAGGGCGAGGGTGAATTTTTCAGCCCAGCCAGCCAATTTTTGATCTTTGGTGATCTCATACCCATACCAAAGGTTACCGGGAAAAAACCCGGTGGTCCAGTCAGACAATGGGGCCAGCCGCACCGTACCATCTGGTTTTACCGACCTTGGATTAAGCCCGGGCTGGTAGTTTTCGGCTGCGTGCAGCAATTGGGTATGAATGGTATTGCAGGCATTTGTAAGCCATTGGGCCGGTTCGCTTTGCGGTTTCGGTTGCGCGTTACTATTAGTAACAAAAACAATCGCCGGGAGCAGCAGTAGCCTGAACATTTTTTTCATGACGGGGATATTTGATAAGAAGAATGAAAGCGTTTTTGATGAGGGTAAAAGTAGATCGGCCCTCCGGGGAAGCCTTTCAGTTTTCACTTGAATTATTTCAATATTGTTGAAGTTTAAAAATCGAAACCCATTTTTTAGCATTGATTTTCAATGGCTTTCAGGCATCACCGGTCACACCCGGCTTTTTTTGTAATTCATCAATATTGCTATTATTCTGGACGAATTCGAAATGGTTTGCTGGTACCCCGCAGTACATTCGTTGGCGATAAACGATCACAATTAAAATCCTTCTACACTAATGAAACGAGTGCCAACCAAACAAATATTAATGCAGCGCCTGCTGCTCCTGCCAGGGTTATTACTGGTATGCCAGGCCCTTTTTGCACAAACTATTACAGTAAAAGGCGTAGTGAAAAACGAAACCGGCGACCTGGTCCAGGGTGCCAGTGTTGTGGAAAAAGGCACTAAAAATGGAACGACTACCGGTAATGATGGCCAATTCCAGATAAAGGTAAAACCGGCTGCAACCCTTATCTTTTCTTATATAGGTACACAACTGAAAGAAGAGGCAGTGAATAATCGTACCACTGTCGACGTTACCCTGCTGGATAACGCAGCAAAAAACAGCAATAATGATGTGGTGGTGATTGGCTTCGGCCAGGTACGCCGTAAAGATCTTACGGGTGCGGTATCCTCCATCCGTGGCGATGAACTGGCTAAAGTGCCGGTTACCAATATAGCACAGGCACTCCAGGGGCGTCTTGCGGGTGTACAGGTGGCTATGTCTGATGGCACACCGGGTTCCAACCCATCCATAAAAATCCGTGGAGGCTCTTCCATTACCCAAAGCAATGAACCACTCTATGTTGTGGATGGTGTACCTCAAACAGACGGTTTGAATTTCCTCGACCCCATGGATATCGAATCCATCGATGTTTTGAAAGATGCATCTGCGACGGCTATTTATGGTGCCAGGGGTGCCAATGGTGTGGTGTTGGTTACCACGAAACAAATAAAAGCAACGAAAGTGACCGTTAACTATGACGGCTATGTGGGGGTTAAAAAATTAACGAACGAAATCCCGGTACTCACGCCTTCCCAATACCTGTCACTAATGTACGAAAGGGCCCTATCCCCTGCCCAGGTGCAAAGCTTTCAAACCAATTACGGTCCATACGATTCGCTGCAATACTACTTCGGCAATCGGCCGGGGATCAATTGGCAACGGGAAATATTTGGCGATCCGGTGGTGAGCCAATACCATAAAATAAGCATCAACGGCGGGAGTAAAGAAACCAAATTCAATGTGTTCTACTCCCGGAACAACGACGAAGGAATCATGAAGGAAAGTGGTGCGGTGAAGAACATCGCGAAGCTTACCGTAAACCATAAAATAGGCAATAAGGTAACGGTGAATGCGATCGTAAACTATTCCAACCAGGTAATTTCCGGCCTGGGTACCCAGGAGGGTGGCAATGCCCGGTTGAGTATGCTTCAAACCCTTTTGCAATACAGGCCTGTCAATAGCAAATTGGGCACCGATCAACAACTGAGTGATTTTGAGGTGGATCCACTGGACCCCAACCAATCGTCACCAGCTTTTCAAAGTCCGCTGATCAAAGTACAATCCCAGCATCGGGAGCGTACCATCAGAACCCTGAATGCCAATGCTAGTTTCCAATATAATTTTAGTAAAAACCTGGTGTACAGGGGGATGATCAGCTACGTGGATGGCAGTAACAAAGCCAAAGAATTTAATGATGCCCGCTCCCTGTTGGCCATCCGCAGCGGCGGCCCGACAGGCGCTATTTCCCAGGACGTCACCAATCGTTTGAATTATAACAACACGCTGAGTTTTACGCACGTGTTTAAAACCCCGCATAAAATAGATGTTACCATCGGCCAGGAGTATGTGAAAAATTATATCGAAGGGCTGTCTGTAAGTGCGTCGGGCTTCCCGGCTTCCAACCTGGGTTGGAATAACCTGTCGCTCGGTACGATTCCCGCATTCCCGGTTACCTATGCTGAAGAAGATAAACTGTTATCGTTTTTCGGCCGGCTCAACTATTCGTTCAATGATAAATATTTACTCACGGCAAGCGTGCGGAGAGATGGATCTTCAAAATTTGGCAGCCAAAACCAATGGGGTACTTTCCCCTCGGTGGCACTGGCATGGAGAATGATCAATGAAAAATTTATTAAAGACATACCGGCGCTTTCCGACCTGAAGCTGCGCCTCAGTTATGGTCAGGCTGGCAATAACAGGATCGCAAACTATGCTTCATTGGGTATTTTCACCAGTGGTATTTACCCGCTGAATAACCAGGTAGTGGGTACCGCTTACCAATCCAACATTCCAAACCCCGGGCTAAAATGGGAAGCAGCGCAGGCAGCCAATATTGGCCTGGACCTTGGACTTTTCAGTCAAAGGATTACGCTCACCACGGAGGTGTACGACAACCGCTCCAAAGATCTTTTGTACAATACACGCATTCCGGCAAGCGCTGGTTTTACTACTCAATTCCAGAACATCGGCACCACATCCAGCCGTGGTGTTGAATTCACTTTAAATACCACGAATATTAAAAGCAAAGCGTTTACCTGGAATACCAATTTCAATATTGCCTTCAACAAAACAAAAGTGCTGGGCCTGAGCCAGGGCGAAACGCAACTCCTTACCAACAGCTACACCACAACTAATGATTATATTTTGCAGGTGGGGCAGCCGGTCGGCATCATGTATGGCTATATAAAGGAAGGCCTGTACCAGGTAAGCGACTTTGACTATAACGCCACAACCGGCGCATATACTTTAAAAACCGGCGTTACAAAAGATAATATCACGGTGCAGCCGGGCTTTATCAAATTTAAAGATATCAGCGGTGCTGGTGGCAAACCAGACGGCGCTATTACTGACCTTGACAGGGTGGCGATTGGAAACGCCAACCCGAAATACACCGGCGGTATCAGCAACAACTTCAGCTATAAAGGCATCGACCTGAGTGTGTTTCTCAACTTTGCCGTGGGCAATGATATCTACAACGCCAACGTGTTGAACAATGCCAGGCTGGACCTGGATTATCAAAATACACTGGCCATTTTTGCAGACCGGTGGACCACCATTAACCCTGCAACAGGGGTTAAAGTAACGGACCCAACAGCATTGGCCAATCTCAATGCCGGTAAAACACAACCCGTTTACAATGGCAATGCTACCGGCCGTTTGTACAACGACATTATAGAAGATGGATCCTTCCTTCGGATCAATAATGTGAGCCTCGGTTATACGTTTCCAAAAAAATGGCTTAGCAAGGTTAAGATCGCCAACGCCCGTATTTATTTTACTGCATACAACCTGCACGTGTTTACCAATTATTCCGGGTACGATCCCGAAGTAAGTGTTATCAGGAATGCACTTACACCCGGTGTGGATTTTAGCGCCTATCCGAGAGGCCGGTCGTTTATTACAGGACTCAGCCTTTCATTCTAATCACATTTCAGCAACAGCCAAAATATTTACCATGAAAAATAGATTATTTGCCATCAGAACAATAACAGGTGTATGCGCCTTGTCGCTGGCAATCACCTTCAACAGTTGCAAAAAAGCGTTAGAGGTGGAGCCCTATTCTTATTTTACCAGCGCCAGTTTTTTTAAAGATGTGAATGAAGCCTATATGGCTACGCTTGGTGTGTACGAAACCATGTCGTCTGTAAACACTTATGGCTGGTTTATCCCGATGGTGTTTGACAACGATACCGATATTGGCCAGATTTCCGGCGCTACAGGCGACCAATACCGCCAGACTGCCCACTACCAGGGAATACCCGAAACACCCATTTTCTACGCGGTATGGAGTGCCTTTTACGCAGGCATCGACAGGGCCAATACGGTCATCGAAAAGATTCCACAAATGGACCTGTATAAAAACGGCACAACAGACCAAAAGACCCAACTGAACAGGATGTTGGGAGAAGCCAAATTCCTGCGCAGCTTCTATTATTTCGAATTGGTTCGCCTTTGGGGTGATGTTCCCTTTAAAACAAAAGCCTCTCAAGCCGGCGATAACCTGAGTACGCCACTGGTAAACCGCTCTGAAATCTATACACAGATCATTAAGGATATGCAGGACGCAGCAGATATGTTGCCCGCCACTTTACCCACCGATGAAAGGGTGAATAAATGGGCAGCAAAATCTTTACTGGCGAGGGTGGCTCTATTTGCGGGCGGATACTCGTTGCAGCCAGATGGCACGATGAAACGCCCCGCAGATTACCTGAACTTTTACAGGATTGCTCAAACACAAATCAATGAAGTGATGGCTGCCAATATATACAAGTTAAATCCAAACTATGCGCAGGTATTTATTAACCAATGCCAGCATGTACTCGACCCTACAGAAAATATTTTCCAGGTGGCGTTTTACAATCCATCCGGCAACCCGCAAAATGGCTCCTGGTTTGGATACTACAATGGAGCATTAACCGCCACAGGCCTATATGCAGGAAGCATCGGCAGGTGCTTAACAGTCCGGCCATTTTATAACAGTTTCGATACGGCCGACTGGAGACGTGATTTTGCGATCGCCCCGTACTCCATCGCTGCAAACGGCAGTAAGACACAGCTGTTCACCGCCAGGGGCGATGAAAGCTGGACTGCTGCCAAATGGAGCAGGCCATACGGTACCAATGCCAGCATTGAAAGAACCTATACCCATATCAATACGGTGATCATGCGTTACTCCGATTTGCTGCTGATGCGTGCTGAAGTGGAAAATGAACTCAACGGCGGGCCTAACGTGCTTGCCTATGATGCTGTCAACCTCGTTAGGAGAAGGGGCTTTGGCCTCGATTTACCCGGCAGTAAAATAGCCATCACACTCACCAACGGCGGTTCGGGTTATGCCACCATTCCAGCCATAGAGATCAGCGGCGGCGGCGGAACCGGAGCAGCTGCTGCGGCAACCACGCTTTCTTCCGCCAGGGTTAGCGGCATTGCATTACTAAGCGGTGGCTACGGTTATACTTCATTACCTACCATAACTGTAGATTCTGCCATGGGCACCGGAACCCGCGTAAGAGCTACCGTCACTGCGAAGCTGGTGCCCAAGCCAACAGCCGCAATGGTAGACCTCAGTTCCTTAAGCAAGGATAACTTTCTGAAAGCGATCCAGCAGGAACGCGCCTGGGAACTCTGCTTTGAAGGCATGCGTCGCGCAGACCTGGTGCGCTGGAATATATTGGGCGAAAAAATTACTGAAACCAATACAAAAGTGAAGGCGATTCGCAGCAACTATGTGTACCCGGCTTTTACAAATTTTGTTGCGGGCAAGCATGAGCTATACCCTTTTCCACAAAACGAAACAGACGTCAATAAAAGCATCACACGTCAAAACCCAGGCTACTAAACCACTAGCAAAATGCCCCGCGGCCCGGCCTATCGTGTGTACACAATTTTATAAGAACACGGATGACGCGGATTAGGCGGATAACAACGGATTTTTTATTCTGCGAACCTGGATTTATTCGTTTTAAATTGGGCTTTTGGAAATTGCTATCGGTGAAAGTATCCTTGAATTTCTGTTTACTGTTTTTATCCGTGAATATCCGCGTCATCCGCGTTCCAATCCTGCCTGGCAAAGATGTGTCCACACGATAAGCGGTCCGGCATTGTTAATATTAAACGATACCATTATGAAAAGTTGGGTGAAGCGGGGATGGCAGATGCAGGCAATTCTTTGTATTGCCTGGGTTAACGGTATTGCGCAAATAGGATCCCGGCCGAATATTCTACTCATTATTACGGATCAGCAAACGGCGGATGCCATGAGCAATGCGGGTAATAAAGACCTCCATACACCCGCCATGGATAAGCTCGCAGCCAATGGTGTTCGCTTTACAAAAGCCTATTGTGCGCAACCTTTATGTACACCTTCCCGCACGGCTATGATGAGTGGCAAAATGCCCTTCCAGACCGGCTTTGTAGGAAATGCCGATGAGAAAGACGGCCAGTGGCCCGACAGCCTGCTGATGATGGGAAAAATATTTCAGAACTCCGGCTACCAAACCGGGTATGTAGGCAAATGGCACTTGCCGGTGCCTGTTGGTAAAATCAGCCAGCATGGTTTCGAAACCATTCAGAATACGAATTTCCTGGATTACAATGATGCCGCCACTCCATCGTTTTGCGCCAGTTTTATCAGGAAGAACAGGGAGAAACCTTTTTTACTGGTTGCCTCTTTTTTAAACCCGCATGATATATGTGAGTGGGCCCGCGCTGATCCGTTAAAGATGGACGTGCTGGGCGCTGCACCCGATTCATCGTTATGCCCGCAGTTGCCTGCCAATTGGAACATTCCGGCAAACGAGCCACCTGTTGTTCGGGAGCAGCAGAAAGTGAGTTTCCGCACGTACCCAACCGTCAACTGGAGCGATGGACAATGGCGGCAGTACCGCTGGGCTTATAACCGCCTGGTTGAAAAAGTGGATGTTTACATCGAAATGGTCCTGGCTTCTCTTAAGAAATATGGCGTTGAAAAAAACACCATCATTGTTTTCACAGCTGATCATGGTGATGGTTATGCGGCCCATAAATGGAATCAGAAACAAATTCTATATGAAGAGGCTGCCAAAGTGCCTTTCATCATTTCGAATATCGGTGCATGGAAGGGCCGAACTGATAATATGCTCGTATGCAACGGCACTGATATCATACCGACCATCTGCGGCTTTGCGGGCATTGCAGCGCCTGCTTATTTAACAGGTGCCGACATCAGCAAAAGAATAACGCAGCCCGCCACCAGCCTGCGGGATACACTCGTTATTGAAACGGATTTTGCAGACAATGATGTGCTGCTGGGCATTAGTGGCCGGGCAGTTATTACAAATAATTTTAAATATATCGTCTACAACAAAGGCAATCCCAGGGAACAATTATTTGACCTCGCAAAAGACCCGGGTGAGATGATTAACCTGGCGGTAAATACATTGTATAGAAACAAATTGCTGGCCCTGCGGAATTACCTAAAAAAATGGTGCCGTAGCAATGGTGATCATTTTAACAGCGGCCTATAATTTTCAAGGAACTTTTTTCCTGCAGACTAAAGAGTATATGAAAAAAATATTGATACTATCGTTTTCTGTATGGACGATGCCTGCTTTTGCGCAGCAAAAATCTCCGGTCATTAAATTGTCCGCCGAAAAATTACATGCCCGCGTACGCGAATGGCCTTACCCTGTCAATGGTGTAACGGTACCCACCAATGCGCCGGCCCTGTTGTGGCCTGCGACCGATGGAAAAAACACGGTATTCCCAATGGAAAGCGGCAGCCTGGTGCCGGAAGACGCCAACATTGGCAATGTTCGCTACCAGGTGATGTTGGCTATGGATAAGTCTTTTCAAACATCCGTCATTAAAAGTAATATCCAGGCCTGGGCCGTGTATCCACTGCACCAGGCATTAAAGCCGGGCAAATGGTTTTGGAAATATGGCTACGCCCTAAAAGGTACCAGTAAATGGACCTGGTCGGCTGTGTACGACTTTTTGGTGGATAAGAAATATGCAGCAGAAAAGGTTTCACCGCCGCTGGCTGAGGTCATCAAACGAAATGAAGAGCCGCACCCAAGGCTATGGAATATGCATGCGATCGGGGAGGCATTCTACACCCGGAACTTAGCCAATCCCGAAGCAAAGAAATTCATCACCTATGCCGAAAAGCTGATGAAGGCGCCCCTGCCGGTAGAAAAGCCCATGCGTGATATCGACACAACAGGGAAAACGGGCCTTGAAAAAAGGGGCCTGATGGACAGAATGTACCACGGCTTTGGAGACCTGGTTGGCAATCCTGTGCGGGATTTGTGTATCGCTTACCAACTTACGCACAACGACGCATTTATAAAGGATGCCAAAAGAAGGGCGCTGAACATCCTTGCAATGGATCCCGATAAACATTATGCAACCTTCGAAGATTTCAACAGCGGAGCCGTGTTGGAAGCGTTGGGCTGGTTTTATGACGTAGGTTATGATCTCCTGTCCAGTGATGAGAAAGATCAATTTAAAGGGATGATTAAGAAAAGGGCCAAAGCCATTTATGACCATTTACCCAACCGTTTTGAGCTCCATGTAAGCGACAACCATGTATGGCAAATCACAATGCGTAACCTGGCTATCGGCACCATACCGGTGGTGAACGAAATTCCGGAGGCCAAAGAGTGGTTAAGCTATTTATATGAAGTATGGTCGGCGCGTTTCCCGGTACTTGGAACAACAGACGGCGGCTGGCACGAAGGCAATGGTTATTTTAAAGTCAATTACAGGTCGCTGATTTATCTCTCACAGCTCTTCAGCGATTGCTCAGGTGTAGATTATTTTAAAATGCCATGGATGAAAAACCTTCCGGATTACATGCTCTATACCAACCCGCCAAAAGCTGCATCCACGGCCACGGGCGACATGTGGGAGAACATGCCAAACGTCAATAAATCGCAAGGCTTATTTGCTGAAGCATTGGCTTTAAAAAATGACAATCCTTATTTAAACTGGTATGTAAAACAGGTACGTACAAGCAACCCGGAATTTTTTACAGGCACGGATGATTACTTATTATTCAGGTTACTCAATTATAATCAGGCGCAAAAATTTCGTGAGCAGTCGCCGGAAGATTTGCCCAAATCAAAAACATTTAAAGATGTGGGTGTTGTCGCGATGCACGAGAATTTGTCTGATCCGGATAAAAGTCTGAGCAGCTATTTGTTGAGCAGTCCGTTCGGTTCATCCGGTCATGGGCACGCAGCACAAAATGCCTTCACCATTATTAACAACGGCAGGATTGTTTTGGGAGCCAGCGGCTATTATAGCAATTTCAGTGATAAACATAACCTGCTGGATTACCGTACTTCCAGGGCATACAGTACCATCCTGGCCGACAGCATAGGGCAAAAACTTGGCGAGGAAGGCTATGGGTGGATTGCCCGCTCTATTTCCGGGAAACATATCCAATATGGATTGGGTGACGCCAGCAATGCCTATGGCAATATCAAAAGCGAATTTTGGCTGGATCGGTTCCGGCAAATTAATGTAACACCATCACCCGCCAATGGCCATGGCAACCCCAATGTAACATTGTACCGCAGGCATATGCTGCAGTTGGATGGTGGTTATATTGTGTTATATGATGAGCTGGAAGCTAAGGGCCCGGTAAAATGGACAACCCAATTTCATGCACCGTATGACACCATTCATGTTCAGAAAACAAATAATACAAACCAACAGCATTTTAGTGTAGCAGCCGGAGCCGCGCAGCTAAACGCCAGTGTATTTGCAGGCACCCCTTTGCAGATAAATGTGCATCACCAATTTGCCGAGCCGGCCGTAAACTGGATGAAGCTCACAGGAGAGGGCGGAAAATTGAGAGAATATAAAGAGCAATGGCATGCCGGCATTACCTCACAGCCAGCACAAAAATTCCGATTCCTGACTATTATCCAAATTAAAGAAGGCGAACCAGAAGTAATCCAAGTATTACCTGTTAACAATGGACTTTCTCATTGGCAAATCGGTGAATGGGATATCCGGGCTCAATTAGACCCGGCAAAACCGGTAGCATTGCAGGTAACAGGCACTCAAAGCAAAGCCTTGTTCAGCTATGGTAATTTGCCCATTATTTTCCAGGGAAAAACATATGCATCAAAAATTGCTGGAAGCTCCTTATTGCTCGAAACAGATCGCAATACAGTAACCAGGCAGGAAGTAGTGGATGAGTTGCCGGATGTGGCAAAATATGACCTGGATAAATAATCTGACTGTCGCCACCGCGATATTCCACTCCGTTGGACAATCATTAAGTTAGCAAGCTGACTAAAATTGCAGGCATGAGCCCAACGGGCTCACATGTTTATAGAAAATGAAATCTTAGAAATTCAATGACCCTAAAAGGGTCACATGTGAGTCGTTGGGGCCTGCTAATTCAAAAAGATATTTATTCCTGGGATTAAGTACAAGTTTAATTAGAGAGATTATTTACTCTTGCTGAAATGCTTGAACAAATTCCAGGAATTGCTTCTCCTTGTACAATCAGGCATCTATTTCACATGCGACTCCTTTGGAGTCGGCGTCCGAATTTCATTTTTTTCTATAAACATATGAGCCCGTTGGGCTCATGCCTCATCGCAAGGGTGCGGGGCTATGAACATAAAATAGCGGCGTACATTTTTCTGAGACCAAAAATCTGCATCACCCCTGCTATGAATAGGAAATTACGCCAGCGGCGTAACCTGTCTGTAGTACGTGAAGAATCATGCCTTCAGCATTAATAACCTCGAAGAGGTGTCATTAATATAGACATTCATAGGTTTTATGGGGGCCAAACTCCGAAGGAGTGATATTTGAAAATGAGCCATTTCTTAACCTAAAGATTGCCAAGCGGGGCAGCCCTATTTGCCAGAATTTGACACTAATGCGAAACATCGGAATGAAGCCCACTGAAAAGACGTACCCAATAGGACTGCCGCATAATTTTGAAGCAGCCCCGGAAAATTGATATTCTCGATAAAAAAAACAATGAAACTCATTTAGAAACCGGAGCCATGAGCTAATTACGCCGCCAATTCATTTTTCAACACGAAAGACGTATCCCCAGCTGCGGGCTTCAGCTTGTGTCCCCAAACAGAGAAATACAGGATCACCATGTAACAGGGCAATAACACCACATATGCATGTTGCAGGCTTAAGATATCGGCCAGCCATCCGTATAACAGCGGTATCACCGCACCACCCGCAATACCCATAATTAATAATGATGAACCTGTTTTTGTAAAACTGCCCAAACCTTTAATAGACAAAGGCCAGATAGCGGGCCATACCAGGGAGTTGGCCAGCCCCAACAAAGCGATACAAAAAATAGATGTATAGCCTTTGGTAACGATGGCCAGTATAGAAAATACGATGCCTGCAATAGCCGAAAAGGTGAGTGCCTTTTCCTGCTTCAGGTACCGGGGAATGCAAATGATTCCAATAATATATCCTGCTACCATACCCGCCATAGTACAGGCTGTAAAAAATTTGGACGTGGACATACTGATGCCCTGGCTTGCCCCATAATTAATGATGGAATCTCCGGCCAGTACCTCCACTCCTACGTATACAAATAAGGCTGTAGCACCCGCAATCAAATGCGGAAATTGTAATATACCCTGGCGCCCCGTACTGCTTTTTGGAGCCTCATCCCCGGCTGTTTCTACTTCGGGCAGGCTGGAAAAATAAATAAGGATGGCCAGCACCACCAATACCGTCATAATGGTAAAATATGGCAGGATCACCCGGTGGGCAAGCTGGTCTAGCTGTACCTGTTTTTCAGCAACACTCATTGTTTTTAACATGGTGGTGATTCCATCTGCATTTTTCAGCGTAATAGCGCCCAGGATAATGGGTGCAATGGCGCCGGCTATTTTATTGAAAATACCCATGATACAAATACGCTTCGCGGCACTTTCGATAGGGCCAAGTATCGTTATATATGGATTGGAAGCTGTCTGTAAAACCGCGAGCCCGGTGCCTTGTATAAACAGACCCAGCAGGAACAAACTGTACTGCCTGGTGAGGGCTGCAGGTATAAAAATCAATGCCCCCGCAGCTATAATGATCAGCCCGGCCGACATCCCTTTTTTGAACCCGGTCTTTTTTAGCAGCCAGCCCGAAGGTATGGCCATCACCAGGTAGGCAATGTAAAAAGCAAATGCTACCAGGTATGCCTGCAGGTTATTCAACTCGCAGGCAATTTTCAAATAAGGAATGAGTATGGAATTGGCCCAGGTAACAAAGCCAAAAACAAAAAAAAGGACACTGATAATTAATACCGGTACAAAGTTGCCTGCCGGAGCAGTGCCGGTGTTTTTTGATGGGTTCATATTGTGTTGTAGTTGATGGGGAATTTATTGAGCAGCAAGGTAGAAGCACCTGTAAAGGCCAGCTTTAGAAATAAGGTTTAAAAATTTCAATCTTGTTGAAAACAAAGCCCCGCAAAAGTTTCGAGGCCTTTAAATCCCGGGGTTTAAACAATTTTAAAAGATTAAAGCACGATATCTAAACCCCAAAAGTTGCCACTATGATAGTTTTGAAATCCAGGAATTGACACCATCCATCCTTTCATTAAAGCAGCAAATCCTGTTATCTCTTTATGGCAAGACTTAATTTTTTAGAAGAAACCCGGTATGAAAAAATTCCGGCTACGGTTTATCCAAATCAGCAAACCGCCTGCGTAGAGGTTGCGCACCGGATTGCAGGGCTGATACGCAGCAAGCAAGCTGCCGGAGAAAACGTCGTATTAGGCCTGGCTACAGGCGCCACACCTGTAAATGTTTACCGCGAACTGGTGAGGCTACACTCAGAAGAAGGCCTGAGCTTTAAGAATGTGATCACTTTTAATCTTGACGAATACTACCCCATGCAGCCTGGCGCAGCGCAGAGCTATGTGCGGTTTATGGATGAACATTTGTTTAACCATATTGATATCGACAAGAGCAATGTGTATATACCCGATGGAACTATTCGGATAGAAGAGGTAGCTGACTGGTGCATCGGATATGAAAAAAAGATTGAAAGCTTCGGAGGCATCGATCTCCAGTTACTCGGTATTGGCCGAACAGGTCATATTGGTTTTAACGAGCCTGGATCTGCCCCAAATTCAGGCACCAGGCTGGTAACGCTGAACGACCTTACCCGAAGCGATGCTGCCCGTGATTTTGGCGGAAAATCGAATGTACCCGGCAAAGCTATTACGATGGGTGTCGGCACTATTTTTAAAGCCCGCGAAATTATCCTGATGGCCTGGAGTGAAAAGAAGGCGGCCATCATCAAAAAAGCGGTGGAAGGTGATCTATCGGCTGACGTGCCGGCCACTTATCTCCAGCTTTGCGATAACGTGGCATTCGTGCTGGATGCCGGCTCCGCTTCTTTACTTACCCGCTTCGATACGCCCTGGCTGGTTAAAGACTGTGTATGGGATAACCAGCTGAAAAAGAAAGCCGTCATTTGGCTGGCCGGTGTGCTCGGGAAGCCAATTCTCAAGCTTACGGAACAGGATTATAATGCAAATGGTATGGCGCAGCTCGCTACCGAAAAGGGACCGGTGTATGATATCAACATAGATATTTTTAACCAGGTGCAACACACCATTACCGGCTGGCCCGGCGGCAAACCGAATGCCGATGACAGTCAGCGTCCCGAACGGGCCATACCGGCACAAAAAAGAGTGATGGTGTTTTCGCCCCATCCTGATGACGATGTCATTTCAATGGGTGGCACGTTCATACGGCTGGTAGACCAGGGGCATGAGGTACATGTGGCCTACCAGACTTCGGGCAATACTGCAGTGTGGGATGATGATGTGTTGCGCTATGTAGAATTTGCCATCGATTTTGAAGAAAGCCTGGGCAAGGACAGCCGTCACCTCACCGCGCTTTATCAGGAAATGAGACAGTTCATCAGTACCAAGCAGCCCAACCAGGTTGACACAACTGAAATTCGAAACATCAAAGGATTTATCCGCAAAACCGAAGCCATAAGCGGCGCCAGGTATGCAGGCCTGCCAGATAGCAATATCCATTTCATGGCGCTGCCTTTCTACGAAACCGGCAAAGTGAAAAAAAATTCAGTAAGTGAAGAAGATATTGAACTCACTATGGAACTCTTGCAAAAAATTAAACCGCACCAGGTTTTTGCCGCAGGCGACTTTGCCGATCCGCATGGTACCCATATCGTTTGTTTCAATATTATAGTAGCTGCATTGAACCGGCTGAAACAAACAGAGACCTGGGTTAACGACTGCTGGCTGTGGATGTACCGGGGCGCCTGGCATGAGTTCCTGATACATGAGATCGAAATGGCCGTGCCGCTCTCACCACAGGAGGTCATGCGCAAACGCAATGCCATATTTAAACATCAATCGCAAAAAGACAGGCCTGTTTTCCCCGGGGATGATGAACGGGAATTTTGGGTAAGGGCCGAAGAACGCAACCGCGAAACCGCCAGGCGGTACGATGAATTAGGCCTGGCAGATTACGAGGCAATGGAAGCCTTTGTGCGGTATGTGTATTAAAAAATTGAAAAATACTATGTATCAAATGGGATGCCTGGTTGAAATGCGATCTCTTCTCCATCAAAATGTCACCCGTAGATAGATCGAACATTCCCGGTTTTTTGTCACTCCGCTTGCTCACACTGCGCCAGTTGCGGTTCGTTGTTATACTTAACGAAAAAAAACTTTACAGGTTAATATCCTTACCGGCTTTCAATGTATCGATCATAGCCTGAACAGCCTGCTTATTTTGATCATTGGGGGCGAGCGACAAAGCCTTATTGGCAAACTCCAGGCCTTTACCATAGTCCCCGTTTGCAGAAAATCCCCGGGCCATCCCTACCAGGGTTATAAATTGATCCGGGTGCTTGTTATAATTAAACTGAAAAACTTCTAATGCTGTCTTTGGCTTCTTCAATTGTAAAAGTTGTCTGCCCAATTGTTGAAGCTCAGAAACAGTTCCGAAAGGCAAAGCATCCTTTATAACTGTTGCAGATTCATCAGACTTTCCAAGCTTTTCGAGAATCTGCGCCCTGGTGGAGAATGCCTTAAATGAATTGGGGTCGCCGGGAAAATTGCGGCCGCCTGCAACCGTTGCCCATTCCAGGCCTTTTTCGAGTTGGTAATTATTCTCCAGGCTCCATGCAGCCGCAATGTTCAAACCTTGTGAGGTAAAGCCCCTTGGATTTTGAGACTCCGCAACCAAAGCATTAAACTGCTGCCTGAGATGGTCCACCTCTACCTTGAAGGGTATGGCCAGCTTCTCCCAGGAAACCAGGATCGTAGCGGCGTTTGGTGTCTGCGCGGTAAATTCATATTCCAGGTACTCGACGCTTTTTTCAATAGTGTATGGCTTCACTTTTACCCGTAAAGCATCTTCTTTTTCATCATAGAAAAACGATCCCCACGCATCATGCCTTTTAGAAAAGATGACTGTGCTTTCCTGTGGATCGTATGCAATAAAAAAACCATAACGACCTTTTAGTAATGGCTGCCCTTCTATTTTCACATCGTCATCAAATTCTATCACCGTGTTTTCATTAGCGCCTGCCCGCCATGGAGCAGGTTTGCGTTTACCAAAACCCTGGTCTATAAAGCCTTTGTGCACGGTCTCTCCCCAGATCTTTCCCTCACGTCCTTTAACCGATGGACGATGATAGGTGATGGTCACTTCTGTTAAGCCGACCTGTTCTGAGACTTTGGCTTTCTTCGTATAGCCGTTTGGCACTGCGGAATTAAAGGGTACTTGCGCCAGTAAGGGCCTGGCCCACAACACAGCCATTGATATCAATAAATAATTTTTCATGTAAGTATAGGTGAATGGTAAAATGTGTTCGCTGCGGTTAAATTATGACTACCCACTAATATTTTTTACCAAAAAGGACGAAATAAGCTTTTTGGGGACATACAGTTTAATAATTATTGTTTGGGTTAAACGAACTAAAAAAGAGCAACACGCAGTTGCCCTTTTTTCTCACGCCTACTACTCCACTATCTTGATACAGTGATCGTTTTACTGACGGTTTGATTAGCCGATTCAACACGCAACACATACATCCCGGGAGCCAGCTTATGTATGTCTATCTGTACCAGGCCTGATGCTTTAACTCGCCGTGTTTCCACCACTTTGCCGTCAAGAGAAATAATTCTTATTACGCTGGTGGTGCCGGCCAGTTGTCCTTCCAGGGATATATTAATAATATCCCTTGCAGGTGTGGGATAGACTTTTACGAGGTCGGCCACGTCCCTTTTTTCGCTGACAAGATCTTGCACACCGCCGCTATTTTGTGCCTGCGTATTGTTATCATGGTCTCCGTTGATTTGAAAATCGATTTGTGATTTAAATATCCCGCCCTGGAAAGGTGTTGTTTGAAAAAAACCACCGGCATAACCTGTATGGGCATCAAAAAACCTGCATACAGCCTTTGATGCGTCCTTTTCGATTTCTGTCCAGGTCTGTCCGGCGTCATAGGAAACTGCAGAACCCTGGAACATCGGGTTGGGATGAACAGCAGTAGATACAAATGCCCTGGTTCCCGGCACCGCAGTCATCCGGCTATTTTTCCAATTAGCGGGTTGGAAATAATTTGTCCAGGTAAGCCCGCCGTCTGTAGTGGAGAACACAAATGTGCGGCTCCTGCCTCTTAAATGAGCAACCCCAGTCAGGCCATCATCAAGAAAAGCGATTTCATTTACATAGGTTCCCGGCAAGGGGTCAACAATGTGTACCGTCCAGTTTTCGCCGAAATCTACAGACTTGTACATCCTTCCCATTGAAGTACCGAACCAGATCGTATTGCCTACAACAGCGTACCCGCTAATCCAGCCAATTTCGTTCGTAAGCGGTGCCGGAAGTTTTGAAACTTGCACCCTTTTCCATTTTTTGCCTTTGTTATTGGTGATATACACTTCAAAATATCCCCCATTAGGGTCCCCCATAGCAACACCATGGTTCTTATCCTTAAAATGCACAAACCGCGGAATGGAGTTATTGTTGAAAAGCTGGCCGGAGTCAGTATGTTCCCAGGTGAGGCCCGCATCTGTTGTATGAAAGATGCCGCCACCCTTTGCAAAACTAAGAAACAGGTTATTGGGCACAGGAGCTATTTTGTTCATGGCCACCCAGGCTTCCTGCCCGTTAATGGCACTGATGTTGGAGAACCGCAGGGTTCTGTCGGTACCCATCTTACCGGGTATCCAGGTTTCGCCACCATTCGTTGTACGGGTAAAATCAAGTACGGGCCGGCCACTTAGTAACCCCAACTTACCATCGTAACAAACAGCCCATGCCGTGTTCTTGTCAGGTAGCGACATCTCATAGAAGCCGAGTGTGTCGTTTGTAAAGCCTGCGTTTTGAGGCAGCCATTGAGCGGAAGCAGTATGCATTATCAAAATGGCAACTGCAAATAGTACATTTTTTTTCATTTGATAACTGTTTTAGTGAATGCAAACTATTACAGCAACGCTTTGCTTTTTTGAGAAAGGGACCAACAGAAGCATACCCGGACTTACACTAAATATCATGGATCAATGGTCGCATTGCAGATGGACGAAATGACGTTTTTAAGGACATACATTTCTCAGCCAGAAAAGATTAAAACTATATTTGAACAAATGAAAATCGCCGGTGCTGGATTCCATTAAAAATTTGAAACAAAAAAACATCCTGCTGTACCGGCGTTGGCCATGGCACCTGTTGTTCTGGATAGGATATGCCATATTTCGTTTCTGGCTTTACTATATCACGGTTAAATTTTACCCGGGAATATTTTTGCAGTATATGTTGCTTGCAGAGATCCTGTTCGTTGGCATAACATACTTTACACTATGGTTGTACAGGCGCCTGTTTCAAAATAAAAAGTATCTCGTTTATTTCGTTTCGGGTGCCACGAGCTGGATAGTATATCTCTGCGGCAGGACCCTCTTTCAATTTTATTATTTGCAAAAGGAGCCAGGATTTAAGGGGAATACCTTTGCGGACATGATTCTTAACAATGTAACAGTTGTAATGGTCTACTTCCTGTTTATTACTGCGTGCAAATACTTTAAAGACGGCTACATCAGCCAGCAATTTGAATCAGAAAGAAAGGAACAGCAATTAATGGCTGAAGTCAATAATTTGAAATCGCAAATCGCACCCCATTTTTTATTTAACACACTCAATAATCTATATGGCCTTGCCGTGGAAAAATCTGATAAGCTGCCGGGCCTGATGCTCCGTTTGTCTGATCTTCTCAGGCATTCTTTATATGAAACGCAGCGACCGCGGGTGTCGATCAACGATGAGTTAGACTCACTAAAAAGCTATATTGAACTGGAACGGATACGACTTGAAGATGACCTGGAATTAACATTCGAAAACAGCATACCTGCTGACTCCGGATACCAGGTTGCACCTCTGCTATTAATTGTATTTATTGAAAATGCATTTAAGCATTCAAAATTCATAAAGGCAGGCCCGGTACATATCTATATTAAAACGATGGTGGAAAATGACTGGTTTACCCTCGTTGTTAAGAATAATTACAATGGTGAAAGAGCAAAATCAGCCCAGGGCATCGGCCTTATCAACGTGAAACGCAGGCTGGAAGTGCTTTACCCGGCCGGTAAACACGAATTGGCCATCAGTAAGGATGAAAAATTTCATACAGTTACTTTAAAATTGCAATTGGATATTTTAACCCGTTAAGTAAAGATGGATCCAGAAAAATACAATTGCCTGGTGGTGGACGATGAGCCGATTGCGCGGAAGATCATTGTGAATTATATAACGCAAACGCCATTGCTGCAACTGGCCGGTGAATGTATCAATGCTTTGAGTGCTATTGATCATTTAAGAACCCATACCGATGTTGATATTATATTCCTGGATATTAATATGCCCAATCTTTCCGGCTTACAATTATTGAAAATACTGCAGCCCCGGCAACCAGTGATCTTCACAACAGCGTATTCTGAATTTGCTGTGGAAAGCTATGAGCTGAATGCAGCGGATTACCTCCTGAAGCCGTTTTCCTTTGAGCGTTTTACAAAAGCAGCCTACAAAGCGATTAGTGCTATTACCTATTCTAACAAAACAACTGCTGAGTTCACCGGTGAAAAACGCCAGCTTTTTATAAAATCTGATGGAAAGAATTACCCGATCTTTTTAGATGATATACTCTATTGCGAGGCCATGAAAAATTATACAATGGTCGTATTGAAGGATGGCAGGAAACTAATGCCCCTGATTCCGCTTTCGAAATTTGATACGATCCTATCAGAAGCCGGGGGTGGCTTTATACAGATACATCGCTCATTTGTAATTTCGGTGAAACATATTATGGCAGTTTCTGCCTCTCATGTAACGGTAAACAAGTTTGAATTACCGATCGGGGTGCAATTCAAAGAAAGGTTTCTTAAACTAATAGGAATGACTAATACCTGGTAACGAGCTGCGATCGCGGGTTGCCCGTTGGTTGTTATATTTTAGCTTTAAAACCTGCGTCGGCATTTTTTTATTATTTTTCTAAAACAATTGCCTGGATGAAAAATAAGATCACACATGAAATATTTTCTTCTCTTCATTGGTATACTTTGTTATAAATCTCATTATTCACAGCAGGTTCTTACGTTTAAAAACCAGCTTAACCTGGTTCCTGAGGGAATTGCCATCCATCCTGGTAATGGGATCATTTACATCAGCAGTATCGCTCAGAAAAAAATCATTAAGATCATGCCGGATGGTGTATCGGCAAATTTTATTACGGAAGGTCAGGATCATTTCCTTGAGGGCCTTGGAATGAAAGTAGATACAAAAAGAGCTGTCCTTTGGTCATTATCAAACACCAGGAAAGGAAATGAATTCACATCCCAGGTTCATGCATTTGATCTTAGTACCGGGAAGACCATGCATCAATTTAGAATCACAGATACAATACCACGATTGTTTAACGACCTGTTGATTGATACATCCGGAATACTCTACATAACAGATACTTATCACAGCTCCATCTACACATATGATCCGGCATTTAAAAATCTCCAGGTGTTTTTACATGATACTTTAAAATTTAAATGGCCGAATGGGATTGCGTTTCTTGATGAGAATAACCTGGCAATAGCTAATTATGGAAAAGGAATCGTTCGGGTAAATATTCAATCAAAAGAAATAAACAGTTTGCGGGGATACCAGGACAGTACACTTGCCTTCGGTCTTGATGGCCTGGTTGTTGCTGGAAATTGTTTGTATGGTATCTACAATTCCGGCAAAAATGGATATTCCTCCAATGCGGTTGTAAAATATACCTTAGATCAGAAAAGGGAGTCGGTTGTATTAGAAGAGGTAATAGACAAAGGCAACCCTGCCTTTGCAGATCCAACCACAGCGGCCAAATTCAGAAACAAGCTGTACCTGATTGCAAACAGTCATTTAAGCCAGTTTAACGCAAACAAAGAAACCGTTAAGGGAATAGAAAATGCGTTAACTCCCCTAAAATTGATTTTGTATGATCTTTAGATCAGTTGTTTGAATACGGCAGCCAGCAAAATTATTGGCAAAAAAAACGTCACAAGAACACTATTCCCACCATAAGATTTCTGAAACAGGTAGCTGCTTTTCGCGAAGCCTCATTGCGTTACCTGCCACTATAGAACAGCACACAGCCCTGGTACATGAAAGCTGGCTTTCAAGCTATTTTCACCGACGGTTTTCTTGTTGACAGCCAACAGAGTATTGAGCCAAAACAAACCATTAATGCACCTTGCCAAAAAGACAACCCCAGCGGAGTTGCTAATAAAACAGAAGAAAGCGCAGAAGACATAACAGGTATAAAATAAGAAGCACCCGCCAACACAGTTACATTTCCACCGAGTATACCAACATTCCACGCAGCATAACCAAAACCCATTGCGCCACCGGCCAACAACAGGTAAATAACGGAATGCAAATCGAAATGCATATGGCTTTGATCACCAACAATCACATATTTCAACCATAATACCACCGAGACCAACATAAAAAATAATGTAATACCGTTTACCCCCCTGGCAATTTTAATGGTAACAACGCAATATGCAGCCCATAGAAGAGCGCCTAAAAAAGCTAATCCGTAACTCAGGGGGTTCGTTTTAATATTTGTAAACACTTCGGAAATATTGAATCCTTCATCGCCGCCCAAAACCCAAACTATTCCCACCATTGAAAGAACGATTCCCGGCAAAATCAACCAGTTTGCTTTTTTTGCTGTAAAAATGACCGTGGCGATCATCGTGAATGATGGCCACAGATAATTAACCATACCGATTTCTATAGCTTGCTTACTATTCGCTGAATAACCAATAGACAACGCCAAACATAATTCGTAGGAAACCATCAGCAAAGCCCCGAAAACCAAATAATTTCCCGGAAACTTTCGTAAGGGTATCCATTTAACGGAAAAAAACAACAACACAGAAGCAACGGAATAAATCAATGCGGCTCCTGCCGTTGCGCCAAAGGATTGACTTACTTCCCTGATAAGACTCACGATGGAACTCCACAATAAGATAGCGAAAAATCCAATAGCCGTAGCCCTCGTTTGCTTAGTCATATTTCAGGTTAACTATTAAAAATCAACTTGCGGCGAAGGTAGCCGAAAATATCGCCAGGCATGAACTGGCAGGCAGTTGCGAATTTTAGTTACCATGGTTCTTGCCCTCACGAACCATTGCGATGGAAATAAGAACCATGGCGATTATTAGGTTCTATATAGTCATGGATTCGTAATATTCCTTATGCCTGGCAAATACTAAAAGCCTGTAAAAGAATTGCTGCAATTGAAGGGTTTTATTATTTCATTTGTTACAGCAGGGGACGCTGCAATATTCTGAGTCCAGGCGGATTCACCTGAACCAGGGAGCCGTGCTGCTTGCAGTAAGATTTATTCAGCTGCAACCCGGGACGAAACGACACTCATCCACATACTATTCGACTTTACTTAATAATCAACAGCCATCCTTTCCCCGCTTCTACAGGTATCGTTTCGTTTACTGAAAAAGTCTTGCCGGGTTGAACTCCTTTTATAGCAGGCGCAGAGATCGTTGCTTTGGATGGATCTATGCCCAACTTATTCCAGTCGATATTGAGTTTAACAACGGTGTCCCCTGTTGCCCAGCTTGCAATAGAAACCAACGCCGCCCCTTTCTTTTTATATACTGTTGCCAGCACCTTTTGATCACTGGTTGAAACAGGGCAGGCAGGACTCCAGTAGCCTATCATCTCCGAACCCCTGATTCCGAAATCATCCCATACTTTCCAAATGGGTCGCGGATCAGCACCGTCACTCCATGGCATACGGTTGGTCATGCCATAGATCATCCCCCGCCACGGATTACCGCCATCCTGTAACATTTCGCCCATTAATCCAAACGGTATCCCGCTTACTTCTGTCAGGAAAAAATCAGGGCTATTTTTTTCATAGTCAAAATATTCACCAAACCATAGTTTATTTAAGTATGGAAAATGTTCCATGTATAGGTTGGCGCTGTTATTAAAGCCATCGCTTTTGTTATACTGGTTGGCGCTATGCAAATCTAAAATTCCGGGATGGCCATTGTTTGTGAGTACCCTTTTGACCCGTTTCATGGTAATCCTGTCAAAAGCGACATCATCCAGATAAACACCGTCGATTCCGACATTTTGTACCAGCCAGTTCATGCCTTCCACATAGTAATTATGCCACCGGTTCATACCACTGTTAACAATTGCTGCGTCCTTTATGCCGGGCACAAACCAGGCCGCGATATAATCGTCACCGATATGTTCCTGCAGCCAGCTGAAACCTCCGCCTTTACCAGCAGAAAAAATTTCGTGGCCAAGACTGCGCAAGGCAGGAATCTCGTAAGCTTTATTACTTAATTCCCTGATGGTGTTATAAATCTTCACCTT